>CALXMH010000009.1 GCA_944389425.1 uncultured Clostridia bacterium
TTATGTGTTCTCATTTCAAATTGTTCTCTTGAATCTTTGTGTTTGTGTGGAGAACGTAAAATTGTTATAACTTCTTTCTTTGTTGGAAGTGGAATAGGACCTGAAACTTGTGCTCCTGTTCTCTTAGCAGTATCTACTATCTTTTCAGCAGACTGATCTAAAACTACATAGTCATAAGCTTTTAATCTAATTCTTATTTTGTCACTTCCTACTAATTTGTTTGATGTTGCCATGATTTCCCTCCTTATTATAAAAATGTTCCGGCAAGTTATCAACGCACCCTGGTGTTTCTTTTTACTCCATTTTTAAACCTAAGCTAATACAATATGAACTTAGGTTAAAAGTGCTTCTATCAAACTTTCGCCCGGTCTAAGCCAAGACATACTCCACAGAAGTTCCCTCCACTATAAAGTGTAGCCACATTCTGCTTCACCGCAAATCCATACGCTCAATTATTATACTACGCTAGCCTACCAAAAGTCAACTGTTTTTTGGAAAAAAAGTAAAAAAATAGCACAAATTCGTGCTATTTTTTTGTTACGTCTTTTATTTTGTATTAATCATATTCATATATTATTCTTTAAAATCTACATCATAAAGTATTGATTTTGATTTTTCTTTGTTGGCTATATTTACTTGTTCTTGTGAAGCTTTTATGTATTTATTTATAACATTAGCAGGTGTGCTATCTGTTTCTAACGGTATTTCAAATTCTGGATTATCAAATAATAGGCTTCCATCTGGTTGTGTAAAAGCAAGTAATATATAATATTCTCCTATATTTAATAATCCCATTCCTTCATAAAAAGAATAAGTTGACAGTTCTTGTTCTAGTCCTCCTGCTTGAGCTATTTCTATTGTTTCATTTGTTATTAGATTCCCATCTATATTTTTAATTACACTTACTTCGTAAATTGTATATGGAGATGATACTGTTTTTATTTCTCCATTAATAACAGTTTGGGTTGGATGTCTATATTCTGTTCTAAGTATTTTATTAACTTTTCCAATAAAAGTATAATCTGCTAACCCTATTGCTTTTTCAGGAGTACTTATATCATATGCGTAGCAAGGCTGAATATAGTTTATAGGCAGATTTTTAAATTTTTCCTCACTATAAGCAATAGAATATACATTTTCTTTTTTTATTTCATTATTATCTTTTGAAATAGTTTTTGTTCTATCATTATTATTAAGCACTAAAAATATGCATACCACTAATATACACAATATTATGGCTAATAATAAAATAATACTCTTTTTATTCATATAATTGCTCCTTTTATTTTACAATCAATTATAGTATATTCTTTAAATTTAATATTATTTCTTACTAATTAGATTCTATAAACTCAAAATAAATCCTTTTTATTAAACTTATTTTCGTTTTATAAAAAGGATTTATTTTGAATTTTGTAATTTAAGAAAGCATTCCTTTTAGTTCGCTTTCGCTTTGTACTCCTACTGTTTTCTTTACTGGTTCACCGTGTTTGAATACTATAAATGTTGGTATACTCATTACATTGTAATTTGCTGCAATATTTTGTGCTTCATCTACATTTATTTTGCATACTTTTACTGTATCCCCTAACTCTTCTGCTAATTTTTCAACTACTGGTGACATCATTTTGCATGGTCCACACCAGTCTGCATAAAAATCTACTAATACTGTTTTGCTTTCTTCTAAAACCTCTTTTTCAAAATCGTTTGCTCCCACATGTAATACACTCATTATAATTTTCCTCCTTTTATATAATTAATTACAGATAATCCGAGCTTTTGCACCTTCATACACTGCTTTTGATATTTGAAGTAATCCACCTGTGCAGTCTCCACAAGCAAATATACCTTTCATACTTGTTTGCATATTTTCATTTATTATAATATTATTGTTTTTAATATTCAAGCCTAACTTTTTGCCAAAATCGTTTGCTCCTGCTGTTCCAAGTGCAATAAATACTCCATCTACTTTTCTTTTAGAATTATCTTCAAATACAATATCTTCTACTTTTTCTTTTCCCTCAAATTTAGCCACTTTTTTTGTAATAACTTCTACATCTCCTCTTGTTTCTGGTGGTGTTCCTCCTTCTGTTAGAAGTACTACACTTTTTACTACATTTTTCAAGTGATTAATTTCATTTATTGCATATTTTCCACTACCTATTATTGCAACATCTTTATTTCTATAAAAGAAAGCATCGCAAACTGCGCAATAGCTTATTCCCTTTCCTTCAAGTTCCTTTAATCCCTGTATTCTTAATGTATTTCTGCTTGTTCCTGTTGCTAAAATTATAGACTTTGCTTGATATCTTTTATCTGCCTTAACTGTAAAAAAATTATTTTCATAATCATATTCAATTTCTACAACTTCTTCTTTTTTTATGTCTATTCCTAAATCTTCTGCTTGTTTTCTTCCGATTTTTGCTAATTCATCTCCTGAAACTCCTGGTACTGCATAATAATTATCTATTTTATGAACTTTTTCTAATGTTCCATCATCTTTATATAGTACTAAAACATCTAGTCCAGCTCTTTTTGCATATAGGCTTGCAGAAATTCCAGCTGGTCCTGCACCTATTATTATAGTATCTCTCACTGTTTTTCCTCCTATTCTACATTTATTAAATTTTCTATATAATTAAATAATTTTTCCTCTGTTAGCATTGAAATTACAATTTTATATATATTCCCATTTTTATCTATAAAAAATGTTGTAGGAAATCCTGGTGCTCCATATTTTGCAACTGCTTGATGATTTCTATCGAAATAAATTGGCATAGATAAATTATGCTCATTTTTAAAATTTATTCCATTTTCTTTTGTTTCTTCTTGGCTATCTAGCACATCTACTAAAACAAAGTTTACTTCATCTTTATATTGATTATATGCTTTTTCAAAACTTGGCATTTCTTGCTCGCAATATGTGCACCATGTAGTCCAAAAGTTTACTATTGTTGGTTTTCCTTTAAAAGTTAAAGTATTTATTTCATTATCTTGTTCATCATATATAATAGCTTCTGGCATTGCTTTTTTGCTTTCTTCTTTTTGCTCTCTATTATCTATGGTAAAGTCTAAATTAGATATTACATTATATAAATATGTACCACCACCTATTACAACTATTAATGAAATTATAATAATTATTAATTTTGTTTTTGAATTCATATAAAAATCTCCTTTAAATTGTTTTTAATATACCTTGAACTAACATATATAGTCCTATAATTATTAGTAGTGCAGCTGATATTATGTTTATTGTTTTGTAATTTTTCTTTATAAAATTAAATGTATTTTTTAGTTGTTCTATTAATACAGCACTTAATATGAAAGGAACTCCTAGTCCCAATGAGAAAACTAGTAGCATAGTTACTCCTTGTAAAATATTGCCAGTATTTGCAACCATCATTAATGCAGAGCCTAAAAATGCCCCTAAACATGGTGTCCATCCAAGCCCAAATACCATTCCAAATAAAATAGACTGGAAAAATCCTTTTTTATTTGTTTTTACTTCTACTTTTTTAGTTTTGTTTATAAATGGAATTTTTATTACATCTATAAAATTTAGTCCAAATAAAATTATTATTATTCCAAATACTATGTTTATAATATTACTGTAGTCTGATAAATATTTTCCAATTCCTGCAAACACAGCTCCTAGTATAGAAAATAAAATGGCAAATCCTATAAAAAATCCTATACTATTCAATAGTATTTTTTTATTGTCCTTATCTTCTTGTCCTGTTAGGTATAATATGTATATTGGAAGCATTGGTAAAATACATGGTGAAATAAATGTTGCTATTCCTTCTAGAAAAAGTAAAACATATTCCATTTTCTCTTACTCACTTTCTTGTTTTTTCATATATTATCATAATATATGAAAAAAATCTATACAAAAAAGGTAGTTCTTATAAAAGAATTACCTTTTCTTATTTATAAGCTAATATTTATTCCTCTTGCAACTACTGAGCTCATGTTTTCTATTAATCCATCAATCTCTTTTGGAGTAACTATAAAATTATAGTCATTTGGTATTAAAACATCTTTTATTAGTTCATATTTATCTTTATCTTTTAGCTCATTTAAATATTCATTAGATTTTGCCTCTTCTTGTAACTTTTCTATAAATAAGTCTATTGAATCTGCTGCTATTGTCGCAGCTTCAACAACTGTCGGAATTCCAAGTGCAATTACTGGAATTCCTAATGTATATTTGCTTATTTCTTTTCTTGCATTTCCTACACCCGCTCCTGGCACTATTCCAGTATCTGCAATTTGTATTGTAGAACTTATTCTTTCTATACTTTTAGATGCTAAACTATCAATAACTATAATTAGTTTAGGTGATATATTATCAACTATACCTTTTAAAATTTCTTGTGTTTCTATTCCAGTTGTTCCAAGTACCCCTGGTGCAATTGCACTCACAGGTCTTGCTCCTTCTTCTAAGTACTGTGGTGCATATTTTAAAAGATGTCTTGTAATATCTATATCTTGTACAACACTTGGGCCTAATGCATCTGGTGTTACTCCCATGTTGCCGAGTCCTACAACTAATATGTCTTCTTTACCATTTAAATGAATATCATAAAGTTTTTTAAGCTCTTCACCTAATGCTTCTGCGGCTTTTTGAATTTCATCTTCACTTGCAATTTTTAAGTTTTTAATATCAATTGTAATATAATTGCCAATTGGTTTTCCAATAGCATTTGCACCTTCATCATTTGTTATTTTTACTCTTGTTATTTTTATTTCATCTTTTTCATCTTCGTTTGTCTCAATTCCTGGAATTTCATCTTTTATATTGTTAGCTTTTCTATATAAATCTCTTCTTTCCAAAGCTAAGTCCGTTCTAAAGTTTAACATTCTCAATCCTCCTTATTTAAAATTTATTTTATACTTTTTTACCAAAAATATTCAAATTATGTTTATTTTGTGTTATAATTTATTATTATATTTATCACTAATTTCAAGTGATATTATTTGAATATGGAGGTATATAATCAAACTGCTAATTTTTTTGCTGAAAGGAGTGAGCTTATGAGAGATAGAGTTAGTGAAGAAATCCGCCAGAAATTGGCACATGAGCTTGAAGTGCAAAAACAAATGGAACAAGAAAACGAAATTGATTTGGCATGGGCAAAACCTTATGCTTATATCTTAGCAATTTTGGTTGTTATAGCAGCAATAATATATGTATATTGATTATATAAACTTCCATAAAAAATAACCACATTCATATGTGGTTATTTTTTTATATATAATTACAAAGTACGGATTCTAATCCTATATTTAAATCTATTTTTCCGAAGTTTACTATTTGTATCTAAATTTATTAATTCTTCTAAAATTGTTCTTAATTGTTGTTCACTAAAATATCCTGCTTGATTTTTGTATTTTGTTGTCAAAAATGTTTGGTTTGGTTTTAAGTTTAAAGCCTTAACTATATCTGTATTTTCTTTTTGTGCTATTTTTACTAAATATAATTTTTTAAAGTGATTATATAATGTTATTAGTATTTTTTGTACTGGTTCTTTATTATAAATTAAATTTTTTAAAACTTCCAAAGCTTCTTTTGTTTTTTTTCTGCCTAAATTATCTGTTAAATCAAATATTACTGATTCTATTTTTGGAATTGCTAATAAATCTACTGCTTTTTTGTCTATTTTGCCACCTGCACCTGCATATTCTATTAATTTTCTTATTTCATTAATCAATTCTTGAAGTGATGTTCCACAAGTTTCTATTATATATTTTATGGTGTCATTATCAATTTCAACTTTATATGCATTACAAATATTTTTAAGCTGAGCTACCAATTCTGCTGGTTTTAATTCTGTATATTCTTTAATTAGCCCAAATTTTTCTATTGTTTTATATAAAGTATTTGTTTTTTCTGCGGTTTCCTCTACTATTAATAAAATTATAGAATCTAGTTCTTTATTATTTTCTTCTATATAGTTTGCTAATTTTTGTGCTATTTCTATATTTTTATTCTTTTTTGTTTTTAATTCTTTTTGTAGTAAATTGCATTTGTTTACTATTATAAGTTTTTTAGGATATCCAAAAGATGGAGTTTCTATTTCTGTAATTAAATTTTCCAAAGTATTTTGCTCTATTGCAACATAATTAATACCTTGCACTATTTCTCCAAATTGTTTTTTTACTGCTTTTATTTCTCTTTCTATTAAATATGTATTCTCTCCATAAATTAATCTGAGATTATCCATTTTGAATTCTCCTTAATTTAAAGTTTTTTTGAAAACTTTGATGAATGAGCATGACATATTGCAATAGCCATACTATCTGTTATATCATCTAATTTTGGCAATTTTTCTGAATTTAATATCATTTTTACCATTCTCTGTACCTGCATTTTATCTGCTCTTCCATAGCCTGTTACTGCTTGTTTTATTTGTAGAGGAGTATATTCATATGTTGCTATTCCTTTTATTCTTGCTGTTACTAATATTACTCCTCTTGCTTGTGCTACATTTATTGCTGTTTTAGCATTATTATTAAAGAAAAGCTCTTCTATTGACATTGCATCTGGTTTATATTCATTTATTATTTGCTCTAAATCTCTATATATTTTTTCTAATCTTAGCGGAAATGATACACCGCGCATCTGTGGTAATTGCTCCTGATGTAATAAGTGTAAATTTATTTCCAATATAATCTATAATACTATATCCAGTTATTGCAAACCCCGGGTCAATTCCTAGTATTCTCATTTTATACTTCCTTTTTGTTTGTTATTATTCTTAGTATTTCTGCAACACTCCATGCTTGTGCAATTGCACCTTTTGGTAAGAATGGTGCTTTTGAATCATATATTTCAGATATGCTCCCTATTCCACCATTATTGTAAAATTCTTTTTTAAATACCTTCTCTACTTCTTGCATAAATTTTAAATATTCTTCTTTCAGTTCTAATTTTTCTTTTTTGTTTTTTACATCTTTTATTTGATTTACTAAACTATTATTATATAGACCTAAAAGCCAAGGCCATGTAATTCCTTGATGATAACTCATATCTCTTCTAAATGCATTTCCTTCATAAGTCTCTACGTATCCCTCTTCTCCTTTTGCAAGCGTTTTTAATCCATACTTGTTAAGTAATTTTGATTTTACTGTTTTTAGCATTTCTTTTGCTATTTCACCATTTGGTTCAATTATTGGATATGATAGTGATGTTGCAAATAATTGGTTTGGTCTTATTTTACTGTCTCCAATTACATCATATAAACATTTTCTTTTTTTGTTATAGAATTTCTCTGTAAATGATTTACGTGTTTGTTCCGCCATTTCAGCATATATGTTTGCATCTGTTTTTTCACCATATTTAATACATAATGCTTCTAATATCTTTAAGGCATTGTACCATAATGCATTTATTTCTACTGCTTTTCCATTTCTTGGAGTTACGGCAAAGTCATCGTATTTTGCATCCATCCAAGTATTTTGTGTTTTATCTGTTCCACTTACTATTAAATTATCTTCATCTAGGTATATATTATTATCGTCTAAATCTATTCCGTTTTTATAAGATGCTATAATTCTTTTTAAAATATCGTATAGTTCTCTTTTTACAAATATATAATCTCCTGTGTAATCTATATATTTTTTTACTTGTTCAAATAAAAGAAGTGAACTATCTACGCTATTATACAAAGGTCTATTATCAAATCCAGAATATCCATTTGGCACTAGTCCAAATTTAATGTTTCTTGTAAATGTTAATATTACTTCTTTTGCTATTTCAAATCTTCTAGTTTTAAGTAATAAGCCTTCATATGAAATAAGAGCATCTCTTCCCCAATCTAGGAACCATGGATAACCTGCAATTATTGTATGTAGTCCAAAACTTGGTCTATACACTACAAAATTGTCTATACTTATTACCAAATCTTTTATAAATTCTTTTTCTTGTTTTTCTTCTTTGGTATCTTTTGGATTTTTCCATGCCAAATTGCTTTCATATACGATATTTTCTAGTCTGTCTATTTCAGATTGTATAATTTCATTAACATTTAGTTCTTCAATATTATCTTCCATTGAGCATATTATTGAAATTTCTTTTTCTTCTTTTGGTTTTAATTCTATTTCATAGGTTCCAGCAACTGCATGATTTTCTTCTGGAAAAAATCCTCTTTTTTCTTCCTCTATATAATACATATTGTTAAATGTGTTATTTTTGTATTCTATATAATTTCCATCACTAGATTGTATATATATTGGACTTTCTCCAATATTATCTACAACTATTTTTACTTTCCTTCCTTTAAGTTCTTGTCTTAAATTATAAGTTTTACCTGTATTCATACAATGAAAATCTCTAAAGTTAATTATTGGAGTTATGTTTATTTTAGCGCTATTTGTGCCATTTTTTATTTTGTATAATATACAAACTGTATTTTTCCCATATTGCATACAAATTGTTTTTTCAATATTTACATCTTCAACTTTATATTTAAATACTGGCATATACTTTTTTTCAAATGTTTCTTGTAATTTAAATCCTTCTGATATGTAATTTTTGCATACATTCGTATATAATACATGTTTTGTACCATTGATTTCTATGCTTTCATCTAATTTTGAAAGTATTAAATAACGTCTTGCAGGTGGTGTAAGTGCTGCAATTAAAAGTCCGTGATATTTTCTAGTATTCGCACCAATTATAGTAGAAGATGCATATCCTCCTATACCATTTGTTATTATCCATTCTTTTTCTAAACATTCTTTTAAAGATAATTCTTTCTTCAAATATTTCATTTATGTTCCTCCAATGTTTATTCCTTTGTATTAATGTTTTGCTCTTTTTGCAGTTTTCCTTGTTTTTTGTTTTTTATCTGCTAGTCTTTCTGGCTTTTCTTTTGACTCTTTTTTTGCCTTAGGTTCTTTTTTTATTTTAGGTTCTTTTTGCTTTTTAGGAAGTTTTTCTGCTACTTTTTCTTGTTCATCTCTTTTTTGGTTTACTCTATATAGTGAACCTGTTTCTTCATATATTTTTATGTTTTCTAATCTAGTTTCATCACTAGATTTAATATCTTGTATTCTTTCTTGATATTTTTCTGCAAATTTGCTTTTTGTTTTTGGTCTATTTTTGTTTTCAATTTTTTTGTTTACTTTTTTTACATTTTTTTGAATCTTTTCTTTTTTCTTTTCTTGTTTCTTTTGATCTTTTAATTTTGAGTTAAGTAATATATATTTTGTATCATATTGTTGGTCTTTAAATTTAAGATCTGTACGAATTAGTTCCATTATTGCAACAGCTACTGTATCTGCATCATGTCTTATTTTTTCTCCTTCGATTCTAGACATGTGTTTATGTATTACATTTACTCCTAAACTAGAAACTTTTGCTAAATCTATTTCTACTAAATCTGATCCTTGTTTGTTATACTTTCTAATATATTCAGGTACAACCTCACCTGTATCACATATACAGTAATCTATTATTTTCCCCCCTGCATGGTCTATTATAGCTTGTATATGTTCAGAAATTGAATAATTATCTGTTTGTCCAGGTTCTGTCATTATGTTGCTTACATATATTTTAAAAGCTTTACTTTCTTTAATTGTTTTTGCTACATTCTTTACTAATAAATTAGGTATTACATTTGTATATAAGCTTCCTGGTCCTATAACAATTGCATCTGCTTCTGCTATTGCTTCTAATACACCTGGTGCTGGCTTACAGTTTGAAGGTGTTATATAAATTCTATTAATTTTTGTTACTTTTTCATATGCTACTTCCGGTATTTTATCTTTTTCTCTAACTACTGTTCCATCTTCTAGTTCTGCACATATTGTAATTTCATCTGCTGTAACTGGCAAAACTTTTCCTGTTATGTTTAAAACTCTATTTGAGTTTTCTATACTATCTGTTATGTTATTAAATATTTCATTCATTGCAGATAAATAAATATCTCCAAAAGAAAGATTTCTTAGTCTATCATTTTTAAATTTATAATTCATTAAATATTCCATCATTTCAGAGTCTGTTGCTAATGCTGAAATTCCGCTTTTAATGTCATCAAAAGGCAATAAATTCAATTGTGCTCTTGAATCTGTTGGTGCTTTTCCATAATCTGAAACTGTTACAATTGCGGTTATATTATTTGTATAGTTTTTTAATCCTTTTATTATTGTATCGGTTCCTTCTCCTCCACCAATTACTACTATTTTAGGGCCTTCTTCATACACTTTTTTGTTAAATATTAAAGATTGTATGTTTACTTGTGCTTTTTTTCTGTTTTCTTCGTTTCCTTGGTCATTAGCTTCTATAACAAGCTCTAATGTTCTTTTTTGTATGTATATTAAGCCTAATATTGCACATGTAAATCCTAGTACAAACATAGCTATTATTTTAATAACGCCTTCTATTGAAATTTCTTTTAATACTAATATTTCAGATATTCCATAGCATACTAATACAATTCCTATTAAAATTAGGAACATCCATCTTTTTATTTTTGTACTTCCTTTAAACCATCCAAAAAAACCTTTCATTTTATATTTATTCCTCCCCAACAATTTGTATTTCTGGTTCTATATTAACATTAAATTTTTTATATACCTCTTCTTTTATGTATTTTATTAGGTCTAGAATATCTTTTGAAGTAGCATTTCCATTATTTACTACAAAACCTGCATGTTTGGTAGATACTTCTGCTCCTCCTATTTTATATCCTTTTAATCCACATTCATCAATTAGTTTTGCGGTTATAAAGCCCTCTCCTCGTTTAAAAGTGCTTCCCGCACTTGGTTTGTCTATTGGCTGCTTTTCATTTCTAGATAATATATTTTCTTTCATTTTATTTTCTATTTCTTTAATATTACCTTTTGGTAATTCTATCACGGTTTTAAGAATAATTCCATTAATTTTCGAAAAAATACTATTTCTATATACAAATTTATGCTCACTATTGCTTATTGTTTTTATATCTCCATTAAAATCTATAAATGTAGTTTCTTTTACAATTTCTCTAATTTCTGAGCCATATGCTCCGGCATTCATTTTTATTGCCCCACCAACAGTTCCTGGTATTCCAACTGCAAATTCTAATCCTGTTGCATTATGTTCTTTTGCAATTTTAGATAGTTTTATAATAGGTACTCCACAACCGGCAGTTATCAATATTTTATTTTCTTTTTCTTCTATATTGATTTCTTTTAAATTAGGTTGTAAAGTAATTCCTCTTATTCCTTTATCTGTTACTAATAAATTTGTTCCATTTCCTACTATATTTAAGTTTATATTATTTTGTTTTGCATATTCTAATATTTCTTTTAATTCTATCTCATTATCTATTTTAATAAAAATATCTGCTGGTCCGCCTGTTTTAAATGAAGTATGTTTACTCATTGGTTCATCTTTTAAAATATTTGCATATTTAAATTTTGATTTTAAATCTTTATATACATAGTCTTTATCTAGCATCTATTTCCTCCATTTTAGAATATACCAAAAATTTCTCCTTTTTCATCCACTCCAATATTTTCTGCTGCTGGAACTTTTGGAAGTCCTGGCATGGTAAATATCTTTCCGGCTAAAACTACAACAAATCCTGCTCCACTTCTTAATACAACATCTCTTACAGTTATTTTAAATGGATCTTTGATAACTAATTTTTTAGGGTCATCAGATAATGAATATTGAGTTTTTGCAATACATATTGGAAGATTTTTATAACCTAACTTTTCTATTTTTTCTATTCCTTTTAATGCTTCATCACTATATTCTACTCCGCTTGCTCCATAAATTTTAGTTGTTAATTTTTCAATTTTGGTTTTTATATCATCTTCTAAATTATATACATATTTAAGTTCATTATTATTCTCGCATAATTTAATTACCTTTTCTGCTAAATCTTTTGCTCCATTTCCGCCTTTTCCCCAAGACTCAATTAAACTTAATTCTACTCCTACTTTTTCTAATTCATGTCTTAAAGTTTCTATTTCCATATTGGTATCTTGTAGATATTTATTAATTCCAACTATTACTGGTATATTGTATTTATTCTTAATGTTATCTATATGTTTTAAAAGATTTGGTATTCCATTTTTTAGTGCTTCTATATTTTCTTTTTCGAGTTCTTCCTTAGTTGCTCCTCCATGATATTTAAGTGCTTTAATTGTTGCGACACACACAACTCCATCTGGATTTATATTGCTCTTTCTACATTTTATATCAAAGAATTTTTCTGCTCCTAAATCAGCTCCAAATCCTGCTTCTGTTACAACATAATCTGCTAATTTCATCGCCATATTAGTTGCTACTACACTATTACATCCATGTGCAATATTTGCAAATGGGCCACCATGAACTATTGCTGGTGTATTTTCTAATGTTTGAACTAAATTTGGATTAAAAGCATCTTTTAAAAGTGCTGTCATTGCACCTTCTGCTTTTAAGTCTTTTGCTCTTACAGGCTCTTCTTTATCGTTATATCCTATTATTATATTGGAAATTCTTTCTTTTAAATCGTTTAAATCTTTTGCCAAGCAAAAAATTGCCATTATTTCTGATGCAACAGATATATCAAATCCATCTTCCCTTGGAATCATATTTTTTTCTTCGTTTAAGTTTATTTCTATTTTTCTTAATGCTCTATCATTTAAGTCTACACATCTTTTCCATACAACTTTTTTTATATTTAATTGGTTTCCAAAGAAAATATGATTATCTATCATTGCGGCAAGTAAATTATTTGCAGATGTAATTGCATGTATGTCACCTGTGAAATGCAAGTTTATTTCATCCATTGGAACAATTTGAGAATAGCCTCCACCTGTTGCTCCTCCTTTTATTCCAAAAACAGGACCCAGTGATGGTTCTCTTAATGCTAATATTGATTTTTTTCCTATCTTTCTTAGTCCATCTGCTAATCCAATGGCCATAGTAGTTTTTCCTTCTCCAAGTGGAGTTGGATTTATAGATGTCATTAATATTAATTTCCCATTTTTATTGTTTCCTATTTCTTCTAATATTTTATTAGAAATTTTTGCTTTATACTTTCCATATGACTCTAAATATTCTTCCTTTATTCCTAAGTTTTCAGCAATTTCGTTTATCTTTTTTATATTTGCTTTTCTTGCTATTTCAATATCTTTCATTAGCATCCCTCCTTATACAATAAAGCCAACTACTATTCCTATTAATGCTCCAACAAACACTTCAATTGGGGTATGTCCTAATACTTCAACAAGTTTTTCTTGAACTTGCTCTGTTGCTAAACCTGGTGTACTTACAAGTTTGTTTAATATTTTAGCTTGTTTACCAGCAGCTCTTCTAACGCCTGCTGCATCGTACATAACAACTAATGACATTATTACTGCTAGCCCAAAAATAGCAGAGTCGAATCCTAAGTCTCGACCTATTAAAGTACTTAAAGAGCATACAACTGCGGAGTGAGAGCTGGGCATTCCTCCTGCTCCAAGTATTCTTTTAAAATTAAATCTTTTTTCTTTTATTAAATCCCAAATAGTTTTAAAGATTTGTATTCCAAGCCATATGAACATTGGAACTATTATATATTTGTTAAATGTAAATTCTTCTATCCCTGGCATTATATTTTCCCCTTTATTTATTTTTATTATACTTACAAATAGTTATTCTTACAGTTTTTTAATTTGTTACTTCATCCTCTTGAACAAACTTTTCTTCTGTAACACCATCTTCTTTTTTTATTAATATATTAATTCTTTTTTCAGCATTTTCTAATATTTCGTTGCATTGTTTTGAAAGTTTAATTCCTTCTTCAAATTTTTTTACAGAATCTTCAAGATTTAATGTTCCTTTTTCTAATTCTTGTACTACTTCTTGTAATTTTTGAATTGTTTCCTCAAAAGACATATCATTTTTTGCCATAAAATACCTCCCAATTATTTTTCTTCAACTGTTTCGTTTTTAATATCTGCTTCATACCACATAAGTACTTCTGTTGTATTTTTATCAACAACACTTACTGAGTATTTTCCGTCTTCTGTTTTTTCATCTATTTTAAAAGTAACACTATCATCCTCGCCCCATTTATTTTTTACTAGTTCTATTGCTTTTTCGTCATCTGCCATTTCTTCTTTTTGATTTTCTGTAATGTTTTCATCCTCTGTTTTGTCATTTCCATTATTATTTGTATTTTCTACTACATTGCTTACTGTTTCATTTTCAGTTGCTTCATTTCCTTCTACTTCGTTTCCCATTTCATTATTTATCCAGTTTAAAGCATTATTTACAGCTTCGTTAACAGAATTATTAGTAGTTTCATTATTCACCACATTATCTGATTTAGTAAAAACTATTACTGCTCCAACAACTATTAGTGCTATTGCAAGCACTATTAACAATATTTTTGTACTTTTATCCAATTTTAATCTCTCCTCCTTAAAAAAATTTATAATATTCTTGCATTTTTAACTCCATCATTAAATTTAAGTGTAATTTCGTCATCTTTATTTAATAATTGTGCACTATTTATAATTTTTCCTTGTTTTTCTGTTAAACAATATCCTCTTGTTAATGTTTTTAAAGGACTTAAAGTATCTAATTTAGTTATTATCTCTGCACTTTTACTTTTTACATCTTTTAATTTTATATTAATTGCATTTTCTAAGTTTTTAATTATATTATCTAATAAAATATATTGTTCGTTTATTCTTTGTGTAGGATTTGTAAATACCGGAGATTGTTTTGTTTTTTCATAAAGTAGCTTCATGTATTCTATTTTTTTCTTTAAAGCTAATTTTGCTCTACTATTATATGTATCTATTTTATCTTTTACTTCTTTTATGTCTGCAACTGCAAGTTCAGCTGCTGCCGATGGTGTTGGTGCTCTTAAATCTGCCACGAAATCTGCTATTGTAAAATCTGTTTCATGTCCTACAGCTGATATTATAGGAATTTCAGATTTATAAATTGCATGTGCCACAACTTCTTCATTAAATGGCCACAAATCTTCTAATGAGCCTCCACCTCTTGCTATTATTAATACATCTGCTAGTTTATTTTCATTCATAAAATTTATTGCATCTGCAATTTTTTCTCCTGCTCCTTCACCCTGTACAGGAACTGGATATAATCTTATATGAACATTAGGGTTTCTTCTGGTAGAAACATTTATTATATCTCTTATTACAGCTCCTGTTTTAGATGTTAAAACACCAATTGTTTCTGGCATAAATGGGATTTTCTTTTTATGATTTATATCAAAATATCCTTCTTTTTCTAATTTTCTTTTAAGTTCTTCATATGCTTGATATAAACTTCCTATTCCGTCTTGTTTCATTGCTTTGCAGTAAATTTGGTATACACCATCTCTTTCATAAACAGCAACTGTACCTAGAATTAGTACCTTCATTCCATCTTTTGGTATAAAATTTAATGTGCTATTTGCATTTTTAAACATTATGCATTTTATTAAGCTTGTTCCATCTTTTAATGTAAAATACATGTGTCCAGTATAATGATGTTTAAAGTTTGATATTTCACCTTTTACAAATACATTATTTAAAAATTCATCACTATCTATTTTATCTTTTATGTATTTATTTAGTTGTGTAACTGATAAAGGTTCTGGCTTCATTTATTCACCTCTCTATTTTTCTGCTACTACACTTGCTAAAACACCATTTATAAATGCTGGTGCAGATTCTTCTGAGTATTTTTTTGCCAAATCAACAACTTCATTTATAACTACTTTAAATGGTGTTTCTGTATATTTTATTTCATATATAGCTAGTTTAAGTAATGCAACATTAATTTTAGAGATTCTATCTAGTTTCCAATCTTTTTTTAAGTTATTAGATATTATTGTTTCTAATTCTTGTTTTTTATTATTAATTCCAACTATCATTTTTTTAATATATTCTATAGTTGCATTATCATTTATTTCATTATTTTCTATAAACATGTTAATATGTTCTTCTGTTATGTCTTTTTGCACTTCTATTTCATATAATGCTTTAAAAAGCATTTCTCTTGCTTCTGATCTTTTCATTTATTTTTCCCCTTATATTTGTCCTATAATTTTAAACATGGGACGAAGCTAAGCCCCGCCCCTTGTGTTTTATTACATTTTATCTATAATCTTTTTTAATTTTTCCTTTACAGTATATTTATTGTATTGGACATAATTTCCTACAAATATTCCTATAACTATAAGTATTATTCCTATAATTAATCTGTATAGTTGTGTACATAATATAAGTACAGCAATTAGTCCACCTATTATAGCTCCTTTGTATTGATCCCAAAATTGTTTCATGTTATCCATAATAAATTTACCTCTTATTCTTCAATATTAATTTTTTCAGGAGCAATATTTTTAATTCTTATATTAACTTCTTTTACTTCTAAACCAGAAGTTGTTTTTATTGCTTCTTTAACTTTTGTTTGTAAATTACTTGATAAATCTTTAATAACTGCATCTGGGTGTACAAATAAAGTTATATATACAGTTAAATTATTTTCTTTATCTAAATACACTTTACTACTAACATTTTCTGCTCCATCAAATCCCTTGGCAACTGATGCTATTAAGCTTTCTAAAGTATCTTTTGATATTAATAATTTTCCTTCTTTATTTTCTAAAAGAATTCCTTCTTTTGGTCTATCTTTGTCTTTGTCACTTCCATCAAAAAATATACATTTTATTGCTAATAAAATTATTACAATAGAAATACCTAATAATATATTAGATGTTAGAGAATCATTAAGTGCTGCTACAACTACATCATGTATAAAATCTGGGCTTAGCCATCCAAATATTAATAAACATGTTATTATAGATAATATTAATAATAAATTTGAAAATACTACTAGACATATTTTTTCTATTAATTTCATATTAGTTGATTCATTCCTTTCTTGGTCTAAAAAGGCTAATTACCTTGGTTATTAGTTCCTAATACACCTTCTGTTTCTGTATTAACACCTTGTACATGAACATTTACTTCTATAACTTTTAAACCTGTCATTGTTTCAACAGCTTTTTTTACTCTATTTTGAATTTCAAAAGCTACATCTGGAATTCTTGTACCATATTCAACTATAATGTTTACATCAATCTTTGTTTCTTTGTCTCCAACTTCAACTTTTATGCCTTTAGACATGTTTTTCTTTCCACTTAAAACTTCTGTAATTCCACCTGCAAATCCTCCTGCCATGCTATAAACTCCTGGTACTTCTGAAACTGCTACACCAGCTATTACTGCAACAACATCATCTGCTATTTTTATGCCATTTTCTTCTCTTGCTTCTTCTTCATGTAATTCAACATTTTCATTTAAATTTTCATTCTCCATAATATTTTCCTCCTAAATAATTATATACTTAAATTTTACTCTATTAGTATATCAATATCTGACAATTTTTACAACTCTTTTTATAAAAAAATTGGATATTTTTTAGTTTTAAAAACTTAATTATGCCAAAAGTAAATATTTTAATAATTTTGGCTTAAATTATTTTGTTTTGTTTTTTCTAACAATATAAATTATAATTTATTTCCTCTTAAAAAATCTCCAAATGCCATGCGTTTACTGTTTTCCGGTTGTAATTCCAAAACAGATAAAACTCCATCTTTGGTTTTTATAAATAATCCGTGTTTTTCATTTGCATAAACAATTTCTCCTGGTTTATAATTGTTAGCATCCTTTAAAAATTCTAGATTTATGTCTGCAATTTCTGCTTTCCAAATTTTAATTTTCTTATTATTAATTATTGTGTAAGCTCCCATCATTGGATTTAGTCCTCTAACTAAATTTTTAATTTGTACAGTATTTGTATTTTCCCAATCTATTTTAGCCATTTCTTTTGAAAGCATTGGAGCCATTGAAAAATTGCCTTCTTGTTTTATTCTTGGAGCTGTACCTTCTTCTATTTGTTTTATAGTTTCTACTAATAATTTTCCTCCAACTTTTGCTAATTTTTCCCATAGTTCGCCTGTTGTTTCATTTTCTCCAATTTGTACTGTTTCTTTTAAAATCATATCTCCTGTATCCATGCCTTCATCCATATACATTGTTGTAATTCCTGTTTCTTTATCTCCATTTAAAACAGCCCATTGTATAGGTGCGGCTCCTCTGTATTTTGGAAGTAATGAACCATGAACATTTATTGATCCCTTTGTTGGAATTTCTATAAGCTCTTTTGGTAAAATTTTTCCATATGCAACAACGCAAATATATTCAGGCTTCATAGATTCTATGTGTCTAATAAACTCTTCATTTTTTCTAACTTTTTCAGGTTGAAGAATATTTAATTTTTTACTAATTGCATATTCTTTTACTGGCGAAATAGCAAGTTTCATGCCTCTTCCTTTTGGTTTGTCTGGATTTGTTACAACTGCCATAATATTATGTCCAGCCTCGAATAAGCATTTTAGCGATTCTTTTGCAAAATCTGGTGTTCCCATAAAAATTATATTTGCCATTATTTCACTCTCCTCTATTTTCCTTGTTCTTCTTGCTTAACAATTTCTAATGTACCTGGTAATATTTTGTCTATAAATACTTCTCCATTTAAATGGTCAATTTCGTGTGCTATTGCTTGTGCTAATAGTCCTTTTCCTGTAAGTTTTATCTTTTCTCCATTTATGTTTAGAGCTTCTATTGTTATTTGTTCAGGTCTTTCAACTTTTGCAAATTTATTTGGAAAGCTTAAACATCCTTCTTCTACAACTTGCACCCCTTTTTCTTTTTTTATAACAGGATTAATAAGTACAATTACTCCTTTATCATCATATAAATCTATTACAACTATTCTTTTTAATACTCCAACTTGTGGTGCAGCTAGTCCTAATCCATCGTATTTATGCATTGTTTCTACCATATCATCTATTAATGTTTTAATTTTTTCATCTATACAGTCCACTTCTCTTGCTTTTTTTCTTAAAATTTCGTCTTCTTCTTGTCTTATTGTTCTTATTGCCATTTTTATTCCTCCTATTACATCATATTATTTGGGTTTACATCTACAATTAATCTTACATTTTTGTAATTTTTTTTGTAGTATTCTTCTATAATATTATTAATCATATTTATAATATTATTATTAAATCTACATTTTAATAAAATTCTCCATCTATATTTATTTTTAATTCTGTCAATTGGTGCTGGCACTGGTTCATATATAATTACATTATTTTTTATAGATTTGAATTCTTTTTTTAGTTCTGCATAAATATATTTTGATACTTTAATTACCTCTATTTCTGTTTTTGCATTTATGCTAAATTGTATTATATCGCAAAAAGGTGGATAATTCAAGGTCTTCCTCATTATTATCTCTGACCTGTAAAACAAATCATAGTTTTGTTTTTTGGCATATTCAATACTATAGTTATCTTTATTGTAAGTTTGTACAACAACTTTTCCTGGCAAGTTTTCTCTTCCGGCTCTTCCAGCAACTTGTGTTAGAATTTGAAAAGTCCTCTCTCCTGCTCTATAATCTTCTATATTAAGGCTTGAATCAGCGGCAATTACTCCTACTAATGTTACATTTGGAAAATGATGTCCTTTTACAACCATTTGTGTTCCAATTAAAATATCTATATTTTCATTCTTAAATTTCTCTAAAATTTGTTCATGTGAATTCTTTTTAGTTACAGTATCTACATCCATTCTAATGGTTGTAACTTCTGGAAATATTTTTTTAATTTCTTCTTCTAACTTTTGTGTGCCTGCGCCAAAATATTTAATATTTTTACTTTTGCATACAGGGCATGTTGTTATATTATTTGTTTCAAATCCACAATAATGACATTTTAATTTATTTCTATTTTTATGATATGTTAATGTTATATTACAATTTTTACATTTTGCTGTAAAGCCACAATCTCTACACATAACAAATGTAGAAAATCCTCTTCTATTTAAAAATAAAATAGTTTGCCTTTTATTTTTTATATTTTCCTCAATATAATTTTTTAATCTTTCACTAATCATAGATTTATTACCTTTTGCAAGTTCTTCTCTTAAATCTACAATTTCAACACTAGGTAAATTGGAATTATTTGCTCTTTTAGTAAGTTTTAACAGTTTTATTTTTCCAGTTTCAGTATTGTGAAAAGTGTTAACATCTGGTGTAGCACTACCAAGAAGAAGAGGAGCATTATTTTTTTTACATATATATCTTGCAATATCTTTTGCATTATATTTAGGAGTCATATCAGATTTATAAGACATATCATGTTCTTCATCTATTATTAAAATCCCCACATTTTCAGTTGGAGCAAAAATAGCAGATCTTGCGCCAATAATAATTTTGCTTTCACCTTTTTTTATTTTTTGAAAAGCATCATATCTTTCTCCAATAGATAATTTACTATGTAAAACAGAAATGCAGTTTCCGAATCTAGCTAAAAATCTATTAACCATTTGAGGAGTAAGAGAAATTTCTGGTACAAGCATAATTGCAGTTTTCTCTTTTTTTAAAGCACTTTCAATTAGTTGTAAGTATACCTCTGTTTTCCCAGAACCAGTAACACCATATAAAAGGAACTCATCGAATTTGCTATTTTCTATTTTTTTATTTACTTCATTAAAAGCAATTTGTTGCTCATAAGTTAGCTCTAATTTAGAATCACGAGGCACTTCTTTTAAAGCAAAAGGATTTCTTTCAATACTTTCTTCTGCTAAGTAAACATAATTATTTTTCTCCAATGTTTTAATAATTGCTCTACTAACATCTGCTATTATCTCTAAATCTGAAATAAATACTCCATCATTTTCTTTTAAAAATTCAAGTACTCTAATTTGTTTAGGACTTTTAATGGTTCCATTTTCAATATCTTCTTCTATATCTTCTACATCTTTGTTTAAATAAACAAAGTTTCCAACTTTATCTTTAACTCTATTTTCAATAATATTAGTAGTAGTTCCTGGTGGTAACATAAGTTTAATACAATCAAAAATATTGCAAAAATACATTCTAGCCATAAGCTTAGCTAAAATCATTCTTTCTTCACTTAGTCCGTCTTTTTCTATTGAGTAAACATATTTATTTGCAAATTTAGACTCTTCCTTAATTTCAAAAACAAAACCTTCTTTTAAAGCTTCGCCTTTGCCAAAAGGTATTTTTATTCTATCTCCTATTTTTATTAGTTTTTCAAGCTTTTCTGGTACAAAGTAATCAAAAACTTTATTTAAAACTTTAGCCGTGCTATTTATAATAACACCAACAACCACCTAAACTCACCACCATTTATCTATAATGAAACATTTTATCATTTTGTACTGTGTTCAGTCAATATTCAATTGTTAAAAATCCTTGTATTCCAATATTTTGATTAGCATTCACATTATAACAAATCTCCTTAAAATTTGGACATTCACACTTTTTTTCTTATAGAATATTATATATCATACTAAGGAATTAACAAAAAAATCTTTACAAGGAGGTATGTTACACTATGGGAAAATGCTGTAATGATGAAATCCTTTGGTTCATTATCCTATTCCTACTTCTTTTCTGTGGTTGTGGTAACAGAGGATGTTGTTGCGACTAGGAAATAAACCTTAACTGCTTACTTGTTTAAAGCTTATGTACTTAAATTAGAAAGGGGGGTTTTAAATGCCAGAGAATAGAAGTTGTGGAGGATGCGGTTTCGGATTTGGAGATGACTGCATTTGGATAATAATCGTTCTTATTTTAATCTGCTGCTGTTGTGGTGGAGGCAATAGAGGATGTTGCTAATTAACATAAAAAATAAGAAAAACCAAAAGAATCTAAATAGGTTCTTTTGGTTTTTTATTATTTACTTAAATTTTTCTAAAAACCCCTGCTACTTTGCCTAAAATTTTGCAATCTGGAACTATAATAGGTTCCATTGTGCTATTTTCTGGTTGTAAACGAATATAATTTTTTTCTTTATAAAAAGTTTTAACAGTTGCTTCATCTTCAATTAATGCAACAACAATTTCTCCGTTATTTGCAGTGTTTTGTTTTTTAACTAAAATATAATCTCCATCTAAAATACCAGCTTCAATCATACTCTCTCCTCTTACAGTAAGCATAAAGCTTTCGCTGTTACCAACAAAATCAATTGGAATTGGGAAAGTATCTGTAATATTTTCAACCGCAAGAATAGGTGCTCCGGCAGTAATCTTACCTACAACAGGAACATCTACTAATTCTTTGCCTGAATAAACTGGTTTATCTGTTTTTTTATTATCTATTAATCCGCCTTTTAATAATTTTAGAGTTCTTCCTTTTTGTTGTTCTTTTTTAATATAACCTTTCTCCTGTAACTTAGATAAATATCCATGTACAGTAGCAGTAGATTTTAAGCCAACAGCTTTTCCGATTTCTCTTACAGATGGTGGATAACCATTAGCCATAATTTGTTTTTCTATAAATTTTACAATTGCTTTTTCCCTTTTATTTAACTCATTTGGATCTTTTTTTCTTCCCATGTAAATCACTCCTAAAATTATTTTTTCTTACTATATCACAAAAAAAAGTAAAAGTCAAACAAAAGTTTTATTTTTTGTCCTAGAGATTAAAATAAAATAATAAATTTTTGTGAACTATATTTCAGTTAACGGAATTGCCCCTTCTTTTATTAAATTATTAGTTCCTTCCGAATTTTTACTGGTAATATTTCCAGGTACTGCATATACGTCTTTTCCCTGATCTAATGCAAAATCAGCTGTAATTAAACTTCCGCTTCTTTTTGGTGCTTCTACTACAATTACTCCGATTTGAAATCCCGCTTATAATTCTGTTTCTGCTTGGAAAATGTAATCTTTCTGGCTTAGTCCCAATACCATACTCACTTATAATAAGTCCTCCTTTAATTATAATACTTTTGGCAAGGTTCACATTTTCATTAGGATATAAAACATTAAGTCCAGACCCAAGTACAGCAATTGTTCTTCCTCCTGCTCCAATATGTGCATATGAGTCAATACCTTTGGCTAAACCACTTATTACATTAATTTTATTTTTGCATAATTCACTTGCAATTTTTATAGAGACTTTTTTTCCATATTCAGAACATTTTCTAGTTCCTACTATTGCAATAGCATTTTCTTTTAATCTTTGGATATTTCCAATTGCATATAAACAAATTGGTGGATCATAAATATTTTTTAGATTATTTGGATAAAAATTATGATATAGATTTATAATTTTAATATTATATTTTCTTATGTACTCTAATTCTTTAAAAAGATTCTTTTTGTATTTTTCATTTTGAAGTTCTTTTATTTCATTTCTATTTAGAATACTTCCTAAATTTTCTTCTTTTGCAAACCAAATATTCTTTGGTAATTTGAATTTCTCTAATAGATTAAGTTTAGTTGTTATACTTATTTCTACTCTTGAAAGCCAAATCCAATAAATATCATCATTCATGCAAATCCTTTCTGCCCCCTAAGTGTAAAAGCAAATACTTTTACACTTTTATACAAACTCTTCCCAGACAATATTTGCTAGGTCTATTCCTTTGTTTGTTAGTTTTATATATCCATTTTCTGCTGTTATTAAATCTTTTTGCATTAATGTAGTTAGTTCTTTTTCAAAAACATCAAAAATATCTTTTCCAAATTTTTCTTCAAATGTACAACATGAAATACCATCTATTTTTCTAAGTCCTAATAATACATATTCTTGCATTTTAGAGTTCATATTTTGTTTTTCGTGTAATATAAAATTATTCTCTTGTTTGTTATTTTTGTAATTTTCAATGTATTCTTCTATACTATCTATATTTGAAAATCTCGCGCCATCTATATATGAATGTGCAGATACACCAAATCCCATATATTCACCTTGATTCCAGCAATCTAAATTATGTTTTGATTCATAATTTGGTATAGCAAAATTAGATATTTCGTAATGTTTGTACCCTAAGCTTTCTAGATTGTTTTTTACTGTCCAATACATCTTTCTTTCTTGTTCATCATTTGGTAATTTTAAAATACCTTTCTCTATTTTTTCTTTTATAGGTGTATTGTCCTCTACAATTAAAGAATATACAGAAACATGATTAGGTTGTAATTTTTCTACTTGTTTTATTATGTTATCAATATCTTCTAATATTTGGTTTGGTAAGCCAATCATAAAATCTATATTTATGTTGTTAAAACCTATTTCTCTTGCTTTATTATATGTTTCTTCAAACTCTTCATATGTATGAATTCTACCTAACATTTTAAGCAAATTATTATTTGAACTTTGAGTTCCTATGCTTAATCTGTTAATACCAGAATTTTTGTATTCTATTAATTTTTCTTTATCCACTGTACCTGGATTTATTTCTAATGTTATTTCTGCATTTGGATCTACATTATAGTTTTTGTAAATTGTTTCTAGTATTTTTGTAATATATTTAGAATCTATAAATGATGGTGTTCCTCCACCTATATAAATTGTTTTTACTACTACATTATCTGTTAATTTATTTTGTATATCTAATTTTATACCTTCTCCTACTTCTCTTATTTCATAGCATAGCCATTTTATATATTCTTCTATTAATTCTTCTTTACTAGAATAAGATACAAAATCACAATAACTACATTTACTTTTACAAAATGGTATGTGAACATATAATCCTATTTGTTTCATTTAGTTTTCCTCTCTTAATTCTCTTGCAATTTCTTGTAACTTTTTTAACCTATGATTAACTCCTGATTTACCAATTGGTTTTTTCAATAAATTCCCAAGCTCAACTAGGCTACTTTCTGGATTATCTAGTCTGATATTTGCAATCTCTTTTAAATTTTCTGGTAGCTCTTCAAATTTATTTTTTTGTTTTATAAAATTTATATCTGCAATTTGACTTACTGCAACATTTATTGTTTTATTAATGTTTGCAGTTTCGCAATTTACAAGTCTATTTACATTACTTCTCATTTCTCTTATTATTCGTATTTCTTCATAATCTAGAACTGCTTTTTTAGCACCTATTAAAGCCAAAAATTTTGAAATTTCTTCACTATCTTTAATATACAAGGAATATTTTTCTTTTCTTTTCAGAAGTTTACTTTCAATTCCAAATGTTTCTATTATATAAAATACATATTCTGCATTCTCCTTACTGGAAAATAGAATTTCTAAATGATATTTTTTATTCGGCTCATTAAGTGACCCAGATGCCATAAAGGATCCTCTTACAACTGCTTTTTTTATTTCATCTTCTTCTATATTTATATCCATAATATTATCTCTACAAGAAGCATCCCACTCTGCAATAAAGCTTTTGCCTTTGTTTGTATTTGTATAGTCTATATGTACATTTTCTAATAATTTAGTTAATCTGTATATATTAAACTCATTTTCTGTTATAAATCTTGCTTTTCTGTTGTTTTCTACATAATTACTGCCAAGCATATACCCACTTATTTCAGCTTTTACTTGGTTTTTATTATTTAAATTATTTAATTTGCTTAACTCTTGTTTAATATCAGCAGAAAAAGACAATACTATCACCTTCTTTTACATATAATTGCTCTATTATTTCCTCCTAAATCTTTTTTACAGATAATGTCTTTATAATTATCTTTTAAAAGATTTTCTACATCTTCTTTTTGGTCAAATCCTATTTCTAAAACTAAATATCCATTTTCATTTAAAAATTTGTATGCATTTCCAGCTATAATTTTGTAAAAATCAAGTCCATCTTCTCCACCATCTAATGCAAGCCATGGCTCTTTTTTTACATTTTCATCAAGACCTAATATAATATTTCTTTTAATATATGGTGGATTAGAAATAATTAAATCGAATTTATTTTGAATGGATTCAAACATATTTGAACATACAAAATTGATTTTATTAGATACTTCATTTGACATAGCATTTTTTAATGCTACATCTAGCGCTTTTTTGCTAACATCACTAGCAACAATATTACAATTTTTAGTATATTTTGCAATTGAAACAGCAATAGCCCCACTTCCAGTACATAAATCTAATGCACTAGAAAATTTATTATTATTTATAATTTGAATAGCTTCTCCTACTACAATTTCAGTATCTGCTCTTGGAATTAAAACATTTTCATTTACAAAAAAATTAAGTTTCATAAACTCTTGGCTATTTGTTATATATTGAAGTGGAATATTATTAATATATTTATCTAAACACTCAAAAAATTTTCCTGTTTCTATTTTGCCTATATTTTTATCTGAATTTGTAATTAAATATATTTTATCTTTCTTTAATATAAAACTTAATAATAATCTAGCAATAAAAATTGGTTCTTCTATTTTATTTTCTTTTAGTTTTTCTACTCCTACTCTTAATAGTTCCTGTATACTCATTTTATCTCACTTTCAGAAATATTGTAGCAAAATTTTATTACAAATCTTGACTTTCTCGCCATAAATAGTTTATAATAAGTATAGGAAATGGAGAAACCACAAAGTGGTTTGCCTGGTTATATGTTAAAAACACATCTCCCGGTCAAGACAGATGTGTTTTTTATTGGTTATTTTTGTTTGCTAATAATTACTACTAATGCAATAACTAAGGCAAACGCAATGATAGTTACTCCTATTAAAGAATAATATAATATGTATATTGTTGCAATTAATGTTTGTATTTCTATCATACGCCTCACCTCCTCTTATGTAGGAGGCAAACCACATCTGCTTATTCTCATTTCCTATGTTAATTATTTTACAATATTATTTTGGTTTTGTCTATAATATTAATCATATTTCTTTTATACTCTCAGTAAAAAATTGGCAAATAAAAACCCCGCCATAGCCGTTATGTGAAGAAATTTTAAGGACCTGTTCTCACAGGTGGGTGTCTACCTTGATACTCATGGGTTTCTTAAATAAATTTAAGCATACACGCCATATCCAGAGATCGACTCCCTTTTTAATCTTGTTGGTTCTAAAATTTCAGCAATCACGCACTCCGCAGGGAAATTTATTAACTTATTTATTTGTTGTATTTATAATACCATATACTCACAGTATAATCAAATCATTAAATTTTGATTATAAGCTTTATAGAGTTATTATTCTTCTTTTTCTTTGATTTTTCCTATTTAATGTATATAATTTATATGTATTTATTATTAGACATTTTTAAAATTTTATGCTAAAATAAATATATATTGTTTAATTTTTTAAGTCGATTTTTGTCGACTTTTTTGTTTATGCTTCAAAATATTTATATAAATTAACAATTATGTAATTATTTATTTCAAATACTTTTTTATCTTTATTATCATTAAATTCATCTTCATATTCTATTGTTATTCTTGCATATTCTTCCATTGTTCCTGGTTTAATATCATAACCGAAATTATTTATAAATTTTGTTGTTTCTGCTACATATTCCCTAAAAGCAAATGTTCCCCAAGTTAGTACATAAGTTTTATTATCTATGTTATTATCAAATACATATTCTGGTAACTTTTCTAAATGAAATATAACTTTCTTTTGTTCATAGTTTTCACATTCTATAACATCCATTCCAATTTCATTTGCAATATATTTTTCTTTTTCAAATCTTTTATGCTCTTCATAAAATTCATTGTTTATATTATTTGTTTGTATAATAATTAGCAGCAATAAAATAATGCTAGTTATGTATTTTAATATTGTATTTTTTCTAGTTTGCATGAAAATGTACATACATAAAAAACCAATTGTAAGCAACCATGAAAACTGAATTCTATACATTACTGTTATTTGTAATACTATTAGTATAAAATTACTTAGTATTATACCTAACATTAATAATATGCTTACATATTGCTTTTGTTTTATAGCTTTAAATATACATATTAAAACAGCAATTATTGTTGCAATAGCAAAAATTCTAACAGGTAAATAATTTATTACTCCTTCTAATAGAGGATTTATCATATTTGCATATATCATATTAAATTTTTCATATATATCTGCTTGTAAAAATCCTTCATCTATCCACGATATGGAATGATTTGCAAAATCTCCCGGAAACATATTTAATCTATCTAAAATTAATATAATAATTTTTCCTATTACAAAATATCCTAATGTACCTATTATAGCACTTACAAAAGCTATTCCAATTATTGAGGCCATTTCTTTAAATTTCATTTTGTCTGTTATTGTTTTTATTAATAATAATATAAATGGCATTACTAAAAATGTTTGAATACAAGCTTCATACATTGAAATTGCAAGTATAAGCAATACACTTGGCAAAAGTAAAGATTTTTTATTCTTTATATTTATAGCATTTTCAAATAATATTGTAGCTGCACATATTGCAATCAAGTTACTAATTACTACTGTTAAATTAGTAGATTGATACATAAAGAATTGGCTTATTAATGGGTTTGATATAAAAATTGCAGAAAATATAATATATCCCCATATATTTATTTTATCTTTTACAATTTTTTTTATTATTGTGCAAACAACTATTGCAGTTATACACATTAATGTAGCCACTATAAAATCTAGCCAAAATGGAGAAAAAGTAGTAATATTTAGTACATTATATAATAGCCATGTTCCCCATCTTTTGGCTGATAAAATGTATGTACCTTCTACATATCTATCAAAGCATAAATCGTCCACACCTATTGAATAGTTTGTTATTGTAAATCCATAACTTAAAATAGCAACAAATATTATTGAAACTATATATTTTTTATTTTTTATAAAACTTATAAATATTTCCTTATAATTATTTATTATCTCTTTCATTATTTTCTCCTATATATTTTTCTTTTATTATATATTTAGGTCTATTTTTTATTTCCAAGTAAATTTTGCCAACATATGTAGATAGTATTCCTATTGAAATAAGTTGAATTCCTCCTATAAATAAGACAGATATAATTGTAGATGCATATCCTGGCACTTCTTTACCTTGTATAATTGTTTGTAATACAATTTCAATTGCAAGTATTAATGCTAATATGGATATTATAGTACCTACAATTGTAGCTATTTTTAATGGTTTTACAGAAAAAGATGTTATTCCATCTAGTGCATAACTCATTAGTGCTTTATAACTCCACTTCGTTTTTCCTGCTGCTCTTTTATGATTTTCTGTTTCTATGTATTTTACTTTAAATCCAACCCAACTAAAAATTCCTTTTGAAAATCTATTGTATTCATTAAGGCTTAAAATAGCGTCTTTTACTTGTTTTGTCATCATTCTAAAATCTTGTGAGCCTTGTTTTAATTCTATATTTTTTTCAGAATCTATTATTTTATAAAATATATTAGATAAAAAAGATTTTATTTTAGATTCACCTTTTTTATTTCTTATTGTTGTAACTGTATCGTAACCTTCATTTATATAATTTAGCATTTTTTTAATCATATTAGGATCGTTTTGAAGGTCTGCATCCATTATAACAGTAAAATCTCCGGTTGTATTTTGCAGTCCCGCTAAAATTCCTGCTTCTTTCCCAAAATTTCTTGAAAAACTTATTATGTTTATTTTACTATCTCTTTTTCTTAAATTTTTTAATTTGTTTAATGTTTCATCCTTACTTCCATCATCTATAAAAATTAATTCATAAGTGTACTCATTTTCTAATTTTTTTAAAACTTCTATTGTTTTATCATAAAACATTTCTATAACTTCTTCTTCATTATATGCTGGAACTATTATCGATATTTTTTTCATATTTTCTCCCTTGCTATTTTAATTTATATATTATGTAAAGTGGTATATCTTCTTCAAATATTTTATAATTGTTTTCTAAAAAATTATTCCATACTTCTTTATTTTCAACTAATAAATTAAATTCTTCATTAGCTAGGTTAGATATCATTATTATTTTTGGTTGCTCTTTAATTATATCTTCTACTACCTCATTTACAATTTCAATTTTTCTTTCTTGTACAAAGGTATCCCAAAGTGGCAAATAATTATATCTTGAAGGTGCTAGTCTTTTAGTTCTAGAGTTTGCACCAGTAGATTCACCTGATCCTCCTATCATTTGTACTTTATCTGTTTCATTTGAATTTTCTAATATATATTTATCTACTATTTGGCTAAAAGATATACTATTATATCTTTCTATTATTTTATTAGTTAAATTATAATAATTCAATATACTAATTAATACCACTGCCGAAATTCCTAATATTTTTACTAAACCATTATTTTTCATCTTTTTTACGGCATATAATATTAATGCTACAACAACAAACATAATTGGTATAAATGTTATAAAATAATGCATTTGTACAGCTCCACTTAATGAATTCGCATACAAATTTATAATTAACATAAACATACTTACAATACTTAAATATTTTATTGGTTTTTCTTCTATTTTTTTAGCTATAATAAATACTAATGTTATTAAAATAAAGCCTATTATTAATATTCCAGCACCAGTTGTAAAATTTAGCCTCGTTAACATTATGTATAATGCATTTAATTTATCTAATATTGTTCCAGTATTAAATCCTCCGCATTATATTTAAATATGCACTATTTATACATTCAATTAAATTACCATTTACAGCCAAATAAATACCAATTGGTATTAATAATATTAAAAATCCTATAATTCCATAGATTAGCCATGTTAGTATTTCTTTTGCTCGTTTTTGTATTATTAATGTAATAGCAATAAAAATAAATATTGGTAAAAATATTAATAAAATATTTAATCTAAGAAGTGTTAAAGCAGAACAGCATATTCCCCATATAATTATTTTTATTTTAGATAATTGAATTTTATTAAATAAGCAATTTGTCGCTAAATATATCCCAATCATTAAAAAAGGCATTGCGAATACTTCTACTAATGTTCCTTGTTCATTTGTAGGCATCCATAAACATGAACAATATATGGTCCCTAAAATTCCTAGCAATTTACTATTTGTTATTACTCTTACAGTTTTATATCCAAATACCATTGTTATAAACAGTGCTAAATATTCAATAAAATACATACCTGTTTCTCCACCTAATGACATACCACAATAATATATTAAGTAAAGAAGAGGTCCTTTGTTATCCCAAGCATCAGTATACATGTTAAGTCCATTTTGCATTGCAAATGCTATATATGAAAATATTCCACAATCATGTTCTGTCCCTTTGTTATTTAATGGAGAAAAATTTGTTACTAAGCTTAAAAATAACGGTAACAATATTAATACTAACCCTATTAATATATTTAGTATAACTGTCTTTTTATTATATTTAAATTGCAATTTAATTGCTGTTGTTATACTTCTTTTCATTGTTTCTAAAACATTCATTTTACTTGTACCTCGTTTATTATCATATCGTAATTCAAATGGAACCTCATCAAATTTTGCACCTACTCTACTTATTTTATACAATAATTCCATCATACAAGCAAAACTTTTTTCTTTTACAACTTCTTGTCCAAACTTATTTATTACTTTGTTTACAATATCATATTTATATATTCTGTAACCACAAGTATAATCTTTTACATTATCAATATTTAATACTAATTTGTAATAAATACTAGCAATATCACTTAACTTTTTTCTGTAAGTTTTTACCCCTTTTACATCAGCTCCTTTTTGATATCTTGATGCAATTACACAATCATTTCCTTTTTTTATTTTTTCAATCATTAAATGAATATACTTTGGATTTTGTGTATTATCTCCATCCATTATTGCTAATAAATCATTTTCGCTAGCATTTTTATTAAAATAATTTAATGCAGTGTTTATTCCGCCACATAATCCTTTGTTTGTTTCATGTTCTATAATTTCTATATTTTTATACTTCTTTTGTTTTTCTTTAAGCACATTTGAGGTATTATCTTTGCTACAATCGTTAATTACTCTAATTTGTAAATTGAAATTTTTTTGTTTCAATTTACTTTCCTGGTTTTCCCATTCTTCCAGCAAATTTCCGATGTTCTCCTCTTCGTTGTAGCATGGTAATAGTACATATAAATTTTCCATTTTTTATCCCCTTTTTTTGTAAAAATTATATATTAGTTTATTTTAATAGTCAATATTTTGTATTAACTTTATAAGGTTTCTTTTCATTCTACTCCATCTAGATTAAAATTAGGTACATATTCTTCTTCATGTTCCCCTAAATCTTGCATGTAGCCATTTTTTATGTTTAGCTCATATACATAATCTTCTACTTTTTTATATTCTTCTTTTGATATTTTTCTATTTAGCTCTGGTATACTTTTTGCTTTTCCCGATGGGAAATATTGTGCCATAATGCTTACATATATGTCACTTGGAAAATTTTCTTTTATTAATTTTAATACTTGTTTTGTATTTTCTATATTATTGGGCAATATTAGGTGTCTTATAATTAGACCTTTTTGAATTATTCCGTTTTCATTTAATTTTGGCGAACCTACTTGTCTATACATTTCTTTTAGTGCTGGCAAGCAATAAGTAAAATAATTTTTAACACCTGAATATTTTTCTCCAAGCTCATTTGATGCATATTTAAAATCTGGTAAATATACATCTATGTAACCTTCTAATTCCTTTAATGTCTCAACTTTTTCATATCCGCTTGTATTGTATATTATTGGTATTTTAAGTCCCATCTGTTTTGCCAAAATAATGGCTTGTTTAATTTGATATGCATATATTGTAGGACTTACTAAATTTATATTATTCGCATTGTTATTTTGCTGATTTATAAAAATTTGCGCTAACTTTTCTGTGCTTACTTCCTTTCCAAATCCTTCGCTACTTATTTCGTAGTTTTGGCAATACACACAATTTAAATTGCAATTAGAAAAAAATATTGTTCCAGAGCCATTTTCCCCACTTATACATGGTTCTTCATAAAAATGCAAAGAAGCTAAAGCAATTTTTGCTTTAGCTGTGGCTTTACATCTTCCTATTTTATTTTCTCTATTTATACTACAATTATGTGGACATAAATTACATTTCTTTATATTCATATTCTTTTTCCTCACTTATGTGTCTGTAATATGCTTCTTTTAAAACTTTCCCTTTTATTACAGAATTTACGCCTTCTTTTTCTATTTTTTTATATATTTCTGTTAGCATATCTTTTATTCTTTGATTTAAATGAATATTTTCTTCCACTCTGCTCCAATATTTTAAAATAGATTCATTGGTCCAATTTTTTCCTTCATATGTTTTAGATGCAGATATTTGGTCACAAATCATTTCTGCAACATATTTATATGGCATAATTGGATCTTTTACAATTGCAAACTCATCGTACCAGTATTGAGGATGATGTTTATTTCTACCTCTATGGTGCAAACGTGCTTCTGAATATCCCTTTTGCTCTACACAAGCAAGAATTGGGCTTCTGTATCCTTGGTAATATTTTACCCCTTCAAAAAATTCTGTTGGTGAATATTTAGATAAATCATGTACGAGCCCTCTCCAAGGGATACCGGCTCTTACACATAATTTAAATACTATCCATCTATGTTTAGTTACTGTGCAAAAATGTAATATAATGTTTTTTATTAACATGTCGTAATCCTTCCTATTCTTCGCCATAAATTGTGTCTTTAAACGCTTGACTTGCTTCATCTAAATCAGATACAAAATAGTATACTCCTGAAATCATTTGTCCTTTGCCAGAACCATTTCCAGCTTCATCAGATGGAATTTGTTTTGATTCTACACTATTTAAATATTCTGAGCTATTTCCAAGTGCTTCTGTTAGTATTCCTATACATTCTGTAATGTTTAAGTTAGTTTTTACTTCTGATAAAATGCTATCACTTAGTCCCAAAATTTTAGTTAATCCCATTTTTGATACTTTGTCCATAACAGCTGTAATAACATCTCTTTGACGCTCTTCACGGTAGAAGTCGTTACCTATTGTTCTGTTTCTAGCATGAGTTAAGGCTTGCTCACCATTTAGTGTAACTTTACCATAGCTTGAAAGTTTTTTTACATTACTTTTTCCGCTTAGTCTGTATGAATCAGCTACATTTTCGTTTATATAGTCCATTTCAGCTTTTGAAATTTCTACTTCTACTCCGCCTATTTTGTTTATTATATTTATTAGTCCTTTAAAATTAATTGTTACATATTCTGAAACATTAAGTCCAAAATTTTCATTTATTGTTTTTAACGCCAATGTTTCCTTTCCATATGCATATGCATGATTTATTTTAGTTTTTCCGTGTCCTTCTACGGATACATATGTATCTCTTGGGATACTAATTAATTTTATAGTGTGGTCTGTTTGGTTTAATGATGCAATTATTATAGTATCACTACGTCCTCCGTCTATTCCAAATAAAGCTACATTTTTAATACTGTTAAATTCTGCTTGTGATACATTGCTAGATACTTCATTATATAAATCATTATTTAATCCTAATTGGCTTTCATCTAAGCTTTCAAAGCCTATTTTACCTAATGTTGTTGATGCAAAATATAATAGTCCTCCAAATATTATTGCAAAAATAAGTAATATTGATATTATTATAATTATTATTGTTTTAGCTTTACTATGCTTTTTTTCTTTTTTTACCTTCTTTTGTGTTTTTTGTTCTACTTGCTCTTCATTTTTCTTAGGCTTAAACTCATCATCAGCCATTCTTTTACCTTTTGTTCCCACTATCTTTTCCTCCTATTTTTTTATATTTTCTATACTTTTTCTACCAATAGACTCATATATTATATTATACTGTTTCACATCATCTAGCTTATAACAATTTCTACCATCTAATATTACTGCTTTTCTCATTAATTTTTCATATTTACTTATATCATATTTCTTTATTTGTTCCCATTCTGTGAATATAAAACATATATCGGCATCTTTTATTGTATCATCTATTGTATCACAGTAATTAATTTGCGGGAAGATTTTACTGAAATTTTTTTGTGCAATTGGATCCCATGCTTTTATATTTGCTCCATTATTTTCTAAGTATTCTACATTTATTATAGAAGGTGCTTCTCTTAGGTCATCAGTACCTGGCTTAAATGCTAATCCTAAAACAGCAACATTTATTCCTTTTAAATGTTCATAATATTTTTTAGATTTTTCTATTAATCTTATTTTTTGATTTTGGTTTACATCAATAGCTGCTTTTACTGTTTTTAATTCACATTCATTTATTTTAGCTAACCAATGTAAAGCTTTTGTATCTTTTGGGAAGCAAGAACCTCCATATCCTATGCCTGCATTTAAAAATTTATTCCCTATTCTTTTATCTAAGCCCATACCTAATGTTACATCTTCTATATTTGCACCTAATGCTTCACATAAATTAGCAATTTCATTAATATAAGATATTTTTAATGCTAAGAAATCATTTGAAGCATATTTTATCATCTCAGCACTATTTATATCTGTTGAAACAATTACAGATTTTTCAAAATCTTTGTATATTTCCTTTAATATTTTTTCTGCCCATTTTGAATGTGTTCCTATAATTATTCTTTGGGCTTCTAATGTATCTATAACTGCTGTTCCTTGTGCTAAAAACTCTGGATTTGATGCTATTTCTATTCTATGTTTTCCTTTTAATCTATCTTGTATATATTTTTCTACTTTATAATTTGTTCCAATTGGTACAGTTGATTTCATTACAACCAAACAGTCTTTATTTATATTTTCTACAATATCATCTGCTACTGCATATATATAATCTAAATTTGCAGACCCATCTACTCTTTCTGGAGTTCCAACACCTATAAATATTACATCTAAATCTTTATAAGCTTCTTTTTTATTATATGTGTATATAATTCTTTCTTTATTTTTTTGCATTAATTCTTCAAGTCCTGCTTCATAGATAGGTGATTTCCCTTGATTTAGCATATCAATTTTTTCTTTCACTACATCATAGCACACTACATTATGACCTTTCTCTGCTAAACAAACAGCAGTAACTAATCCTACATATCCTGTTCCACTTACTAATATTTTCATCCCTCAATCCATTCCTTTCCTATCTATTTTGAAATTTATTTATTCTTTCGTCAATTATAATACCATTCTTTATAATTAAACTGTTTTTCAAAATAACATTTTTTTCTGCTTTCTCTTCTATTAGTATATCTGCATATTTACATACTTCTTTTGAGATTTCCAATGTAGCTGTATGATAAAATAAAGTTGGAGTGTGGTCTACTGCATAATGCAAAATATTATCTTTTATATATGTTGGTTCTTCTATTGTAGTTGGAATTGAAGATTCTATTCCTCCATTTCTATCACAACTCACATCAATTATCATTGCATTTTTTTTCATCTTTTTTAAATCTTTTTCATATAATATATGGTCTTTTCTGTTTGTATCCCATAATATACAATTTACAATTACATCATATTTATAAAATTCATTTTTAAACAATTCTTCATCTTTTCTAGCATATATTGCTACTTCTGCTCCTAATTGTGTAAGTATTTTAATAGCTCCTCTTGCGGTATTTCCTGTTCCTATAACTGCTACCTTAGTATTATAAGGCATAATCCCTTTACACATGAAAGCATGTAATACAGCAGCTTCTCCTGCTATTTCGTTATTTCTCCAAAAACAATGTCTTGTTTTTTCGTACATATCCTCCCAAGCATATGCAGATAATTGATTTTTTATTATTTTATCTGTTATATTTTTATTTTGAACAGCATGAATCCATCCCCATAGAATTCTATTATGTTGAATTTGCTCTAAATATTCTGCATCACCAATTTTAGGATCACATATTATATCTTGTTTTAAAATTTCATCTCTTTTTACAATATTACATCCCAATTTTTTATATTCTTCATCTTTAATTCCCAATACCTCCCCATAATTTTCTTCAAAATATAGTTTACCTTTATTTTTTATTTTTTTAATGTCTTCTGGGATTAAAGCTCTTCTTTTTTCATTTTCTTTTAGACTAGTAATAAACCCAATTGTTTTCATATTATTATTCTCCTTTTTTAATTATTTCATATATTCTGTTAAATCTATTAAATCTCCTAACATCTGGTTGGCATCGCCTACATAGTTTATATCTGTACAACCCGCTGGTGTAAATGTTAATTCTCCAAAAACTACTTTATCATTAACTGAGTAAAAATCTACTCTTACAAATGGGAATGGCTTACTTAATATTTGAGCATATTCAAACATTTTGTCTATGCATTTTGGTTTTTCTATTTTTAAATCATCTGGTGCTTTAATTCCAGTTGGATTTATTTTCATTATTTCCCAATTTTTATTCATAAAATAATATTTAGTTTTTTTATCTGAATTTCGGTCAACACAAACCATTACAAATTGTGGAACTCCATTAAAGCAATAAACTTTATAATCTTCTATATCATTTTGATTTTCATTTTCTAAAAATTTTTCGCAAATTATTTTTTTAGGTACTTTTTTGTAATTAATTTCTGCATACGTTTTCCAGTAATCTTCTTTTAACCACTTTTTTAATGTTTGTTTTGTATCATATATATTTAGTTTACTTTTGTCTTTACAAATAATATTATATCCAGCTCCATGGTTACATTTTAGTACAAATTTATCTGGCAATTTTGCAAAATCAATTTCATCAGGAGTATCATATACTCCTATTAGTTCATTTAATAGTTCTGTGCAACCAGACCTTTTTATGTATTCTCTTACTCTATATTTGTCCACACATTCAGTTATTAACGGATTATTTTTATACAAATTTAATTTTAACCACATTAATTTTTCATTAAATAATTTTGGATCTTTTAAATTTAATTTTTTCTTTGTAGCAATTTTATATATTATTTTCGAGGCAATAGTTGGTGAAATAGTACTTAAAATTTTATATGTTTTTTTTAGAATTTTAATTTTATTCATTGTTTTCCTCCTTTAATTATATTATTTAATGCTCTACTACATATCCATAGGTGAGTTTCTATTGCTATATTATGGTACAAAAACAAATTATTAAATTTATTTTTATTTAATAATATTTTTATACATGACTTGATTTTGCCTTTTATAGTATTAGTTGAAATTCCACAAACCGCTTCATAGTAATTAACATAGACTTGTTTATATGTTTTATTACAAAAAGTATTAACTTCATCATAGTACTCATTTGTATTTAATATTGAAGAATATTTTATTATATCTTTTTCTAGTCCATCAATATTTTTAAAGACTTTTCCTTTTTCATATATACATGGTATTATTTCAAAAGAATATTCATTTTTATTTTTTACTTTAATTGAAACACCATAAGATGTTTTACATTTTTTTTCTTGCATTGTATCAAAAATAAAATTTCCCAAACTATAAAATATTGTTCCTTCTTTATAGTTTTCATAGCCTTGTATTACATGTGGGTGATGTCCTATAATTATATCTGCTCCCCAGTCTATAAATTTTTTATACAATTCCTTTATTTCTGGCAAAGGATATGAAAACATTTCTGCACCTGCATGACAATTAATAATAAGAAAGTCTGTATTGTCTTTTTCTTTCTTTATGATTTCTTCAACAGATGAATCTTGCATCCATGCATAGCCGTAATCACTTTTCATTGTGCATGAACCAAATCCATTTTCTGCAATTGATAGAAATGAAATTTTTATATTTTCTTTTTCATATCTATAAATTTTATAGGCTTCTTCTTTGCTCATTCCAGCACCTATAACATTATTACCTTTAAAACATTCTAGTGTATTTTTTAATCCTTCTTTTCCATAGTCCATAATATGGTTATTGGCTATACTAAATAGGTTAAATCCTGCTTCTATAAGACTTTTTGCAGTTTCTTCTGTTTGGTAAACTGTTGGTCCTATTTTGTTGCTTTTTCCTTCACTTGGATTTTGTACTATTGGTGCTTCAAAATTACAGCATTTAATATCATGTGCTTTTATTACTTCAAGTAGTTTTTCATCTATTAAGGAATTATCTATTGGTTGCCTATTTACAATATCTCCACAAAAAAATAATTTTATCACTTTATTTTACTCCTTTTAATAAAATTCCATCTATTATTCCTGTTACAGAACTTTTGGTTTCTTTATAAAATAATGGTGCAATTATAGCTACAATTATTTGTGCAATTAATGTTGCAATTGCTGCTCCAATAATTCCTATTTTAGGAATCATAATTAAATTTAATATTAAATTAATTACAGCTCCCCAGAAAACATATTTTTTTGAATACTTATTTTTATCTTCACACACTATCCAAACACTTCTTGCAGTGCCTAAATATGCAAATATTGTAGACCAAGACACTATCCTCAAAGCCCCCTCTGCTCCTTTATATTGTTCTCCATACAAAATATCTACAATGAAATCTGCAAAAATTGTTGTTCCTAATGCAAAAATTATACCACACCAAAATACTAAAGCATATAGTTGTTTTAGTCTTTTTTGATATATTTCTTCGTTATTTTTTTTAGCTTCATAAATTGTTGGTCTCATCGAAATAATAATAGCATTCGGAATAAATCCCCATATTGTAGATATTGCTACTGCAATGGAATATAGTCCTACTTCTGTCTCATTTCTTAGTTCTCCTATCATAATTTTATCCATTTGAGTATATAATGTTATTAATAGACTCGCTAAAATAAAATGATAACCTTGTTTTATTAATTTCTTGCCTTCATAAAAAGAAAATTGTAGTTTTTGTCCTCCGTTTTTTAAATACATAACAAATAATATAATTAAAATTATTATATATTCTAGCGAAGTTGCAAAAGCAAACCATTCAACTGATTTTCCTAAAACCAATAGCACGATTTTATATATAGCCATAACTACATATGCAATAGTTTTTGCAATTGATACATATTTTGATTTCAATTGTGATTGAAACCAAAAATCAATTAAATCATATGCTTCAAATATAAGTATGAAAGATTGTAAAAATGTGGTAATTATAATAGTATTATCGTCTCCGTTAAATATGAAAGTATATGTCATTATTGATACTATTGATAATAGTCCTGATATCATTCTCATTGCAAATACAGAACCTAACACAAGTCCATTTTCATCTTTTCTATTAACATATTCTTTTACAATTATATTATCAAGTCCTAATTTTGCAATTGCAGATACCAATGTAACAAGTGCAGCTCCATACTGTAAAGTTCCATAGTTTTCTGGTCCTAAATACCTTGCTGAAACAATGCCTATAAATAAAGATAATATCATTTGAAATATTCTTTCACCAATCATCCACATTGCATTTTTAGCAACTTTCCTTTTAGATAAGCCTTTTATTTTTTCAACAATTTTTTTCATCTTTATTTCCTTCTGATTTTGTTTAAAATTCTATTTAGTATTTCTTTTATAAAATCCACAGTTATTTGTATCAATTTTTTATTATCTAAATAATCTAATTTAAAAATATATCTTAATAAAATGGATTTTTTAGTTTTTATTTTATTTTTTTCTTTTTGTTGTAAATCATATAGTTTAATGTCATTACCTATTATATTATTAATGATATTTAATTCATATGGATACATTTGAAGTGCATAATTTTTCACAATTTTTAAATCATAATTATTTGTTGTTAATACATATTTTTTATTTTTTATCTTTTCTAATTCCTTAGTTCCATATATATCACATTCTATGTTATTATCTAAATTTATATTTTCAAAATATGCATCATATATATTATTTGCTTTATCTATATCTACAAATCTATATTTTATTTCTTCATTTGAAAATTGCATACAACATTGATATGCAAAACTACTTTTATTATTATGTATTCCTGTATCTGTAAAATTTGAAGTTAATCCTATTTGAGGATATACAAATAGTTTATTTGTTAGTATTAAATAAATTATATGATATTTAAGCCACGATTTTTCTCCCCAATTACGTACACTTGACGGAATGTTATAATTTTTAAATTCTGTATTTTTATTTTTTTGATACCATTTATAAAAATCATTCCATCTGTCTTTTGTCCATAATTGTCCCCATGAACATGCATACTGCATAAAATATATATCTGTGCCATTGTTTATTGGAAAAAATGGCAAATTAGTTGATGGATTTCTTTGAAAACTGTATAATCCAAATCCAGCTATTCTTTTATCATCTTTATAAAACTCTAGTACTTGCTTTGCATATATATACATCATAGGAGAAACAATTATGTCGTCTTCTAAAACTATTACATTTTCATAAATGTTTGTAAGATTTCCGCATTTAATAATATGCTCTTTTAGTCCTAAATTTTTTTCTTCTATATTTAAAATTTTATCTCCATATTTCCACTCAAATTCTTCTGCTACACTTAATACTTCTTTGTGCTTTTCAATGTTTTTACTATCTTTGTCTACGCTAATATACAAATTGATTTTATCATTTAAGTAATTTACATTATTTAGTGAATTTAATAATCTTTTTAGCGAATTTGCCCTATTATATGTCACTACAACAATAGTTAATGAATTCAATTTAATGTTCTCCTATCTTCTTTTTAAAATTTTCTATATTTTCAAATAAATCTATATTACTCCTAATCCACTCTTCTGACTTGTTCCACCATTTAATTCTTTCTAAATATTCAATGTCATCTTTTTCAAATCTGTATTTTATATTTTTAGCAGGAATTCCGACATTAATTGAATAAGGTTCTATGTCTTTTGTTACTACCGCGTTACTTCCTATTATTGCACCGGTCCCCTATTTGTACTCCTCCTATTATAGTAACGTTTTCTCCTATCCATACATCATTTCCTATTTCTATTGAAATATTTTTTTCTTTATCCCTATATATAATTTCTTCAAATTTCTGCTTATTTGTATATGTAAATCCGAGCTTGTCTTTTATTTGAAAAAAAAGCTGGATGTGTTGATACAAATATACTCGTTGGATGTGTAGCAATAACTGTTTTTACATTACTGGCAATAGAACAATATTTTCCTATAGTTGTATTTAAAAATCTACTGCCTTCTCCAATATAAGTCCCATATCCAATACAACTATTGCTAATTACTGTGTTGTTGTTTATTTGGTTATTCCCCTCAAATTTTGAATTCAGTGTGTATTTTACTTTGGATTTTATTATAACATTTTGGGAAAATCTTAAATATATCTTTTTGATATATCTTATTACAGCTCGTATCATTTATTGCCTCCACGTATACTTTTATTTCTATTTTTTATTTTTTTTATGTACTTCCTTGTATTTTTTTCTATAAATGTTAATATTCCTTTTTTTTCCATCAGATTTAGTATTACTAATAATATCAATATCGTTACAGATTGTCCCATTTGATAATTCCACCTATATATGCTACAAAATGCATTTAATATAACATAAATAAATAAAATAACTCCTGTAATTGATTTGTTTTTTAACATGTTTCTAGTGCACATTCCTATTAGCAATCCATGTAAGATTCCTCCTATTATTACTCCGAATATACCCAAAATCGCAATAAAAATTCATTATACAAGTATAGAATGCATTAAATGTTATATTTTTTCCTATCATAATTTCTTCTTGTGTTTCATATCCTATAAGGTCATTAAAGCACATGTAGTTTTCATTTACACATTTTATTGCTATTCCAATTATTTCATCTATTCCTCCAAATGTCGCTCTGCCAAAAGTTAAATTATTTATATTTTCAAACCCGCTGGTTAAATATGTATCTAATGCTCTAAATCCTCCTGTAAAATATATTACCCCCTGTTTAAGTAGTGTATTTGCTACATTGTTACTTAATGCATTAAAATCAAATGGGCTTATTCCTAATCTTACTGCTGTTGGCATGATAAATAAAAATATTATTATTATAATTATAAGTACGAAAATAATTATATTTTTTTTGTTTAATTTAATTTTAATGTTTTCTTTAAATATTAAAAATGCTATTAATATAAATATTGCAAATTCAAATAAGTTCATTCTTCCATATCCTATTAGCATTTTTAACACAATATTTATTATTCCTATTATAAATATTGGATTCTTATATTGTTTATTAACCGCAAGAATAGCAGTTATTATTGTCATAATGTTATATAATGTCATTATTATATAATAGTAAAAGAAATATTCCACAAAAGAGATAAAGAAATCTGAGAATATATATTCTCGTATTTCACTTTGATTTGTTAGCATATTTGTTGCCACCAAAAATCTAATTACATAAAATCCTAGTACTACACATAATAATATTTGTATAATTAATAAAATTTTGCTTTTATAAATCTTTTTTACTACAATATTTACATTGTTTTTAAAACTAATTTTCTTTATCAATATAGCAATTGTTATTATAAAAATATCTAAATAAATTATCCACATTTGATAAATTCTATTATGTACATCATACAATTCAAAAGGATTTAATGATGATATAAATAATATAATTGAAGTAAATACAATATAAATATTTAATACCCTTTTTAGAGTTTTTTCAATATTAAATTTCTGTAATAATATTATTAGTAATAACATATTTAATAAGATAATTATATTCATATTTATTTTTCCTTTATAAATTCTAAAATTTTTCTTGTTTGTATAATATTATTTTTTTCCTCAACTACAAATTTTTTAGCTTTTTCTCCTTTTTCATATAATTTTTCATCTAACAATACTTTATTTAATGTTTCCGTCATAGATTTTACATCAGAACCATTAAACAAATATACATATTCGTTATATTCTTTTGGCATAGCAGGTAATTTTGTAGTTAAAACAGCTGTTCCAGAAAGCATATATTCTAAATTTTTTGAAGGAAAAGAATATTTTGTATATTCTTCATCTACTGGCCTTGGATTAACTAATAAACTAACATTTTTTTCAATTTCTTTTATTTGACTATTAGTTGCAGTTCCTTTATAGATAATTCTAGGATTTTCATTTTGCATTTTTTTTATATCATCTATTGCATCTCCTGTTCCATAAAACCATAATTCATACTCGTTATTTTTTAATGCATTAAATGCTTTTGCTAAATTTAAGACTCCATATTTATTATATAAGCCTCCTGCATACATAATAACTTTTTTCTTTTCCTTTTTTTCTGTTTCTATTTCAAGATTTTTTAAATTAACCATGCCCTCAATAGAAATATAGTTATCTTTTAATTTTAAATAATCTGCCATATTCTCTGCAAATAATATATATATATCAATATATTTCATGTATTTTTTTATCAATCTTTCATTTATATTTTCTAATACTTTTCTTATAACACTTTTTTTCTCCATATTCATGAATTCTGGCAAATCTGGCACAACTAAGCAAATTTTATATTTATCTACTCTTATATTATTTTTTATGTATTTGGCCAAAGACATAAGTGGAAATGTCATTGCATATATAAAAAATATATTTGTATCTTCCTTTTTGATGTCATTTATTAGAATTTTTTTCATTTGCTTTTTTAAATTTATTTTTTTTATAATATGCTTAATAATAGGTAAATTTATAAATCCTATATCAATATTTTCTTTCCCTTTTCTTTTCCAAACTCTTTTCCTTACTACAAAGTCTTTATATTTTGGAAATGATGGTTGGAAATGACTACTAAGTATTTTTACTGTACTATTGGTATTTGCTTCTAATCCTTCTATATAGTTTAATTGAGTCATATTTGCAGCTATCTGATTGTTACCTTTTTCTTGCATTTTATTAAAATCTTCTTGTTCTGCCACTCCACCTATCCATATAATATTCATGTTTATTTCCCCCAAACAGTTCTATTTACTATATCTGTATAGCTTTGTATTATTTTTACTACTTTTACAGATACATTAGTATCTGCATAGTCTTCTGCCATAACTACTTCTTCTTTGTTGTCTCTCATTGATACTGCTAGTTCTAGTGCTTGTTCTACTGTTTTGTCTGTTATTCCACCTATTACTATTGTGCCTTTGTCTAGTACTTCTGGTCTTTCTGTTGATGTTCTAATAAGTACCCCTGCAAATCCTAACATTGCACTTTCTTCTGAAAGTGTTCCACTATCTGAAAGTACACAATATGCATTTTTTTGTAATTTGTTATAATCCATAAATCCAAATGGTTTTAAGTTTTGTACTAATGGATGGAATTTAAAGTTTCTTTTTTCTATAAATTTTTTGCTTCTTGGATGTGTTGAATATATTACTGGCATTTGATATTTTTCTGCTATGTCGTTTATTGCATTCATTAGCGACATAAAGTTTTCTTCATTATCTATGTTTTCTTCTCTATGAGCTGATAAAAGTATGTATTTGTTTTTTTCTAAGTTTAATCTTTCTAAAACATCACTTTTTTCTATTTTATCCATGTGGTCTCTTAATACTTCTCTCATTGGAGAACCTGTTACAAATATTGTTTTTCCATCTATTCCTTCTGACAATAAATATCTTCTTGAATGTTCTGTATATGGTAAGTTTATATCAGATATATGGTCTACTATTTTTCTATTTATCATTTCAGATACATTCCAATCCCAACATCTATTTCCAGCTTCCATATGGAAAATTGGAATTTTTAATCTTTTTGCAGATATTGCAGAAAGTGCTGAATTTGTATCTCCTAATAATAATACTGCATCTGGTTTTTCTTTTTGCATTACTTCATATGATTTTGCAATTATATTTCCCATTGTTTCGCCTAAGTCTTTTCCCACACTATCTAAATAGTAGTTTGGTTCTCTTAGTCCTAAATCTTCGAAAAATACTTGGTTTAATGTATAATCCCAGTTTTGTCCCGTATGAACTAAAATGTGATTAAAATATTTATCTGCACATTTTATAACTGCTGAAAGTCTTATTATTTCTGGCCTTGTTCCTATTATTGTCATTAATTTTAATTTTTCCATCATTATACCTCCATAAAATAAGTATCTGGCACATCTGGGTTAAATGGTTCATTTGCCCACATTACTGTTACCATATCTGTTTCACCAATATTTTCTATACTGTGTGTATATCCTACTGGAATATCTACAACTTGTAGTTTTTCTCCACTTACATAGTAATCTATTACTTCGTCTGTACCATATTTTCTAAAAGAAATTTTTCCCTTACCACTTACTACTAAAAATTTTTCATTTTTTGTATGGTGCCAGTGATTTCCTTTTACTATTCCTGGTTTAGATATATTTACAGATACTTGTCCTTGACCATTAGTTCTTAAAAATTCTGTAAAAGATCCTCTATTATCTATGTGCATATTTAAATCATATATAAATTTATCTTTTGGCAAATAACTTAAATATGTGCTGTATAACTTTTTAGCAAATTCATCATTCATGTTTGCTATACTTAAATCTTTCCTTGAATTTTTAAATGAATATATTAAGTCTACAATGTCTCCTAATTTTATTGTGTGAACTATTCCAATTTTGCAAAATTTTCCTTCTTTGTTCTCGTGTCCATTTAATGCTGAAATAAATTCTTCAACTACATCATCTATATATACTAGATTCATTACTACATTTGGGTCATTTACTGTTATTGGCAAATCATTTGCTATGTTATTGCAAAATGTCGCTACTGCACTATTGTAATTTGGTCTACACCATTTACCAAATACATTTGGTAACCTATATACTATTGCTTTTGCTCCTGTTTCTTCTTCATATTTAAACATTAAGTCTTCTCCGGCTTTTTTGCTTTTTCCATATGGATTATCTAGTTCTGCTTGTATTGAAGATGTTATCAGTATTGGAGCTTTATTATTATGTTTTTTTAGTTTTTCTAGTAAAGTTGATGTAAATCCAAAATTTCCTTTCATAAATTCTTCTTCATCTTTTGGTCTATTTACTCCTGCTAAGTGAAATACAAATTCACATTCTTTTGTATATTCTTCTAATTGCTCATCTGTTGTTTCTATATCGCATTCATAAATATCATTATATTCTCTGTTTTTTAGTTCAGCTATTAAGTTTTTCCCAATAAAACCTTTTGCACCAGTTACAAGTATTTTCATTATAAACCTCCTATTTTTTCATTTCTGCAAGTTCATTTTTTATATAATCTAACTTTAATAATTTTTCTTTTACTTGTTCAACAGATAAAAGTTCTGTATTATTTGAATTAAATTCAGAAAGTTTTGTTCTTTCTTCGTTTCCTTTTACAAAATATTTATCGTAGTTTAAGTCTCTCTTGTCACAAGGTACGCGATAGAAATTTCCCATGTCTATTGCATGTGCACATTCTTCATTTGTTAGCAATGTCTCATACATTTTTTCTCCATGGCGTATTCCTATTATTTTTGTTTCTTCTTTTTCTGCTCCAAATAATTCTTTTACAGCTTGTGCTAATACTTCTATTGTACATGCTGGGGCTTTTTGGACCATTATATCTCCTGCCTCTGCATTTTTAAAAGCAAATACAACTAATTCAACAGCTTCTTCTAAGCTCATTATGAATCTTGTCATTTTTGGTTCTGTTATTGTAAGTGGTTTTCCTTGTTTTATTTGGTCAATAAATAAAGGAATTACAGAACCTCTTGAGCACATTACATTTCCATATCTAGTAGCACATATTGTTGTTTTTGCTGGGTCAACAGTTCTTGATTTTGCAACAATTACTTTTTCCATCATAGCTTTTGATGTTCCCATTGCATTTACAGGATATGCGGCTTTATCGGTTGATAAGCATATTACTTTTTTTACTCCTGCTTCTATTGCAGCTGTAAGCACATTATCTGTTCCTAAAACATTTGTCTTTACTGCTTCTAATGGAAAAAATTCGCAACTTGGTACTTGTTTTAATGCAGCTGCGTGAAATATGTAGTCTACTCCATACATTGCATTTTTTACACTTTGCAGATCTCTTACATCTCCTATGTAAAATTTTATTTTGTCATTGCAGTATTCTTTTCTCATATCGTCTTGTTTTTTCTCATCACGTGAGAAAATACGAATTTCTCCAATATCTGTATCTAAAAATCTGTTCAATACTGCATGTCCAAATGAACCAGTACCTCCTGTAATCATTAAAGTTTTTCCTTTAAACATTTTTATCATCCTTTCTTAAATTGTATTTTTCTAAATATCTATTTATTATTTTCACTGATTGTTCTACTGAGAATTTCTCCTCTAAGCATTTTCTGCCATTTTGTCCCATTTCTTTTCTTAGCTGTTTATTTTCTATTAATTTATTTAATTTATTTGAATAATCTTCTATTTCACCTGATTTAGACCAAAATCCTGATTTTGTTTCATCAAGCATGTCCTTAAAATCGTTATTAATATCTAATGCTGCCATAACTGGTATTCCTAAATTAAAATATGGCAATACTTTTGATGGATAATTTGGTATTGTAAATCTTGAGTCTAAAAATATAAGCCCAATATCGCTCTCTGCTACAATTTTTTGATAGTCTCCTCTTGGCATTAAATCGAATTTATATACATTTTTTATATTGTTTTTATCTACATATTCATATAGTCTATTTTTTTCTGTTCCTCTAGCAATAATCAAAAAATTAACTGTATCTTTATTTTTAAATTTTTCTAGTACTTCAATAAAAAAATCTACTCCTTGCGGTTTTCCTAAGTTGCCACCATATATTGCAAGCACTTTATTTGTTGGAATATTATACTTTTTTCTAATTGGATAATTTTCATCAACTTCATTTATATCTCCAACTTTTTGCGTATTAGGAAATATTTCCAATTTTTCTTCTTTTAAATATGAATTATGTTCTAATAGATATCCCTTATTTTTTTCTGACATGCAACCTATTGTAGTTGCGGTTTTATATAATTTTTTTTCTTGATATTTAAAATACCAATAAACTGGACTTTTTTTAGATATAATTCCTAAATCTACTCCATTTTGCGGAAAGATATCTTTCATCATTAGATAAGAAGGTACATTATACTTTTTCATCGCCCATTTGACTGTACTTGCAATTGTAACTGGTTGTGACATAAATAAAATTAAATCGAAGTCTTTTTCCCCTAAATATTTTGAAATCGCACTTTTAACTAAAAATCCACTTTTTAAAAAAGTAATTCCTTTCTCGACAAGTCCAACATTGTATATATTTCCTACTTTTACTCTTAAAACTTGAATTCCGTTTTCTTCAAATATTCCTGTATGTGTTATATTTTTGCTTTCTTCTGTTACAACCACTGTTACTTTGTGTCCATATTGTTTTAATGCTTCTGCTAAATCTGTATAAATGTTAGAACTTTTTGTAACATTTGGATATTCTGATGAAATTATTAAAATGTTTTTATTTTTCATTTAATTTCCTCTTCTTTTAATTCATAATCTTTAAATCTAGTATAATCTTTTAGTTTATATTCTATTTTAAATTCATTATTTTGTGTTAATGCCATAATTTTTCTTTTTATTTTCTTTAAAAAAGAAAAGCTACATATTGTTTTTATAAAATTTGACAAAAATAATGGAATATATAATTTAAATACTTTTTTATTAGCTTTTCTTATTAAAGTATCATTAATTTCATTTAGTGTTAATACTTCCGTTCCACAAATTATTGTTTCTCCTATTTTTGTTTTATCTTCTGCTATTTGTGTTACCATTTTAATTAAGTCTTTATAATATATAACGGTTTTTTTATTTTCTCCATTTCCAAATCTTATACAAATACCCTTATCAATTAACTTTTCTATCTTTTTAAAATTTCCTACATCACCCTCTCCATATACAGTAACTGGTTCTATAATTGTAATTGGAAGTCCTTTTTCTTTATATAATTTATTGGCTATTTTTTCGGCTTCTAACTTACTTTTCCCATATACAGTGATTGGATCTTTTATAGAATTTATAGATATTTCTTCATTAGATTGTTTGTATACTGAAACAGTACTAAAAAAAATTACTCTTTGTACATTATTTTCTATTGATTGCTTAAATAGTATTTCAGAAGCTTCGGTATTCACTTTATAAAATTCTTTTTCTTCTTCTTTATTCGTAGGTATAACATGAACTTTTGCTGCCAAATGATATAGAGTATCTACTCCTTTAAGAGCTTCTTTTATAATCGTTTCATTACAAATGTCAGCAATTATAATTTCTAAATTTTCTTTATATTGTTCTTTTAATTTTTTCAAATTTTCTGTTTCATTGTAGTTTAATGCCCTAACTTTTTTCCCTTTTTCTAATAATTGTTTTGTTAGTTCACTTCCTAACCAGCCACCGGCTCCTGTTATTAATATAACAGAATTACTTGCTTCCAACTTATTTTTCCTCCTTTTTGACTCCTTCTACAATTCCTTCTCTTTTAAATACATTTATAATTGTTTTAAAAAATATTTTTATATCAAAAGCAAAAGACATTTTTTGAGCATATTCTCCATCTAGTTTGGCTTTGACTGGTATTTCTAATTCGTCTCTTCCATTTACTTGTGCCCATCCTGTTAAACCAGGAGTAATATCATTTGCCCCATATTTATCTCTTTCTGCTATTAGATCTTCTTGATTCCATAATGCAGGTCTGGGTCCTATTATACTCATTTCTCCTTTTAGAATATTTACAATTTGAGGTAATTCATCTATGCTTGTTTTCCTCATTATCTTTCCGAATTTTGTTATGTAATTATCTGCATTTTTTAATAAATGTGTAGGCGTATCTTTTGGAGTATCTGTTCTCATTGTTCTGAATTTGTATATCATGAAATATTTTTTATTTTTTCCAACTCTTTTTTGTTTAAATAGTATTGGACCTTTTGATTCTAATTTTATTATTATTGAAAATATTATAAAAAATGGTAGTAATATGATAAAAGCAATTAGTGCAAGTACAAAATCTATAATTCTTTTTACTACTGGATACATTTTTACTTCCCCCTTATTAAGCACTTTATGCATTATAATTATACCAATTGTTGCTCCTACGGTGTCTATTAAAACATCTCTAATTTCTGCACTTCTGCCGTGGTACAAAATATTGGTGTAATTCATCTGATATGGCATATAGTATCATGAATAATATTATATATTTCATTTCTTTTTTTGATACTCTTTTGTATGAATTATATGTGCAATATGCTAAAATTCCTCCTAGTGCATATCCTGCTAGATGAGCAGTTTTTCTGACTATTTTTGATACTATTCCTATGATATTATTTATATCTTCTAATTGTATATTACTTATAGATTGTATAAATTCTATCAATGCATTTGTAATTACTCCGCTAGTTTTATCTGATTCTGCTCCTGCTTGATTTGAAAACACGAACATCATTATCATCCATAAAACTAGCAAAGTTGTATATAATATTTTTTTCACTTAATTAACACTTCTCCATTTACTTCTTCTGGATCTTTATATGTTGAAACTACTTGTTTCATTAATTCTTTTACTTTTTCTTTGGTATAATTGTCCATATACTCTATATTTTGTAGCATATCTAGTTTTTCTTTTAACTCTTCCATTTCCAAATGCATTGGCTCAGACACAAATATCTTATCATGTTTTGTTGCTGTTAAGCCTTCTTCATCCATTAGTAATTCTTCGTATAATTTTTCTCCTGGTCTTAATCCTGTGAATTGTATTGGTATGTCTACTTCTGGTTCATATCCAGATAGTTTTATTAAGCTTACTGCTAAGTCGTAAATTTTTACTGGTTCTCCCATGTCTAATACGAATATTTCTCCACCTTTGGCATATGTTACTGCTTGCAGAATTAATCCAACTGCTTCTGGTATTGTCATGAAAAATCTTGTTATCTCTTTGTGTGTTACTGTTACTGGGCCTCCTGCTGATATTTGTTTTTTGAATAATGGTATTACTGAGCCATTACTTCCTAATACATTTCCAAACCTTACAGCTACATATTCTGTTTTACTTATTTTGTTTTTTGCTTGTACTATCATTTCACAAACTCTTTTTGAAGCTCCCATTATGTTTGTTGGGTTTACTGCTTTATCTGTTGATATTAGCACAAATCTTTCTACATTATATTTATCTGCACAATTAACTACATTGTATGTTCCAAATATATTGTTTTTTACTGCTTCTAATGGATTATTTTCCATTAAAGGCACATGTTTATGTGCTGCTGCGTGAAATACAAGTTGTGGTTTATATTCTGAAAATACATATTCTAATCTATTTTTGTCTCTTACACTTCCTACTATTGCCTCTATTTTTGCTTTTGGATAGTTTGCTTTTAATTCTAGTTCTATATCGTATAAATTGTTTTCATATATATCTAGTATTATTAATCTTTCTGGATTGTATTTTATGATTTGTCTGCAAAGTTCTGAACCAATTGATCCTCCTCCACCAGTTACTAGAACAGTATTATCTTTTATAAGTGAGTTTATATTTTTATTGTCTAGTTTTATTGCATCTCTTCCTAATAAGTCTTCTATTTCTACGTCCCTTAAGCTGTTCATTGCTCCTTGCTTTTCTATTATATCTTCGGTGCTAGGTAATACTCTTGTTTTTACTCCTGTTGTTTGACATATTTCAATTATTTTCTTTCTAGACATTTGTGTTATTCTTTTTATTGCTAAGAAAATAATATCTACATTTTTTTCTTTTACTATTTGTGGTATGTCATATCTTGTTCCTATTACTTTTATTCCTAAAATACTCTTGTTTAGTTTGTTTGTGTTGTCATCTACTATTCCTACTATGTTGTATTTATCTCTCATTGAGTTTTTTATTGCTATTATTATTTCACGAGCACCCATTCCAGCACCTATTATTAATAGGTTTTGTGTTTTCTTTTCTGTTTGGTCATTCTTTTTGTTTTTCTTATTCATTAATGCACTTCTTCTTGCCATTACTGATCTTCCTGCTAGTCTATAAAGCACAAACATACCTGAAATGAATATTCCTGCTAATACATTTATTCTTATTCCTAGATATTCTAGTTGTAATAATCTACTTATAATTATTAATGATAATGTCGAAATTAAGCCTATAAACATATATTTTATATAGTCTTTACCTATTTCATATCTTATCATATTTTTATACATTTGTAATATATTTAAATAAATTTCATATACTAAAACTGCCATGCATAATTCTTTTGTTAAGTTTATTATGCTATTTATTTTTAAATCAAGAAATAAAATGGCTGTAATATAACTGCCTAATATTATTGCAATATCTGCTAAAATTAGCACAGAATGTCGGTATTTCTTGAAAATGTCTATAATCTTCATTTATACAACCCCTTAAATTTTAAATAATAATCAATATGATTATACCTTTTTATGTGTTTTTTTTCAACCCATTTTAAAAAAACTATCGTTATTTTTTGCATTTTATAAATATTTTATATATTATATTTTTTTATAAATTATTTTTTGTATACTGTTTTTTGATTTTATATTTTTTCCAAAAATGTAAAACTAATAAAAAATTAAAGAATGGAAAACAATATTAGTGCATTTCCCATTCTTTTGTTCCCTTTATTTTAGATATTTACAAATACTTTTACTCCGAAAGAGTCTCCTGTATTTTCTTCTGCTGTAATGTTTCCATTTTCATCTATTGAAAAACTTATTACTAAATTTGGTCCATATTCTGATTGTTGTTCAAATTCATATTCTCCGCTCACCTAATTCTCCATATAGCTCTGACCAATCATATGTTTTTTGAGTTGTATATTCGTCTATTTTTTCAAATTTTCCTGTTGTTTCACTATTTATTTCTGTTTTTTTAGGTAAGTCTTCTTGAACAGTTATATATTTTGGTGTATAACTTGGAGATACATAATTTGTTGCATCTTTGTTTGCTTGTTCTTGATTTACATCTTCTACTTTGTTTTCTTTTATTACTTTTTTGCTTATTGTATATGTATTTTGATATTCGTATGAATATTCATTTGGGTCTTTTAAAGTAAATGATATTCCTGTTTTAGTTAGTTTGTTTACTGTTGCTTCTACTTTGTTTATTGAACTGTTTAAATATCTTAATACATCTTCTGGGATTTCTACTTCGCTTTTTTCTTTTGTTATTTTTATTTTTCCTACTTCTCCAAGTTGTGCTGGATATGTTAAGGCAACCATTCCATCAAAGTAAATTGTAACTTCTTGTCCTTCTTTAAATCCTATATTACCTTCGTCTGTATATCCCACACTGGCTAAACTTTTGTCTTCTATGTCCATAACCAATAATCCATTTTCTCTCACTTGCATAACAACTGCATCAATTTTTGCTATAAAATTTTTACCATATACTTGAAAGATTCTGAATGCTAGAAATAATAGTACTAATACAATTAAAACTATTATTAATATTTTTTCACTTTTCTTCATATAGCATCCTCCCTTTTTTTCTTATAATATCATAATTTTTTTATTTTTTCTACTTTTTTCTTGCATTCCTATGGAAAAAATTGTGGCAGAAATGGAGACAAAATATAATCTTGATTAATAAATAGCAAAAAGCAAGTAATTTTGCATTACTTGCTTTTGTTAAATTTATTTTTAGTCTACAAAGTAGAACATTTGATTTTTTTCTTCATTTTTTTCTTGTCTTAGTGTACCTGCATCATTTACGAATCCTTCGATTTGGTCTTCCCATATTGTTGGCAAATCTTCTGCTTCGTCAGTATTTACTAATGTTGTTTTTGTTACATCTAGGCTTGGCATTCTTTCTAATTCTGATCCTTTTGATACTTCTATTCCTCCGAATGCATTTCCAGATACATCTATTGTTCCTGTTAGTACTACATCTGATGATTGTACTAATAGTCCTGCATTTGCTCCTGTTAATTTTAGTCCATCTATTGTTGCTTCTGTGTTATATACTTTTATTATGTAGTTATCTCCATTATCTACCCATGTTCCAGCTTCTCCTGTGTATGTTATTGTTTTGTCATTTCCGTTTATTGTTACTGCTCTTAATACTATTATTGAATGGTCTGTTTCAAAATCTTCTGTTACATTTATTAC
>CALXMH010000010.1 GCA_944389425.1 uncultured Clostridia bacterium
ACTGCAACTCTTGAATTTTCGTCTTGTTCTAAACAAGCATCTAAAATAGAGTCTGAAATGAAATCACATACCTTATCAGGATGTCCTTCAGTTACAGACTCACTTGTTAAATAATATTTTTTATAATTTTTCATTTATTAAAATTTCCTCCTTTTACTTCGCACCACAATTAATTTTGTGGCATTTTTTATACTAATATGGGATATTATCCCAACTAAATCCTTTCATTCTATATTTTTTTACTTCCTTTGTATAAATCATAAATACCTTTTCTTTACTAAATCTTGTAAGGTATTTAAAAAAAGATAATAACTCTTGTATTATCTTTTGCTTATATTTAGTTCCTATATCAGAATAATTTAGATACTCATTATCTACATAAATGGATGCAATTCCATCTATTATAATACTATATAAAATTTTTTTCTCATAAACACTAAACTCGTCAAATTCTTTAATTTTAGTTTTTGTATTATGATTAATAAATAATAGTAACAAAGAAGATATGCTCTTTATAACTTTCTTATCTACAACCTCAAAATCGTGTAGGTAAATCAAATTATCTGCTAATATATTTACTAATATTATTTTTGAATCTTCAGACATTTTATTATAATAATTTTTTATTTTTATGTTTTCCATTTTTCCTCCTTACTTTTTTTCAAAAAAACAAAGTACATAAAATGTACTTCGCTTATTGGAAAGAAACAGTTATTTCAATTTTTTTGACCTAGCCACCGCATACCACCTTGCGATTTCAGACCTTTAATTTTTTAAATTTTTCACTATTTTTTATGATTTTTTATCTTTTTTTCAAAAATTTCATTTTCAAAAATCTCAGTATTTTCAGCACTTTCAGAGGTTACTTAAGACATAGCAACGAAACACACTCGACATGGCTTGTGTAGGGGAACATGTCTAGTGGTGTTACTTCATTGGTTTGGTATTTTTGGTGTAAGCTTGCAATGTCTCTTGCAAGTGTTGATGGGTTGCAGCTTATGTAAATTATTTTTTTAGGTTCTAGATTTAGTAGTGTTTCTATTGTTTTTTTGTCTAGTCCTTTTCTTGGAGGGTCTACAAATACTAGTTGTGGTTTTATTTTGTTTTTATCTATTATTTGTGGCAACACTTTTTCTACATCTCCACAGTAGAATTTTGCGTTTGTTATGTTGTTTATTTTTGCATTTTCTTTTGCGTCTTTTATTGCATTTTCTATTATTTCTATTCCATAAACTTGTTTTGCTTTGCTTGATGCAAATATCCCTATTGTTCCTATACCACAGTACAAATCTAAAATTGTTTCTGTTCCTGTTAAATTTGCATATTCTATTGCCTTTTCATATAGTGCTTCTGTTTGCACTGGATTTGTTTGATAGAATGATAGTGGTGATATTTTAAATTTGTAATTACCTAATTCATCGAATATGTAACCTGGTCCGTAAATTGTTTCGTTTTCCGTTCCTAATATTACATTTGTATTTTTTGTGTTATAATTTTTTATTATTGTTTTTATTTGTGGATATTTTTGCACTATATAGGATATAAATTCCTTTTCTTTTTTTAACTCATTATTGTTTACTACTAGTATTAGCATTATTTCATTTGTTATTATTCCTATTCTAATTACTATATGCCTTACAGTTCCTGTTAAATTTTTTTCATCATAAACTGGTATTTTATTTTCTTTTATATATTCAAATACATCCTTTGCTATTTGTTCTGATAATTCATTTTGTATTTGACATTTTTCTACTGGTATTATTTCATGTGAACGTTTTGCATAAACTCCCATTACTGGTATTCCTTCTTTATTAATGCCTAATGGGTATTGTAGTTTATTACGGTAATTAAATGGATTTCCCATTCCTATTGCTTTGTTTACTTTTATATTTTCTCCGAGTTGCTTTTTTTAAACAATTTTTTACCATATTCTCTTTTATTTCTAATGTTGATTCATAGTCTAGAAATCTTAAACTACATCCTCCACATCTTTTGTATGTTTTACAGTCTTCTATTACTCTATTAGGAGATTTTTCAAGAATTTCTAATGCTTTTGCAAATGCATAGTTTTTGTTAACTTTTACTATTAATATTTTTGCTTTTTCTCCTTTTGTTGTTTGTGGTACAAATATTGTAAAATTATTTATTTTTGCAATTCCTTGTCCATCTATTCCATTATCTATAATTTCAACTTCGTACTCTTCCCCTTTTTTTAATTCCATGAATAATCTCCTTTTTTCTTTTTATCCAAATAAACTCATTTGATTGCTCTCTGGCATTCCATCTAAACAGCCATTGTTTCTTAATATTTCTATTACAGATTTTCCTATTTTTGATCTTATTTGCAAATCACTTATAGACATAAATGGTCCATCTTTTTTTGCTTCTTCTATTCCTTGTGCAGCTACTGTTCCAAGTCCTGGAATACTATTTAGTGGTGGTCTTATTTTTCCGTCTTCTACTTGGAATTTTGTTGCATGTGATTTATATAAATCTATTGGCAAAAATGTTATTCCTCTTTCATACATTTCTAAAACTATTTCTAGTATTGCATAAATCCCTTTGTCTTTTACTGTTGCATCGTTTCCTAAAAGGTCTATTTCTTTCATTTTGTTTTTTACTTTTTCTTTTCCATGTATCATTATGTCGCTATCGAATTCATCTGCTCTTACTGTGTAAAATGCTGCATAATATGCTTCTGGTATGTGTACTTTAAACCATGCTATTCTAAATGCCATTGTTACATATGCTGCTGCATGGGCCTTTGGGAACATGTATTTTATTTTTCTACATGATTCTATATACCATTCTGGCACATTATGTTCTCTCATTAAGGCTTCATATTCTGCCCATTTTTCTGGATCTTTTAATGCTTTTCCTTTACGTACAAGCTCCATTATTTTAAATGCTGGTTTTGAAGGAACCCCCATTTTTATTAAGTATAGCATTATATCGTCTCTTGTACATATTGCTTCTGATAGTGTTACTACACCTTGTTCTATTAATGTTTGAGCATTATTTAGCCACACATCTGTACCATGTGATAATCCAGATATTCTAATTAATTCCTCAAATGTTTTTGGTCTTGTATCTACAAGCATTCCTCTAACAAATTTTGTTCCGAATTCTGGTATTCCATATGTTCCAACTTCTGAATTTATTTGTTCTGGTGTTACACCTAATGCTTCTGTTGAACTAAATATTGACATTGTTTCTTTATCATCTAATGGTATTTTTTTAGGATCAACACCTGTTATGTCTTGTAACATTCTTATAACTGTTGGATCATCATGACCTAGTATATCTAGTTTTAATAAGTTTTTATCTATTGAGTGATAGTCAAAATGTGTTGTAATTATATCTGAGTTTGGGTCATCTGCTGGATGTTGTACTGGGCAAAATTCATATATTTCTCTATCTTTTGGAACTACTATTATTCCTCCTGGGTGCTGACCTGTTGTTCTTTTTACACCTGTACATCCGGCTGCTAATCTTCCTATTTCTGCATTTGCTACTGGTATATTTCTTTCTGCAAAATAATTTTTTACATATCCAAAAGCTGTTTTTTCTGCAATTGTTCCTATTGTTCCAGCTTTAAATGTTTTACCTTTTCCAAATAATACTTCTGTATATTTATGTGCTTTTGCTTGATATTCTCCTGAAAAGTTTAAGTCTATATCTGGTTCTTTATCTCCATCGAAACCTAGGAATGTCTCAAATGGTATGTCTATTCCGTCTTTATCTAATTTGTGTCCACATTTAGGGCAATTTTTATCTGGAAGGTCAAATCCATTTTTTATACCGTAATCTGTAAAGTCTGAATATTTACAATTTGGGCATCTATAATGTGCTTGAAGTGAATTAACCTCTGTAATACCAGTCATGTTTGCCACAAATGATGAACCAACTGAACCTCTTGAACCAACTAGGTAACCATCTTCATTTGATTTCCAAACTAATTTTTGTGCAATTATGTACATAACAGAGAATCCATTTTTTATAATTGAATTTAGTTCTCTTTCTAGCCTTGTTTTAACTATTTCTGGCAAGTCTTCTCCATATAATTCTTTTGCTCTTGTCATTGCTATGTTTTCTATTTCTTGTTCGCATCCTTCTATATGTGGAGGGCATTTATCTGGTGATATTGGTGATATTTTTTCACACATATCAGATATTTTATTTGTATTTGTTACAACTACTTCATATGCTTTTTCTTCACCTAAGTATTCAAATTCTTTTAGCATTTCTTCTGTTGTTCTTAGGTATAGTGGTGCTTGTTCATCTGCGTCGTCATAGCCTTGTCCTGCCATTAAAATTCTTCTATATATTTCATCTTGTGGATCCATAAAGTGTACATCACATGTTGCTACTACTAATTTGTTTAGTTTTTCTCCTAGTTTTACAATTTTTCTATTAATATCTTTTAATGCTTCTTCATTTGGAAGTGTTCCATTTCTTAGCATAAACTGGTTGTTTCCTAGTGGTTGAATTTCTAAATAATCATAAAAATCAGCTATTTCTTCTATTTCTTCTTCGGTTTTTCCAGAAACTATTGCTCTGTATAGTTCTCCTGCTTCACAAGCACTTCCTATCATTAATCCTTCGGAATGTGCTATATATACACTTTTTGGTATTCTAGGTCTTTTATAAAAATAGTCTAAATGAGAATATGATATTAATTTGTATAAGTTTTTAAGTCCTACTAGATTTTTTGTTAATATTATTGCATGGTAACTTGGTAATGTTTTTATGTTTATATCTTTTGCAAGTTTTATGTCTATTTCATCTACTGTTTTTATTCCGTCTTCTTTTAGCTTTTCTATAATTACATTAAATACTTTTACAAGTGTTAATACATCATCTAATGCTCTATGGGCTACTTCTACTTTTATTCCAAGTTTTTCTGCAATTAAACCTAATTTATATTTTTTAAAGTCTGGAAATACTTGTTTTGAAAGGCTAAGTGTATCTATATATGTATTATCTAATTTGTATCCTAGTTTTTCTGCATAGTGTCTTATAAAACCTATATCAAAATTTGCATTATGTGCTACTAAAACAGCATCTCCTAAGAAATCTAGAAATTTAGGTAAAACTTCTTCTATTGTTCCTGCATCTTTTACCATTTCATCTGTAATGTGTGTAATTTCTACTATTTTTTCTGGTATTGGTTTTTCCGGATTTACAAAACTTTCGAACTCTTCTATTATCTCTCCATTTTTTATTTTAACTGCTCCAAGTTCAGTTATTTTTTCTGTTTGAAAAGAAAGTCCAGTTGTTTCTATGTCTAGCACAACATATTCTGTATCTATATCTTGATGTTTTGGATTATATACATTTGAACTTTTGTCTGGTACTAAATATGCCTCTACCCCATAAATAATTTTTATATCCGATTTTTCCGCAGCATGATTTGCCTCTGGGAATGCTTGTACAACTCCATGGTCTGTTATTGCAATAGATTTCATTCCCCATTTTATGGCTCTATTTATAAGGTCTGTTGCAGATGTCATTGCATCCATTTGGCTCATTTGAGTATGCATGTGTAGTTCTACTCTTTTTACTTCTGCATTGTCCATTCTTATTTCTTTTTTTAGTCCTTCTGTTTCAATTATTGTATTTGCAACAACAGAAAGTTCTTTTGAAAATGTATCTAATCCAGCTTTTCCTGCAAGTTTTATTCCTTTTGCATTTTTTAATCTTCCTATTACTTTTTTAGCTTGGTCGCCATTTGCAAAGGCCTTACATGTTAATGTGCTTGTACCATCATACAAATCTATACTTAATAATACTTTCCCAGATTTTAATTCTCTATCTTCTATTTTTATAACTTCACCTTGAAGTGCCACCATTCCAGATTCTGCATTTAAATCTGTTATTTTTACAAGTGGTTCTTTTATTGTTGGTGCCATTCCTAAAATAAGTGGTGTGTTTTCATCTTCTGTTGGAAGTTTTGGAATATTTTCGCCTGATATTTCTATAATTGTATTTGCAATTACAGTTACATCCCCTGCAAATGTATCTAATCCAGCTTTACCTATGGTTTTAATTGCATCTGCTTTTTTTATTTTTTCTACAATGTCTTTTCCTTCTGCTGCATCTTTTGCAAATGATTTGCATGTTATTATTCCTGTTCCATCGTATATATCAAATATAATCATTCCTTTGCCTGTTTTAGTTTCTCTACATTCGCAAGTTGCTACTCTTCCTTCTAGTGTAATTCTTGCATTGTCTGCTGTTATATCCTTAATTTTTACTTTTCTTTCTTTTGCTTTAGATGTTTTACCTAAAATTATATTTTGCTCATGCATTTCTTCTAATTCTGCTAAATAGCTTTCATCTTCTGGCATTTCAGCATATGCGGCTTCTGGAATATGTTCTTCTTGTATTTGATTTTCTTTTTTTCTGCTTTCCATTTCTTCTATAAGTTTCATTGTTTCTTCTTGCATTTGAAGCTCTCTTTTTCGTTCTATTTCTTCTTCATGTTCTTTTAAATCATCTTCTTTATAATTTATTTTTATTTTTTTGCCATATACATTATTTATAATATTAGAAAGAGATTCATCTACTCCTCTATTTTTAAGGAAATCTGCCCCCTTTACATTTAAAAACACATTACCGATATTTCCTTCTAGTTCTATTTTACTATTTTTTAATATTCCTATTGTTGAAGGATGTTTTTTAAACACATAACATGTAAGATTTTTCCAATCATCTTGTATATTTTCTGTGTCTTCTTCTTTACTATGAATTATTTTAGTATTAATATCTTCAATTTTAAATCTATTACTTAAATATTTTTCAAAATCGTATATGTCTTTTGCTTCTACTTTGCAATCTGTTTCTAAGTTTATTGCTAATTTATTTGTTTTTTTATATAAATTTATTTCCCCAATTGCACAATTTGATATACTGTTTTCATTTGTATAATCTTTAAAAACATTTTTTACTGTTTTTGTTTGTACCATTGTTTGACTGTCCATTATATACCTCCTAGGATTATTATAATGTAATTATATAAGCAATTAGTGTATATATTAGTACTTTTAAAAGTACTGAAAATAGCAATTTATAGTTTACTGCCTTTACTCCAATTTTATTTAAAATATCATAATTTCCTAATATTTCTTGCATTTCATCTGGTTTTAATATCTTTTCATATTTCATATATTCTCTTGCTAAATATCTAGCCTTTATTATTGCATCTGTTTCTAGATAGCTCCTTAAAAAATAGCATACAAATCCCATTAATATTAGTATACTAACTTGAAGCATTGTATCTTTATATACTCCAAATATTGTTAGTAAAATTGCAATTATAAAATAAATTAGATAAATATTTGAACATATAAAATTTGCCCATAGAATTCTTTTATCTTGCATTGAATGTAAGCATTCATGTGCTACTGTTTGTATTCTTGTAAAACTATTTTTTAAATTTGCTATACTTATTTTGTTTGTAACTATTAAGTATAAACTTGTTTTGCTCTGCTTGTCCTCTTCTATTTTTACTTTTTTATTCCCAATCATGCTACAAATTTTTTTACAAATTTCAATATTTTCAGGAAATGCATCAGTAATTTTATTTAATTTATCATTTTTTGCTAGTTCTTTAATTGTAAGCATATCAATATTTAGTATTATTCTAATTCCAATTAAAATAGCCAAAATCAAAATAAAAATAACAATTAAACTCATAATTATAATCCCTCTAATTTATTATACACAATTAAAAGATGTATTGTTATTGCAATACATCTTTTACTGCGTCTCCGATAATTTTATTTACATCTGCAAGCATTACATTAAATCTTACCTGTGCATCAAAGAACTTTTTAACATCTTTATTTTGTAGAAGTATTGTATACAATTCTTGTAGTTTTGCCATTTTTTGTTCATCTTGCTTTTCTCCTTGAATAGTTAGCATTTGAACTTCATATTTAATTTTTTCAAATTCTTCTACTTGCTTTTTTAAATTTGGATCTTTGTAAATAATGTCTTTTATTTCTTTGTATTCTACATATTCTCTGCTATTTTTTAATTGTCTTGCTAATTCATGTGTTGTATCATATACTGTCATATTTACCTCCTACGAATTTTATGCATATGCTTGCCTTTTCTTAAATGATAGCAAGCTTGTAATTTCTCCTTCTGTATTTTTAGCTTTTTTTGCCTTTTTAGCATTTTCTTGTGCTATTTGTTTTGCTTGTCTTTCTGCCATTGTTTCACAAATTGCTTTTTGGTATGTAAAATATGTATCTTGTGCTATTTTATTCCAATTATATTCATTTTTAACTTTTGCTTTTGCATTTTTTGTTACAGTAGCACAAAGTTCTGGATTAAATAGTAGTTGTAAAACAGAATCTGCAATTGAATTTGGATTTCCTGCATATGTTTTCATTCCATTTACGCCATGTTCTATAATTTCGTTTAGTCCTCCAATATCAGATACAACTGTTGGAATTCCTGCTACCATTGCTTCTAATGCAACAATTCCAAAAGGTTCATATGTACTTGGAAATACTGCAACATCTGCACATTTGTACATTTTTGCAATTTGATTTATATCCATATAACCTGCAAAATATACTTTATTATCTATACCTAAATTATGCACTTCTTGTCTTAATTCATCTATCATTCCGCCTTTTCCTGCAATAACTAATTTTGTATCATGATAATTGGCAAGAATTTTTGGCATTGCAGCAATTAAATGTTGAACACCTTTTTCATATACAAGTCTTCCTACATATAATACAATTTTTTCATTATCCGCTGCATATTGTCTTCTAAAATCATAATCTTTTTCTACACCATTAAAATTTGTTAAGTTAACACCATTTGGTACAACATTTATTTTTTCATATGGTAATCCGAATAGTCTTTGTAATTCATTTTTCATGTAATTGCTGTTAACTATTACTTCTGATGCTTCATATGTTAAAAGCCATTCTGTATCATTTATATATCTTTGTGTTTCATCATGTATTCCACTATTTCTTCCTGCTTCTGTTGCATGAATTGTTGCTACTATTGGTATATTGTATGAGTTTTTTAATGTTTTTGCAGCATATGCTACTAGCCAATCATGTGCGTGTATTACATCGAAATCTCCTTCTTTGGCAATAATTTCACTTGCTTTTGCTACTAAATTAAAGTTCATTTGCATAATCCAATCTATAAAATTATTTGGATTTATATTATAATTATCTACTCTATAAACTTTTACCCCTTTATCATCTTCAAAATATGAGGCATTTCCTTCTCTGTATGTAACAACTGTTACGTCATGTCCGTCTCTAATTAATCTTTTAGATAAATCATGCACAACTCTTGCAATTCCTCCAACTACTCTTGGTGGGTATTCCCATGTTAACATTAAAATTTTCATACTTTTCCCCTTTCAACACTTCTTTAGTTATATTTTTAAATAAGCTGAATATTTATTTATATGCAGCTTATCTAATATGGTGTTTATTATTATAATTTTAGTAATTAACCAAATCACTTTTTTATTATATTATATTTTATAAGATAATATTACAAAAGTAAACACTATTTTTGAAAAATCTTTTAATTTTTTTATATTTTTCTATTGAATTTATAATAAAAATGATATAGTATTAATATAATATTTAAAACCGTATTAAACCAAGGAGGAAAACATGGCAAATATAAAGAAAAAAGTAGATGAAGAAAGTACATCTACTAATAAAAAAGGTATTACAAAAGTAAATACAACCAGAACACAAAAAATTGTTGCCAAAACTAAAACTGCTACAAAACGTACTAGTGCAAAAACTTCTACTACAAAATCAAAAGAGGTTACAGCAAAGTCTAAGAAAACAGCTTCTAAAAAAGAAACTACAAGTACTAAATCTAAGGTTGCTTCAAAAACTACTAAGGCTACAAAAGTAGCAAAAAAATCTACCACTAAAAAGACTACTACAAAAAAAGTTGCTACAAAAAAACTAGCAGATAATGATAAAATAACTTCTAAAACTGTACTTGTTCAAGATTTCTTAGAGCCAGAATATTACGATTTACCATTTACTTATAATCAAACAGTTGTAAAAATATTAGCTCAAACACCTGAAATTTTATTTGTATATTGGGATATTTCAGATGAAGATAGAAAAAAATATGCTGAGCAATATGGTGAAAATTTCTTTAATGAAACAAAACCGGTATTGATTATAACAAACAAAACAATGGGTTATTCTTTTGAAGTTGAAATAAACGATTTTGCAAATAGTTGGTATTTGCATGTAAATGATGCAAAATGCGAATATAATATAGAACTTGGAAGACGCCCTATTTTTAAAAAGCAAAACATACCAACAGATTATGTGTATATAGCTTCTTCAAATGTTATAGAAGCACCAAATGACCATATATTATTCGAGAAAAAACAAAATATGGTTTATTTTAAAAATGTTAAAACTAATGTAATTTCATCTAAGCCAATAACTAACCTATCTTTTATAAGCAATATGGGCAGAATTTATAATATTTATGATATATATAAAGATATGTACAAAGATGAAAATTTTGAAGTTTCTACAAAAATGATGGGAAATTCATCTTCTATATTTAAATAATAACAAAGGAGATTTATATGAAAAACATAAAAGGATATGTAAGTTTTGTTTTGCATGCCCATCTTCCATTTGTATATCATCCAGAAAGTGAAGATTACTTGGAAGAGCAATGGCTTTTTGAAGCAATTTCTGAAACTTATATACCACTATTATTAAATTTTAAAAAATTAGAAGAGGAGCATGTTGATTTTAGAATAACAATGTCACTTACTCCTCCACTTCTTTCTATGCTTGATAATGAACTTTTGCAAAAGAGATATATTAAGTATTTAAAAACACATATTGAATTATGTGAAAAAGAAGTTGTAAGAACAGCATATGATGAAAGATTAAACAAGCTTTCACATTATTATTTAGATAGATATACAAATGATTTACATGTATTTAAAGATGTATATAATTGTAATTTAATAAACGGATTTAAACACTTCCAAGACATTGGAGTATTAGAAATAATAACATGTGGTGCAACACATGGTTACTTCCCTATTTTATATGTAAATGAGCATACCATACGTGCGCAAATAGCAGTTGGTGTTCAAACTTATGAAAAATATTTTGGAAGACGTCCTCGTGGAATTTGGCTTCCAGAATGTGGCTATGTACCACAAGCGGACAAGTATTTTCGTGAATTTGGAATAGAATACATATTAACAGAATCTCATGGAATATTATATGCAGACCCTACCCCACTATATGGTACATTTGCTCCAATTGTATCTCCTGGTGGTATAGTTGCATTTGGAAGAGATATAGAATCTTCTAAACAAGTATGGAGCTCAATTATTGGATACCCTGGTGATTTTAATTACAGAGAATATTATAGAGACATTGGTTTTGAAGCAGATTATGATTATATAAAACCATATATTGCATCAAATGGAGTTCGTGTACATACTGGAATAAAATACTATCGTATAACATCCAAAAGTGATTTTAAAGACTACTATAACCCAAGATGGGCAATGGACACAGCAGAAAAGCAAGCTGGCCATTTCTTAGATTCAAGAGTTGCCCAAATTAATTATTTATCTGAACATATGCATGTTCCACCACTTGTTGTATGTCCTTATGATGCTGAATTATATGGACACTGGTGGTATGAAGGTCCTTATTGGTTATATATACTATTTAAAAAGATTTATTATGATGATTGTAACTTTAAACTAATAACCCCTGGCGACTATATAGACATGTTTCCAGAAATTCAAGTTGCCTCTCCATGCATATCTAGCTGGGGCAAAAATGGATATAGTGAAGTATGGTTAAATGGAGAAAACGATTATGCACACAAGCACCTACATGTAGCAGGTGACCGAATGGTAGAACTAGCTCACCTATTCCCTAACGAAAAAGATGAACTAAAACGAAATGCCCTAAACCAATGTGCTCGCGAATTGCTACTTGCCCAAAGCAGTGACTGGCTATTTATAATAACCAACGGAACAATGGTAGACTATGCAAAGCGCAGAATAAAAGATCATATAGGAAGATTTACAAAACTATATGAACAAATAAAATCAGACAAAATAGATAAAGATTTCTTAAAAATGATAATGGAAAAAGACAAAATTTTCCCAGACATTGATTATATGATATACTATTAAAAGAGATGCCAAAAACGCATCTCTTTTTTATAAATATTAATTATTCATAAATTTATTTTCTATCTCTTTTGCTTTTTCTTTTGAATTTTCTATTTGTAATAGTATTAATCTAAGTGTTAAATATTTTCCATTTTTGTTATCTTTTACTTGTATTTTAGAATTATCTTCTAAATTTAGTCCATTAGATGTGTCTATTTCTCTTAATCCATACTTCATAAAATTAATTGTGTACCTTTCATAATCAGTATTATATGTTAAAAGCATATAATATGTTTTTCCGTCTTCTATAAAAATATCATCATTAGACATTTGTGTTATGTATTGATTTTCTTTTTCTTCCTGTTGCACTTCATCCCATCCCTGTTTCTCTCTTAAAAAGTCTGGTTGGCTTTTTTCATATTCAGAAAATGGAATTACCCCTCCTGATTTTATAAATGGTATAATCTCTTCATCTATTTTACCTTTTAATACCTTTTCTACTTTCACTGTGCCAACTGTTTTTGCAGACGAATAGCTTCCTGTACTAGGATTGTAATTTGTTGTTCCTTCAATGTTTTCCACAGTTCCTATAATTATATAATCTGCCAAATTTCCAATAATTCCAGTATCTGATATATCAAAAGCATAATCTACGTCTGCTCCTCCACCTCCTTTTTGTATCTCTTCATACCATACTTCTTCTGGTATTTTTAATATTTTCTCTTGTTCTCTTACTCTTGCTATTTGTTCTTGGCTAGAAGGTCCTACTGGAATTTCTTCTCTATTTTCATTTATTACTTTAAAAATAGCCATCGCTGCTAGTACAACAATCACAATTGCTAGAACTACTACTATTCCTATTAGTACTTTTTTCTTCATGTGTTTTCCCCTCCTTATTATTTTTATAATTATCTTCTTATTAAATTATGACTGAAATTATGGTATTAATTGAATATATTATTAGTATTATTGGTGTTATAAAATCTTTTATTTGTTCTATTATCCCCTTTTCTTCTTTTTCTTTTGGCATTACATATACACTTGCATCTGCTCCTTGTGATTCGGTATTTTCATTTGAAGCTTTTTTCTCTTCTTCTGATGCTACTTTTTCTATTTGCGATAATATTGAGCTAAGTGGTGTAGTGCTTCCTGCTCTGGTATTTTTTACTCTTATTTTAGAATTATCTTTTAAATTTAATCCATTAGATGTATCTATTTCTCTTAATCCATATTGATTAAAATTTATTTGATATCTTTCAAAATCTGTATTATATTCAAGTAACATATAATATGTTTTGCCTTGCTCTATTAAAATATCATCACTTTCAAGTTGTAATATGTATTCGTCATCCTTTGGGGTATCACCAATAATTTGAATATTGTTTATAAATTCAGATTTTGCTTTTTTATATTCTGAAAATTGAATGTATCCACCTGTTCTAATAAATGGTATAGTCTCCTCATTTATTTCCCCTTTTAGTACTTTTTCTACTTTTATAGTCCCCGCAGTCTTTGCAACAGTATACTCTTCAGTAGTTGGGTTATAGTTTGTTACTCCTTCAATATTTTGAACTGTCCCTATTATTATAAAATCTGTTACATTTCCAATTGTCCCAGTATCTGTTACATCATAGAGATAATGTATCTCTACTGGTCCTATAACTCCTATTCTTTTAACATCTTCTAATGGTTCTTCTGGTAATGGTAATATTTTCTCTTGTGCTCTTATTTGTGCTATTCGTTCTGGACTAGGAGTTGGTCCAATTGCTCCTCCTTCTAGTTTTTCTTCTCCTGGTTTGAAAAATACCATTGCCACTAGTATCACAACCACAATTGCTAAAACTACTCCTATCCCTATTAGTACTTTTTTCTTCATGTATTTTCCCCTCCTTATTTTATTCTTCTTACGTCTTTTAACTTCATCTAGTTATATTATTCGACAAAAAATATTTTTTCCCTTATTTTTAGATGTTTCAATTTTCCGGACATATTTCATTTTGAGTAGTATTTGAATAATATAATGTATATCTAGTATGTTTTTGCAGATAATAATTGTAATGTTTTGGAAGGAGTTTTTAAGCCGTGATTAAGTCTTTTTGTATTAAAACAAATAATAAGAATATTTTAAATTATCTTGTAGGCAGTTTTAAGCGTAATACTCCTAGCAATTTTTATCTGTCTAAGCATAAGTTTAAAATTTATAATAATGTTATTATTCATTATACTGGAAATGATGTTACTTTGTTTTATAACTATATTTCTAGTCTTATTCAGCATGCTATTTTGAAGTTTTACGAAGATAAAATTTTGTATAATTTTATTAATTATGATTATTTTTATTTTACAGATACAGAAAAAGATACTATTTTTGATATTTCTAAACAATTATTAAAAGAAAATGAATCTATATATAATTCTAGATTAAATATATTGTATCATTTATGTCATAATTATGTTTCAAGCAATAAAAGCATGATATTAGATGGATTTGTTAATTTTAGGCTTAGGGAATATTCTATTATTTTAAATGAGCTTGTTGTAGAAGCTGCAAGTACTTTTACTATAAAAAAAGAATACGATGAATTTATTGAGCTTTTAAAATCATACGTAAATGAAACACCTTCTACCGCAAAGGAAGTTCATTTAATTTATTTTAGTGATGATTCTTTGCTATTAGATGAGAATAAAAATATTATAAAAATAGATAAAAATATTGCAAGTGCTAAGTACTTGTCTGACATAACTTTTTCTAGCAATGATTATTGTTTAAATACTCTACTGAACATTCTTCCTAAAAGAATTTATATACATTTATTAAACGACAATAAAAATAACGAATTTTTAGATACACTTTGTGCTATTTTTGGTAAAAGAATAATCATTTGCCTTGACTGCAATATTTGCAATTTTTACAAGACAAATGATATTTTAAAAAAGAATAATTAAATTTTTGCTCCATCCTTTATTGTGTATACATTTGTATAACACAAGTCGTCAAGAATTTTAGCTGCTTTTTTACTTCTTATACCAACTGAGCAATACAATATAATTATGTTATCTCTGTTTGTTACTATTTTTCCTATATTTTTTGCTATATCATAAACTGGTAAATTTATGGTTCCTGCTAGATGTCCTTCATTAAATTCTTGACTGCTTCTTACATCTATTAATATTGCATTTGGATGTTTTTTTAAAATGTCTAATGCCTCTTTTTGTTCTATTTCTTTGCTGGATGTTCTAAATAAAATTATTCTTTTTACTTTATTTATTATATTCATTTTCATCACATCCTAAAAAAGTACTAATATATTATATTAGTACTTTTTTAGGATGTTAATTATTCGTCTTCACTTTCTGCTTTTTTTATTTCTAATAATTCATTATTTTTATTGGCTGTATATAATAGTGCAATTCCAAGTCCAAATAAAGTAGTTGGTACTATGCTTAAATCTATTGGTAAATTAAATATTAAGTACAAACTTACTATTACAGCTTGCAAAACTATTATAGAAAGTATAGACTTTCCTATTACTTTTATAACTCCAAGTGAGCTATATCTTATTGCCATAAATGCAATTCCAAGCACTACTGATAATGCAACTGGCCATATATAAGGTTCTGCTACTTCGTAAAATGTTAGTGCTGGCATATTAAATATGTCTAAATCCTCTGCTTTATATTCTAATGAATATTTTTCGTTTATTTTTGCTAAGAAATTATCTATTTGCTCACTTGTTACTTGTGGCATTGTTATTAGCACCATTTCGCCAAAATATTCTACATCTTGAATTAATGCTTCTGAATTTTCAAAAGTTTCGTTTACTATTTGTGTAACTTCGTCTTTATTTACACCTGTTTCTATATATAGTCCAATTTTTGTATAGCTTCCATAAACATTTCCTATATTAAACCCATGTATGAAAAATGTTACTATTCCAGCTATTAATATTATTGCTATTATTCCATATAATATTTTGTTTTTCATTATTCTTCCTCCTATTTTTTCATATTTGCCCTTTGTATAAACATAAGTCTTGTAAATACAAAATTATATATTAGAGAAATTATTAATCCCCAGAATAATGCAATTCCAAAGCTTTTTATAGTTTCCCATTCTACAAACACAAATACTACTGCCATTATATACATAGGAATTTGAAGTGAAATATTTTTAATTAATTCCTTCTTTATAGTTACATCTGCATTAGCTGAATTTTCTCTTAACTTTTTAGCTATTGCTTGAACAAATACAAATTCTAGTATAATTGCAATTCCTATTGCTGCCATAGCTTCTAGTGATATTATTGTATCTGTAAATCTTACAACTATTAAGTAAAGTGCTATATATCCAATTATAGATAATGCAGAAATTATACCATATGTTCTATGTCTTATTATTAAATAAACTACCATTAATGCAAAAATTATAATTGCTGCTAATATTATTTTATTTAGTATATCTTGTGTTATAACTGGTGCTACATATTCGTTTGTTCCAATATCGTATACAATTGGAATTATTCCATTATTTAATACTATTGCTATTTCACCAGATTGAACAAAATAATTTTGTAATGTATTTGAATCTGTTGTTGGGCTTCCAATTGTTAATGGTAATTCACCATTTGACATTGTTTGTCCAAAATATGTTGTTGTTATTGTTTCATCATCTAGTTTTATTGTTATTGTTTTTGTTGTAGAATTTCCTTCTTCATCTGTTGTTTGAACATATGTTTTAGAAATTTCTTCTAATTTTTGTTTTCCTTCATCATTAAAAACTATATTTAAATATACTGTTGTTCCTGTTGTATCTGTATAATACATTGTTTTTGCTTCTTCTATATTTGAATTATCTAATAAAACTTCTTCTGTTTCTGTATCTATAATTTTAAAAGTACCTTGTGATAATAAGTAACCTAATATATCATCTATTCCGCTATTTTCTGGTACTTCTAGTGCAATATCACCAGTTGTTGTATCTACTCTTAAATCATAGTTTATCATATTAAATTGATTAAGTCTTTTTTGTATAATATTTTTTGAAAGTTCGTAATTTTCTGCTGTTAACACTTCTTTGCTATTTACTGGGACTGTTTCTGTATTTTCATCTGCTTGCTCTTCTGTTTCATCTTCTGCACTAGTCTCTTCTGATGCTTCCTCTGTTGTTTCTTCTGTTGTAGCACTCTCTACTTCTTTTGTAGAATCATCTACTACAAATTTAATTAATCTTGTCCCATTTAATTCTTTGCTTACTAAATAATCTGGCATAATATTTTTTATCATTCCACCTTGTAGTTTATATATTCCTACAAAAGATATTAGTGATATTAATATTATACATACTATAAGTATTGTTAATTTTAATGCACTGTTTTTTTTCACTTTATATTCCTCCTAGTTTATATTACAATAATTTTGTATCATTTATTATTAATTCAAACCATATATTTAAATATTTAGCTGCATATTTGCTCATCATTGTTCTTTCCATAAATATTTCAAAATAATCAAGCATTGGGCATATATTTGTATCAATAGTTAAATCTAATGTTACTTTTCTGTTTTCACTACTTATTGTAAGTTCAGACTTTGTAACAGCATAATTTACTTTATCATGAATATCAAAACTTGCTAAATTTTGATTTCTTACTCTACTTCTGTGAACATCAGATTTATCTGCTAATATTAAAGCAGCTGAAATTTCGCTTACTGAATTTCCTGTATGCTCATCATGATTACCTATTGCCATAAGAATTTGTATACAATCTTCAAGTGGCATTCCCATTTCTTTTAAAATGTTGTATGCTAAAATTGCTCCTGAATGTGCATGGTCCACTCTATTTATACAGTTGCCAATGTCATGTAAATATCCTGCAATTCTTGCAAGTTCCACTGTTTTTTCATCAAAACCTAATGTTTGAAGAATATCTCCTGCTCTTTTAGATACTATTGAAATATGTCTTATTGAATGTTCTGTATATCCAAGTGCATCTAGCTGTTGCTGTGCACCTTCAACTAATTCTCTTACTTCCATATTATTTTTTACATCACTTAATGTTATCAATTTATGCCTCCTAAAATAATCTTTTTCAATTTTATATTAAATTTCAAAAATAATCAACTATTTTTACTAAAAATTATGAGAAATTGCTATTATTATTTATTATACAAAAATAAAAAAAGAATATGCTATTTTTTTAAGCATATCCCTTTTTATTTTATATTACTCTACTGCTTTGTTTAATTTTTCTTTTATCTCTATTTTATTATTTACACTTTCTCTAATTAATGCATATATAATAGATGCAATTGGAACACCTACTGCAATTCCTGTAATTCCCCAAATAGCTCCACCAAGTGTTACTGCTACCATTACCCAAATACCTGGAAGTCCAACCGAATTTCCAACTACTTTTGGATATATAATATTACCTTCAATTTGTTGTAAAATTATAATATAAATTACAAAACCTACTGCAAGCATTGGATTTTGGACTGCAATTAGTATAAAACCAACACCTGCTCCAATGAATGCACCAAAAATTGGTATTAAAGCTGTAAAGCCTATTAATACAGATATTGTAAGTGCATATGGCATACCAAAAATTATCATACCTATAAAACACAAAATACCCAAAATACATGCTTCTGTAACTTGTCCGGTTATAAACTTAGTAAATGCGGAATTAGAAACATTGCATATTTTTAAAACTTTTTCATTTAATTTACTTGGTAAATATGCTCTCATTAATTTTTTAAACTGATACCCTAACTTCTCTTTTTGTAATAAAATATACACTGCAAAAATTAGTCCAATAACAAAATTAGTAACACCAGTTGCAATAGAGCCCAATATGCTAATAGAAGAACTTAAAATATTGCCAGCCCAAGTTTGCAATAGCTTCATAGTCTCCTCATCTATATTATTCCAGTCTATATTAATATTTTTTATAGTATTATTAATTTCAGGATATTTATCTAGCATATCATATAACCAGTTTTGAACATCTGTCGCAATACCTGGTATGTATGAGCTTATAGAATCAATTGTACTAATTAAACCTGGTATAACTAAAAATATAACAAAAAATATAACAGCAAATAAAATTAGCATAGAAAGAAAAATTGCAAGCGGTCTTTTAATTTTAGCTAAAACTTTATTCTTCTTTTTATTTTTAAGCCATTTATTTTCAACTAAACTAACAATAACATTAAGAACAAATGCAATACATGCCCCTAAAATAAATGGTTTCAAAATACTAAAAATAGAATTAACCCCTCCAAAAATCAATCCTAAATTTTGAAGTCCCCAATAAATTAAAATACCAATAAACACAATAAAAATAATTTTCTTAGTATTTTCCTTATCCAATTTCATATAATCCCTCACTTTATATATATAATCCAAAAAAATAAATAAAACTATGCAAAAAGGCGGAAAAAATCCGCCTTTATTTGACTCTTAAAAAATTCTGTTTCCGAAATGCCTTAATGTTTTCAACATTCATCATTCCAGTTAAAGGATTTCCAAAGTCTGTAACATGGTCCTGTGCCTTGCACATATTAATAAGATTAATGCATTCCTCTCTTCCACATGCCTTAACATTGCCATGCTCATCAAAAACCTTATTAAATTGTTCAACCATTGCCTGTAACTTTTCCATTACATAACCCTCCTTTAAAAACCAGAGTCAATAAAAAACTGTATAAAGATTATATAACAAAATGTCTGTTTTGTCAATTTTTAGTAAGAGTGGAAAATCAGTACTCATTTTCTTTTTATTTCATCTGTACTCTATACCATATAAGTCTTTATCTTATACATTGTTATTAGAATCCATTTCTATAAAAAAGCTAGCACGAAATCCGTACATCGCTATACGTATAGTTTTCATTATAAGCAGCATGATAAGCCACAGGGTAAATATCAGTCTTATTGCTACAAGTACCACCTCTAAATGCTCTGTATGTCTCGGTTGAATATTTTTCTTGTGTCCATTCCCATATATTACCGGCTAAATCGTATATGTTGTTTGCTTTCCAATATTCACTTGTTCCTGTTTCTTGTTTTGAACCGCTATCTTTTTTTGCATCTCCTACTGATTCAATATAATTTCCCCAACTATTACTATTAGCTTGTATATTTTCTATTGACATGTTTTTTGTTTCTCCTAAAACAGATGTTGATATTGTTGCTTTGTCTATTAACCAGTTTAATACACTGTCCCATTCTATTCCATACATCAAATGCATATTTTCAATTTTGCTGTTTGTACAAGCATCTATCGCCATTGGTTGAGTTATTTCTGTCAATGGTAAAACATCACGCTTGCTCTGTACTATATCTCCTGTTCCTTGACTTGCCTCATATCTTCCTATATAGAATCCTTTGTAATGTCCTACACTATCAAGCATATCTTGATATTCTGACGTTGTAGAATCCTCCCAGAATTTATTTTGCTTTTCTGTATCATTTGCTGGATTTGTTACAACAGGGTGTTCTCCTACAATATGATTGCTACCATTCCAATATGGTCCATTCCATGCTAACATTTTAAAATCATTTGCAAAATCCGGAATTGATATCCATACAAATTCATTAAAATCTGGTACTGTTCCACTTGTTTGGCCATTGTCATATGTTATGGCATTGTCTACTATTACTATTCCTTTATTTATATCATCTACTGTTATATTATTCCATTGGTCTGCTGGCATTATTTCTTTTACACTTCCATCTTGCCCTGGTAAGCTATATGTTGAATTACTTCCTGTTAATATGGCTGGTGCAAATCCAGCTGGTATTGTTATTTGTACATTACTGTTTGCGTCTGGCTTTATTGTTGTGTTTTCTGTGGCTAGTCCATTTTCATTTACCTTTGGGGGCTCTACTGGGTCTGGTGGAGTTGGTGGATTATCCTCATTTCCTCCTTCTAAGTAATTTTGAAAGTATTTCTCTATATCATTTAAGAATTGTTGCTCAGTAGCAACACTATTGTTGTACTTTCCAACTACATTTTCGGCATTTCCTATTATATTGCCTTGCCCTGTTAAAGTAGCTAGTGCTACTCCTGCTAGTATCAATAGCACTATTATTGTTATTACTAGTGCTATTAATGTAATTCCGTCTTTCTTTTCTCTTTATCATGTATCTTCTCCCTCTTTCATTTGTATTATTTTTATATTTTATATCTTACCATATTATCTTCAAAAACTACTAACCTTATACCGCTATTTATTAAATTTAATGAATAATTAATAGTGAATAATTTTATTTTGTAGAGTAGCCGAGAGAGGGCGTGGATTAAAATTTATGGAGCGACGAATGTAGCCGGAGTGGTCGTACAAACTCTTATTAACATTAAATGAGGGCGCGTTCTTTCGAGAGGCTCGTTTAATGTTCTATTAGAGTTTGTGTGGCCACGCAGGCGTGCCGAGGAGCGTAATAAATTTTAATCCACGCCCTCTCTCGGCGGCTATAAATAATACAACTCACTTAATCACACGCAAATCAAAACAAAAAGACACATAAACCTAGTTATCACAATAACTAAGTCCATATGCCTTATAAATCTATATATTTCTCCTATTTAATTTCTCTAACAAACTACCTGTGTGTGTGTGTGTGTACTCCTATGCGACTTTCAGCCATTTTAATACAACTCCTTCTTTCGTTCTAACTAATGTAAACATTATATACTATATAAGTCAACCCGTCAATTTTAGTAATTTACATATTCCTCTCCACAAACACCCTGTCTCCATGAAAAATTAGCAGGTTTTCCATCTCTTCCAATAATAAAGCTTCTTTCTTTATTATTGCTAGATGCTATCCAATTATGTCTGCAAATATAATTAGGCTTAATTAACATGAAAATTAAAATTAAAACAACTATTATTCCTAAAACAATACCAAAAACAATTATACCTTTTTTCATAAAATATATCTCCTTTCATTATAAAGTTTAACAACAATCTCTTTTTAAAGTATAATTATTATATCAAACGACTTACTTTTTGTCATCAAAAAAAAGCAAAAAAATGGACGGATTTAACTTTACCGTCCATTTTTCTGTCTATTTAACCATCTCTACTGCTTTATTGGCATAATAGTTATTTACAATTTCATTATATGGTGCTTTTTGTTCTAATTCTCCGGCTTCTGTCATTACTGTTTGTAATCTTTCAAAAGCTTCTTCTGATAAGTATGGTGTTTCATTCCATGCATCTATATCTTTATATTTTTGCATAACTTCTGTTAACACTTCCAAATCTGTATCTGGGAAGAAATATGCAATAGCTTTTGCCACATCTTCTGCTGAATTATTCTTTACCCATTGTTGACCTTTATAAATTGCATTTACAAATCTTTGAATCAAATCTGAATTTTCCTCTATATAGCTCTTTTTAGCAAAATATGCTGTATATGGTATTTCTCCTGCCTCTTCTCCTACTGATGCAACAACATAGCCTTTACCAGCACTTTCAACTTGTGAAGCAGTTGGTTCAAACAATGTTACAAAATCTGCATTACCAGCAGAAAATGCACCTGCCATTAAATCAAATTTTATGCTATCATCTAGGACTGCATCTGTCTCTGGGTTTAGTCCATTTTGTTTAAGCACATATTCAAAAGTCATATATGGTACTCCGCCTTTTCTTCCTGGAATTATTGTTTTACCTTTTAAATCTGTCCACTCAAAATCTGGTCTTTCCTCTCTACTTACTAAAAAAGACCCATCTCTTTTAGTTAATTGAGCAAACACCTGTGTAAAATCTTCTTTTCCTTCGTTATACACATAAATTGAAGCTTCTGGTCCTGCAAATCCAATATCACATTGATTAGAAAGAACAGCTGTCATAACTTGATCTGCACCTTGACCTGTTGTAATTTCTACCTCTATGCCATTTTCTTCAAAATATCCATTTGTAATTGCTGCATACTGTGGTGCATAAAAAACAGAACGTGCTACCTCGTTTACTTTAACTTTTGTAAGTTCTTCTCCTTCATTTTCATTTGTATTATTCATGTTAGCAATTATTCCAGATACAACTCCTGCAATAACAAGAACTATAATAATTGCATATATTACATATTTTTTCAAATTATTCCCCCCTATTTACTTTGTTTTTAACAACTAATTTTTCCAGCAATACAACAGATTGATATAAAACAGTTGCTAGAATTGCTAAAATAATTACACTAGCCATTACTAGGTCTAATTTAAATACTTGGCCTCCATACACAATTAGATATCCGAAGTCCTCCTTTTGAAACAAGAAATTCTCCTGTAATTACACCTACTAGTGATAATCCTATGTTTATTTTTAGTGAATTAAAAAATGTTGAAATATTTGCTGGTATTACAATTTTAGTTAATACCTGCCACTTTGTGCTGTTAAAACTCTTAGCCATTTTAATTTTTTCTTTATCCGTATTTTTAAATCCATTAGAAATTTCCAAAATTGTTACAATTAAAGAAATGGCAAGCCCCATAACAATTATTGCTGGCATTCCTGAACCAACCCATACAATTATTACTGGTCCAAGTGCCGTTTTGGGTAAACTATTTAATATTACTAGAAATGGATCAAATACTTTTGAAAGAAAATTTGACCACCATAAAATAATTGCAATAATTATTCCAAGCATGGCTCCTGATAAAAATCCTACAATTGTTTCAAAACACGTAATTCCTATATGTGTTAATAATCCATTTGACGATAAATTTACCAAGGTCTCCCAAATTCTAGATGGTTGGCTCATTATAAAACTATCAATAATTTTGGCATTTGCTAAAACTTCCCATAAAATAATTAATCCAAGAACTAATGCAATTTGTACTACAATTACTGATATTTTATCTTTTTTTAACTTTCGTAGATATTTTTTTCTATCATTTGATATGTTTTCATTTTTCATTAATCACCAAGCTCCTTCCATAATGTATCAAAATATTTGCTAAATTTAGGGCTTTCTCTGCAATTTAGTGGTGTTCTATTTGGTATATCAAACTCTATTTTGTGTATATTTTTAATTTTGGCAGGTCTTTGACTAAGTACTATTACTCTATCGGACATACTTATCGCCTCTGATATATCATGTGTTACCATTAATGCTGTGATATTTTCGGCTTTTAAAATGTTGTATATATCTTTTGTTACATTAATTCTAGTTTGATAATCTAATGCTGAAAAAGCTTCGTCTAGTAACAAAATTTGTGGTCTAACTGCTAGTGTTCTAATTAATGCAACTCTTTGTCTCATTCCACCAGATAATTGTGCTGGATATTTATTTTTAAAGTCGTATAAATCGTATTTTTTAAGTAAATTATTTACATATTCTATGTTTTCTTTATTTTTTGTATTTCTTATTTCTAATCCAAGTAACACATTTTTATAAATAGTTCTCCATTCAAGCAAATTATCTTTTTGTAGCATATACCCCATTTTAGGCGAAATTCCATCTGTTTTTTCTCCGTTTAACATATACTTCTCCACTTGTTTTTGGTTCTAATCCTGCAATTATAGATAAAAGAGTAGATTTGCCACATCCACTAGGTCCGATTATACTTACAAATTCACCTTCACTTACAGAAAAGCTTATATTATCTAGGGCATTTATTTCTCCATTTTTAGCTTGATATTTTTTGCTAATATGCTTTATTTTTAAAACATCTTTCACTTGAAACCTCCTATAATTTATCATAGTACATTTTATGTATATTTAAGTTAAATTGTTACGTCGAAATCCTCATTATGTTTACTTTACTTTTATTAATTTTTTAAGTATAATAAATAGTATGAAAAAATTAGTTGTAAGTAAAAAATATGAAGGCAAAAAAATTGTAAATTTTTTGCTTGGAGAATTTAATAATTTAAAACAAAGTAGTATTTACAAAGCACTTAGAAAAAAAGATATTATTGTGAATAATAAAAGAATTAATGAGAATGTGATTGTTCATTCTGGTGATTTAATTACAGTGTATATTACAGATGAGCAATTATATGGAACTGAAAATAATTTAAATATGGTTTATGAAGATGATAATATTTTGCTAATAAATAAACCTTCTCGGAATTTCTGTTACAGATAGTTCTCTTAATGAAAAAACACTATTTTCTATTGTAAAAAGCTATTGTAATACTGCACTTCCTTGTCATAGATTAGATAGAAATACTTGTGGATTAGTTCTATTTGCCAAAAATGAAAATGTATGTAATATACTTATGGAAAAATTTAAGCAAAGAGAAATAGATAAATATTATGTTACCCTTGTGCATGGCATTCCAGAGGAACAAGAAAAAACAATGCAAGCATACTTATTTAAAGATAATAAAAAATCTATTGTATTTATATCAGATGTACCTAAAACTGGTTATCAAAAAATAATTACTAGTTATAAAGTACTCTCTTCTAATAAAGAAAAAAACATATCTCTTTTGGAAGTAAAACTTGAAACAGGAAGAACTCATCAAATAAGAGCACATTTAGCTCATATTGGTCATCCAATTATTGGTGATGGTAAATATGGAATTAATAAAGTAAATAAAATGTTTAATGCTAAAACTCAATATTTAACGAGCTACAAAATGGTATTTAATTTTAAAACCGAAAGTGGAATTTTAGATTATCTAAATGGAAATGAATTTTCTATACCTTTTGATAATTATTGTAAACTTATTTGAGTTGACAAAAAATGCATAGGATTATATAATTATTCTATGTATTTTTTATATGAAAAAACAGTAGATTTATGTTTTTTCATTCATGCAAATCTTTTTAGGCAACAAAGGAGGGCATTATTATGAGTAAAAAGATTTACAAATTTGTTTTAACAGGTGGTCCTTGTGCTGGTAAAACCACTGCACTTACGACCATTAATAATGTTTTTACCCAAAAGGGGTACACTGTTTTAATTGTACCGGAAACGGCAACTGAGATAATTTTAAGTGGTGTTCATCCATGGGATTCTTCTCCAAAAGCCGTTTTAGATTTTGAGTATGCAATTACTGCAAAACAAATTTTAAAAGAAGATTTGTATGAAAAAATTATAAAGACCATTCCAAATGATAAGATTCTTGTGGTTTACGACAGGGGTATTATGGATGCAGCTGCGTTTATGCCAGGTGAAAATTTTAGTGATTTTCTATCTCAGTTTTCACTTACCAAAGCCACTGCAATGTCTAGATATGATGCTGTGTTTCACCTAGTAACTGCTGCTAAAGGTGCAATTGAATTTTATACTCTTGCAAATAATGCAGCACGTAGTGAAACTCCAAGCCAAGCAATTTTGGCTGATAACAGAACAATAAATGCTTGGAATGGGCATCCTCATTTTAGAGTCCTAGATAACAGTACTGATTTTTCTGGGAAATTAAATCGGCTTATTGCAGAAATATGTTCTTGCATTGGCGAACCTGTTCCCATTGAGGGAGAACGTAAGTATTTAATTGAATACCCTGATTTTGAAGCTATATCTAAACAAGTAAATCTCATTTGTTTAAATATTGTTCAAACATATCTGCATTCTTCTAATAAGAATGTGGAACGGCGTATTCGTCAAAGAGGTATTGGTAATGATTTTACATATTACTATACTGAAAAGCGGTACTTTGAAGGTGGCAAAAGAATAGAGTTTGAGAAAAAAATATCTATAAAAGAATATATGCAACTTTCTCTTGAAGCAGACACTTCTTTGCATCAAATTATAAAGAAGAGATATTGCTTTATTTATGAGAATCAATATTTTGAGCTAGATATTTATCCATTCTCGACTACTTATGCCATCTTGGAAATTGAACTTACTGGACTTACTCGCGAAGTAAAACTTCCTGAGTTTATAAAAAAAGTTAAAGATGTTACCCTTGATTCTCGCTATAAGAATTATACTTTGGCAAAATTAGGTACTTTATAAGCAAAAAAAACCAGTTCTTTTATAGGACTGGTTTTTTATAATTATTCAGCTTTGTTTTCTTCTACTGGTGTTACTTCTGCTACTTTTTCTACAACTTCTTCTTTTACTGTATCCATTGTTTCAGTAGTTGCTGTAACAGGTGCATCTTCTAATGTTGCTTCTGCTTCGCCTGGAACTAATTCTTCTTTTAAAGTAACTTCCTTAGTTTCAATTCTAGCACCAACTTTTTCCTTAGTCTTAGCTGCTTTACCTACTCTATCTCTTAGGTAATATAGTTTAGCTCTTCTTGCTTTACCTACTCTAACAACTTCAACTTTTTCTGTTGATGGAGCATGTAATAAGAATGTTTTTTCAACACCTACACCATAAGAAATTCTTCTAACTGTAAATGTTTCGTTTAATCCTCCACCTTGTTTTTTAATAATAATTCCTTCAAATATTTGAATTCTTTCTCTGTTACCTTCTTTAATTTTAACATGAACTCTTACTGTGTCTCCAACTTTTAGCATTGGAACTTTGCTTTTTAGTTGTTCATGCTCAATTGATTTTATGATATCCATTTAAATTTTCCTCCTTCCAAATAAAATTTTCTTTTATTTGCTATTTTTCAATAATTCTAAATTTAATTTATCTTCATCAGATAAATTATCTTCTTGGATTAGGTCTGGTCTTTTAAGTAAGGTAAATCTTAAAGACTCCTTCCTTCTCCATTTTTCTATGTTTTTATGATGTCCGAGTGAGTAGTACTTCTGGAACTTTTTTATTTAAGAACATTTCTGGTCTTGTATACTGTGGATATTCTAGTAGTCCTTCTGAAAAAGATTCTTCTTTTACAGATTCATTACTAAGAACACCATCAACATATCTAGATACTGAATCAATAAGTACCATTGCTGGAATTTCACCACCGGTTAATACATAATCACCTATTGATATTTCTTCATCAACAATTTCATCAATTACCCTTTGGTCTATTCCTTCATAATGTCCACATAAAATTACAAGTTCTTTCTCTTTTGCAAGCTCTTTTACTTTTGCTTGTGTTAGAGTTTTCCCTTGTGGAGACATATAAATAACTTTTCCTTTATTTTTAAGTGAAGAATATGCATCATAAACAACATCTGGTCTTATCAGCATTCCTGCTCCACCTCCATATGGAGTGTCATCGACTTTTTTGTGTTTATTTTTTGAAAAATCTCTAATATTAATTAACTCTATTTCAATTAGATTTTTTCCCTCTGCTCTTCCAAGTATGCTTGACCTGATTGGCTCAAACATTTCAGGGAAAAGTGTTAATATACTAAATTTCATGCATTATACTCCTTGACTTATATCTACTACTATTTTACCTTGCTTTATATTAATTTCTTTAATAACTTTTGATATAGCAGGTAGTAAAACTTGTTTTCCATCTTCCTGTTTTACAACATAAACATCATTACTTCCAGTAGGGAAAATATCGCTTAAAATTCCTATTTTATGGTTTTCTAAATCATAAACATCTAAGCCTATTAGGTCTGCTATAAAATATGTGTTTTCATCTAATTTTTTAGCATCTTTTCTGTTTATTTTTAAATAACATCCTTTAAATTTTTCAGCATCATTTATATTGTCTAATCTTTCAAGTTTTAACCTTACTAGATTTTTTATAAATTTAACCTCTTGAATTTTGTATTCCATTAACTCGTTTTTAAAATCAATAAATACAGTTTTTAGAGATTTAAATCTGTTTATGTCATCTGTAAATGGAACAACTTTTAAGTGTCCTTTTAATCCATGTGTATTTACAATTTGACCTACTTCTAAATATTCTTGCATATAAAAATTCCTTTTAATTAATCTATAAATTCTACTGTAACTCTTTTATCTTCTTTTGCTGCTACTGCTTTTATAATAGTTCTTATAGCCTTAGCAACTTTTCCTTCTTTTCCAATAACTTTTCCCATATCTTTCTCTGCAACTCTAATTTCAAATACAACAGATTGTTCTCCTTGTACCTCGTTTATAGAGATTGATTCTGGTTCAGAAACTAAGTTTCTAATTACTGTTTCTAATATTTCTTTCATGTATCTTCATCCTTCCTTAATTTTAAAATCTTCATTTTAAATTTCTTTAATTTGCTTTTTCTATTAAAGCTTTAACTGTATCAGTTGGTTTTGCACCATTTTTTATCCATTTTTCAACTTTTTCTTTATCTAATTTTATTTCAGATGGTTCTGTCATTGGGTTATATGTTCCTAATTGTTCAATTATTTTTCCATCTCTTGGAGATCTAGAATCAGCTACAACAATGTGATAGAAAGGAGCTTTTTTAGCACCAACTCTTTTTAATCTTATTTTTACCATAATATTCACCTCCTACAAATGCATTTGTATATATTTTAATAAATATTACCTAAGTTTTTTAAGTGCGTTTGCGTCTAATCCTTTTAGCATTTTGTTTATATTCTTTTCAGATTGCATCTTTTTCATAATTTTTTGTGTTTGTTCAAAAGAATTCATAAATTTGTTTACATCTTGTACCTTAGTACCACTACCTTTTGCAATTCTAATTCTTCTGCTAGCATTTAAAAGTTTTGGCTTCCTTCTTTCTTCTGCTGTCATAGAACAAATAATTGCTTCTATTTTTGTGAATTCTTTTTCATCTATATCAGACTCTTTAACCATATTAAGACCAGGTATCATCTTTAAAATTGCTGAAAATGAACCCATTTTCTTTATTTGTCTTAATTGTGATAAATAGTCGTCTAAATCAAAGCCTTCTTTTCTAAGTTTCTTTTCTAATTTAACAGCTTCTTCTTCGTCAAAAGCTTCCTCTGCTTTTTCAATAATAGAAAGCACATCTCCCATTCCAAGAATTCTAGATGTCATTCTATCTGGATGGAAAACCTCTATATCACTTAATTTTTCACCAGTAGCTGCAAATTTAATTGGTCTATTTGTAACTTTCTTTACAGATAAAGCAGCACCACCACGAGTATCACCATCTAGTTTAGTTAAAATAACACCATCTATACCAAGGTTTTCATTAAAACTTTGTGCAACATTAACTGCATCTTGACCCGTCATAGAATCTACTACTAACAAAATCTCATGTGGTTTAACATTTGCTTTAACATTTTTAAGTTCATTCATAAGTTCTTCATCTATATGAAGTCTACCTGCTGTATCTAGTATAACTACATCGTTTAATTTAGAAATAGCATGGCTTAAAGCTTGTTTTGCAATTAAAACAACATCTTTGCTATTTTCATTTGCGAAAACTGGTATATTAAGTTGTTTCCCAACAACTTGAAGCTGTTTAATAGCAGCAGGTCTGTAAACATCACATGCAACTAGCAAAGGCTTTTTACCCTCTTTTCTAAGAAGATTTGCCAGCTTTCCTGCTGTTGTAGTTTTACCAGAACCTTGAAGTCCAACAAGCATTATAATAGTTGGTGGATTTGGTGTAAAATTAATCTTACTTTCAGTACCACCTAAAAGCTCAATCATTTCATCTTTAACAATTTTAACAACTTGTTCACCTGGTGTAAGGGATTTTAAAACATCTTGGCCCAATGCCTTTTGCTCAATAACAGCAATAAATTCTTTAACAATTTTGTAATTAACATCAGCCTCTAAAAGAGCAAGCTTAACCTCTCTTAAAACTTCTTTCAAATCAGATTCGGTAATTCTTGCTTTACCTCTTAATTTTCTTGTAATACCTTGTAATCTTTCAGATAATCCCTCAAAAGCCATAAAATTGGCACCTCCACTAAACTAAACAATTTAACTTTTGTTTTACATCATCTAAGATTTTTGCAATTTGTTTATCTGACGACTTATCCTCAATTTGAGAAATTTCAGACAAAATCAAAGCAATCTTCTTTTCTTGATTAAACATCTTTTTCATAAAACCTAGCTTTTCTTCTAGTTCGAAAAGTTTATTTTCCCCCTTCTTAATAATGTCTCTAACAGCTTGCCTAGTAATACCTTCATTCTCAGCAATTTCAGACAAAGACAAGTCGTTATTATAATAATCCTCTAAGAAAATATACTGTTTTTCAGTCAAAAGCTTGCCATACAACTGGCAAAGCATACTTACTTTAACATTCTTCTCCATATATTTACCTCTCTTATGTAATGCTAATATACTTTACACTATTTTTGTGCTTTTGTCAAGGGGTTTGCGGGAATTTTATTGAAAAAGCCATTATCTACCAAGCCATGTAAGGCGAAAAATAATATATATTAAGTTTTTGGACGAGTACATTTTAATAAGGTGTATGTGTCAATGTTGCATGTTTATCATATTTTTAACGCTTAAACATCTTATTGTATCGCATATTTACCATTTGTCTGTTCTATTAACTGAGTTCCTGATTTTAAGCATACAACTGGACGAAAGCCATAGTCCTCATCGTGGTAATAAGGTCCTATATCAACACTTACCAAGCAACCATTATAGTCCACACAAAACATAGTATAGTCATAGCCATAGTAGGAGTATCCAGAAGGTGAAGCCAACCAATAGCCATCCGCATTTACATTGGTACTATCATTTATATATAGACTCTCTGATTTATCCAAGCCAGCAAGTTCTCTTCTAAAGTAGTCATAGCTTGATTCTGTGCTCCACTTTACGTGATACCCAGGGTCGCTACTATCTGAGTCAGTCATTTCGCAATTTAAGTATGTTTCGTGTGTGTCATTATATGATTCTATAAATATTTCTAATGTTGGTCCTCCTACTACATATTCCGCCTTATTATTTTCATCTTTAAATTCTGTCCAAATACTTGTATCTAATAAATATGCTATCGCATCAATAGCTCTGTGTGTAACACTAAAATTAATGTTTATATAGCTTATCCATTTTTTTACTCTTTCATCTTCCTGCTGTATATCTGTTACGTCGTATGTATTTTTTGATATTATGTCAAAAAAACCTATTTTGTAATCTGTGTTCCCTTTATTTACTTGTGATCCATTTTCTGCATTTGGTGCATATGTATTTGGCACATAATCATCTGCTATTAAATAAATATTTTCCTCATCTGCATAAAATATTTTCCACCCTACTGACAGTCCATTTGTTGGTGTATAGTCTACCTCTTCTCCGTAATATAAGTTTGGATTATTTGCTATTTCTTCTGACGTTATACCTTCTTGTGGTGGATTATCTTGGCTTCCTCCTTCTAAGTAATTATTAAAATATTTCTCTATTTCATTTAATAATTCCTGTTCTTCTATTACACTATTATTATACTTCCCTACTGCATTTTCGGCATTTACTATAATATTTCCTTGTCCTGTTAAAGCAGCAAGCGCTACTCCTGCTAATATTAATAACACAATTATTGTTATTATTAATGCTATTAATGTTATTCCTTTTGTACTTTTCATATCTTTCAATCTCCTCCGTATATTTTTATTTATCTTATCATATTATTTTCAACAACTACTAACCCTATTCGGTTATTTTGCAATTTTTTATAAAAATGCTATTCAATAAATATTATCGAGTATTTGTAGTCAGGTAAAAAACAAAAAACATACAGACCTAGCCGTAAAGCTAAGCCTTATATGTCTTAATAATTTATATGTTTCTTCTATTTAACTTTTCTAATAAATTAGATGTGTGTGTGTGTGTGTACAGCCATGCGACTTTCAGTGATTATTGTCATCTTTTTTATTTTCCTCCATTGTTATCTCTTGAATTATTATATACAAATAAACTTTATTTGTCTACACTTTCTTCAAAAACAATTTTTCTATATCTTCTTCGGCAAACGAAATTTTAACATTTTTTTAATTTTGAGTATATAAATATTGAATAATACATAAAATAATGATAAAATTATGATAATAAAATTAAAGGAGTTGATTTTTTATGATTAATATAAGACCTGTCTCAGATTTACGAAATAAATATCCAGAAATAGAAAAGCTTGTATTAAATGAAGATGAAGCTATATATCTTACTAAAAATGGATATGGTTCAATGGTAGTAATGAGTCTAGAAAAATATTCTAAATTAATAAGTAATGCTGAATACAATGAATATATAGAATATGAATTAGACAAAGCTGATAAAGAATCAGAAAATCCAAATGCAAAATATTACACACACGAAGAAATGAAACAAATGGCTAGGAGGATTATAGATGAAACCTGATAAGTATACAATTTTATATACTTCTAATTTTATCAATCAATTTAATGGTATTTTAAAATATTTCGTACATGAATTAAAAAATAGAATAGCAGCTGAATCTTTTTATAATGAAGTAATTGAAAAAATAGAAAAAAGAAGCAAAACTCCAACAAGTTTTGAAAAATATGTTGGAGCTAAAAAAAGGAAACATACATATTATAAAATTTATGTTAAAAATTTTATAATATTTTATATTGTAAAAGATAGTAAAATGGAAATTAGAAGTATTTTACATTCTAAAAGAAATTTTCAAAAAATTATTTAACCAATCTTTCATAAATATCATATTTCAAAAAAGACTGACTCATTGTAAACTTATTTGCCACGCTCTTATTCATGTCACTAACATAATTCTCGTCCACTTCTCCATTTCCATTTGGCACAAATTCTTTGCTTTTGGCAAAATATGTTCCATAATCACTTACCCAGCTTCTGTTTGAAAAAATAGCTATTCCTGGGTTGTCGCTTAAAATATCTTGACCTATTAGTAATCTAGAATCATATTCTATTCCGAATAAATTTAGTAATGTAGGCAAAACATCAATTTGACTTCCTACTTTATTAACTTCAATAGGTTCTTCCATATCACTATTCCAAAGTATAAAATTACTTCTGTTAACTTCCACAATTGAATCTCTTGTATATGAGCTAACCTCGTTTACTTCGTCAATTGACAAAGTATATGGGTAGTGGTCGCCGACCAATGCAATTACTGTATCATCTAAAATTCCTTGTTCATCTAATTTGTTAATAAGAGTTTCTAAGGCCCTATCTAGTTCCATTTGAGAAGCTAAATATGCCTTGACGGGAGTACTATAAGGTAAATCCTTTACATAGTCTTTATACTTAATAGCAGTAGAATTTCCTCCACTAAAATTATATGGAGCATGTCCACTTACAGTAATATAAAATGTTACAAACTTATTTTCTGATGTATAAAAATCTGTTGTAACATCCATCATATCAACATCACTTGGAAGCCATTTGCTGTCCATTAACTTTTCAAGACCATTACCAATACCCATATACGAATCAAATCCCAGAGTTTTCATTGTATCTTGTCTTGAATAGTATGTATAAGTCCAGTCATGATAAGCATTTGCAGTATATCCTGCTTTACTAAAACTATTTCCTAGGGCATATTTTATATCTGGTTTATTCTTTTTCCACATATTTAATATACTCTGAGTTGGAATTAATCCTGTTGTAGCTTGGAATTCCCCTCCTGTTGTACTTAAAAATACTGGTGAATAAAAATTATTAAACACAAAACCAGAATTTGTAAGTTTATATAATGTAGGTGTTAAATTCTCATCTACTGCAATACTGTTAAATCCTTCTGCTAGTATAAATATTAGATTTTTATCTTTAAAATATCCTGTATAATCATTTTGGTTAGTAGGCTGAACCGAATTAATATATTTATAAACATTTTTAAGTCCAGAATCTGTTGTTTGTTCTATTAATGCATCTAAATTTAAATCTAGCTCATTATATGTTGGCAAAACGACCTGTGGTTCTGCTGGTTTTTCTATTTCAATATGATTAGGAAATAAAGAAGTACTACTATTTGTTTCTATTATAGCTTTTTCTTCAAACCCTCCAATAGTTCTTACTATATCCATTGCTGTTGAATTAATAAGTCCAAATTTTTCTATGTTTTTTTCTTGTGCATTCACATTAAAAAATAAATTGTATGACGAGTAAACACCATTTTTGTCTAAATTAATAACTCCGAAAAGCACAAGCAATGTAACTATAATACCTGCAATCCAAGCACAGCACTGCTTTGCATTATATCTTTCAAAAATAATTTTCTTATGAATGCAAATTACAAAAATTAATGGAAGTGCAAGCAAAATTAGCACTAGTAAATTTTGCAAAATTGCATCCTTTATAATGCTTGTAAAATCCAGTGCATTTTCGGCTAGTCCAAGTGTCATAAAAGAAAAAGGCACACTAAATAGATTGTAAAAAACAGTTTGCACCATAAAATATATTGTTAAAATTACAGTACTGGTTATAAGAATTATTTTAGAAACCTTTTCTTTAAACAAATTACATATTAAATTAAAAAACAAAATAATTTGTACTGTAAAAAGTAAAGTAAATCCTAAATCTGCAAGATTTACAGACTTAATAACCATAAACTTAAATATTAATTCTAAATATATAATTAAAAGAGCTATAACATAAATTACTCTCATTTGATATCACCTAATATAAGTTATATCATAAAATGTCGTAAAAGTATAGCTCTTAAAATTATTTGTCGAAAATTGTTTATTCTGGTAATGATAGTGTATATGTGCCATCACTTTTTTTGTTCAATTGAACCTCTGATTTTAAACAGACAATTGGACGTAAGCCATAAACAAGCGATGAACTCTCATGAAAAAATATTTCTTCACCAGCCACTACTACTAAATATTCTCCCGCCAAATAACATCCAGGAGAAGCTAGCCACATTCCTCCTCTTTTCTGTGTATATACATCATTACTTATATCTAATCCAGTTAGTACAGTAAATGGCACGCCCTCTGTTGAATAATTACTATCTGTACTCCATTTTAAATTATATCCGGTTTCATCCCCGACATCAAAATTTATTTGTCTATCTGTGTGCAATTTATTATATGAGGCACTATATAAATCTAATGTTGGTGCCCCAACTGCATATTCTGCATAATCAGAATTTGCATAATCTTTCCACTCATTAGGATCAAGTAGCCATGATATTGTCTTTGCATCCACATTTTCTACATCTGGATACTCTTGTATATATTTTAACCATCTTGTTATTCTTGGGTCTGTAATTTTGTTTTCTGACCACCCCAGAGCAACTGAATACTTTCCAAAAGGTGGTTCATCACTTCCTAATGGCAACAAATCATCTGCAATTAAATATACATTTTCTTCATCTGTATAGAATATTCTCCATTTCACTTCTGGGTCTCCATTAGGTGCAGTATAATCTACATATCCTCCAAAATGATCTTCTGGATTATTAGCTATTTCTGTTTTATCTACTGGCACTCCTTTATCTTCTTCAACATTTTCTCCTTCTAGATAATTTTGAAAATATTTTTCTATTTCATTTAAGAATTGTTGCTCACTGGCTACGCTATCGTTGTATTTACCTACTGCATTTTCAGCATTACTTATAATATTTCCTTGGCCTGTTAAAGTAGCTAGTGCTACCCCTGCTAGTATTAATAGTACTATTATTGTTATTACTAATGCTATTAATGTTATTCCGTTTTTTTCTTTCATTATTTTCATACCTTCTTTCATTTGTTTTTTACTTTTTCTATCTTATCATATTATCTCCAAAAACTACTAACCCTATGCGGATACTTCTTCGAATTAATGAATAGTGAATAATTTTTTGTAGAGTAGCCCGAGAAGTGCATATATATTATTTTGAAGTCCGAGGAAGTTATACGTCGTACGCTCCCACCCTCAAATCCATGTGAGGCAAGAAATAATATATATGCACTTCTCGGGCGGCTATATTTAAAACCACCCTCTCTATCACATGCAAAACAAAAAGACACATAAACCTAGCCATCAAGCTAAGTTTATATGTCTCATACATCTATATATTTCTCCTATTTAATTTCACTAATATACTACCTGTGTGTGTGTGTGTGTACTCCTATGCGGTTTTCAGCCATTTTGCACATATCCTACTACCTCATTTCTTTCGTTTAACTATCTCACGCAACCATTATATACAAAATAGTTATCCTTGTCTACACTTTTTCAGCAAATAATTCGTCTAATTCTTTTGAATTAAGGCCAGTAGATTTTTCAATAATCTCTCGACTTACTTTATTTTTTATTAATTCTATTGCTGTTTCTATTTTGCCACGCTTAATTCCACGTTCTTCGCCTTTTTCTTTGCCTCGTTCATATGCAAAATATTCATCATATATTGCTTTCTCTCTTAATTCTTCTAACCTCCTTGTTGCTGCATCTCCTGTTAGGTATTCATAATCTTTTTGTGCTTTTGCCACTAATTTGTTTCTTGCTATTGCCATGTCCACCATCTCCTTATCCTCATAATCTATAAATGCTAACCATTGTTCTAATTTTGTTTTTGGGTCTTTTACTTGCTCTCTAAACTTTGGTAGCTCTATAAAATAAAATTTTATTCCTTCTATTATTATGTACTTTCTGTATTTGCTATCTACTATTACTGTATCTGTACTATATTCTTCTGTTTCTAATATATTGTAATTTAATATATTTATCATGTATATATCTTTTATATTATCATATGTTTCTTTAATCTTTAAACTACTCGCTAATATCTTTCCTGCGTAAAATAATGCTCTTTTGGACATATTACAATTATCTGTCCTTTGCATTTCTATTATTACCATTATGTTTTTATTTACTATTACCCTTAAATCTAGTCTTCCGTATTTTTCATTTACATGCATTTTACTTAGTTCTACTTCTTTTTCTATCTCTATTTCTTCTACTTTTATTTTTAGTCCTTCTTCTATTATTTCTGCTAGCATTTCCTCATTTCCATTTTTGGAAAATAAATTCTTAAATATTACATCATTCTTGGGTTTTAAATTTTCTTGTTTTGTCAAATTACATTGCTCCTTTCATAAATTATATCACCCCCATATATTAAAATTCAATATCTTTTACAATACTCGTCCTAGAGTATAATTTATCACCACCTATTCATTATTTTATTTGTTTAATTGGATTTTTTCTGGCAGAATTGCCTGAACGTTTTGTCCTTCCAAAAAGATGTTAGAGAATTAATATATTATTATTTTACTATACTATTTTTCAAAAGTAAATACTTTTAACCTCACTTTTCATCGCAATTTTCGATATATTTCGACTTTTAAAATTAAAACAAAGGATAAATATTCACACTATTACTAAGATGCTATCCTCTATTTTAATTTTAAATTATACATTTTTTAGTTACTTGTTACAAAAAAACTGGTACGTAATCCGAATATAAGCACGTTCAACTGTATCTGAGTCATGACTACGAAAAGCAACTGGATGGTCATCAGAAGATTCAGGAATTCCATCTCCATAGTTTCCTCCTCTATATCCACCAGCATTTCCTGTTGAATATCTTTCTTGTGTCCACTCTGACACATTTCCAGCTAAATCATATATATTATTGGCTTTCCAGTACTCATTACTTCCTGTTTTTTGTACAATTCCATTATTAACCGCTGCCCCTCCTGTTGAATTTCCAAAATTTGCCCAGGCATTACTATTACCTTGTATATCTTCTAAATCCATAATTTTTGTTTTCCCTATATTTTCAGTTCCTATAACAGCATTGTTAATTAACCAATTTAATATGCTATCCCATTGTATTCCATACATTAGGAGCATATTTATACTATCTATATTATTTTTACATGAAGAAATTGCATCACCTTGTGATATATATGTCCACGGATTTTGCTGACGTTTTGACTGTACATTTTTTTCTGTACTACCTTCACTTGCTTCATATCTTCCTATATAAAATCCTTTATTCTTATCTATACTATCAACCATATTACTATACTCAGGTTCAATTTTATTGTCCCATGTCTTATTTAACTCCGCTGACAAAGATAAGAATTGTGTCCTTCCAGAAGTACCTCCATCTCCATAAACACCATTTTCATCATATCCAAATCTAGTGGTCCATGCTATTCTCTTAAACTTAGTATCATCTGGTATAGGTATCCATACATATTCATTAAAATCTGGTACTGTTCCAGTAATTTGACCATTATCATATGTTATGGCATTGTCTACTATTACTATTCCTTGATTTATTTGCTCAGCTGTTATATTATACCATTGGTCTGCTGGCATTATTTCTTTTACACTTCCATCTTGTCCTGGTAAGCTGTACGTTGAGTTGCTTCCGTTTAATATTACTGGTGCAAATCCTTTTGGTATTACTATTTGTACATTTTCTTCTTCTGTTGTTATTGTTGTATTTTCAGTAGCTAATCCATTTTCATCTACCTCTGGTATATCTATTGCTTCTGGTGGAATAGCTCCATTTCCTCCTTCTAAGTAGTTTTGAAAATATTTTTCTATTTCATTTAGTAATTGTTGCTCTGAAGATACACTATTGTTGTATTTACCTACTGCATTTTCCGCATTTCCTATTATATTTCCTTGTCCTGTTAGTGTAGCTAAAGCCACTCCTGCTAATATCAATAGCACTATTATTGTTATTACTAATGCTATTAATGTTATTCCGCTTTTTTCTTTCATTATCTTCATACCCTCTTTCGTTTATTTCTATTTTACTATCTTATCATATTATCTTCCCAAACTACTAACCCTATACGGATATTTATTAAATTTAATGAATAATGAATAGTGAATAATTTCTAAATAGTAGAGTAGCCCTAGAAGTTGATATATATTATTTTGAAGTCCGAGGAAGTTATACGTCGTACGCTCCCACCTACGAAGCCATGTGAGGCAAGAAATAATATATATCAACTTCTAGGGCGGCTATAAATAAAACCACCCCATTCAATCACAATCAACGCAAAAAGACACATAAACCTAGCCATCCAAGTATAACTAAGTCTATATGCCTCATATATCTATATATTTCTCCTATTTATTTTCTCTAATAAACTACCTGTGTGTGTGTGTGTGTACTCCTATGCGACTTTCAGCCATTTTGCACATATCCTACTACCTCATTTCTTTCGTTTAACTATCTCATGCATTCATTATATACAAAATGATTCCCCTTGTCTATACTTTTTCGAAAATCCATTTTCCATCTTCTATGTTTAGTAAACTTTCTTTTCTAGTATATCATCTGTATCTACTTTCAATGCAAAATATGGATTATTTGAACCCTCTTCTTGCATGAATATTATAAATGTATCTTGAAAATAGCATAATCTACTGTTTTTTACATAACTTTGATATTCGACTAACATCGTTGCTCCACTAGATAAATTACATCCTTTCTCATTTAACGAAAAGTTTACATTTTGAACTACATCAAATATCATTAGTCCATTTGTATTTTTTATTTCCTTTCCATAAAGTTCATTATAACTAATTAATCCATTTACTTTTACATATGGCACTCTTAATTCATCATCTTTTCTAAATTCTCTACTATCTGTATATGCATTTGTTTTATTTTGTATATCTGCATAATATTCATCAAACGATTTATTATCATCTGTTCTATAAAGTATAATTTCATCTCCTTCTTTTGTTTTTAGTTTAATTGCAAAATCATTACTTATCAATTGCTTATCACTATCTGTCTTATTATAAAATAACACTTCTATATTTTTGTTCATTTCCTCAGAACTTGCATTGTTTATTCCGAAACATTTAACAGCTTCTGTTCCATCTCCAAATTTAAATTCATAAAACTCACTAAAATTATCAAACTTTTCTAAAAAATTTAATTCTTTTACTAATGTTGCATCTATTCTATATCCATTTATAGCTGTTCTTTCTACTTTTATTTGGTAATCGTTTGAATCTATCATTTCTTTTGTAAAGTTGCTTTCATTTAAATCGTTTACAATCTGTAAATTTTCTCTTTCTAATTCTATTTTATCTTGACCTATTTTTTCTTCTAATTCTTTCCACGCTAAATCTAATGTACCCACCCACAAATTATTTATAGTGTTCTCATCTAATGTACTGTAATATGTTGGATTCATGGTTACACTAAAATGCTTGTAAATTTTTGTTACTGCATATGCAATTCCAGTTAATGTTACTGCCAAAATTAATAAAACACTCATTACTTTTTTTGCTTTACTCATTTTATCAAATCCTTTCCTTAGCAGGATTTCTCTTAGTTTCTTTTTCCCTCTATGTACTAATGTTTTTGTGTTTTGGAGAGTCTGTCCTAATATTGCTGCCGCTTCTTTATAACTTAATCCTTCTATTTTTACTAAATAAATAGCATTTTTATATTTATCATCTAATTCTTCAATTGCTTCTAGTAATTCTTTTTTGGTTTCTTGCTGAATTATTATATCTAGTACATCATTTTCAAATTCTTTGTTTTGTTCTATATTATATTCGTCACTAATTTCATTTCTTCTTTTTTCTGTATTTATATGATTGTACGCTTTACTTCTAGCAACTAAATATAAATAGTATTTAAAAGAAGCATTATCTCTTAATTTGTTTTTTAAAACATATATAAAAGTCTCTTGCACTATGTCTTCTGCCTTTTGATTATCTTTTACTATATTATAAATAAAGTATTTAATTCTGTTTTGATATTTGTTATAAAGAATTTCAAAAGCCTTTTTTTCTCCATTTAGATAATCATTATATAATTTTGTATCTATGTCTTGCTTCATTTTTCACCTGCTTTCTACCAATATAGAACAGTAAATGCAAAAAAAGTTTCATTTTTTATTATTGTATCATAAAAAAAATAAAATCATAGACTTATATTAAAATCTATGATTTTTTGGTATGTAATTACTGATTATTTGTATCTAATATTGTAAGTGTTGCAAGTGTATCTCCGGAGCTGTGTAAAAAGAGCTGCTAAAATACTTATTTCTTCTTGTGTTTTACCGTTTTGCAATACTGCATGCTAAAATAGAAACAAAAGTTACAAATTCGCAATTTTTCATATTAATACCTCTTATATTTATTATATGTTTTATTGCTACTTAAATGTGTATTTATTATTCTTTCCATTTAAATGTGTTTACAATTTCTCTTGCTAGATTATCGGTTTCTTCTTTTTCGTCTTGATTAAAAACGGTTTCTTGTACTAGCACATATTTATAGTCTCCTACTATATAGTACTGAGTTGTTTCTATTCCTGGGTCTTGTATTATAAATGTATATAGTATATATCCATTATCTGTATTTGAACCTGATGCATTTAGTGTTACATCTTCTGCATTTCCAATTTGCATAGATAATTGGTTTAGTATTGCAGTTTTAAATTTTTCATGTTCGCTTTGTGCATATTTATTTGTTCCTGCATTTATAGATACATTATTTGGTGATTGTTCCTTTTCCTGACCATGTTTCACATAAAAGAATTTGCTTCCAGTTGAATGTTCTCTGCTTTGTACCCAGTTTTCTAATATTTTATAGCTTCCAAAATTTTTGTTATATATTTTGTCTTCTACATTTGTAACTGTTTCTTCATTTGTTTTATTTTGCATGTAATATATTGCTGCTACAATTAGTATTACTAATATTATTATTGCTACAACTATATATATTGCCTTTTTATTTTTCATAATTATCCCCTCTTTTGGCAATTTTTATTTATAAATTAGAAATTTATTTTAAATAATAATGTTTTATTGGTTTTAGGTCATCATCTAATTCATAACATATTGGATTTCCAGTTTGTAGTTCTAGTTTTATTATATCTTCATCACTTATATTGTCTAAATATTTTATTAAACCTCTTAAACTATTTCCATGTGCTGCTATTATTATTTTTTTACCTTTTTCTAATTCTGGTTTTATGTCTGAGTTCCAGTATTCCAAAACTCTTTTTATTGTGTCTAATAAGTTTTCTGTTTTAGGTAATTCATTTTCTGTTAAGTTGCTATATTTAGGGTCATTTCCTGGATATCTTGGGTCATTTTCTTCTAGCTCTGGTGGTCTTACATCTGTGCTTCTTCTCCATAATAATACTTGCTCGTCTCCATATTTTGCTTTTGTTTCGTCTTTGTTTAGTCCTTGTAATGCTCCATAATGTCTTTCGTTTAGCTTCCAGCTTCTTTTTATTTCTATATTTTCTTCTCCCATTTCTTTTAAGATATAGTCTAATGTGTCTTCTGCTCTTTTAAGCACCGAAGTAAATGCTAGGTCAAAGTGAAAATCTTTTTGTTTTAATACTCTTCCCGCTTCTTTTGCTTCTTCTATTCCTTTTTCAGATAATGGAACATCTGTCCATCCTGTAAATTTATTTTCCAAGTTCCACATACTTTGACCATGTCTTACTAATACTAGTTTAATCATAATTTTTCCTCCCTTTGTATTTTATTCTGACCTTAGTGCTAATACTGGGTCTTCTTTTGCGGCTTTTCGTGAAGGTATAATTCCTCCTATTAATGTTAATATTATGCTCAATACAATTAATATAATTCCAGCCATAATTGGCAATGTTGCTTTTACGTTTGCACCATTAGAAATTACATAAATAATTTTGTTAATTGGTATTAATGATAATAGTGTTATTCCTACACCTATTACTCCCGCTAGTGTTCCTATTATAAATGTTTCTGCATTAAATACTTGTGCTACATTATGTTTTGATGCTCCAATTGCTCTTAATATTCCTATTTCCTTTTTACGTTCTAGCACACTTATATATGTTATAACTCCAATCATAATAGACGAAACTACTAATGATATTGCAACAAATGCTATAAGTACATAACTTATTGTATCTATTATCGTTGTTACTGAGCTCATTAAAGTTCCTACCATATCTGTATATGAAATTACTTTATCGTCGTTTCCTTGTTCTCTCATTTTATTATTGTAGTCATTTAATAGGTTAGTAATCTGATTATTTCCTTCAAAGTCTTTTGGATAAATGCTTATTCCTTTTGGCTCATCATAGTTTGCATAATCTAATTTTTTTAAGTTGTTATCATATGTTGCCTTTTCTTTCGACATAAGTGAAGCAAATAGTTCTGATAATTCTTCTTCATCCATTTTCATATGAAATGCGTTTATAAATGCATTCTCATCTATGCTAATTGCATTTGCCATTGATTTGCTTAATTTAGAAATACTTGCTTTCATCTCTGTTTCTAAACTTTTACTAATTGAACCTATTGCTGTTTGCATATATTCTTCCATTATTTTAGTAATTTGTGTGTCTATATTTTGTGACTTTATTATTTCAGACATATTGTTGCTTATAATTTGTTTTGCTTCTTCTGATTCTAAATATTCTGTAAGATATTTTTCAAATTCTGTAATATCTACAAATTCATTCTCGTTTGCATATTCTTGATATCCTTTTAATATATTTGTTAGAATCTTTTGCATCTGTTCTTGTGTTATTGTTAAACTTCCATTTTCTTTTATAATTTCTTCAATCTCTTTATTTAGCAATTCACTTGCTTCTTTTGATTGTAAGTATTCAAGTAATTGCATACTTATTTGATTTATATTTGCCTCTGGATTTTCTTTTATATATTCTTCATATCCTGCTAAAAGATCTTGCAATATCTTTTGAATATCTTCTTTTGTTATAGAAAATTCTATTTTGCTTAATACGCTAGATAAATCTAATGGTGGTAATGAATTTTGTGTTATTATATTGTTTAGTTTTCCAAAATCTACTTTTATTTTTGATTCATCTATTTTGAATGCATTTTTTATTGCATTTGTATCTACTTCTATTAGGGAATTCATGTTAAAGTTACTTTTTTCTTCTGGTGCATCAAATCTCTTTCCTGTAAATACATCTACTTCTGGGTTTTCTAATTGAGATTTTACTATTTGACTATTTAGTGAGTTTTCTATAACATGGTTTGTTAGCTCTACTGTATAGCCTATTCCAGATTGAAGCATAGCAGCTGTTACTCCTTCTTTTGGCTGAACTATTCCCACTATTTTTAAGTCTTCTCCATTTTGTACTACGTTTTTCATATATTCTGTATTATCTGTTTTATCTCTCCAAATGTTATATTCTTCATCATATTCATAACAATCACTTGTATTTATCAGTTTAAATGTTATTCCAAGAATATCATCATATGAATATGAAGCATTTGTATCTGGTGTTTCTATATTGTCTTCGTTTATAAATTGGTTTACTAAATTATCTAATTCACTATAATCTCTTAGTCCTAATGTATAAAGCATAAAATCGCTTATATTTCCTCTTGATGTTAATACTAAAACACATTCATTATAATTAGTTGGCCATCTTCCGGCTTTTATATCATATTGCTCTTCATACAAGCTTTTATTTTCTGGCATTTGGAAAAATACATCTGTACTCATCATGCTAGATAACATGCTATTATTGGTATTTGATGAGCCAAATCCCATGCTAGCAAATGAAACATCTGGATTTATTTGTCTTAAATTTTCTGTATCAGCACTGTATATTTTAGGTGTTATATTGTATGAATATTCTATTGTTTTTGCATATTCATTTATTGGGCATTCTTCACTTTCAAAATATTTTTTTAAAGAGGCTAAGTCGTTTGAACCAATTGTTGAAAACATATTTGTTAACATACTTGTAACATTTATATCTCCTTCTTTTTGTTCTTCGCTTCCTGCCTGACTTGCTCCCATTAGAAGTGAACTCATATCAAATCCTGAACTTTGTATTTGAAGTGGATACTCAGATAATGTATCTTCCTCTACTGATCTTATATATGTGTTAACACCATTGGATAGTGAAAGAATTAATGCTATACCAATTATTCCAATTGAACCTGCAAATGCAGTTAAAAATGTTCTTCCTTTTTTTGTTTTTAAATTGTTAAAGCTAAGTGATAATGATGTTAAAAAAGACATTGTTGTTTTTCCCATATTTTTATGTTCTGGTTTTTTGTATTTTTCATTATCTATTATATATGGGTTTGTATCTGAGCATATTTTTCCATCTCTTAAATTAACAATACGTGTAGCATATTTTTCGGCAAGTTCTGGGTTATGTGTTACCATTACAACTAGTCTATCTTTGGCAACCTCTTTTAATAATTCCATTACTTGAACACTTGTATCACTATCTAGGGCACCTGTTGGTTCGTCTGCTAATAATATATCTGGATTGTTTACTAATGCTCTCGCTATTGCTACTCTTTGCATTTGCCCACCAGATAATTGGTTTGGTTTTTTATGAAGTTGATTTGCAAGTCCTACTTTTTCTAATGCTTCTATTGCTCTTTGTTTACGTTTACTTTTAGATACACCAGAAATAGTTAATGCTAATTCAACATTTGCTAAAATTGTTTGATGAGGTATTAAATTATAGCTTTGGAATACAAATCCTATTGTATGATTACGATATGAATCCCAATCTCTGTCTTTATAGTCTTTTGTTGAGATTTCATTTATTACTAAATCTCCTGAATCGTACCTGTCCAATCCACCTATTATATTTAATAGTGTTGTTTTGCCAGAACCACTTGGTCCAAGAATTGCAACAAATTCGTTATCTCTTAAATTTAGACTCACATTATCTAATGCTTTTTGTATTAAATCCCCTGTTTTATATTCTTTGTATACATTTTTTATTTGTAACATCATTTCTCCTTGTTTTTATTTTTTGTATATTATATTGAATTTTATCTTTTAATATTATCATAAACTAGAATATTTATCAATATTTTAAAAAGTTATTAAAGCCAAAAAATCTAGGCTACTTATTATATTTTCCCCTAGATTTTTTATTTAAATACTTTTATTTTTCACCTAAATAATTTGTTAAATTTACAACGTAAATAGTTTTAACTTTTCTTTCTGGTCAATAAGATTCCAATAACTAATCCAATAAAAATAATTGGTGCTATTCTAATAAATATCCATTCAAAAGATTGAATAGCCACCCCTAAAACTGCTTTTTCTGGATTATTATAATCCCAATTTAAGTATGGACTGTTTAATAAGATTAAAACTATAAATATGCCAACTATAATTACACATAATGTGATTAGCAACCAATGAATTATTTTCCTTCTTTCATTTTTTCTTTGTAATAGTTGTAAATTTATTACTTCTAATTTTTCAGAAATTGCTTTTAAATCATCTACTTTGGATTCAGAAATTTTTTCTCCAAGTAAAGTGCTTACAGTTGTATCTAAAACTTCGGCTAATTTAATTAGCATTTCTGCATCTGGAACAGATAATCCTTGTTCCCATTTTGAAATCGTTTGTCTAACTACATTTAATTTTATAGCAAGTTCTTCTTGCGAAAGTCCTTTTGATTTTCTCAATGTTTTAATATTTTCTTTTAACATTTTACAACAGCTCCTTTCTACAATTATTATATAAAGAACTGTCCGTTGCTACAAGCAATGCTTTTTAACATTTGGGATTTTTCTTTATAAATCAGCATTTTATTTTACTTATATATTGTAATTTTCTCTAAAACCAATTTACATTATCTTTTCTAAACTTTGGTGTATCACTACTTTTATATGGATTATAATTATTTAAGTTGCATCCATATTCTTTTAAAAATTCTATTTTATTATTATTAGACCATTTAATAAGTGATAATCCATCAAATTCTTCTGTTTTCCCGTTATTCATAGTATTTTTAAAATACCATTCTACAATAGTCTGATTATCTTTATGAAAGTATTGTTTAATATCCCATTTTAATACCTTTCCTCTTGTATTCCATTCATTAAACCAATGTTTTACTGTATCCCTATTTTCATATTTAGGACTCCAACTTTCTATGTAAATTACATTTTCTTCAAATATATTATCTATTCCTAAATCTCTTTGCTGTAACCACATATCAAACCATAGTTTAATTATTTTTTCTCTTTCTTCCATTTTTCACCTCTAAAACTTGTAATTTGTGTTAATCCTTAACGATTTTATTTATATAAATTGCATAACTAATTGATACAACTATTAAAAATATTG
>CALXMH010000011.1 GCA_944389425.1 uncultured Clostridia bacterium
GCACACCTTTTGCCCCTGGAATTTCTCCCCCATACTTATTGCACATATCAACTAACTCTGGAATTACAGTAGAAGCGCCATGCAAAACAATTGGAGTATTTGGCAACTTTTCCTTAACCTTTTGCAAAATATCAAATCTTAAATTAGCATCACCCTTAAACTTATATGCACCATGGCTAGTGCCAATAGCAATAGCTAATGAATCGCACCCAGTCCTTTGCACAAACTCATAAGCTTGGTCTGGGTCTGTAAATCTAGCATCATCAGAAGAAACATTAACATCATCCTCAATACCAGCAAGCTTACCAAGCTCAGCCTCAACCACAACGCCTCTCTCATGAGCATAATCTACAACCTTTTTAGTTAAAGCAACATTCTCCTCAAAATCGTACTTAGAACCATCAATCATAACAGAAGTAAAACCAGCATCAATACAAGCCTTACAAGTCTCAAAATCAGGTCCATGATCTAAATGAAGCACAATAGGAATATTAGTATCCTGAGTTGCTGCCTCCACCATTTTAAGCAAATAATTATACCCCGCATACTTAATAGCACTAGAAGAAGCCTGCAAAATAACAGGAGAATTCTCCTCACTCGCAGCACTAACAATACCTTGTATAATTTCCATATTATTAACATTAAAAGCCCCAATAGCAAAATGCTCTTTTATTGACTTTTCAAACATTTCCTTAGAAGTAACCAATGACATAAAACATATCCTCCTTAAACTTTTTTCTTTTATATATTGTTTATTGTATTTCTAAATTTTATGTATGTCAATACAATATTGCAAAATATTGTGTGAAAATTGGGGGTTGGATGTTTATGTAAATTATAATCTTGCTACGCATTATATACAACTATTTTTCACACTTTTTATCTAATCTTGATAAACAGAATATTAATTTATGCCTATCTCTCGACTATTCCATTTCTATAAATTTCTTCTAATTCTTTTCTATCTAATCCTGTGTACTTTTCAATAAGCTCTCGTTTTACTTTATCTTTCATCATTGCTTTTGCTGTTTCGATTTTTTCTTCTCTTTTTCCAATTATTTTTCCATGTTTTTCTCCAATTATTTTTCCACGAGCTTCGCCCTCTTCCTCTCCTCGTGTTTTTCCATTTATATATGCTGCTCTTTCATCTAATATTGCTTTTTCTCTTAAAAACTGCCACCTCTTTGTTGCTTCATCTCCTGTTAAATATTCATATTCTTTTTGTGCTTTTTCTACTAATTTGTTTTGTGCTATTGCCATTTTCACCATCTCCATATCTTCATAATCTATAAATGTTAACCATTCTTCTAACTTTGTTTTTGGTACTTTTACTTGTTCTCTAAACTTTGGTAACTCTATAAAATTAAATTTTATTCCGTCTATTACTATATATTTTCTGTATTTACTATCTACTATTACTGTATCTGTATTATATTCTTCTGTTTCTAGCATGTTATAGTTTAGTATGCTTATTACATACATATTTTTTATTTGATTATATGTTTGTCCTACTTCTAAACTGCCTGCCATTATTTTGCTTGCATAATACATTGCTCTTTTATCCATTTTACATTTGTCTTGTAATTGCATTTCTATTACTACTATTGCATTATCGTTTATTTTTACTCTTAAATCTAATCTTCCTACTTTCTCTTTGGTATGGCTTTTGTTTAATTCTACTTCTTTTTGTATTTCGATTTTATTTATTTTTATCCCTAGTATCTCTTCTAAAAATTCTTTTAACAAATCCTCATTTCCTGCTTTTGAAAATAGATTCTTAAATATTACATCATCCTTTGGTTTATTAGTTTTTTCTTTTTGTTTCAATTATTATTCTACCTCCTATTGTAACTTAATTTGTCCCCAATATCAATACTTTTGCAAATGCTCGTCTCACAGTATAAAAATCACCTCCTGTTATTATTCATTATAATCTGATTGATAAAATCGGCTGATACGCCAATGACTAATTCTGTCATTTCCTAATGTTGCTTTTTAGAATTAAGATGTTATTATTTTACTATACAATTTTCCAAAAGTAAATAGCCTATGCCCCACTTTTCATCGCAAATTTAGACATTTTTCGAGTTTTGCTTTTTACTTCAAAAAAGTAAAAACAACAAAAATCCACCTCACTACATAAGGTAGATTTTTGTTGCTTTTGTTTAAACAAAATATAATTTTAGAGCTTAGTCTTCATCCTCGTCGTCTGCATATCTATAGCTTCCACACATAGATTCATCTGGTTCTTGTGTATCGCAATCGCTGCAAGGCTCTACACTTATCTCTTCAAGAAGACATTTATCGTTTGCAATATCATTATATAAACAGCTAGAAACTGTACAATTTATTTTTTGATTTTTTTCCATTTTATTTTCCTCCTTTTGTTTTTTGCAAAATTATTATATGCAATTTAAACGTTTTTATGTTAACAATTTTAACATGAGGAAAATTTATCCAAAATGGAGCTATATAGAATCCACTGTATCTATTCCAAGCAATTCTAGCGATGTTTTTATTACAACTCCAATACAATAAATTAGCTGTAATCTCATATTTTTAAGCTCCTCTGTTTCTGCACTTAAAATTGAATAATCATGATAATAGCTTGAAAATAATTTTGTAAGCTCATATACATAATTTGCTATTATATTTGGTGTTAGCTTTTCTGTTACTTTTTGTATTATTTTCTTAAATTCTTCTAATTTTTGAATTATTTCAATTTCTGCATCTGCATTAAGTAAATCATACTTGTCTAATTTTTCTATATTCTCATAATTAGCTTTTCCCAAAATAGAATTAATTCTTGCATAATTATATTGAATATACAAACTAGTATCTCCATCAAAACTTAATGATTTTTCTAAATCGAAAATTACATTTTTTTCACAAGAACCTTTTAATATAGTATATTTAACAGCTCCATACGCTATTTTTTTAGCTTTCTCTTCGTCTACTTCGCCATCGTTTCTCTTTGCAAGTTCTAGTTTTGTTTTCTCTAATATTTCTCTCATAAAATCTTCTAACAATACTACTGTTCCATTTCTTGTAGACATTTTACCATCTGGTAACAATACAAAAGAATAATGTATTACTTGTGGAGCTTTATATCCTAATAAATCTAATGCTGCACTAATTTGTTTGAAGTATAATTTTTGATCTTCTCCTAGTACAATTATATTTTTATCTGCATTTCTATTTGCTTTGTAAATACTATATGCAATATCTCTTAATGGATATAAAGAAGTTTTGTCTGCTCTTGTTACAACTAAAACAGGTGCTTTCATTGGAATTTTGTACTCTTCTTGATTTATTGCAAGTCTTCCATCTTCAGCTTCAAATAGTTTACCTGTTTTTTCAAGTTTTTCCAAAATTTCGTTTACAGTTCCATTTAATATAAAATCTGATTCATAATCAAAGTAATCGTATTTTATTCCAAGTTCTGCAAAAATAGCTCTTTGTCCTTCTATACAAATTTGTACAATTTTTCTAAATTTTTCAATTGTTTCTTTATCACCATTTTCTAGTTTGTTCAAGTTATCGAATACTTCTTGTTCTAGTTCTGCATTTTCTTGTACTTCTTTATTAATATCTATATATATTTGCAAAAGTTCGTCAAATGTTACATTTTGTTTATTTTTTGTGCCTACTAAAAGCATTGAAATTTGTTTTCCTATGTCGTTTACAAAATAATGTGTTTCAACTTTATAATTATTAAATTTAAGTAATCTAACAATAGAATCTCCAATTAAAGCATTTCTAGCCCTACCTATATGTGGAGATGCATTTGGATTTATACTTGTATGTTCTATTAATGCCTTTTTGCCTTCTCCTTCTTTCGTAGAACCATATTCATCTTTTTGCTCTTCAATTTGATTTAAAACTTCTTTTACATATAGCTCTTTTTTTACAAAAAAATTAACATATCCAGAAACCACTTCAATTTTTTCTAATTCATTTAAATTCATTTTGCTTTTAATATCCTCTGCAATGGCTTGTGGAGATTTTCTATACTCCTTAGCTAATCTAAAACAAGGAAAAGAATAATCTCCTATTTCCAAATTAGGTGATTTTTCTATTGATTTTTCTATTTCTAAAACATCTTTATTTAAAACATTTGCTATCTCTTTTGCTATACTATCTTTTACGCTCATTTAAATCCTCCCTCTATTCTTTATATATATTACCATATTTATAATAAAAATTCTACATAATAAGGCAATTTTGCTAACAAAATTTAATAAAACCTCTTATAATTTTTTATAAGAGGTTTTATTAAATTTATCTGTCACAGCCACAGCTATTTTGATTGTTCATTCCATTCATATAAAATTTTCTTTGTGCTAGTTTTTCTTGTACTCCTCTTAGTGCTTCACCAAATCTTTGGAAGTGTACTATTTCTCTTTCACGTAAGAATTTTAATGGGTCTATTACTTCTGGTGAATCTGCACATAGGTCAATTAGTTTTTCATATGTTGCTCTTGCTTTTTGTTCTGCTGCTAAATCTTCTTGTAAGTTTGCAATTGGGTCACCTTTTGCAGCTAGCACAGATGCTGAGAATGGATATCCCGCAGCTGCTTGTGGGTATACATCCACTCCATGGTCTGTGTAGTATGCTCCTAATCCTGCTGCTCTTAATTCTTCTACTGTTGCATCTTTTGTTAATTGGTGTACTATTGTTCCAACCATTTCCAAGTGTGCTAATTCGTTTGCACCAAAAAGTAGTCGTTTATTTCAAAATATAACATATGTTTATGCAAAAAAATTAGCAAATTAATTTTTTAATACTCTACATTCTTTTAATATTTGTTCAACACATTCATTAATTGTCATATCAGGATTTTCAGTATAATACTCAAATTTTCCATATTTTCTGTAATTGTTTTTATAATTTTCTTCATTCATTTTTCTAATTTCATGCGCATTATTAACAGCTAAGATAACATCTTTTAAAGTTATTTTCTCTAGTATTCTCTTAAAGTTTTTCTCTTCTTTATACTCATTAATATATTGAAATTTTTCATTAAAAGCTTTATTAATTCCAACTATATATTGTTTTCTATTTATGATTTGCTTTTTTTTGCTGTATCTTATGTAAGATAATCCATAAATCAAATGAAAAATTACTATAACCCAATTTATAGTTAATTTTTCTATTAATTTTCCCAACACTTTTTAATTCTTCTAAAACTCTTTCAAACTGTAATTTATGTAAATCATCATTACTTTCATAATCACATATATGAAATGCTTTAGTTGGATATACAGCTGATATTGATTTTGCTCTACTTATAATTGATTTGTTAATTTTTATATCAAAATTCACTTTAAATGGAATCTGATTATCATTATTTATCAATTTTTGTAAGTGTTCAAAATACCATTTCTCAGTTTCACCTTCTACCGAAAAATAGTATTGATTACTTATTTTCTTTATCATTTATCATTTCCTTCCATGTTTTTTAAAATATCTGAAAAATCAATATTTTTAATTGCTCCATATTTGTTAATAAAATAATTTTTCATATAATCCTCAGAGTTTCTAACACCTTTTTCTCCATTAGTCTTAAAATCTGATAATGAATAATGAATACTTCCATTCTCATCTCTTTCAACAAATTTAATTTCATCTCTTCTTAATAAGGAATTGTTTAAGAATATTGGATTATGTGTATTAAAAATTAATTGTGCTCCTTTTTTATTAATTTCATCATTATGAAAAATATTTAGAATATTCATAATTGCCATAGGATGAATGGAAGCACCTAATTCGTCTATTGCTAAGGTTGCACCAGTTTTTATTGCCATTACTATTAATGGGAAAATATTCAAAAATCTAATTGTTCCAAAAGACTCAAAAACTTCTGCTGGCAAAACAACCGTGCCATCATCTATCTTCACCATTGATAATGGTTCTGTTTGCTCTTTGTCTCTATTTATTGGATATGCAATGTTTTCTGATGTTAAACCAAAATCTTTTAATGCACTATTTAAAATACTATCTATATAATATTTTTTTCCTTCATTATTGCTAGCAACAATTGGTGTAATATACATTTTGTCAGCATGATATATAATTCTAAATTTTTCCTTAAACCACTCGTAAATAATATCATATATTTTTTTACTATATAATGTTTTAAATATTCCATTTAAGAATAGCTCTTTAGTATCCAAATTTGTTTTAGCAATTATTTCAGCTGTGTCGTTTGAAAAATTTTCTATAAGAAAATTTTTTATTTCCTCTATTTTACCAATTTTTAATTGATTAGTCCTTTCATATACTAGTTTTTTATTTATGTATAATGTTTCTTCTACAATTTTTCTATCATAATTAGGCTCAAGGAATTTTCCTAATTCTATCGCAATTTTATATTCTATTATTAAGTCCTGTGATATGAATTTTATATAAAAGCTTACTGGTTCTTTTTCACTGTTTTTTATATTAGGTATTAATTCTAAATTGTTTACAGCTGTATTAGGAGTAGTGATATTTTCTTTATTCATTATATTTCCACTTAATATAATAGAACGCAATACTTCCATTCCCCCAATTAAATTGGTTTTTCCTGATGAATTTGGTCCATATATAGCAGCACAGGATAGAGCTTTTACTTTGTTCCCTTTTATGTTTTTAGTAATTAGACTATATTCTAAATCTTTTATTCGAGCAGGAATCATTTTAAAATCTACTTCTTCTTTAAAAGATTTAAAATTTTTCATTTTAAATTCTAATAGCATTCTTTTCTCCTTTCGTCTTGCATTTTTTTTGCAAGTCCTTTAAATATTATACTATTATTGTATGGACAAGTCAATGAATTATACAAGATTTTTGCATTTTGCCTTTTAAAAGAATTAAAGCTTTTTATCTTGTATTTTCTTTTAATTAACTTTGTATGTTGATTTTGAAAAAATATATATCTTTGATTTTTAACCTCATAAAAAAAGAAGCATAAAAATCGCTTCTTTTTTATGTGAATTTCTATTTATAAATTGCTATATTAAATTCTCTGGATTTAACATTTTTAGCTCTTCTAGGACAAATAATCCATCCTTTCTAATTAATTTATCGTCAAACCAGATTTCTCCTCCTCCATATTCTGGTGTTTGAATATTTACTATGTCCCAATGAATACTTGATTGGTTACCATTATCACTTTCTTTCAAACTATCACCTGGAGTAAAATGGAAACTCCCTTTTATTTTTTCATCAAACAATGTATCTCCTATTGGTTTTTCTATATATGGATTTAATCCTAACGCAAATTCTCCTATATATCGACTTCCTTCATCTGTATCTAAAATTTCATTAAGCTCTTTTGTTTTATTTGCTGTTGCCTTTATTATTTTGCCATCCTTGAAATCAAATCTAATATTACTAAATAGCACTCCATTATATCTTGTTTCTGTATTATATGTTATATATCCATTTACACTATTTTTTACTGGGGCAGTTGCAACTTCTCCATCTGGTATATTAAATGTTCCCATATATTTTTTAGAAGGTATGCCTTTTATACTAAATGTTAAATTTGTTCCTTCTCCTAATATATGGACCTTGTTTGTTTTGTTCATTAAATTCACTAGTGAATCCATAGCTTTTGACATTTTGTCATAATCTAATGTACAAACATTGAAGAAAAAGTCTTCAAATTCTTCTGTATTCATGTTACTCATTTGTGCCATTGAAGCATTAGGATATCTTAAAATGCACCATTTTGTATTATTAACTCTTTCTTTAAAGTGAACTGGTAATGTATAATATTTATTATATAATTCCATTTTTTCTTTTGAAATTCCATTTAATTCAGATGTATTGGTACTTGCTCTTACACCTATATATGCATCCATATCTTTCATTCTTTGTAAATCGTGTTTAGCATAAACTTGTATTTGCTCTTCTGTTATATCCTTAAGCATTTCTCTTAATATCTCATAATCTATGATATTAAAAAATGGTAATGCTCCCTTAGCCTCTGCCTGTTTTATTAATTCTTTACCTAGTGGAATTGCCTCCATTCCAATTATTTCTATTAATATTTTCTCTCCTTTTTGTAAATTAATAGAATGACTTAATAGATTGCTTGCTAATTTTTCTATCCTTATATCTTTCATAATCATCGCCTCATTTGTATTATATATCATTTTATTTATTTTCTTCAATACTTTTTATTATATTTAAAGTATAGTACTTGCTCTTTTGCTAGTTAATATATTATTTTACACTTTCTTATTAATTTTCGGATATATATTTATTACGAATTTGGTAGGATCTGAGTTCTTTTTGATTGCTTTTTCTGTTTTTAGGTATGTAACTCCGTGTAATTAATAGTTTTAGTAAGTTATTTTTTTCTTCTGCTGTTTGCAGCAAATTATATATGTCTATTATGTTTTTTATTTTTGGTATGTGTTCTTCATTTTGCTTGTATTGTGTTTTTGCTTGTTCTAATTTATTAATTGAATTGTTAATATTATCTAATTTTTTTAATATTATTTCTTTTCTTTGTTTAAACATTTCTTTTGTATAGGTTCCATCTTCTAAGAAATTAAATATGTTATGAAGTTTATCGTTTTCGTTTTTAGCTTCTTGTTTTAATGTGTAAATAGTTTCTTCTATTGATTTTATTTTGTTATATTTTATTTTTTCTAAATACTCTTTGCAATTAAATTCATATCCTGACAGCCATATTTTTAAGCCCTCTAATATTTTTTCTTCTACATAGCAAAATTTCGAGCCTATATTATTACAGTTAGGATTATCGCAATATAATGTTGGTTCTTTGCTAAATTTTGTATATGCCCTTCTTTTCATTTTTCTACCACATTTGCCACATATAATTAATCCAGATAATGGATTCTTAACTATATTGTTATGTTTTACTGGTACTGAGTTTAAACTTCTTTTAGCCAATACAATTTTCCATGTTTTTTCGTCTATAATCGGCTTGTGTAATCCATCTACCAATATATAATTTTTATTTCTTGGTCTTGATGAAATTAATTTATCGTTTTTATATATTTTTACTACTTTTCTACAATTCCACCTTATTTTTCCAACATAAACCGGATTTTCTAATACTCCCCTTACTGCTGAGATTGTCCATTTTGCATTTTTTCTGGTTCGCAATCCCATTTCATTTAATTTTCTACAAACTTCTCCTATGGATAAGTCTTGATATGCATATAAATCATACATTATTCTTACTGTGTTTGCTTCTGAATTTTTTCTTAATGTGTATCCCTTATCACCTTTTATTTTTACTCTATCATATCCAAAAGGTGCTATACTTCCAACATATTTGCCTTCTTTTACAGATAGTAATCTTCCTCTTTGTAATCTTCTATTAATAACTTTATATTCTCTTCTTGACATGAATAATCCAAATTCAAAATATTCTTCATCGAATTCATTATTGGGATTATATGTTTTCATTGGAGTTATTATTTGTGTGTTTGAAATTCTAAAAGTTTTTGCGACTATTCCTTGATCTATTGTTTCACCACGTGCTAATCTTTCTACTTCAACCACAAGTACACCTTTCCATTTTCCTTGTTTTACATCTGATAATAATTTTTGCATTTCTGGTCTTGCTTCAATGGTTTCTCCACTTACTATTTCTTTATATATTTTCCCTATTTTTAATCCTTTTTTATTTGCAAGTTCTAATAATATATGTTCATGTCTAGCAAGAGTTTCTCCTTCTCCTTTGGATTCCGCTTCCACATCTGCTCTTGATTTTCTTAAATATATTGCATAATTTCCGTATAGCATTATTTTTAGAATTTATGTTTTTCAATATTTCACCTTTATTCTATAAAATCATTTTCAGAATCTTCTGAAATTTTTTTAATAGCAAAACTTAGTAGCATTTCTATTATTTCTTGGTTATTCTCTTTTTCTACAATATCTCTATTTTCAATTCTAATTATTGTAGAATCAATTTTGTATTCTTCTATTACCATACCTTTTCCCTCTTTTTATATGTATGCCATATATACAATAAAAGAACATTAAGTAATTACCTAATGTTCTTTTGCTTTATCCTATTTTTTCTATATCTATTCTTGCATTCTCATACATTATATATTCTATTGATACTCCGTTTAATTTTAAAATATCTCCTGCCTGTAATCTGAGTATTACTGTACTTGTTAATGTTGCTCTATTACTTGTACTGTTTCTTATTACAGGTGATTGATTAAAAGTATCGGTCAAAGCTTGATTGTTTACTACCAGTACTGCATTAAAATTAAATGTTCCTGTTACATCTTGTACTCCATATAGTTGGTAAGAAATTTGATATATTCCATCTTCATTTATATTTATTTCATCACTACCTGGCTGGTGGCTAATTGCTGTTCCTTCTACTATTTCATTTTGGCTAAACCTAATACTTGTTGTTCCAAGTGTAGTATTGTCACCTGGTCTTGCCAGTGCTACTAAAATGTTTGGCATTTGTTCATTGTTTCCGCTGTTGCTAATAACAATTATAACTACTAATATAACAACAAATGCAATAACTACACATGCAGCTTTTATTAGATTATTATATTTACAACACATAATAATTTTCCCCCCTTATTATATGTTATGAATATACAATAAGTATGCTACTTCATTTTTAGCGACATCTTATTTGTTATTATTCTTCTGTACCAATATCGTTTAAGATTGCTTTTGCTTTTTCGTCTGGCATTCCAAATCTTTGAGATAAATATCTAAGTGATGCTGCAAGCTCGCCATCTGGTCCACCATATTGAGATATAATAAATTTTGCAAGCATTGGATTTTTACATTTTATATTTATTGGATATTCTAATGCTTTTTGATAAGTCCACATTAATAATTCCCCCTTTCCCAAGGCCATGGTTCTTCTAACCATCTCCATTTATTACATGGGTAATAAATAGTTAATGGACCATACATTTTTTGATATTTATCTTTTAAATCTCTTAATCTTTTTGTATATTCTCTATGCAAACAAAGTGCTCTTTGATCTTCTGGTTGTGTATCTAAATATAATCCTAATTCAATTATTGCAAAATTTAATTCTCTTATTTGCATCATCATGTTTTCTCTTACTTCATCTCTTTTATTTTCGCATACATGACATTCTTCGTTACAGTTCATTATCTATTACACCCCTTTCCTATTTTATTTGTCTCTTCTATATATTTTATTTCTTCCATAGATTGACCTGGGCAATAAGGACTTACTAATTCTGGAAATATTGTGCCCATTTTTAGTCCAACTTCTGGCAAAAATGTTTTATTCATTCTTTGCCAAGGCACATAACTTTGTGCAAGCATTGGGTTTGATGGAAATAAATTTTCTTCTTCATCAAATCCACACATACAGTCATTATCATAATCATTATATTCACATGACATATTTGAACATTTGCTTTCATATTTGTCATCGCAAATATCATTATTATTTAACCATTGATAATGACATTTACAACTTCTATACATTAATTATTCCCCCTTTTTTTAGGTTATACTTTATTATATTTCCGTACATGACAAAATGTGCTTTTTTTTGATTTTTTTATAAAATTTATGCATAATTTTTCATAAATTATCAATAATAGGGTTAAATAGATTTTTAAAGGAGGGAAAATTTTGAAAGCAACAGGTGTAGTTAGAAGAATTGATGATTTAGGTAGAATTGTTATTCCAAAAGAAATTAGGAAAACATTAAGAATAAAAGAAGGCGATCCATTAGAAATCTTTACAGATAAAAATGGTGAAGTTATATTAAAAAAATATTCTCCAATTGGAGAATTATCTGAATTTGCAATAGGATATGCAGAAACACTTGCAAAAACAACTGGTCATATTGCTTGTATAACAGATAAAGATAGTGTTATTGCAATATCTGGTGCTCCAAAAAAAGAATTTTTTGGTCAGAATTTAAGTCCAGAGCTTGAAGAAGTTATGGATAATAAAGAAATTTATAAAAGTTCTGAAAATAATGAAATTTCTTTACCTATAACTCAAAATGATAATAGAGAAAGAAAATTCAATTCACAAGTAGTATATCCAATTGTTTCACAAGGTGATACAATTGGTAGCATAATATTATTATCAAAAGATGCTACTACAAAAATGGGAGATGTTGAACTTAAAGTCATTCAGTCTGCCGCCGGTTTCCTAGGTAGTCAAATGGATATATAAATAAAAAAGACTAAATCTAAAATGTTAATCAGATTTAGTCTTTTTTATTTAATTTATTTTCTCAAATAATTTTAATTGATTTTTATCTATATATTTTCTTATTAAATAAATTCCTGCTAAAAGAATAATTGCAAATAATATTGCAGTTATTATATAAGATATTTTTGCCATTATAAAACCTATTGGTATTAATAAAATTATAATTGCAATACTTAGTGCAAATTCAAATATCATATTAAAGTTTTGTTTTACTACTGCATATTCTGTATCCCATTTTAGCTTTGGCCTCTTTAAATCTACTATTATCATCAAATATGAATAAAGTATGCTAAATAAAATTGATATTATTGCACTTATAATTGCAAATAATATTGTTACTTTAAAAAGTACTATGGCAATTGTAATTATTATAGCTATTGTAAGCATATTCATAATAACTGCTGGAACTATTTTGTATGTGCATTGTTTTGAAAGTGATAAAGGAATATATTTCATAAATACTGCATTCTCTCCATCTCGTGAAATTGCAGTAACTGAAATAAAATTCATTACATATAAAAATACATTTATCCCTGTTATAATTAGCATTCCCACAGTATTGCTAATTTCTATATCTTTTGTTCCAAGCTGATTTAGTTGTTCTGTTCCTCCCATACTAGCAATTACAGATATTATCATTATTATTGGTATAAGTGCAGAAGGAAGTATACATTGTGTAAAAAATATTGGGTTTTTAAATAATATAATTAGTTCTTTTTTTACATATGAAAATCCTATTTTTTGCCTTTTATAATTTAACCCCGATTTATTTTTTACTTTTTTCTTTTTACCACTATATCCTGCTCCTATTGCTCCTTTAAGGTAAAGTTTTTGTGCCAAAAATATGAATACTATATATGCAATTAGAGTTATTCCTATCAATTTTAATAAAGATAATAATCCATTTATATTATTATAATTTGTTATTGCATTTATACTGTCTCCTAATGTAATAAAATAATCGTCTATTTGCTCTACTAATCCATTTACTTGTGTTATCATTTGAATCATTTGTTCATTAGTTGTTTCATTTTGTCCTGTTAGATTCATTTGCATAAATATTACCGCAAGTATTAATATAATTGTTGCAATAACTTGAAATTTATCTTTGTTTTTTGTAAGTCTAGAAAAGCACATTGCAATCATTACTATTATGCAAGCAATTATTGCTGGTAATATTGGAAATATAAGTAACACAAGTAATGCATATAAGTAATAGAGAATAGTTGCACCTGTTAATACTCCGTATATAACAAATGGTGCTAACATGAATATAAATACTGTTACATATTCTGTAATAATTAAAGTATTAAATTTTGCAATAACTATTTCATATGGTTTTAGCGGAAATGGCAATATATATTCTATATCTTTTGCAAAATAGAATAAATTTATAGATGTAATAAGTGTTTGTATTATTAGCAAAATAGCCACACTTAAAAGTGCTAGTCCTAAAAATAATGCTGGTTGTCCTACTTGATTTAGTGCATCTATCATTCCAAAGCTTATAAATCCAAATATAGCCATTAAATATATACATAAAATAATTATTCCAACTATCTTTAATATTTTACCAGATAGGGTTTGTTTTTTAGAGGTTTCTTGATATCTTGAAAAAGATGTTTTAAGGAAAACTTTTGTTAATTTTAATATTTTATTCATTTTCTGTTATCTCTAAGAATAATTGTTCTAGTGAACCATCTTCTGCAAATTTATCTCTTAACTCTTTTACAGTTCCAACAAAAATAAGTTTTCCTTTATTTATTATACCAACTCTATCACATATTTTTTCTGCAACCTCTAATATATGTGTAGAAAAGAACACACTATTTCCTTCATTTGCATGTTTTCTCATTAATTCTTTAAGTTTAAAAGATGCTTTTGGATCTAGTCCTGTCATTGGTTCATCTAAAATCCAATTTTTAGGGTTATGCATTAAAACACTTACAACTAAAATTTTTTGTCTCATACCATGAGAATAACTTTGCATTGTTTCATCTAAGTTATCATATATTTCAAACTCTTTCGTTAAATATTCTATTTTTTCTTTTCTCTCTTCTTCTGGAATTTCATAAATGTCTGCTATAAAATTTAAAAATTCTATGCCTTTTAGTTTTAAAAACATATCTGGGCTATCTGGAACATACCCAAATTGTTTTTTTGCCTGTATTGGTTCTGTTTTAATGTTTTTCCCATCTATTAAAATTTCTCCGTCATCGGCATTTAGAATACCTGTCATCATTTTAATAGTGGTAGTTTTCCCTGCTCCATTTGGTCCCAAAAAACCAAAAATTTCACCATTTTTTATTTCTAAATTTAATGTATCAATAGTTTTTTTGCCTTTTACATATGATTTGTTAACATTATTTATTACAATCATATTTTATCCCCTTTCTCTATATAAGATTGTAATCATTATACTGTATTTTAAATTCATTTGCAATTTTAATTTAAAATTTTAATAATAATTAATTGATTTTTTAACAAATATCCATTATAATAAAATAAATGCGGGTATAATTTAGTGGTAGAATGTCATGCTTCCGACCTGATAGCGAGGGTTCGATTCCCTCTACCCGCTCCAATTAAAAAGCAACTTACGGACTGAAAAAAGTTCGTAAGTTGTTTTTTATAATAAAAGTTTCCATCATTTCTGATGAGTCTATAATTATCTCTCCATTATATATTAATCAAAATTTAAATCTAAATACACATAATTATTCATATCATAATTCAGATTCTTTTCTATTAATTTATTTGCAATTTTACAGCATTTGGACATTCTTTTTCCTTTAAATAATGGGTCTATGTATCTAACTTTTACTCCATGATGTACATAGTAGACATTTTTTGGTTCTTCTTTTGATATTTTTACTTTTTTAGCATTTTTCCAAATATTAAATAATTTACTATAATCAGAATTTTCTATAATGTTAATTACTTCACTTTCTTTTAAAGTATATAAATCTTTTTGGGAAATTTTGTTTTCATTGCTTAGTCTTTTTAAAATATCTGCTAAAAATTGCATAGAGTATCTTGTTCTATCTTCACGATATATAATAGATAACTTACTTGTAATTCTAACAAAATCTCTTGCTATTTTCTTAGTTTTAAAACCTAGCTCTAATTCATCTTCTTCATTTTTTTGAATTTCTATATCATTATATATGTCTTTAATAGTTTCAAGATTTAGCATTTTATAAGTAAATAAAGCATTAGAAAGAGAATACTCTAATCTGTCAGCAGATAATTTTGGAGTATCATTGTCCGCTATTGGGTATAAATGGTAATTATCTACTTCGGCAATATCAATTTTATCTCTTTTTAATGATTCCATTATTTCTTTTGAATTTTTAATTATGTCTGTCGTTAAATTTTCTGTTGACTCTTGTTTCATATAATCTCCATTTAGGAAATCTATGCAATGTTTAAATACTGGCGTAGCTATATCATGAAATAAACCAGATAAAGTTTGTTTTTTATCATGCGTAAAATGCCAAACAATTAGAGCAACTGCAATAGAATGGTCTAAACTGGAAAAGAAAAAATTGCTTTCAAATAAATCTGAATATATAGTACCGCAAGTAACACTAATATATTGTTGTGATAATAATTCTTTTGTTTCTATATACTCATTTAACCATTCTGGAAAATTAGGTTCTAAAATTTCAAAATATTCTTTTATTTCTTTATTCATGCTATTATAATATGTATTCATCTTTATGTTCCTTGCTCCTACAAATAAAAAACTCCTTATTTTTTAAATACTAAAATCGCTTTTGCTGTACCTGTAATTGACATAGTAATTAACTCATAACCATCTTGTAACATTTCATTTGCTTTTTCTTCTACTTTTTGTGCCATATCATCTGCTTTTGGTGAATATTCTATAACAACTGTTTTATACATTTTTACACCTCCCAACTTTTCTTATATAAATCATAAAAACATAAAACTGTATTAAAATTCAGGTTCATCATACACTAATTTTCCATCTGCACTTATTGTAAATTTTACTCTTATAGTAATCGAATCATCATCAGATAATATAAATTCATATTCTCCGCTCACCTAATGTTCCATATAATTTTGTCCAATTGAATTTTCTTCCATCTATAAAATATTGTTCATTATCATTTGCTGCTGGCAAGTTATATATCGAAGTTTCTTCTGTACTTTCACTAGTAATATTTGAAATTTTTTCTACTTCTTTCCATATATATTCTGTTCCAGTTCCGAGTGTAGCCGGCAGTAGAGTTACTTGTGTTTTCTCCCATTTGCTCTCCTATACCAGTATAGGCTTCATTTTTAACTTTTTTATTAATTATATAACTATGTGCATAATTATATGGTAATTCATTTGTATCTTTTATATTTAAAGTTATTCCACTATTTGTTAGCTCAGATATTGTAATAGTTACATTATCTTTTGAATTATAACAATATCTTAGTATATCATCTGGTATTGTAATATCACTTTTTTCTTTTATTATTTCAATTTTTCCAATATTACCAAGTTGTGCTGGATAAGAGTCCATTACCATTCCATCAAAATAAATTAAAATCTCTTGATCTTTTTCAAAATCAACATCTTTAAAATTACTTAATCCTATGCTATATAATGAAGGTGTTTCTCCTATATCCATAGCAAGTAAACTATTTTCATTTACTTTTACTACTACTGCTTGTAAAGTTGCACTCATATTATCATTTTCAAGTTCTTTACTATTTTTTTCTTCACGTAGTTGCCATATTAACACTAAAACAGCAATTAATATTACTATTGCTATTACTGCTACCATAATTTTCGTTTTTTTATTCATAATTATCCCTCCATATCTTTTATTTTGCTAAAGCAAAAACTCCTTTACAATGTAATTATATAATAATATAACCGCATTGTAAAGGAAGTTTTTTATGCCGTTTATTTTTAGTTACACTAAACTTGCTTCTTTTTTTCTTACAATTTCGCATATCATATCTGCTGTTTTTTCTACACCTAGTGCATCACTGTTTATGCATATGTCGTAATTTTTAAAGTCTTTCCATTCTTTGCCTGTATAATATTTGTAGTGATTTCCTCTTTGTTTTTCAATTCTTACAATTTCTTTTTCTGCCTTTTCTTTGTCTAATCCATAATATGTAGTTGCTCTTTTTATTTTATTTTCAATTGTACTATAAATAAATACTTTAACTACATTGTCTCTATCTCCTAATATGCTATCTGCACATCTTCCTATTATTATGCATGACTCTTTATCTGCAATCTCTTTAATCAACTCAGATTCTTTTGCAAATAATTCATCTGAATTGTTAAACTCTGAATAATATCCACTATTTAATGGTGCAAGTTTTGTTCTTTTTTGTTCATTTTGTTCAATATATTCCTCTGATAATCCTGTTTCTTCCGCTACTTTAATAACAAAATCTTTATCGTATAACTTAATTCCTAGTTTCTCCGCAACTAATTTAGCTACATATCTACCACCAGAACCATATTCTCTTGATAGAGTTATAACTATTTGTTTATTTAATTTATTATCCGTAGCAGTATTGTCGCTTAAAGTTTGACTTATAACATTTGTTTTCTTTAAATTTCTTAGTTCTGTTAAAAGTAATATTGTTGCAATAACAAATGCTAAACCATCTGCAACAGGTCCTGCATAAAGGAATCCATGTATTCCATATAATTCTGCTAATATAAACATTGATGGTATTAAGAACAATATTTGTCTTGATAAAGAAATAAATGCACTTTTAATACCTTTACCAATTGATTGAAAGAATATACCTGCTGGAATTTGTATACCAATACTTATACATAACATTAAGTAAATTCTAAATGCTAAACAAGCAAATTCCATGTATAATTCATCACCACTACCAAATATTGAAATTAATTTATCTGGTATAGTTTGGAATAATATAAATGCAATTGTACTTATAATTACACTTATTCCTAGCACTATCTTTAATGCTTTCTTTACTCTATCGTATTTGCCAGCACCATAGTTATATCCAATAATAGGTTGTGCTCCAACTGCGATACCTACTATAATACTATTTAATATTTGGCTAATCTTCATTACAATTCCAATTACAGTAATAGGAATTTCTGCACCATACTCTGATTGTGCTCCGTATTTTCCAAGTAAATTATTTTCAAATGCCATAACTACAACAATTGCAATTTGAGTAATAAAACTACTTATTCCTAGCATGCATATTTTACCAGCTAGTGATAATTCAAGTTTAAAGTCCTCTTTCTTAATTTGTACACTTTTAAACTTTCTTAAATATAAAACATTCATTATAAAAGTAACAAATTGGCTTATTATAGTTGCTATTGCAGCACCTTCAACACCCATTCCAAATGTAAAAATAAAAATTGGGTCTAATATTACATTTAAAATTGCACCAGTAAGCATTGAAATCATAGCATATTTAGGGCTTCCATCTGCTCTTATAATAGAATTTAAAGTTGTTCCAATCATCATAAATGGTAAACCTATTACAATAATACTACCATAGCCTATTGCATAATCTCTTAAAGCATCTGTACAACCAAATAGATTTAATAGTTGTGGTAATAAAGCAAAAATAACAACTCCAAATAAAATAGCAGCTATTACAGCTATTATAATTCCATTTGCAACTCCTCTTTTAGCCTCTTCCTTCTTCTTCTCACCTAATTTCAAACTCAAAAAAGCTGAGCTTCCATCCCCAAACATTAAAGCAAATGCCAAACACAAAACAGTAATTGGGAACACAACATTTGTAGCACCATTTCCTAGGTAACCAACTCCCCAGCCAATAAAAATTTGGTCAACTATATTGTATAATGAATTTACAACTAATGAAATAATACATGGAACAGAAAACTTACGTATCAACTTACCAATTTTCTCAGTTCCTAAAATATTCTCCTTCTCCATTTCTTCCTCCTTCTTAAACTTTTAAAGCATAAAAAGACAACACCTTTTAATTTGTGTTGGCTTTACATTTATATACCATTTATGTTTTTAACATATGTATTTTATACCCAATTTTTAAATTTGTCAAATATAAAATTGGGATAATAGATCTGTCCCCAGTGGGGTATTTTACCCCATTGGGAAACGTCCCCAATAACACATTTTCTATTTCTCCTTATATAAAAAACATTCTTCATCATGTGAATAAATAACCCCTATTGCTTGCAAGTATGAGTAAATTATTGTTGATCCTACAAATTTCATTCCTCTTTTTTGCAAGTCTTTTGATATATTATCTGATAGATTAGATGTTGTTTTATTTATTTCATATATTGTTTTTCTATTTGTAAATGTTTTTAAATAATTATAAAATGAGCCATATTCTTTTTGTATTTGTTTAAATATTTTGCTATTATTTATGCTAGCTTTTATTTTAAGCTTATTTCTTACTATCTTTTCGTTTGCTAGCAATTCTTCAATTTTCTTATCATCATAATTACATATTTTATCTATATCAAAACCATCAAAGGCCTTTCTAAACTCTTCCCTTTTATTTAAAATGCACTCCCAAGAAAGCCCTGCTTGAAAAGACTCTAAAATTAGCATTTCAAACAGATACTTATCATCAAAATTTGGCCTGCACCACTCTTCATCATGATATCTTACATACAACTCGTTTTTCAAATTACACCACTTACATCTAACCTTATTATCCATAAAACATCTCTCCTGTTTTCCCATTATATCACAAAAAACATTAAGAGTCAGCCCACATAGACCAACTCTTAAAAAATTATTCATTATTCATTATTAATTAAATAAAACTTACGATTTCCCCACTCTTTAATGTTTCCTTCACATCAATAACTCTTTGATTTGAAGAGCCTCTCCATTTTAATGTTGGGTCATGCAATTCGTCTTTATAATTTCCGTCAACTAAAACATCTATATATTTAAGTGGTTCTTTATCTTTTAAGTCTTCAAATTTAAAACCAGACCATACCCAAAGATTTTTTTCTGGGTATTTATCTTTAAAAGCCTTTGCAAGTTTTGTTGTTCCTTCTATATTATTAGGATGCATTGGCTCTCCTCCTAATATAGATAGTCCCTTTACTGTATCATTATTGCATAAATCTAATACCTTTTCTACTGTCTTATCTGTAAACTCTTTTCCTCCTTCAAAATCCCATGTCTCTGGATTAAAGCAATTTTTACAATGAAAATGACAGCCTTGCATAAATATAGATACTCTTACTCCTGGTCCATTTGATATATCCATTTTTCTAATTAAATTATATCTCATAATTATTCAGCCACCTTGTTATCAATATGTAATACTCTTTCTTTTATTTCTTGTGTTCTTCCTTTATTCCAGAAATTTGTTCCGATATAGCCACAAGTACGTCTTGCTACATTTAATGTATTGTGGTCTCTATTTCCACAATTTGGGCAGAACCATTCTAAATCATCATCTATTAATATTTCACCTGTATATCCACATTTTTGGCAATAATCTGATTTTGTATTTAATTCTGCATACATAATATTATCATAAATAAATTGTATTACTTCTATAACTGCATCTAAGTTGTTTTGTAAATTTGGTGTTTCTATATATGATATAGCTCCACCTGGGCTTAATCTTTGGAATTCACTTTCTAATTTTAATTTAGAAAATGCATCTATTTCCTCAAATACAGGAACATGATATGAATTTGTAATATATCCTCTATCTGTAATTCCTTTTACTGTTCCAAATCTTTCTTTTAAACATCTTGCAAATTTATATGTTGTAGATTCTATTGGTGTACCATATACAGAATAATCTATATCTTCTTCCTTTTTCCATTTAGCTGTTGCATCATTTAAATGTTGCATTACTTTAAGTCCAAATTCTTTACCTTCTCCATTATCTGTATGTGAATGTCCTGTCATTACTTTAACACATTCATATAGTCCAGCATATCCAAGAGAAATTGTAGAATATCCGTGGTGTAATAATTCGTGAATAGACTCTCCTTTTTCTAATCTTGCAAGAGCTCCATGTTGCCATAGAATTGGTGCAACATCACTTGTTGCATTACTTAATCTCTTATGTCTTATTTGTAATGCTTTATGGCATAGTTCTAGTCTTTCATCAAATATCTCCCAGAACTTGTCCATATCTCCATCTGCTGAAAGTGCAACATCTGGCAAATTTATTGTAACAACACCTTGATTAAATCTACCATAATATTTTCCTTTGCCTTCTACATAATTTTTAGCTTTTGCAATATTACCAAGGCTAATTGATCTATCTGGTGTTAAGAAAGATCTGCATCCCATACATGGATAGCAATCTCCTTCTCCTAATTCATTTTTCTTTAATTCTTTCATTACCTTTTCTGAAATATAATCTGGAACCATTCTCTTTGCTGTACACTCTGCTGCAAGTTTTGTTAAATACCAGTATTTGCTATCTTCATGGATATTATCTTCTTCTAATACATATAAAAGTTTTGGAAATGCTGGTGTTATGTATACACCTTTTTCGTTTTTAAATCCTAATATTCTTTGTTTTAAAAACTCTTCAATAATCATTGCAAGTTCATCTTTGTATTCTTCTGTTTCTCCTAAATACATGTTAACAGATAAAAATGGTGCTTGTCCATTTGTATTTGTCATAGAATTTACTTGATAGTTAAAAGTTTGAACTCCATCTTCTATTTCCTTTTTAGTATCCTGCAAAGCATATTTTTCACAATCAGCTTTACTAAAATTTCTGTCTTGATATCTTTTATAATATTTATCATAGCTTAATTTAACAAAAGGTGCTAAATGTGTAAGTGATACTGTTGCTCCACCATAGCTAGATGAAGTAACTGCCAAAATAATTTGTGTTGCAATTGTTGCTGCTGTTATAAATCTATGTGGTTTTTCTATCATAACACCATTTATAACGGTTCCATTTTGAAGCATATCATCTAAATTAATTAATTCACAATTATGAAGTGCATTTTGTGCAAAATAATCTGCATCGTGGAAATGTATAATTCCTTCATCATGTGCTTTTACAATATCTTCTGGAAGTAAAAATCTTCTTGTAATATCTGTGCTAGTAATACCTGCTAAATAATCTCTTTGTGTAGTTACAACCTCTGCATTTTTATTAGAATTCTCACTGTTCCAATATTCATTTTCTCCATCAATTAATTCCTTAATTGATTTATCTGTTGTATTAGCTTTTCTAACTAATTCTCTTGTATATCTATATGTAATATACTTTTTAGCAAGCTCATACTTACCAAATTCCATTAGCTTTTCTTCAATAATGTCTTGAATATCCTCAACTAAAATTCTTTTTTTATTTAATTCCTCTATATATTTAATAATTTCCTTAATTTCTTCTTTTGAAACTTTTTTATTTCCCTTTACCTCGTTATTTGCCTTTCCTATTGCCACTCTAATCTTTTCTGGATCGTAATCCACAATATGTCCATCTCTTTTTACGATTTTCATTTCTTTTGTTCCTCCTTTTTATTTTTTCTATTTTATATCAATAAAATAGAAAAAAATAAAGTTGCAAATGCAACTTTATTTTTTCTTTTATTCATTTCTAAAAAATGGCTATATAATGCTTTATTTGGACATTTTTTGAGTGTTTCTAACAATTCGAAATATTTGTATAAAGTCTTGGAATTATAGTTATGTGTAATAAAAACAGATAATGAATTTTTAGCATTATTTTTAAATATATTTTTTATGATTCATAAATTTATGCTTGAGTTTTATTCATTGTTTACATCATCTAATGAGACAAAAAAACTGTTACGAAACCCGTAAATCATTTCGTGGGTTTTCATCTTCCCTAGTATTACGACTAGCAACAGGATCACCGATTATTTGAGTTAGGATAATTTTCTCCTCCTCTTCCACTTATCATAGTACCTGTTGAACATCTCTCTTGTGTCCATTCCCATAAGTTACCTGCTAAATCATATATGTTATTTGCTTTCCAATATTCACTTTTCCCTGTATTTTGTAATCCATTACTATCAATTTCTGCATTTCCTATTGAATTGTCATAATTACCCCATTTATTACTACTTGTTTGTATATCATCTAAATTAATTATATATTCTGAATCTGATATTTTAGCTTTACCTATTAGCCAGTTTAATGTGCTATCCCATTCTATTCCATATATTAAATGCATATTTTCAATCATATTATCTGTACATGAATTTTTTGCAACTTTTTGTGTTACATTTCCCCATGGCTTCACATTACGTTTACTTTGAGCAATATTGTCCATTCCTTTACTTGCCTCATATCTCCCAATATAAAAGCCTTTATAGTAATTTACACTTATATTCATGTCTTTATATTCTTGTGTTGTATTATCATCCCAAAATTTATTTACTTTTTCTTCATCTGTTATTGGCTCTATTGCAACAGGATGCTTTCCTGTTGTCCAACCATCTATACTATAAGGACCTTCCCATGCTATCTGTTTAAAATCCATTTGAAAATTTGGTATAGGAACCCATACATATTCATTAAAATCTGGTATTTCTCCAGTATCCTGTCCATTATCGTATGTTATTGCATGATCTACTATTACTATTCCTTGATTTATTTGTTCTGCGGTTATGTTATGCCACTGGTTCGCTGGCATTATTTCTTTTACACTTCCATCTTGTCCTGGTAAGCTATATGTTGAATTACTTCCATTTAATATTACTGGTGCAAATCCTTTTGGTATTACTATTTGTACATTTTCTTCATCTGTTGTTATTGTTGTATTTTCAGTAGCTAATCCATTTTCATCTACTTCTGGTATTGGTAGATGATTATTTCCTCTATCTAAATAATTTTGAAAATATTTTTCTATCTCATTTAATAATTGCTGTTCCGTAGCTACTCTATTGTTATAGTGACCTACTGCATTTTCCGCATTTTCTATTATATTACCTTGCCCTGTTAAAGTAGCTAATGCTACTCCTGCTAATATTAATAGCACTATTATTGTTATTACTAATGCTATTAATGTTATTCCGCCTTTGTCTTCGTACTAATACTTTTGGTTTTAATTTCTTTTCTTTCATTATCTTCATACCTCTTTCTTTTGTTATACCTTTACATTATCTATCTTATCATATTATCTTCCAAAACTACTAACCCTATACGGATACTTCATCAAATTAATGAATAATGAATAGTGAATAATTAATAATGAATAATTTTAAGTAGTAGAGTAGCCCGAGAAGTTAATATATATTATTTTGAAGTCCGAGGAAGTTGTACGTCGTACGCTTTTACCCGCGAAGCCATGTGAGGCAAGAAATAATATATATTAACTTCTCGGGCGGCTACCTTCAAAACCACCACACCTACTCACAAGCAAAGCAAAAAGACACATAAACCTAGCCACCTAGCTAAGTCCATATGCCTTAATATTCTATATATTTCTTCTATTTATTTTTTCTAACAAATTACCTGTGTGTGTGTGTGTGTACTCCTAAGCCACTTTCAGCTATTTTGCACATATCCTACTACCTCTTTCTTTTGTTATATCTAATGTAAACATTATATACAAAAGAATCAAATTTGTCTACACTTTTTCCAAAAGCAATTCTTCTAACTCTTTTTTACCTAGTCCAGTGTATTTTTCTATGGTTTCCAGCTTGACATTATCTTTTATCATCTCTATTGCTGTTTTTATTCTTCCACGAACTTCTCCTTTTTCCATTCCAACTTCTTCTCCTCGTTCATATGCAAAATATTCATCATATATTGCTTTCTCTCTTAATTCTTCTAATCTCCTTGTTGCTGCATCTCCTGTTAGGTATTCATAATCTTTTTGCGCTTTTGCCACAAATTTGTTTCTTGCTATTGCCATGTTCACCATCTCCTTATCCTCATAATCTATAAATGCTAACCATTGTTCTAATTTCGTTTTTGGGTCTTTTACTTGCTCTCTAAACTTTGGTAGCTCTATAAAATAAAATTTTATTCCTTCTATTATTATGTATTTTCTATATTTACTATCTACTATTACTGTATCTGTACTGTATTCTTTTGTATCTAACATATTGTAATTTAATATACTTATAAAATATATATCTTTTATGTTATTATATGTTTCTTTAACCTTTAAACTACTTGCTAATATCTTTCCTGCATAAAATAATGCTCTTTTAGACATATTACAATTATCTGTCCTTTGCATTTCTATTATTACCATTATGTTTTTGTTCACTATTACCTTTAAGTCTAATTTTCCATATTTTTCATTAATGTGCATCTTACTTAGTTCTACTTCTTTTTCTACCTCTATTTCCTCTACTTTTATTTTTAGCTCTTCCTCTATTATTTCTGCTAGCATTTCCTCATTTCCATTTTTAGAAAATAAATTCTTAAATATTACATCATTCTTGGGTTTTAAATTTTCTTGTTTTGCCAAATTAAATTGCTCCTTTCTTAAATTATATCACCCCCATATATTTAAATTCAATATTTTTAACAATACTCGTCCTAGAGTATAAATTATCACCACCTTTGTCACTATTTAATTTGTTTAATTGGATTTTTTCTGGCAGAATTGCCTAAATATTATGTCTTCCCATTAAAGCAGTCAAAGAATTAATTTACAATTATTTTACTATACAATTTTTCAAAAGTAAATACTTTTAACCCCAATTTTCATCGCAAGTTTCGACATTTTTCGTAATTATATAATAAAATATTTATAAACGCAAAGTAAAAAGTTGCACTTGCACCTTTTTTGTTTTTTTGTTAAAATTCTTGTAGGTGATAATTATGAAAAGTCCTTTTGAAGGTTTGAGTAAAGCTCAAATAAATAAATTGTTTGATTTATTGGGTGTTCACATTTATTCATATAGTAAGCATCAAGAAATTTTGCCTACAATAAAAAATGATAATATAATAGGAATAATTCTAGAAGGTTCTGCTCAAATTGTTAATATAGAATACAATGGAAACGAAATGATAAAGGAAACCCTAATTAAAGATAGTGTTTTTGGTAATAATATTTCAGCTACTAATAGCGAATATTGCGAAATAATTGCAAAAGAAGATACTCGTGTGTTGGTTATAGATTACAATAAGCTCATAAGTCCAATAAATACAAATCATAATTATTTTAATATATTTCTAAGTAATTTATTTGATATTTTTAATGTAAAATTAAAAGAAATAAATGAACGAGTAAAAATTCTAGAAAAAAAACAAATACGTGAAAAACTTTTAGCATATTTTGAAATAGAACATAAAAAAACTCGTTTAAAAAATATTTATTTAAAATTTAGTTTCAAAGATTTAGCAGATTATCTGGCTATTGACAGATCTTCTATGTTTAGAGAATTAAAACATTTAAAAGAAGATAGATTTATTGATATAAGCGGCAGAAAAATAACTTTGTTATATAAATAAGGATGTATAGTAAAATTATACATCCTTATTTTCTACAAAATCACGTTTTAACAATTTTTCCTTTACCTCTCCAAGTCCTATAAATTCATTTGACTCTGCATATATTCTATATATTCCATTTAAAATATCTTTTTTTAGTTTTACACCATTTAAAAATAATTCTAATTGTTTAGAATTTAATATTATTTTTTCACTATTTTTAAAAAGTTTTTCTGCTGTAATTAAATTTACTTCACTTATTCCATTTTCTAGAATATCTTCTAATTCTACCGCTTCTCCTATTTTAAATATTCCGCACCTGTGTTCTTTCTAAATTTTCCATAGTACCTACTGTATTTAATTTTTGTGCTATATCTTCACATAAGCTTCTAATATATGTCCCCTTTGAGCATGAAACTTTAAATTTTATTTTGTTATCTATATATTGCAAAAAAGAAATATTATAAATTTCAATATCGCGTGTTGCTACTTCTATTTTTTCTCCATTTCTTGCATATTCATAAAGCTTTTTTCCATTAACCTTTATTGCAGAATACATTGGAGGCATTTGTTTTTGTTTTCCTACAAAACTATTTAATGCTTCTATTATCTGTTCTTCTGTAAATAATGGCACTTTTTGCTCATCTATTATAGATCCTTCTATATCCCCTGTGTCTGTTTTTACTCCCAATTTTATTGTGGCAACATACTCCTTATCGTGATTTATTAGATATTTAGAAAGTTTAGTTGCATTGCCTAGCAAAATTGGCAACACTCCTGTTGCCAATGGATCTAAGGTTCCTGTATGACCTACTTTTTTTAATTTTAAACTCTTCCTAATTTTGCTCACAATATCATGAGAAGTACATCCAGATGGTTTATTTACAACAATTATTCCATCCATTTTTTACTCCTATTTTAAATACATTTTTGTTTGTGCAATTAATTTATCTCTTACATTTTCTAATGTACCATTTGAAATTGTACATCCTGCGGCTTTAATATGTCCGCCACCACCAAACATTAAACATATGTCTGATACATTAACATAATCGTTAGAACGTAGTGATACCTTGTAACCACCATTTTCTAATTCTCTTAAAAATATAGAAACTTCTACTCCTTCTACGTCTCTTCCTACATCTACTATTCCTTCATAATCTCCTGTTTCTGCTTTAACACTTTGTTCATCTTCTTTTGTTATGTATGTAAACGCTATTTTTCCATTTTCATAGAATTGTAGTCTATTCATTGCTATTCTGTTAAGTTCAAAGCTTGATCTTGTAACTGTTTGCAATACATTTCTGTAAACATTAGATACATTAACACCTTTTTGTAATAACCATGCTGCAAATTCAAATGTTTCAGAAGTTACTCCTGAATATTTAAATCCTCCTGTATCTGTTATTATACCAGTTAACAAGCATGTACCTATTTCTTTTGTTATTTCTATATCCCAGTATGGTAATACTTTAACTAAAATCTGAGCACATGCAGGAGATACTGGATCTACATAATTGTAATCTGCAAACATAGTATTTACACCATGATGGTCAATTTCTACTTTTACCTTTGCATTTTCAAAATAATCTACAAAACCATTTAATCTTTTTGTATCTGAGCAATCTACTGCAATTGCTAAGTCGTATTCATTTTTTCCTTCTTTTTTTATTTCAGGTACACCTGGTAGAAAATTAAAGCATCTTGAAAACTCTGGTATTATAACATCTACTTCTTTGTTTAATTGTTTTAAAGCATTATACATAGCAAGTGCACAGCCCATAGCATCTCCGTCTGGGTTTTCATGAGTTAACACTACTACTGTTTTTGCCTCATCTATTTGATTTTTTATATCATCTAATGTCATAATTATTCTTCTCCTTTTTTTGGATTTACATCTTTTATTATATCTTTTAATATATTATCTATTTTTGCTCCATATTCTATTGATTCATCAAACTCAAATATAAGTTCAGGTGTAGTTCTTAAATTTACTCTATGAGCAATTTCTGTTCTTATATAACCTGATGATTTTTTAAGTGCTGCAAGAGTATTTTTTTTGTTTGAATTTATCATTGTAACAAAAACTCTTGCCCTACTTAAATCTGGTGATACCTTTACTTTTGTAACACTAACCATTCCTGTTATATTTGAATTATTTAGTTCATAATTAATTATATTACTAATATTTCTTTTTAATTCCTCTTCTACTCTTGATAATCTATTACTTTTTTTTTCCATAGAAATCTCCTTTTGTCTATTTTACTTGTTCCATTATGTGAGCTTCTATTATGTCTCCTTCTTTTAAGTCATTAAATCCTTCTATTTGTAAACCACATTCGTAGCCTGATGCAACTTCTTTTGCATCGTCTTTAAATCTTTTTAGTGATGCTATTTTGCCTTCATATATAACTATATTGTCTCTTATTACTCTTGCAACACCATTTCTTGAAATTTTACCATTTGTTACATAGCATCCCGCAATTGTTCCAACATTAGATACTTTAAATGTTTGTCTTACTTCTGCATTTCCTGTAATTACCTCTTTGTACACTGGGTCTAGCATTCCTTTCATTGCAAGTTCTACATCTTCTATTGCACTATATATTACAGAATATGTTTTAATTTCTACTCCTTCTTTTTCTGCTGTTTCTCTTGCTGTTGAATCTGGTCTTACATTAAATGCTATAATAATTGCATTTGAAACTTTAGCAAGAGTTACATCAGATTCTGTTACTGCACCTACATTTGAATGTATTACTTTTACTTCAACTTCATTATTAGATAATTTTTCTAATGATTGTTTAACTGCTTCTACTGAACCTTGTACGTCTGCTTTTACAATTAAATTTAATTGTTTTAAGTTTCCTTTTTCTATTTGATTCATTAAATCATCTAATGTAACTTTTGGTGCTGTATTTAGTGTTTTTTCTCTTTGTTGGCGTTTTCTTCTTTCTATTAAATGTTTTGCCATTTTTTCATCTTTAACTTCATAGAAAGTCTCTCCAACTGATGGCACTTCTGATAATCCTGTTATTTCTACTGGTGTAGATGGTCCTGCGGTTTTTACTTTTTGTCCTTTGTCATTTGTCATGGCTCTTATTCTTCCCATAACTGTACCTACAACAATTGTATCTCCAACATCTAATTTACCTCTTTGTACAAGCATTGTTGCCATAACACCTTTTGATTTATCTAGTTTTGCTTCTATTATAGTTCCTTTTGCTTGTTTATTTATATTTACTTTTAAATCTTGCATATCGGCAACAAGTAATACCATTTCAAGTAAGGTATCTATATTTTGATGTTTTTTAGCAGATATTGGAACAAATATTGTGTCTCCTCCCCATTCTTCTGGAACTAGACCATATTCTGTTAGTTCTTGTTTTATTTTTTCTACATTTGCTCCTTCTAAGTCTATTTTGTTTACAGCTACAACAATTGGAATTCCAGCGGCTTTTGCATGATTTATAGCCTCAACTGTTTGTGGCATAACACCATCATTTGCTGCAACTACTAATATTGCAATATCTGTTATTTGAGCTCCTCTTGCACGCATACTTGTAAATGCCTCATGCCCAGGAGTATCTAAAAATGTTATTTCTCTTCCATTTACTTCAACTTTATATGCACCTATATGTTGTGTAATTCCACCGAGCTTCTCCTTCTATTACATTTGTTGATCTAATAGCATCTAGAAGTGATGTTTTACCATGGTCAACGTGTCCCATAACAACAATTACTGGTGGTCTTGAAACTAAATCTTCTTCTTTATCTTCACTATCGTCAAATAATATATCTTCTTCTTTCACTTCTTCTTTTTTAATAGCAGTAACTCCAAATTCTCCTGCAACTAAAAATGCAGTATCAAAGTCTAGTTCATTATTTATTGTTGCCATTATTCCATAACCTAGTAGTTTTTTTATAACTTCTGAACTTGTCTTTTTTAACTCCATTGCTAAATCTTTTACAGAAATTGTTTCTGGAATAGTTATTTCAGTAAGCTTAAATATTTTTTGTTTATTTCTTTCTTCATCAGATGCATTATTTTTTTGATTTTTCTTCTTATTTTTTCTTCCTCTGTTTGTGCTTAAATCATAGTAATCATACATGCTACCTTCATTAAACATATGAGATAATTTACTTTCTTTTGTTAGGTTTTTTAATTTATCTTTATTTATTTCTGAATGGTTATTCTTCTTATTTTTTTGAGGTCTTTTGGTTCTGTCTTCTGCTCTGTTTATTTTTTGTTTGTCTATTGCTTTATTACTGTATTCTCTTACATTTTCTTTTTCAGGAATTTCCATGCTCATTATATTTTTTATGTTCTTTTCTATTCCTTTTTCATCTAGTGGTCTTCTTTGATTATTATAATTATTTTTATGGTCTTTATTAAAGTTATTATTAGGTCTTCCTTGATTTTTATTATTTTGGAATTTATTATTTGGTTTTATATTTTTATTATGCTTATCTTCAAAATTTTTATTATTTCTATTTATATTTTGATGATTTACATTATTTTTTTGATTTTGCTCATTATTTTTTTCTACTTTTTCTTCTTTTACTTCTTTTTCTTTTATAACTGTTTCTTTTACTACTGTTTCTGTCATTTTTTCTGGCTCTTTCTTTACTTCCTTTTTCTTAATTCCAAATAATTCATCCACTGTCATAGGTCTTGTTTGTTTATTTCTATATACAATGTTATAATCTTTATTTCTATTGCGCTCTATAAAACCAACATTTTTATTTGTATTTTTCTTTTCAGGTTCTGTTTTTTTATTATCTTCGCTTATAATAACTTCTCTTCTTATAATAACATGACCATCGTTTTTATTATCTTTTTTAGTTTCCTTTTGAGCTTTTGGTGCTGGTTTTTCTTGTTTTGTTTTAAAGCTTTCTCTTAATTTATTTGCATTTAATTCATCAACAGAACTCAAATGACTTTTAACCTCTAATCCTAGTTCTTTTGCCTTCTCTACTACTTCTTTACTATTTACTCCTAGTTCTTTTGCTATTTCATGTATTTTAATGTTACCCAATAGCTTCACCCCCACAAATTATTTTATATATCTCATTTGATAGATTTATATCTTTTATTCCTATTACTGCTTTATTATTTTTCCCAATTGCCTTACTTAATTCATCTTTCATACCAAAAGCAATAAAATTAACACTTGATTTTTTGCACAAAAATTCAAAATTTTCTTTGGTTCTATCTGCTGCATCTGTTGCAACTATAACAAGTTTTACTTTGTTCTTTTTTATAGCATTTTCTACTGCATCAGTTCCAAATTCTACCTTACCAGCCTTTGCCGATAATCCAATTAAGCCTAAAATTTTATTCTGATTTACCAATAATTACACCTCTTAATTTATTATATACATCTTCACTAATTTTACTATCTAGCATTTTTTCGAGTCTTTTGGATTTTACTACTTTATCTAAACATTTTACATTATTACAAATATATGCTCCTCTGCCTTCTAGTTTTCCTGTTAAATCTATAGATATATCATTTTCTTTATTTTTAACAATTCTAATTAATTCTTTTTTATCCTTTTTCTCATTGCAGCCCATGCAAGTTCTTTGAGGTATTTTTTTCATTAATTGCACCCTCTTACTTTTTAGAATATATTTTTAATAAAATTAATTTATTCTTCAACTTCATCAGTTTCTTCATTTTTTGAGTCTTCTTCTTGCATTTCTTCTAATATTTTTCTAAATTGTGATTCACTCTTTATGTCTATTTTTTCCCAACCAGTAAGCTTTGCTGCAAGTCTTGCATTTTGTCCAGCTTTTCCTATTGCTAATGATAATTGATCATCCGGAACTATTACCTGTGCAGTCTTTCCTTCTTTAATATCTACGGCTAAAACCTTTGCAGGAAGTAATGCTGCTGAAATATAAATAGCTGGATCTTCGTTCCATTCTATAACATCTATTTTTTCTCCATTTAATTCTGTTATTATATTTTGAATTCTAAGACCTTTTTGTCCTACACATGAACCAACTGGATCTATATTTTCATTTGGTGAATATACTGCAACTTTACTTCTACTTCCGGCATCTCTAGATACACTTTTTATTTCTATTACACCCTCATAGATTTCAGGAATTTCAAATTCAAATAATTTTCTAACAAAATCTGGATGACTTCTAGATATTATTACTTGTGGATTTCCTTTTATTCCTCTTGTTACATCAACCACATATGCTTTTATTTTATCATTAACTTTGTAATGCTCTGTTGGAACTTGCTCTTTAAGTGGCATTATTCCTTCTAATTTTCCTAAATCTACTACAACAATATTATCATCAACTTTTTGTATTATACCACTTAGAATTTCTCCTTTTCTATTATTAAACTCAGCAAATACAAATTCTCTTTCTGCTTCTCTTATTTTTTGAATAATTACTTGTTTTCCTGTTTGAGCAGCAATTCTACCAAAGTCCTTTGGAATTATCTCTACATCAATAGTTTCTCCAACTTCTGCTTTTTTACTTATTTTTCTTGCTTCTTCTAATGATATTTCTAACTTACTATCAACAACAGCTTCTACAACTGTTTTTACAGCAAAAACTTTTATTTGACCTGTTTTATCATTTATACTCACTTTAACATTATCTGCTGAATCATAGTTCTTTTTATATGCAGTAACAAGCGATGCTTCAAGTGATTCCAGTAAGTACTCCTTAGAAATTCCTTTCTCCTTTTCTATTTCTTCAATTGCATCTAACAATTCTTTGCATTCAGATGTTTTCATTTTTAATATTCCTCCCTTTTACCATCTATAAATAGTTTTTATAATTGCTATATTTTTTCTATCTAAATTAATTAAATTATTCTCTACATCAATTGTTATTGTAGCATTATCAAAATCTTTTAGTATACCTTCATAAACTTTTTGATTCTCGTAATTTTTAAATAATTTTATTTCAATTTCCTTTCCTATATTATCTTTTAAATGTTTATCACTTCTTAATACTCTCTCTAAACCAGCAGAAGAAACTTCTAAAAAATATTGTTCCTTTATAGGATCTTCCTTATCTAATATATCAGAAATTACATTACTTACTTTTTCGCAATCTTCAATACTTATACCGCTTTCTTTGTCTATAAATATCTTCAAGTAATAGTCCTTTGCCTCTTTAACATAAATTACATCATATAATTCATATCCTAGGCTTTCAATTTCTGGTTTTAATAGAGTTTGTATATTTTCCTCTAACTTTGTCAAGAATATATCCTCCTCTATACATTATTTAAGAGCAGGTTTTGTACCTGCTCTTCTAGTTTCTTATACTTTGCATAATTATTATACACCAAAAAATTGCTAAACGCAAGCTTTTTGATTAATTTTCCATTAATTTAATTGAGTTTATAATCACATTAGACATGTCTTTCCAATCGTCCATTTGAGATTCTTTACAATTAAAGGAAACAATTACTTGTTTATTATCAATTTGGAAAAAGCACATATTATTATAAATATTTGTATCAACTGCTGGTGTAATCATTTCAACTCTTCCAGTTTTCATTCCGTTTTGCTCGGCAACTTCGCATCTTATTAAATTTATAGTCTCACTTTCTCCAAATAATCCTCTATATACTTCCAAAAATTCTTCAATTTGGTCATCTGTCATTTCATTTTCAGTAACACTTACAGCAACATTTATATTTGCCTCATCATTTGTGTAAACTAAACCTGGTCTAGTTTCTAATGGATATTTTGCCTTTAATGTTTCTTCATCCATTTTTGTAAAAGTATCTGGAATTTCTAGTTCAAAATCATTATTAACTTCACAAATAAATGTATGTATCTTTTGGTCTCCTACTGTATATTCTGGTATGTTTGATGTATCTTCATTTTGTTTATCTAAAAAGTATGTTGTTAACCCATAAGTTATAAAGTATGCTGAAATTGCTACTACTATAATAATTACAATACCTAATACTATCTTTAACCCCTTACTCATACAACATTCCCCCTTTTCCTTAATATAAACATTATATAAGAAATAATTACATTTGTCTACAATTTTCTTAAATCACTCCAATTGGAAACGTCCCCAATTAAGAATACTTGATTTTATTGGAAAAATATTATATAATTAATATATAGGTTTAACCTTATAATTATTTTTAAAGGAGTGAATGCTTTATGACAAAGGCAGCTTTAAACCACCAAAATGGAATCCAACAAGGAATTTATATTCCGCAAGGTTTTGATTATGTTTCTGGGAATCGGTTCTCTGGTAAGAATTTAAAAATTCGTGACCAGAGCACTGGAAGTATCTACATTTGGATTAATTCGGCATTGGCTGTAAAGAAAATTAACCGTTTTTTGGTTCTTCTCGATAACGAGATTGAAGCCGCTGAAAAAAATCCTAATGAAAAAACCAAAGCGCGTAGGCTCATTGCTTTAAAAAAAGCATCTGAGTTTACAAAATCAAAGTTGGCTTTACGTTCTGGCACCTTCTATAAAGAAGGCACGGCTGCAACTTTTAGAATGTAGCTCCATAAGCCATAATTTATGGCATCAAAAAAGGCAGTATATACTGCCTTTTTTGTATTTTTAATATATTGTTTTATTTTCTCTATTATATTCCTCAAAAACTTCAATGCATTCTTCTCTATCAATTGGATTTAACTTTATTAAATCTTTATTATTTCCTTTTAAATATTCATATATAGCATCATCTCTAAATCCAATATTTGCTGCATCTTTTTTTGTGCATGCATAATACACTTCTTTTATATTTGCCCAAATAATTGCAGATAAGCACATTGGGCATGGTTCGCATGATGTATATAGTTTGCAATTTGATAAATCATATGTATTTAATTTTTCACAAGCCTGCCTTATTGCCATTACTTCTGCATGCGCTGTTGGGTCATTGTTTATTATTACTTTATTATTTGCTTTTGAAATTATTTCTCCATTTTTATCCACAATAACAGCTCCAAATGGTCCCCCTTCTCCTCCGTCTGTGTCCTTTTTCTGCCATTTCTTTTGCAATTTTCATGTATTTATTCATAAATTTCCTCCTAACATAATACAAAAGGAGAATTTTAAATAATTCTCCTTCTCAGTTATTTAAACTTTTTTCCAAAACCAATCTAGGCTATTGCTTACAACTTTTGTATTTTTAACTTTTGACTCGATATCATCTACCCATAGATATGCTAAGAATGATACCATTACTAAGCCAAAGTCAACAAGTAATGAGCTTGTTAATACTTGTATAACTTCTTGTGTTGCTGTTCCAGATAATGTTACAAACTGTATTGCGTGCATTATTATTACAAATAAATGTACAATTAGCACAGCTAGTGGAATTTTGCTTTTTTTAATTTCTTTTCCTAGGTATACTAAAAGTAAAGTTGCAGCCAAGATTAATATTATATTTATTGGGTCGGCAGTATTAAAAATCATGGTTTCCTTACCTCCTTTTTATTTTATTATATTTTATAAAAGCTATTGTAATCTTTCTTCTATTAGTTTAGCAAGTTCAGTAGCTTTTTGTTTAATATAATCTTCATCTTTGCCTTCTATCATAACTCTAACTAATGGTTCTGTTCCAGAAGGTCTTATTAGTATTCTTCCAATATCTTCTGAATTTTCTAATTTTTCTATTTCATCTAATATAATTTTATCTTTTTGATAATCCAATTTTTTATCTGATTCTACTTTCGCATTTACTAATACTTGTGGATATATTGTAATTATGCTTGCAGCCTCTGATGCTGTTACATTTTTATTTAATATTGTTTCTATTAACATTAATGATGTTAATATTCCATCTCCTGTTGGGTTGTAATCTAAGAATATTATATGTCCAGATTGCTCTCCACCTAAGTTATAATCATTTTTAAGCATTTCTTCTAAAACATATCTATCTCCAACTTTTGTTTGCTTAATATTCATTCCTTGTTCTAAGCAATATTTGTTTAGTCCTAAATTGCTCATTACAGTTGCAACTAGTGTATTATTTTTCAATTTGCCTTCTTTTTTGTATTTATCAGATATAATTGCTAAAATAGTGTCTCCATCTATTGTGTTTCCTTTTTCATCTACTGCTAAGCATCTATCTCCATCTCCGTCGTATGCAATTCCTAAGCTTAAATTATTCTCTATAACTAACTTTTTCAATGCTTCTAAATGAGTAGAGCCACAATTTTCATTTATATTTATTCCATTTGGATTATTATTTATTATTTTATATTTAATTCCTAGTTTTGTAAAGACCTTTTCTGCAATACAAGATGTAGCTCCATTTGCAGTATCTAACCCAACAACAAATTCTTGTGTATTTTTAGCATTTAATCTGTCTTTAAAAATATCTACAAAGAAATTAATATAATCTTCTTCTAAATCTGTTCTTATTTCAGATACACCAATTTCATGATGTGGGGCTGTTAATGTATTAATTTTTTCTGAGTCTAAGATTCCTTCAATTTCTTCTTCTAATTCATCTGGTATTTTAGTTCCCTTATTGCTAAAATATTTAATACCATTAAATTCAAAAGTGTTATGTGATGCTGAAATAACAACTCCCGCATCTGCTCCTAGTTTTCTTGTTAAATATGCTACTGCTGGTGTTGGGATAACTCCAAGTAATTTAACATTTGCTCCATAGCTTAAAAAACCTGCTGTCATAGCGCTTTCTAATAAACATCCAGATAATCTTGTGTCTCTTCCTATTAAAATAGTTGGTGCATGCTTAGCATGTTTAGACAATACACAAGCTCCTGCTTTTGCCACTCTTAGTGCAAATTCTGGTGTTAATTCAGTATTGGCAATTCTTCTTATTCCGTCTGTCCCAAAGTATTTTCTCATTTTTGTCTCCTCCATTATCATTTCCTTTTTATTTTACAAATGATATTATATAGGATAAATAAAAAAAAATCTAGTCTAATTTAAAATTAGTCTAGATTTTTTTATTTATTTTGCTTCTACTGGGTAAACACTTACTTGTTTCTTATCTTTACCCTTTCTTTCAAACTTAACATTTCCATCTATTAATGCATAAAGTGTATCATCACTACCAATTCCTACATTATTTCCTGGATGTGTTTTAGTTCCTCTTTGTCTAATTAGAATATTTCCGGCTCTAACAAATTGTCCATCTGCTCTTTTTAGACCAAGACGTTTAGACTCACTGTCTCTTCCGTTCTTAACACTACCTTGACCTTTTTTATGTGCCAATTTAATTCACTCCCTTCGTAAGTAGAATTTATTTTTAAATTAATTATGCTTCAACTTTTTCTTTTTTAGCAGTTGTTGTTTTCTTAGCTGTTGTTGTCTTTTTTTCTGCTGCTTTTTTCTCTGTACTTGCAGCTTCTGCTGTTTTTGTAGATTTAGTTGCAGCTGTTTTTATAGATGTAATTTCTACCTTAGTATATGGTTGTCTATGTCCTTGTTTTCTTCTATAGTTCTTTTTAGGTTTCATTTTATAGACAATAATTTTTTTACCCTTACCATGAGAAACTACCTTTCCTTCAACTTTTACACCTTTAACATATGGAGTTCCAACTTGTACTTTCCCTTCATCTGAAACTAGAATTACTTTATCGAAAGTAACTTTTTTACCTTCTTCTGTATCTAATTTTTCAAAAAATACAACGTCTCCTTCTGCTACTTTGTATTGCTTTCCACAAGCTTCAATAATTGCGTACATTATATGTACACCTCCCTTTTCGTATACTCGCTAACCTTAAACTCTTAGGTAGTCAAACTTAATTGACCTTTATGTACCTTGACTTATGCGGCTTACAGTTGTTAATTTTAACATGTTTTTAAATATTTGTCAATGATTTAGGTAAAAAATTTGAGGCAGCGATATAATGTTGACTACTTGACAATTTGTTTGAAGTATATTATACTAATCAACATAGGAAATGAGAATAAGCAGATGTGGTTTGCCTCCAAGCAGGAGGTGAGGCTTATGGTAGATTCTGAATATTTAATAGTCATTATATACATATTATTTTATTCCTTAATAGGAATAACTATCATAGCAATTGCCTTAATTATAGCATTAGCAATAGTTTTGAGCAAAAGCAAATAAACCAATAAAAAAACACATCTGTTCACTTGGCGGTGTAGATGTGTTTAAATATCTCACTGGCAAACCACGTTTTGTGGATTCTCCATTTCCTATTTTTATTATACAGGTTAAGTGACAATTTGTCAAATATTATTTAATCTAAATTTTTATTCTCTCTTCAATCCATTTTTCAAGTTCATCTATTTTTACTCTAACTTGCTCCATTGTATCTCTGTCTCTTATTGTAACGCATCCATCATTTTCGGTCTCAAAATCAACAGTAACACAATATGGTGTTCCAATTTCGTCTTCTCTTCTATATCTTTTTCCAATGCTTCCTGCTTCATCATAATCACACATAAAGCTCTTTGATAATTTTGAGTAAATTTCGTCTGCTTTATTGCTTAATTTCTTTGACAAAGGAAGCACAGCAACTTTATATGGTGCTAATGCAGGATGAAGATGTAACACTAGTCTTGAATCTCCATCTTCTAATGCTTCTTCTTCATAAGCATTACATAAAAATGCAAGTGTAACTCTATCACATCCAAGTGATGGTTCTATACAGTATGGAATATATTTTTCGCCTGTTTCTTGGTCTAAATAGTTAAAATCTTCTTTTGAAAATTCCATATGTTGTTTCAAATCGAAATCTGTTCTATCTGCAATTCCCCAAAGTTCTCCCCATCCAAATGGGAATAGGAATTCAATATCTGTTGTACCTTTACTATAATGAGACAATTCTTCCTTGCTATGCTCTCTTAAACGTAGATTCTCTTTTTTCATACCTAAATTTAATAACCAGTTTTCGCAATATTTTTTCCAATACTCGTACCACTCTAAATCTGAACCTGGTTTACAGAAAAATTCAAGTTCCATTTGCTCAAACTCTCTTGTTCTAAAAGTAAAATTACCTGGTGTAATTTCATTTCTAAAAGACTTACCAATTTGAGCAATACCCATAGGTAGCTTTCTTCTAGTAGTTCTTAAAACATTTTTAAAATTAACAAAAATACCTTGCGCAGTCTCAGGTCTTAAATAAATTTCAGACTTGGCATCCTCTGTAACACCTTGAAAAGTTTTAAACATTAAATTAAACTTTCTAATCTCAGTAAAATTCTCTTTACCACAATTAGGACATTCAATATGATGTTCCTTCATATATGAAATCATCTTATCATCAGGCCATCCATCTACAACCTCTTCACAATTATGTTCATGCATCCACTCTTCAATAAGCTTATCTGCTCTATGTCTAGTTTTACACTCCTTACAATCAATTAAAGGATCAGAAAAACCACCAACATGCCCAGAAGCAACCCAAGTTTGTGGATTCATTAAAATAGCAGCATCCAAACCAACATTATATCTGCACTCTTGCACAAACTTCTTAAACCACAACTTTTTAACATTATTTTTAAGCTCCACACCCAAAGGTCCATAATCCCAAGTATTAGAAAGTCCCCCATAAATCTCAGACCCCGGATACACAAAACCTCTATTCTTACACAAACTAACAATCTTATCCATTGACTCAACCATTTCTCTTCAAAACTCCTCTCACTCAATCCGGTCCTCTCATCTCGACCGTCTCGCTCGTAATATGCTTATTCTAATTCATAATTGCGGTTTTGTCAAGGGTTAATCTTTCAATGTTGGTTGCCCATTTTCGTCTAATATCCACACTTCTCCTTGCCCTGCATTTAATATTTCTAATGGGCTAGGCATTGTTGTTAAAGCTGATGCTTCTCCTGTTACGGTTCCGTTTTCTACTGTGCCTATTCCATTTTCTGCAATTCCTGATAAATATCCAGAATTTTCGATTGTTATATCTCCTGATACTTTTCCTATTATTCCTCCCACAGCTTCTACATTGTTATAACAATTTTCTATTGTTCCTTCTCCGCTTCCTACTATTCCGCCTATTGTAATATCTCCTTGTCCAATTGTGTAAAAAATATATATAAGTTGATTTATAAAAAGATTCTCTTCTATATCATTATTTACGTCTTCATATATAGCATCTACAATACCACTTCCGTACAATGATAATAATCCATTAATGTATTCCTCTACTGTACTACAATATATATATTTCTTCATTACTTCTAAGTCATCCTCGCTAACACCATATCCATTCATTTCCATTTTTTGACACCAATATTCATACATGGCATCCTTTTCTTCATTATTTAATGCTAGTGGCCCCCCATCTATAAATTTTAGAATAGTTTCTATAGACATCCATGGAAAGATATATGTTTGCAATTCTGGTAGAAATTCCTCAGCTACTATAAGCCAACCAATAATATGGTTTTTTCTCAATTCTCCAATATTATAACAATTTATTATCTCTCCATATGATTCTCCTGCTATTCCTCCTATTGCATTTTCCCCGGTTGAGCCTCCTTTTACTTGTTCAGCGTTATAACAGTTACGTATAACTCCATTATTTATTCCCGCTATTCCTCCTGTTATTGAATTTATTGCTATATCATCACCAGGAATATTATTATTATCTATTTTTACTTTGCTCATACAATTGCTAATTTCTCCATTATTTATTCCTACTATTCCTCCGGCTATACTATCTCCTGCATATTCATGTTGCCCTATCACTGTTCCTGATACGATTAAGTCTTTTATTATTCCATCATTTCGTCCGAATAAACCTAATCCCCCATAAGTCTTTGAATTTACAAAAGAATTTTTTAAATAGAAATTTTTTATCTCTTTACTATTTCCTAAAAATATTCCTGTAAATGGTTTTTCATAATTACCTATTTTACATGATGCATTTCCTGGGGCACTTTCTTCTGTATTGGTCAATTCTTCTATTAGTTTTTGTTCTATTGAATTTCCATTTACATCCCCATAGCTTGTATCATCTGGATTTCTGTATGAGTTTCTATTCTCAAAGTCTAAATCTCTTGTTAATAAGAAATATTTGCCTTCATACTTTTCTGTTTCACTATTCCATACTGCTAATGATAATTCGACTAAATCTTCTATATATTCTATTCTATATGGATGAGATTCACTTCCATCTTCTATTATTTCTTCTGGTGGATTTTCTCCTTCAACTCCATTAAAGTAGTCGTTTATTCGGTTTAACATATTTTGTTCTTCTCCTACTTTGTTTTGATATTCTCCAACTGCTTTTTCTGCATTTGATATTAAACCATATTCTCCAAACAACGTATTTAGCGCAACTCCTGCTAATATTAATAGTACTATTATTGTTATTATCAAAGCTATTAGCGTAATTCCACGCTCTCTTTTTTTAATTAGCTCCATTTTAAAATTATTTTCCATAATAAATTCTTCATCCCTTCTTTTGTTTTATTTTTACTTTTTCTATCTCATCATATTATCTTCCAAAACAACTAACCCTATACGGATACTTATTCAAATTAATGAATAATGAATAGTGAATGATTAATAATGAATAATTTTAAGTAGTAGAGTAGCCCGAGAAGTTCATATATATTATTTTGAAGTCCGAGGAAGTTGTACGTCGTACGCTTTTACCCGCGAAGCCATGTGAGGCAAGAAATAATATATATGAACTTCTCGGGCGGCTACCTTTAAAAGCCACACACTCTATCACAAGCAACACAAAAAGACACATAAACCTAGCCACTAAGCTAAGTCCATATGCCTCAAATAATCTATATATTTCTCCTATTTATTTTCTCTAACAAACTACCTGTGTGTGTGTGTGTGTACTCCTAAGCCATTTTCAGCCATTTTGCACATATTCTACTACCTCTTTCTTGCATTTAATTATCTCATGCATTCATTATATACAAAATAACTTCATTTGTCTACACTTTTCCCAAAACACTTAGGGTAAAATAAAAAACATATAAAACTAAGTTAAAAAGTCCAATAGAATATTAAAAAATAAATTGGTCAGACGCGTCTGACCAATTTATTTTTTAATTATTTTCTTCTTCATTTTCATCTATATCTATATGCAAATTCAAATCTTCTTCTGTTGGTAGCGCTTCCATAATATCTTTTGGTAATATATTTGAAACTTCATAAGAACTTACTCCAATAGGTTTATTTATATCTCTTAGAGAATACTCAACTGAAAACTTTTTCTTTTCTCTACATAAGATAATTCCAATACTTGGATTGTCGTTTCCCGATTTTAGTAAATCATCTACTGCTGATAAATAGAAATTTAATTTTCCAGCATATTCTGGCTTATATTGTGTATTCTTTAATTCTACAACTATATAGCAATGTAATTTTGT
>CALXMH010000012.1 GCA_944389425.1 uncultured Clostridia bacterium
AGTCGTCCGTTCGACTTGCATGTCTTATGTGCGCCGCCAGCGTTTATCCTGAGCCAGGATCAAACTCTCTAGTTTTTGGTATATTAATTTTTATTAATATCTAGTTTCGTTTGAGCTCTTAACTCTTTTTTAATTACTTTTTTTGTACGATTTCTATCGTACCGCTTGGTCTCTTAAAGGATTTTATTGTTTACTTTTCAATGTACTTTTTCGACTCGGTATTCGATGTCGTCAACGATATTTATTTTAGCACAAATCAATAATTGTTGTCAATACTTTTTTTGAATTTTTTTAAAATAATTTTTCGTTGATTTTTTGTCGACTTTTTATTATTCAAGCGACTGTATTTATATTAACATTTTTTTAGTCTCATGTCAACAGTTTTATGTTAATTTTTTTATTTATTTTTACATAAAATATTATATGTTTTATATTCTAAAAGATTACACTAATTATACAAAAAAACAAAGAAGAATTTACGAGATAAATTTCCCATAAATTCTTCTTTGTTTTTCTTTATTTTACATATTCATTTAATGGTCTTACTCTATAATTTAATTCTCCCATTTGTTCTGTTGGAACATATCCAGGTTTTGCATTAATAACATCTGGTATTCTATTTACAACACTTGCACATGTAAGCTCAACTGTTGATGGTCTATTAATTACTAATGTAGTATTTGGTTCTCCGATTATTGTCCATTCATTTTTATCAAAATCTTCTTTTGAATATACTTTTCCTATACATTCAGATTCTATTGTAATTCCTTCTTCTGTTTCTGTTGTTACTACCGCACTCATACCAGTAGCAAGACCAGCTTTTACTGTCATTTGTAATGTAGATGATTCTATATCTTCTTTATATGTTTGTGGCACACATTTTTGTGATTGTGATTTTACTGTCAATCCTAATTTTTCACATAGCCATCCATTGACATTCCACATGTATGATGGTGAAAATTTACCTTCATTTATTAGTTTTTGTCTTTCTTCTTCTGATATATTATCAGCACTTGCAACTTCTTCTTCAAATTGTTCAAGTGTTAGTCCTGCGCCATGTGCTTTTGCTAATGCAATTCCATAATCTTCAACATTATAGCTTGAACTTCCTTTTATTTTCTTAATATCATGAGTAGAACCAGCAATACTTGTTATTAGCTGTCCCCAATATATATCTTGATATCCACTTCCTGTTATTGTGCATCCTGTTTTCTTTGCCATTTCATCTATTTTTTTAGTTGCTACTGGGTTTGAATTAGCTGGGAAAAAGGCTTCTTCACATGTAGTAATTGCATTAATACCAAGCTTAGCACATAACATTAAAGCTTCTTCTACATCACTAAATAAACTCATTGTTGTTACAATTACTATATCTGGTTTTACTTCTTCTAACATTTTTTCTGCATCTTGTGCTGAAACTACCTTAATACCTTTTGTTTCGCATCCCATTATTTCTCCTATATCTTTTCCTATAACTGCTGGATTTACATCAACTGCTCCTACTATTTCTGCACCTTTTTCGTATACATATCTCATTGTATACACACTCATTTTCCCTGTTCCATATTGAACTACTTTGATTTTTCTATCCAAAAAAATCACTCCTTTCTATTATAGCTACATTATATATATAACCTTATGAAAATTGCAAGTTGTTTTTGTAATTTTTATGTGTTTAATTTGATTATTTCCATTTTTATAAAAAAGAATGCAATTTACATAAATTGCATTCTTTTTTATTATGAAGCAGTTTCTTGTTTTTTTGCAGATATTCTTTTCTGCTTAACTACTTTTTCTACTTTTTCTATTTTTTTATTTTCATTTATTATTATTTTAGGATTTTCTTTTCCCTCTACTGTGGCTTTTGTTATTATGCATTTTTCTATTTTAGGATTAGAAGGTATATCAAACATAACATCTCTCATAATTTCTTCTATAATAGAACGTAATCCTCTTGCTCCTGTATTTCTCTCTATTGCTTTTTGCACTAATGCTTCTAGTGCTTCTTGTTCAAATTCAAGTTCAACACCATCTAATTCCATTAGTTTTTGATATTGCTTCATTAATGCGTTTTTAGGTTTAGTAAATATTTCTATTAATGCATTCTTATCTAGTTCATGTAATGTTGCTATAATTGGAAGTCTTCCCACAAATTCAGGAATTAGTCCAAATTTTAGTAAATCTTGTGGAAGCATTTGTTCAAATACTTCGTATCTTTTTAAGTCTTTTTTACTCTCAATTTCAGCACCAAAACCTATTGATTTTTTTCCTATTCTATCTTTTATTATATTTTCTAATCCTTCAAATGCCCCTCCACAAACAAATAATATATTAGCTGTATTTATTTGCAAAAATTCTTGATGTGGATGTTTTCTTCCTCCCTGTGGCGGAACAGCTGCTGTTGTTCCTTCTATTATTTTAAGTAACGATTGTTGCACACCTTCTCCACTTACATCTCTTGTAATCGAAGGGTTTTCAGATTTTCTAGATATTTTATCTATTTCGTCTATATATATAATTCCCTTTTCTGCTTTTTCTATATCATAATCTGCTGCTTGTATTAGTTTAAGTAAGATATTTTCTACATCTTCACCAACATAACCAGCTTCTGTAAGTGTTGTTGCATCTGCTATTGCAAATGGAACTTTTAATACTCTTGCAAGTGTCTGTGCAAGTAAAGTTTTTCCTGAACCTGTTGGTCCAAGTAATAAAATATTACTTTTTTGTATTTCAACTTCATTTATTTCTTTAATTGAATTAATTCTCTTATAATGATTATAAACTGCAACAGACAATGTTTTCTTAGCATCTTCTTGACCTATAACATATTCATCTAATACTTTTTTTATTTCTTCTGGTGTTGGTATTTGTTCTAATTCCTCTTGTGCATCTTCTAATTCATCTTCATAATATTCATCTTCTAAAATATTTCCACATACTTTTATACATTCATCACAGATATATACGCCTGGTCCTGCCACAATTCTTTTTACATTCTCTTGTGTTTTTCCACAAAAAGAACATTTTATTGTTTGTTTACCATTATTTCCTTTTGGCATATAAGCACCTCTTTTATTTTTTTATTTTATTCTTTGGTTTTTACTATGGTCTTTTTTCAACTATTCCATCAATTAATCCATATTTTAAAGCTTCTTCTGCTGTCATATAGTTATCTCTTTCTGTATCTTTTTCTATTACATCTAATGGTTGACCTGTTCTTTCACTTAATATTTTATTTAATTTTTCTCTTGTTTTTACCATATGATCTGCATGGATTTTTATTTCTGTAGTTTGGCCAGAAAGTCCTCCGCCGCCTATTAATGGTTGATGTATTAATATTTCAGCATTAGGTGTTGCTAATCTTTTACCTTTTTCTCCACAAGCTAAAAGCACTGCTCCCATACTAGCTGCCATTCCTATACAAATTGTAGATACTGGGCATTTTATATAATTAATAGTATCTACTATTGCCATTCCAGCAGTTATAGATCCTCCTGGACTATTTATATACAAATGTATTTCTTTGTCAGGATCTTCTGACTCTAAAAATAATAATTGCGCAACTACTAAACTTGCTGATGTATCGTTTACATCCTCAGCTAAGAAAATTATTCTATCTTTTAATAATCTTGAAAAAATGTCATATGAACGTTCCCCTCTTGATGTTTGTTCAATTACATATGGAACTAAACTATTTTTTTCCATAAACTTTCCTCCTATTTTATCTTAGCATTGCTTACTATGTATTCTATTGTTTTTTCTATTTTTAAATTGTTTTCTACATATTTCATAAGTTCTTTATTTTCTTTTAATTCTTCTGCTGTTTTTCCATAAGCTTTTGCTAATTCATTTAATTTTTCTTCAATATCAGCTTCTTTTACTTCGATTTCTGCATCTGATGCAATAGCTTCTAATACTAGATTTGATTTAACAGATTGTTTTGCTTGATCTTCATAATCTTTTCTAAAATCAGCTTCTGTTTTTCCTATCATTTGAAGATATTTTTCCAAATTCATTCCTTGATAACTTAATCTTAAATCTAAATCTTGCATTATTGTATTTAATTCAGTCTCAATCATTCCTGATGGTATATCAATTTCAACATTATCACATACTGCTTTTATTGCTGCGTCTTCTTTTTCTCTTTTCGCTCTTGCTGTATTTTCTTCTTCAAATTTTGATTTTATGCTTGCCTTTAATTCATCTAATGTGTCGTATTCGCTTACATCTTTTGCGAATTCATCATCTATTTTTGGCAATTCCTTTTTCTTAATCTCATGTAACTTAACTTTAAATACAGCATCTTTCCCTGCCAATTCCTCTGAGAAATATTTTTCTGGGAATTTAACATTTATATCTTTTTCTTCATCAACTTTCATGCCTATAACTTGGTCTTCAAATCCATCTATAAAAGAATGACTTCCTATTTCTAATTCATGATTCTCTGCTTTTCCACCTTCGAAAGCTACTCCATCTACAAATCCTTCAAAATCAATAACAGCTATATCTTTGTTTTCTACTGGTCTATTCTCAACTGTAACTAGTCTTGAATTTTTATCTGCTATTGTTTCTAGTTCTTTTTGAACATCCTCATCAGATACATTATACTCTATTTTTGGTATTTCTATACCTTTATATTTTCCAAGTTTTACCTCTGGCTTTGTTTGAACTACTGCTGTGAATTTTAGTTCTTTTCCTTTTTCCATTTGATTAACATCTATATGTGGTGCACTTACTGCTTCTATATTGTTTTCTTTTATTGCATTTTCATATATTTCTGGTACTATTTCATTAAATGCATCTTCATAAAAAATTTCTGGTCCATATTGTTTTTCAACTAAATTATATGGAGCTTTCCCTTTTCTAAATCCTGGTATATTAAAATATTTTGCATTTTTTTGATATACTTTTTTCATCCCTTGTTCAAACTTTTCAGCTTCAATTACAAACTCTAATTTTAGTTCATTATTGTTTTCTGTCTTTTCTACTTTTACATTCATTTATTTTCAATCCTTCCAAATATATTTTTGCATTATGCTTAACTATTATACCACAGATTACCAAATTTGCAATATTTTGTTATAAATTTCTAATTCATAAAAAAGAACATCCTAAAACAAGGATGCTCTTTTTTAGAAGTTAGTAAACTTCTTTTTCGGATTACTTTTTTACGTCTGAGTTTTTCCCATACTTTTTTATGCGGCTGCTTTTAAGTAAACCTGCTCTACAAGTTACTTGTCCTCTTTCATTTAATATGCCCCAATATCCTTCTAAATCAGTATAAAAGGACATACCATTTGATACAGGTTTTATGCCCATACAATCCTGGAGAATTACCTGAGAATCTTCTACACGAAATAGAGCATATCTTTTATGTCCATATTTCATAATTTTCAGTTTCCCAGCAGGGTCGTAGTCTCTTACATATCTTGCTTGAACTACTTTTACCTCCCCTTGGATTTTTATAGGGATTTGCCGCCATACATCTACTCTTGCCATCGTAATCCCTCCTACAAAGTATAGAATGTTATTATTATATCACAATTTACATAATATTTCTATACTTTTATACAATTTTTTTTAATTTAAAACCTAAATAATCGGAACTTACCATTAATAAATTAATTCCATTTACCATTCCTTCTTTAACATCTAATTGTTGCTTGCCATGTAGGTGTCCATACAAGCATACTTTAACATTATATTTTTTCATGACTTCTAAGAATTCTTTCATTGGTGGATAATGCATGCATACTATTATTTTTTTATCATTTCCATATTTGTTTATTCCATCTGCAAAAGATAATTCTAATCTTGCACATTCTCTTTTTATCATTTTTTCGGTATCTCCGTTTTCCAGTGCTGACCATCCTCTTGTTCCTACTATTATATAATTTTCAAAGCAATAACTATTATTATATAAAAAATTTATACTTTTAAAATTATTTTCATCTAAGTATTTTCTCATACTTGTAATAGTAGACCACCAATAATCGTGATTTCCCTTCAATAATATTTTTGTGCCTGGTAAATTATTTAAATATTCAAAATCTGTATATGTATCTTTTAAATATGTTGCCCAGGAAAAATCTCCTGGCAAAAGTACTAAATCGTCTTCTTGTACTTTTTCTTCCCAGTCTTTTTTTATTTTTTTTTCGTGGTCTTTCCAGATATCTCCGAATATATCCATTGGTTTATTGTTTTTAAATGATAAATGCAAATCTGATATTGCATATATGCTCATTTTTTTCACCACACTTTTACTTATCTATTTTTAGATTTGGGATTGCATTTAATGTTAAATCTGATTTTTTTCCATTTATAAAATTATAATACCCTGCTGATGCAATCATAGCAGCATTATCTGTGCATAATTTTAGTTCTGGATAATATACTTTTATTCCCATGTCTTCTAATTTTGAAAATTCAGCTCTTATATAGCTATTGGCAGAAACTCCACCTGCTAATGCTATTTTTTCAAGGTTAGTTTGTTTTAGTGCTTGAATAGAATTTTTCACAAGTACTTCTGCCACATTTTTTTCAAAACTTGCGCATAAATCGGCTTTATTTATATTTGGGTTTTTATGATATAAATTTAATATTGCTGTTTTTATTCCACTAAAACTAAAATTTAAATTATCTATATGAGTTTTTGGAAGCACCACATTTGGTGTACCCTGTTTTGCTAGTTTATCTACTTTTGGCCCTCCTGGGTATCCAAGGCCTACTACTCTTGCGACTTTATCAAAAGCTTCTCCTACTGCATCATCCTTGGTTTTACCTAAAATTTCAAATTCCGTATATGATTTTATATTTACTAAATGTGTATGTCCCCCTGAAATTATTAAACAAATAAATGGTGGCTTCAAATCTTTATATGTAATATAATTTGCTGCTATGTGTCCTTCTATGTGATTTACACCTACTAATGGCTTACCTGTTGCAAAGCTTAGACCTTTTGCATAAGATACTCCAACAAGTAAAGCCCCTACCAGTCCTGGTCCATAAGTTGGTGTTATTACATCTATATCTTCAATAGTCACATTTGCTTCTTTTAAAGCTTGTTTCACTACTGAATTTATAACCTCTGTATGACTCCTAGATGCTATTTCTGGAACAACTCCTCCAAATTTTTCGTGTATTTTAATTTGTGAATTAATAACATTAGATAAAACTTCTCTACCGTTTTTTACAACAGCAGCAGAAGTTTCATCACAACTACTTTCTATTCCTAGTACTAATATATCTTTCATTTTTTACTCCCTATATAAATAGTGAAAAAATATTTGTAACCACAAAAGCATATCCACTATATACAGCATTTATTAATGGACTTATAATATCACCTGCTAATCCTGTTATAAATATTATTATAAATCCTATATAAAAATACATTTGATTATTTTCAAACCATTGTCTTCCATTATAAGGTAAAAAGTGCATTAATATTTTTGATCCATCTAGTGGTGGAAGTGGTATTAAATTAAATACTCCAAGTCCTATATTAACTACTGCTGTATAATTTATAATTTGTGTAATGTAAAAAGTTAATTCATTTGTTACAAATCCAAAACTTATCATTCCAACATATGTTAACATAAATAAAAGTGCAATAATAAAATTCATTCCAGGTCCCGCTACTGATACTATTGCTTCTGCTTTGGTAAGTTCCATATTTCTATTAAAATTTCTTGGATTAATTTCTACTGGTCTACCCCATCCAAATCCTGCAAACAATAGTAGTGCAAAACCTATTGGATCAACATGCGAAAAAGGATTTAAATTAAGTCTCCCCTGAATTCTTGGTGTATCATCTCCAAGCAAATCTGCTGCTTTTGCATGTGCATACTCATGAAATGTCATAGCAATTAGTACTCCTGGTATTGTAAGTACTAGTCCTAATAATTTCTCTCCTGTCATTGTTGCTAAAAAGCTTATTGCTAAAATTGCAATAATAACATAAATAAATCTTTTATCAAAACCGAACATAAAACTTCCTTTTATTTTTTATTTAGGTTTTTATACAGGATAACCTATAAACCTTTTATTCCTTAATAGGTTTCATTGTAGGGAATAATAAAACATCTCTAATAGACGCTGAATCTGTAAGAAGCATTATTAGTCTGTCTACCCCTATTCCTAATCCTCCTGTTGGTGGCATTCCATATTCTAGTGCTGTTACAAAATCTTCATCCATCATATTTGCTTCTTCGTCTCCGGCTTCTCTTGCTTCTACTTGTTTTAAGAATCTTTCATATTGATCAATTGGGTCATTTAATTCAGAATATGCATTTCCATATTCTCTTCCACCTATAAATAATTCAAATCTTTCTGTTAGTCTCTTATCTTCTACTTTTCTTTTTGTAAGTGGAGAAACCTCTACTGGATAATCATATACAAATGTTGGTTGAATTAAAGTTTCTTCTACTTTCTCTTCAAATACTAAGTTTATAATATGGCCTCTTGTCATTGTTTCTTCATATTCTAACTCTAATTCTTTTGCTATTTTCTTTGCTTCTTCATCTGTTTCAATATTATTAAAATCTATTCCTGTAACTTCTTTTATTGCATCTATCATTGTTATTCTTTTCCACTTTGGTGTTAAATCTATGTCTGTCCCTTGGTAAGTTATTTTAGTTGTTCCAAGTACATTTTTAGCAACTGTTGAAATAATTTCTTCTGTAATGTCCATCATATCGTTATAATCTTCATATGCAGAATATAATTCTATATTTGTAAATTCTGGATTATGTTTAATAGAAATACCTTCGTTTCTAAACATTCTTCCCATTTCATAGACCTTGTCAAATCCACCTACAATTAATCTTTTTAAGTATAATTCATTTGCTATTCTTAAATACATATCCATATCTAATGTATTGTGGTGAGTTATAAATGGTCTAGCTGCTGCTCCACCTGCTATTGTATTTAATATAGGAGTATCTACTTCTATATATCCTTTTGAGTCTAATACTTTTCTTATTTCTTTTATTATTTTTGTTCTTTTAATAAAAGTTTCTTTAACTTCTGGATTTACAATTAAATCTACATATCTTTGTCTATATCTTAAATCTGTATCTTTTAATCCATGAAATTTTTCTGGTAATGGACGTAATGCTTTACAAAGTAAAACAACATTTTTTGCATGTACAGAAATTTCTTCTGTTCTTGTTTTAAACACAAAACCTGTTATTCCAATTATATCTCCAATATCATATGTTTTAAATTCTTTATATTTTTCTTCCCCTAAATCATTTAAGCTAACATAGCTTTGAATTTTACCTTGCATATCTTGAATATGGCAAAAAGATGCTTTCCCCATTATTCTTTTTGCTACAATTCTGCCTGCTATACTTACATATTTTTGATCTAACTTATCAAAATTATTTTTTATTTCTTCACTATTATGAGTTCTGTTATATTTAGTTATTTCAAATGGGTCTTCACCTTTTGCTTGTAATTCTTCCAATTTTTCTTTTCTTACTTTCATAAGTTTATTCATATCAAGTTCTTGTTCTTCTATATTTTCCAATTTAACCTCTCCTTTTTAAATTATCTTATACATTATATATCAGAAGCCAGAATTTGTAAAGAATAAAGCCTAAAAAAATCCCCCTGCAATTGCAGAGGGATTTTTTACCAGATTACCACATAGAGATGGAACGAATATTATTGTAAATATCAGCACCCATCTGGAAAGGAAGGATAGCTTGGCTAACCTGTGCCCAAACACCACCAGGTTGAACCTTCTTGCCAGAATCCACAAGCAGATATACCGGAGTTTCAATGCCAATGGCATTTAATTTCGAATATACTGCTGCCGGTGTTTTAAGGTCAAGAACTTCTACCTGATAAGTCGGACCTTCTTTTTGGTTTGCAGTGGAAGCATTTACCATCATGGCAAGCTTACTAAAAGTCTTTGCATCTTCAAGATCCATAATAACTATGTTTCTTTTCGGATGATGAGAATTAGTTACACGCAAACCTTGTTCGTCCTTCCCTGTGATGAAGTCCTGCATTGCCTGTACACTCTGGAAACGATAAATACCTTTTACGGATTCACCTTCTAAAGTTTGTACAACGCACGGTGCATCAATAGCACCTGCCATCCCAAGATAGTCACCAACTGTGTTGGAAACCGTAAGTTGCTGTTTTACATCAGCAATTTGAACCTGGTCATTTGCGAGTCCAATCGAACTCACTCCTAAGCAAAGAGTAAAAACCAATGCTGCAAATACGTTAAAGAAATGATTTTGATGCTTTTTCATAATTATGCCCTCCTAAATAATCATTTTTTTGCTGTCTCAAATTTTCTCTTTTTGCTTACATGTTCAAAACTCCTTTCTGGAAACCTTTCGGCTATTATACTTATATTATACCTTAAATTTCACTTTTTTTCAACATATATGTCATTTCTGTTACAAAAATTGACTTGATGTAAAAAAAATGATATAATTATTGTATATTGATTGTTACGATTTTTACGAAAGTTTAAATATTTAGGAGGTTATTATGGAAAACGAAAACGAGAAAAAATCATGGTGGAAAAGTTTTAAAAGTTTTATCAAAAAAATTCTACCAGGTAAAAAGGCTGCCGTCACATTAGGTATAGCTGCTTCTGCAATGGGTGCTAATATGGATAAAGCTAATGCTTCTGATTATATAGTTGAAAGAATTGATGATAAAGCTGTTACAGATGTTGCTAATGAATTAAATGTAAACCCTGTTGATTTAAAAAACTTAACAGTTGATGCAAGTCAATTAGAACAAAGAATAGATGCTCGTTCTGATTGGGAAAAAGCAAGAGACGCTGTTCAAGATGTGCAAACTGGTGTAAATAGTGTAGAAAACGTATTTGGGGCTATTAATAATTTAGGTCGTAGTTCTAGCATAAATTCTACTATTCATAATGCAGAAAGAGTTGTAGATAATTTTAATAAAGGGCAAGATACTCTATCTCAACTTTTATCAAAGCCAAGTGTAAAAGAAACTAAATCTGAAGAAGTAAAAACAGAAAATGTAGAAAGTGAAAAATCTGATTCAGTAATTGTAGAACGTACTGTACCTGAAAAGAAAGTAGAAAAAATAGATGAAGTCCAAGAAATATCTTATGTAGATAAAGTTTTACAAAACTCACATTTTGATACAATAAAACAAAATCCTTATGATATTGAAGATGCTTTATCTAGTGAAATTGTTGATTTAAATTTAAAATTGTCAAAAGCTAGATATGATGGCAATTTTGAACTTGCAAAACAATTAGAAGAACAAATTGAACTAAAAAGAGCGCAAAGAATTGAATTAACTAATTTAAGGCGCGAAGAAGGTATAACTTCTGATAGATTAGAACATGCTCCTGAATCTATGCAAAGAGATTATACTCCTGAAAGAGTTGAAAAGCTTGTTGCTTTTACTAATCTTTCTCCTAATTGGACTACTGGGGAAAAAATAGCTGTACTTTCAAGTGGAATAGTCGATTTAAAAGTTGCAATTGATGGTTGCATAAAAAATGGAGACATAGAAACAGCAAATAAATTAATTAAAGTTCATAATGAAGCATTAAAAGAACGTTATGCATTATCTAAAATGGCACATGAAGAGCAAGGAAATCCTGAATATGATTTACACATGCCAGAAAATTATGATAGATATGGAATTAAAAACAGTTCTTCAAAAGAGCAAGTTGCTACTCAAAAAGAAGATAAAGATACTAAATATTCACCAAGTAAAGTTGAAGGTATAGATGTTGAAGATATATTTGGTAATATAGACTTAGCAGCAGCTGCAACAACTGCACAAGTTACAGCACCAACTAAACAAGATTTAGATTATGAAAAACTTTCTAATGTAAGTATGGGTCAAATGGGTGTATTAGAGGAAGATGAGATTGTAAAAGAAACACCTAAAAAAGAAGACTTAGATTATGAAAAACTTTCTAATGTAAGTGCCGGTCAAATGGGAATTTGGAATGAGCTTGAAGATATGTTAGATGAAGATACTTCTTCTACTTCTACAACTACTGATAACAAAAAAGAAGTTGTAGAAGTAGAAAAAGAAAAAGCAGAAGAAGTTAAACAAACACCTCAAACTGATTCAAAAACAGTTGACAATTATAAAGCAAATGCAGGAAAAATTAGTGTAGATGATATATTTAAAGATTTAAATATAAATGATTTTGTTGAAAAAGGCAAAAATGCTAAATCTCGTGATGACGATGGTGAAGAAAGATAATTGATATAAATAAAAAATGTAAGCTACTTTAAATTATAGCTTACATTTTTTATTTACATATTAGAAAGTCTATTTTCTATTTCTTCTAGCATTTCTTTATATTTTGCAAGTTTGGCCTTTTCTTCTTCTATTTTTGTTTTTGGAGCTTTAGATGTAAAACCAGGATTTGATAGCATTTTTTCTGCTCTTTCTATTTCTGATAATACTTTTTTCTTTTCTCCTTCTAGTCTTGTTTTTTCTTGCTGAATATCTACTAAATCTTCAAATGGTATGAATAATTTTAGGTCATTTCTTATTATAGATATTGCATTTGCTGGTATACTTTCTTCATTATCTTTTATAATAACTTCATTTCCAAATCCTAATTTATTTATAAATTGTTCAGATTTTTCTATTTCATTTTTATATTTTGTTGTTACAAATATAAGTTTAGATTTTTTGCTTGGGTGTACATTCATTTTTGTTCTTATATTTCTTATTTCTACAATTATATCTTTTATTTTTTCTATAAATTCTTCTGCATCTTCATAATTGTTACTTTCTTTATATTCTGGCCATAATGAAATCATTATACTTTCTTCGTCTGATATTTTTGTGAATATTTCTTCTGTTATAAATGGCATATATGGGTGTAATAATTTTAGTGAATCTATTAATACTGTTTTTAGTACATATCCCGCTTCTATTCTAGTTGTACTTTCTTTATCATATAATCTTGCTTTTGTCATTTCTATATACCAATCGCAAAATTCTCCCCATATAAAATCATATATTTTTTGAAGTGCAACACCTAATTCGAATTTATCTAAATTGTTTTTTACTTCTAATTTTAGTGTATTTAATTTGCTAATTATCCATTTATCTTCATATGTTAAATTATTTAAATCTGCTTTTGATAAATCCATTTCTTCTATATTCATCATAACAAATTTAGAAACATTCCATAATTTATTTGCAAAATTTCTAGCTGATTCTAATCTTTCTGGCATATATCTTACATCATTTCCCGGTGATATACCAAGTATTAGCGAAAATCTTAGGCTATCTGTTCCATATTTTTCTATTATTTCTAATGGATCTATTCCATTTCCTAAGCTTTTTGACATCTTTCTACCTTGACTATCACGAACTATTCCATGTATAAATACATGTTCAAATGGACGTTTACCTGTTTGTTCTAAGCTAGATACAATCATTCTAGATACCCAGAATGTTATAATATCATATCCTGTAACTAGTGTATTTGTTGGGAAATAATTTTTTAAATCACTAGTTTCTTCTGGCCATCCCATTGTTGAAAATGGCCAAAGAGCTGAACTAAACCATGTATCTAATGTGTCTTCATCTTGAATTAAATCTTCACTTTCGCATTTACTACATTTTTCTGGTTTTGTAAGAGCTACTTCTATATGCCCACATTTTTGGCAATAATATGCTGGAATTCTATGCCCCCACCATAATTGTCTAGAAATGCACCAGTCTTGTATATTTTCCATCCAGTGGAAATAATTTTTCTCAAATCTTTCTGGTACAAATTTTATTTCTTTATTTTTTACAGCTTCTATTGCTGGTTTTGCAAGTTCTTCCATTTTTACAAACCATTGATCTGAAATCATTGGTTCTATAACATTATGGCATCTATAACATTTTCCTACATTGTGATTATAATCTTCTATTTTTACAAGTGCACCAATTTCTTTTAATTTTTCTACAATTAAAGGTCTTGCTTCAATTGCATCCATTCCTTCATACTCTGGAACTAGATTTTTCATTTTTCTATGTTCATCAAATACTTCTATAATTTCTAATCCATGATTTAATCCGGCTTGATAATCATTTATATCATGTGCAGGGGTTATTTTAACACAACCTGTTCCAAATTCTGTTTCTACAAATCTATCTGCAATTACAGGTATTGGTTTGTTCATAATTGGAAGTATAACATTTTTGCCAACTAAATCTTTGTATCTATCATCTGAGGGGTGAACTGCAACTGCTGTATCTCCAAGCATTGTTTCCGGTCTTGTTGTTGCAACTATAACATATTTATTTTCTTCTCCTTCTACCTTGTATCTAATATGCCATAAATGTGATGGTTCTTCTTCATATTCAACTTCTGCATCTGAAATAGATGTATTACAATATGGGCACCAATTTATCATTCTTTTACCTTTGTATATATAGCCTTTGTTATATAAATCAACAAATACTTTTTGAACTGCTTTTGTTAGACCTTCATCCATTGTAAATCTTTCTCTTGACCAATCGCATGAGCAACCAAGTTTTCTAACTTGTGATGTTATTATATTTCCATATTGATTTTTCCATTCCCATGCGCGTTTCATAAAAGCATCTCTGCCTAAGTCTTCTTTTGTTAGTCCTTCTTCTTTTAATTTTGCAACTATTTTAGCCTCTGTTGCAATAGCAGCATGGTCAGTACCAGGCACCCATAAAGTGCTTATTCCTTGCATTCTTTTATATCTAATCAAAACATCTTGAATAGTATCATCCAATGCATGTCCTGCATGAAGTTTTCCTGTTATGTTAGGTGGTGGCATAACAATAGAATAGCACCCTCTTGACCTATCCTCACTTGGTTTAAAGTATCCTTTTTCATTCCATTTTTCATAAATAGAATCTTCAAAATCTTTTGGATTATAATTTCCTTCTAATTTCTTCATTTAACTTTTCCTCCTATCAAACTATCAAAAAAGCTCACCCTTCTATATAAGGGCGAGCTTAAACTCACGGTACCACCTTAATTTGCAAAACAACTTTGCATCTTAAACAAGTTTTTAACGTTACTTAAACGGATATGCCTACTTTCTAATTTTCAGCATACCAACTCCAAAGCTACCTTCTGTTTACCCATCCTATAAGAAACTCTCAGCCCACGATTTCTTTTCTCTCATATAGCGAAATAAACATACTCCTCTTTTTCTACGTCATTTAATATGTCTATTATAATATCACATTTTCCATTAAAGTTCAATAGTTTACCATAAAATCACTTTACATTTCGACTCCTGATTTAAATTTTTGGTTAACAGCTATTTTTAGGAGTTTGTTTTGGTCTGATGATAAGTTTGGGTCTTGGTTTAGAATTTGTATAGCTATTTGTTGTATTTCTTTTAGCATTTTCATGTCTTCAAATATATTTGCTATTTTAAATTCTGGAAGTCCATGTTGTTTTGTGCCAAAAAATTCTCCTGAGCCTCTTAATTCTAAGTCCTTTTCAGATATTTTAAATCCATCATTAGTTTCTTGCATTACTTTCATTCTTTGTCTTATTATATCTGAATTTCCCTGATATTTTAAAATACAATAAGATTTGTATTCTCCTCTTCCTACTCTTCCTCTTAGCTGGTGAAGCTGTGCTAAACCAAATCTTTCTGCATTTTCTACAACCATTATACTTGCATTTGGAACATTTACTCCAACCTCTATAACTGTTGTAGAAATCAGCACATCTATTTCACCTTTTTTAAATTTATTCATAATTTCGTCTTTTTCTTTTGGTTTCATTTTTCCATGTAAATATTCTACTTTGTAATTTTTAAATATTTCGTTTTTATATCTTTCTGCAAGCTCTAATACAGACTGTGCATTTATTTCTTCATTTTCTTCTACTAGCGGACATACAATGTATGCTTGTCTTCCTTCATCTATCTGTTTTTTTATAAAATTATTTACTCTTTCTTCCAAATGTTTAGTTACTGCAAAAGTATCAATTTTTTGTCTATTAGGTGGAAGTTCATCTATAATTGATATATCCAAATCTGCATATAAAATTAGTGCAAGTGTTCTTGGAATTGGAGTTGCTGTCATAACTAATGTGTCTGGATTATTACCCTTTGCTACAATTGTACTTCTTTGTTTTACTCCAAACCTGTGTTGCTCATCTGTAACTACTAATCCTAGATTTTTAAATAAAACATTTTCTTCTAATAATGCATGTGTGCCTATTAGAACATCTATTTCTCCATTTTGTAATCTTTCAAGTAGTTCCTCTTTTCTTTTTTTGGTTATATTGCTAATAAGCAATTCACAATTTATACCAAATCTTCCAAGTATTTGTGTAAAACTTTCCAAATGTTGTGTTGCCAAAATAGCAGTTGGTGCCATAATAGCAACTTGATATCCACATTTAACTGCTTTATATGCTGCTATAATTGATACAATAGTTTTTCCAGAACCTACATCTCCTTGAAGTAATCTATTCATTGGCTTATCTGATTCCATATCATTGTCTATTTCTTCTAGTACTCTTATTTGCGCCTTAGTCAACTTAAAAGGAAGCTCATCTATTAATTCCGACATTTTAACATCTTTACTAAACTGTATTCCTTTTTCATCTGCTGCATATGATTTTTTTAAATTAAGAAGAGCTAGCTGCATTATAAGCAATTCTTCAAAAGCCAATCTTTTTCTTGCATTATTATATTTTTCAAAATTATCTGGGAAATGAATTTGTTTCGTTGCTGTATTAATATCATATAAATTATTTTCTTTTAATATATATTCTGGCAAGGTTTCATTTAAATTCCCATTAACCTCTTTCATTCCATTTTCCATAATTGTTCTTATAACATTTTGAGATAAATTGTATGTTAAAGGATAAAGAGGTATAATTTTACCAGTATTCTTACTTTTATTTTCCAAGTCAAATACAGGTGAATTCATTTCTTTTTTATTATACTTAAAATTTACTTTACCAAAAAAATTATAAGTTTCACCTTGTTTAATTTGATTTTTCAAATAACTTTGATTATACCAAGTAATCTCCAAAAATCCACTTTCGTCTGCTACTTTTGCCTTATATAAAGTAAGCCCCTTTCTAATGCGAGCCTCAACTAATCTAGTTTGAACAGTAGCCTTAACCAAAGCTTCTTCTCCATCTACTAATTCAATTATTTTCTTAGGTTTACTCCTATCTTCGTAATCTCTTGGGTAATATTCAATTAAATCTTTTAATGTAAAAATTCCAAGTTTATTTAGCAAAGTTGCTCTGTTAGGACCAACCCCTTTTATATATTTAATATCTTTACTTAAATCCAATAAAATCACCACTTCCATTATATACCAAAACTATATTAATTGCAATATTTGTATGCGAACATTTTTTTGTATCTTTTGAAAATTAAAAGCAAAAAATCCAGCTCTATAAAGAGCCAGATTTTTTGCTTTTAAAGTCACCTTATTTTAGGCTACCTATTTGGTAGTACTTTTACCTTCCAATAACTTGGATGGTTTGACGAGCTATCATTAATTCCTCATTAGTGGGAATTACAAATACCTCAATTTGAGAGTGAGAAGAAGAAATTTTCATCTTTTTTCCTACTGCCTGATTGTTGAGGTCGTCATCAAGTTCCACACCAAAGATAGAAAGTTTTTTGCAAATTTCAGAGCGAATAATAGGAGAATTTTCACCTACACCACCGGCAAAAACAAATTGTTTTGCGCCATTTAAGGTAATCATAAATTTTGCAGCATATTCTGCAACATTTTCATAATATTTCCTTAAACTCATTTGCGCTCTTTCATTTCCTTCATCAGCTGCTTTTAAAATATCTCTAAAATCAGCACTAACTCCGGAAAGAGCAAGCATACCACTTTCTCTGTTTAAAATATCAATCACTTCATCATGAAGGATATTTTCTTTGGTTGCCAAATAGCTCACAATTGCGGGGTCAATATCCCCTGTACGAGTACCCATAAGAATACCAGCCAAAGGACTAAGTCCCATAGTTGTATCAACGCTTTTCCCATCCTTCACTGCACAAAGGCTTGCACCTTGTCCCAGATGGAAATTAATAGCTTTCATTTCACTATCGCCAATGTACTCTTTTAAAGATTCTGCCAAGAAATTGTGAGAAATTCCATGAAAACCATATTTGCGGATTCCATATTTTTCATAGTATTCCCGTTTAATTGGGTACAAATATTTTTCCTCCGTCATGGTTTGATGAAATGCAGTATCAAAAACTGCAACATTAGGCTTATTAGCCATAAATTTTCTGCAAGCGTGAATTCCAAGTAAGCATGCCGGATTATGTAATGGTGCCAAAGAGTTGCACTTACGAATACCGTCAATAACTTGGTCATCCACCAACATCGGCTGGCAATACAGTTCTCCACCATGAACTACGCGATGCCCTATAGCATCAATTTGTTTCACATCTTGAATCACCCCAAAATCCGGGTCTTGCAAGAGTTTCAAAACATATCCAATTGCTTGCTCATGGTTAGCCGGTTTTTTTACCCTTAACTCATTTGCTTGTGACTTAAAAGTAATTTCCGCATTTTCTGTGCCTACCCGCTCAGCCAAAATCTTAGCAATAACCCTACCAGTTTCCACCTCGATAAATTGACTTTTCAAGCTACTAGATCCTGCATTGATTACTAAAATGTTCATTTTACCACTCCTTTTTCTTTTGTAAAAATAAGTACTACCAATTTTCTTTAACAATAATTGTTGTTAAAGAATTTAAATGTAAAAACATTTATACTATAATTATAGCATTTTTTTCCTCATTTTTCAATGCTACTTAAATGAATAAACTATATCTACAATTAATATATTATACAAGGTGATTATATGAGGATTAATCAAATTTTTGCAAAGTTTAAACGAAACTTTCTTCCACTCCTCTTTTGCCTATTTACAATACTCCTGGTAATATTTTCACGAGATAATATGAAAGCGGCTCAAACCGGTTTAACTCTCTTTGCAAATTCTGTTTTACCTTCTCTTTTACCTTTTTTTATTGCAACAGAACTCTTAGGTCATACTAATATAATTCATTATCTTGGAAAATGTTTAAACCGCATCATGAGACCTCTATTTAATGTTCCTGGTGAAGGTTCATTTGCATTTTTAATGGGAATAATTAGTCGGATATCCTACTGGTGCAAAAATTGTTTCTAATTTAAAAGAAAAGCAAATATGCAATACAGAAGAATGCGAAAGACTAATTGCTTTTACTAATAATTCTGGTCCATTATTTATAGTAGGCACTGTTGGTGCTCGGACTATTTTCAAATTCTACAATAGGTTTTTTGCTTCTAGTTACTCACATATTAGCATGTATAACAGTAGGTTTTTTATTTAGATTTTGGAAATGTGGTAAAAAGCATAGATACAGGAGTTTAGATGAAGAGCGGCAATAGTAGTAATCTTGTAGATATTGGCAATCTAGGAGAAGTTTTAGGTAGTAGTATAAAAAATTCTATTAATACAATAGTTATAATTGGTGGATTTGTAGTATTATTTTCAGTTATAAATTCAATGTTAGATAATACGCATTTTTTTGACATAGTAATAAAAATTTTATCACCTTTACTTAATTTATTTAATATACCACTTAACTATTGTGATAGTATTTTATCTGGAATAATTGAACTTACAAACGGAGTGAGCAAAATATGCTCAATCTCTAATAAAGAAATTTCAACTAATATTATAATATGTGCTTTTTTACTTGGGTTTGGAGGATTGTCTGTATTACTTCAAGTATTAAGCATAACATCTAAAAATAACATTTCTATAAAGCCATATATAATAGGTAAAATATTACATGCATGTTTTGCAGCATTATATACTTACATAATTTTAGAAAATACTATGATATTTAATTTTAATCTTTAATTAGAAAAATAGAAGGATTCTAATTTCTATAAAAACTATAATCCTTCTATTTTTCTTTTACTTAAATTTAAGATGTGTCCCCAGCGATAAGCAATATGATGCCCCGAAAAAGGCATCATATTGCTATTTTTAAAATTTAAGATGTGTCCCCAATGAGGTATTTTACCCCATTGAGAAACGTCCCCTATAGTATTATACAAATTAGTCCGCCGCTTCCTTCGTTTACTATTCTTTCTAGTGTTTCTTGTAGTTTGCATTGGGCTTCTTCCGGCATTTTGCATAGTTTGTTTTGTAGTCCTTCGTTTACTAGTTCGTGTAGGCTTTTTCCAAATATGTTAGATTCCCATATTTTTTTAGGGTCATTTTCAAATTCTGATAGCAGATAATTTACTAGTTCTTCTGATTGTTTTTCACTTCCTACAATTGGTGATACTTCTGTTTCTATATCTGCTTTTATCATATGTATGCTTGGTGCTTTTGCTCTTAGTTTAACACCAAATCTTGACCCTTGCTTTACCATTTCTGGTTCTTCTAATATTAAGTCTTCCATACTTGGTGTTACAATTCCATAACCTTTTGCTTTAACTTCTTCCATTGCATATTCTATTTTACTATATTCTTTTTTTACTCTTGCTAAGTCTGTTATTATAGAGAATAAGTCTCCTTCATTTTCTACTGTCACACCAGAAATTTCTGTTAATATTTGATAAAATAGTTCATCTTTTAAACTAATTTCTACTGTTACAGCACCTGTTCCAAGTTTCATTTCTTGTGCTTCTACTTTTTTTATAATTTCTGTTTTTTGAATTTTTTCTATTCCTGTATTAATTTGTTTTAGAGTTTGTATTCCACTAAAAGCTTCTTTTATGTCTGTATAAAGAGTATTTTTTATCCAATGCTCTGAGTTTAAACCTTCTACCCATTTTGGAAGTTCAATATTAATTCTTTCCACTGGGAATTCGTATAGAATTTTGCTAAATATTTGATTAATATCATCTATATTTAGATCTAAGCAATTTGCTCTCATTACGCTAACACCATATTTTTTCTCCATGTTTTCTGCTAATGAAATAGTATATTCGGAATTTGGGTTTTCTGCATTTAATACAATTACAAATGGCTTTTTTAAATCTTTTAATTCTTTTACTACTCTTTCTTCTGCTTCTACATAATCTTCTCTTGGAATGTCTGTTATAGTTCCATCTGTTGTTACTAAAATTCCTATTGTTGAGTGTTCTGTTATAACTTTTCTTGTTCCTATTTCTGCTGCTATTTCAAATGGCATTTCTTCTTCTGACCATGGCGTTTTTACCATTCTCGGCATGTCATCTTCTAAATATCCAATTGCATTATCTACTAAATATCCTACACAGTCTACAAGTCTTGTTTTTAGTTTTAAGTTGTTTTCTATTGTAATTTCTACTGCTTCATTTGGAATAAATTTTGGTTCTGTTGTCATTATTGTTCTACCTGCTGCACTTTGTGGCAGCTCATCTCTTGCTCTTTCTTTTTTATATGTATTTTCAATATTAGGTATAACAAGTAAGTCCATAAATTTTTTAATAAATGTAGATTTTCCTGTTCTTACCGGTCCTACAACACCAACATATATATCCCCTTCTGTTCTTTTTGCTATATCTGCATATATTTCTAAGTTATCCATACAAATTTTACCTCCTACAAAAATGTTTGTACTACTAAACTTTAATAAATGTATATTATTTTTGTATCAGATTATACCTATTTTTTTATTTTTTCTAAAATTTTCCATAGTATATATTTTTCACTTTTTGGCACATAATACTAATAATGATTAATTTAGGAGTTTAAAATGGAAAAATCAAATAAATTAACTAGTTTATTAAAAAATATATTCACTTATCAAGAAAATGAAGAATATAATTTTTATTTATCAAACGAAAATTCTATGAATCCCAGTCCTGCTACTGATGAATTTGCTGAATATAAGGAAATTTTTAGTAGTATTAATGTGAATTTGGAATATTTAAAATATAAATACAATGCTTTGATAAATAGTGATGTAAAATTTAGAGAGTTTCAGTTTGCTGTGCAAGATAAACAATATAATGCTTGTATTATTTATATAGATGGAATGGTAAATTCTCAAATTATAAATGACTTTATTTTAAAGCCACTTATGCTTTTAGATAAAGGAAATAAACATAAATCTATTCCTACTGCCATTAGTAATAATATTACTGTTAGGAAAGTTAAAAAATTTAATTTGGAAGATTATGTTTATAATTCACTAATTCCTCAGAATGATATAAAAAAGGTATCTGAATTTAGTGAAATAATCTCAGATATTAATTCTGGAAATTGTGCATTATTAATAGATACAATGGCAGGTGCTTTTAGTTTAGATGTTAAAGGTTTTAAACATAGAGGTGTTTCAGAACCTCAAAATGAAATTGTTGTAAGGGGTTCACAAGAAGCTTTTGTTGAAGTTATTAGAGTTAATACATCTATACTTCGTCGTTTGGTAAATAGCGAAAATTTAATTGTTGAAAATTCTACTGTTGGTAAGATTAGTAAAACAAAAGTGGCTATTTGCTATTTAAAAAATATTGCAAATGATGATTTAGTTGGTGAAGTTAAGTATAGAATTAATAATTTGGATATTGATTCATTAGTCTCTTCTGGTCAATTAGAACAATTAATTCAAGATAATGGTTCTACTAGCTTTCCTCAAATGATTTCTACCGAAAGACCAGATAAAGTTGTTAATTTATTATTCGAAGGTAGAGTTGCTATTATTATAAATGGTTCACCTTATGTTTTGGTTTGTCCTGGTATATTTGTAGATTTTATTTCTTCGCCAGAAGATTTAAATTTGAAATATCAATTTTCTAACATTTTAAGAGTAATTAGAATTATTGCAATTTTCTTCTCTTTATTGCTTCCTGGCTTGTATATTGCAATAACAACTTATCACCCAGAGCTCATTCCCACAGAGCTGCTGTTTGCAATAGCAGCTTCTCGTGAGTCTGTTCCATTTCCAATTATTTTTGAAATTGTGGTTATGGAAATATCTTTTGAACTTATAAGAGAAGCTGGGCTTAGAGTTCCTTCTCCTATTGGTCCTACTATTGGTATTGTTGGAGCATTAATTTTAGGTGAAGCAGCTGTTAGTGCAAGTATTGTTAGTCCTATTTTAATAATAGTAGTTTCTATTACTGCTATATGTTCTTTTGCCGTACCAGATTATTCATTAAGCTTTACTCTTAGATTTTTACGCTTTTTATTCCTATTTTTAGGATATATTGCTGGATTTTTAGGAATTGCTTTTGGATTATTTGTTTATTGTGCTATTTTAGCCGGACTTAAATCTTTTGGAGTATCTTACTTATCACCTTATTTCCCTTGTGAAAATAAAGATACTGAATCTACAATATTTTTAAAACCAATTTGGCTTAGAGAAAAGCGTTCTAGCTTTTTAGATCCAAAAAGAATAAATGAAGAAGGAACTATTAGTATGTTATGGAAAAGGCCAAAGAAAAATTAATTTTAAGGAGGATATTTTGTGAATTATAAAAATATATGTACAGCAGAAGCAATTGCTTTAATTGTAGTTATAATTATAAATCAAACTCTGCTTGGTGCAGCAAAAGATATTGTAATAGATACCGCTTCTTCTGCATGGATTCACACTATATTTATAAGTATAATTGCATTTGTTTTAGTATTTTTAATTAGTAAATTATTTAGCAAATTCATTAATTTAGATATTATAGATTTATCTGAATTTCTTGCTGGAAAAATATTAAAAACAATTGTATGTATGCTTTTAATAGGTTTCTTTATTTTATCTGGTGCATTAATATTAAACCATATATCTAATTGTTTAAGTATTGTTTATCTTTCTAACACTAATATTTTATTTATAGTTTTGTTATTTTTAATAGGTACTGTAATAGTTGCAAGAAAAGATATTAATGCAGTAAGTAGAACTAATCTTATTATTTTATGTTTATTAGTAATACCTACAATTGTATTATTTATTGTTACACAATCAGCGGGAAGGTTAGATAGTTTATTTCCTATTCTAGGATATGGGTTTGAAGAAACCTTTTTAGATAACACTACAAATTTATACGCATTTAGTGGATTAATTTATCTATTTTTAATTACACCTATAATGAAGGATACAACTAAATATAGAAAAATAGCATTAATTGCTATTGGAATCTCCTCCTTATACTTATTTTTTACAGTAACATCACTATTGCTTTCTTTTCCATTTTCTAGCCTTACAGAAGATTTACTTTCTGTATATTTACTTTCAAGAACTATGTCTTTTGGTTCGTTTTTGGAAAGAGTTGATGCAATATATGTATTTTTATGGATATTAAGTTCATTTTCTTATTTAAGTATTATTTTCTATTTCCTTACAAATACTTTTAAGAAGATGACAAATATAAAAAATAGAAATGGTGTATTATACAGTTTTGCAAGCATTATCCTTGGAGGTGCTCTTATTATTAAAGATGTTACAGATTTAAATTTTGGGCAAAAAATAATTTTTCCATATTATTTTATAATTTTACTTTTCATACTCTTAATGGTTTTACTTTTAGCTTACTTTAAGAGTAAAAAAGAGCCTGTACCTTTGAAATAAAAAAGAAAGAGGATTTATTATGAAAAAAGTTTTTGTATTTATAGGAATAATATTTGTAATTTTATTAATAATTTCATCTAAATATAGTACCACTAGCCAAAGTATAGAAAATTTGGCATATGTAATTGCAATAGGTATAGATAATGGTGACAATGGTCTACTTGAAGTAACGCTTCAACTTGCAACTCCATCATCTAATTCTTCTGGTAGTGGTAGCTCAGAGCAATCTAGTGAATCTACTACAACTACGGTTGAGTGTTCTACAATTACTTCTGGACTTAATTTAGTAAATAGTTATATTAGTAAAAAACTAAATTTATCTCATTGTAAAATTATAGTTTTTTCTGAAAAATTTGCCGCAAATGGTATATCAGATGAAATCTCTACATTAGCAAACAATGTTGAAATAAGACCAGATTGTAGCATAGTTATTTCTAAATGCGATGCAAAAGATTTTATTAATATTAATAAACCTGTTTTAGTTACATTAACTGCTAGATTTTATGAAGTTGTTGTAAATTCTGGTGACTATACTGGCTTTTCTACTAATGTTACATTACTTGATTTTTATAGAAATCTAAAAGACTATTCATCAGAAGCAATTGCTCTTTTGGCTGGTATAAATACTCCTTCTACACAAACTGCTCCTGATGATGTGAACTATGTAGATTTAGATAGTAGCTATTCTGCTGGTCAGGCATTAATTACAAATAAAAATAATATGCAAATAAATGGACTTGCTGTATTTCATAATGGATATTTTATTGGTGAATTAAATTCTATAGATTCTATATGTTATTTAATTCTAAAAAATGAGCTACAATCCGCCATGATAAGTATTCCTGATCCTTTTAATAATACAGAAATTATAAATCTTTCTTTAATGCAACTTAAAAGTCCAGATATTTCTGTAAAACTAGTAAATGGCTCTCCATACATTTCTTGTAATGTTTATTTAAAAGCCAATATAGTTTCATTATCTTCTGGTTCCGATTTTTCTAAAAAGGAAAATTTAAATATTATTTCAGAATATGCAAATAGTTATTTAAAAGCACATATTACAGACTTTTTATATAAAACTTCAAAAGATTACGATTCTGATATAGTAGGCTTTGGCAAATACTTATTAAGTAATTATGCTACATTAGATGATTGGTATAATGAGAATTGGCAATCTAATTATAAGAATTCATTTTTTGATGTTAATGTAGATACAACAATTATGAATTCAAGTTTAATTTTAAAGAATTAGGGTGATATTATGAGTATTTTCTTATGTATTTTAAGTATATTTGCATTTATAAAAACTATAAGTTATAGTTTTTTTGAATTAAATAAAAACAATAACAAGAGTGGTTTCATTCTTGTTATTGCTGTTGCTATTATTGGTTTAGCATTTTCTAATATTGCTATTTGGTTTATATATTAAATATTTTTAAACTTTTTCTTCTACTCTTTCAAAAGATACTCTCCTTAATAATTTGCTAGCTTCTATTACTCTTATTTTTATTTTATCTCCTATTTTAAAGCTTACTCCTGTATGTTCACCTGTTAGTATCTTTTTTGTTTCATCATATAAAAAAAAGTCATCTCCTAAATTTTCAAATCTAATTAAGCCTTCGACAGTATTTTCTAATTCTACAAATACTCCAAATGCAGTTACACCACTTATTATTCCCTCATAAATTTCTCCTATTTTATCTTCCATGAATTCAGCTTTCTTTATGTCTTCGGCTTCTCTTTCAATTGTTTGTGCTATTTTTTCTCTTTCAGAAGATTTTTCTGCATATTCAATTGCTTGTTTTTCAAATTTCTGTTTTTTCTTTTGGCTTATTTGGTTATTATTTTCTAGGTATTCTGATATTACTCTATGAATAAATAAATCTGGATACCTTCTAATTGGAGATGTAAAGTGGCAATAATATTTACTAGCTATTCCAAAATGCCCTTTATTTTCACTTTCATATCTTGCTATTTTAAGTGTTCTTAATATTAATGTAGATATTACCTTTTCTTCTGGCGTTCCTTCTATTTCGTTTAATATTTTTGCAAATTCTTTTGGAGAAACTGTTCCATCTTTATTTACTTTTACTTTATATCCCCTTTCATATAGAAATTTATTTAATTCTTCTATTTTGTCTAAATCTGGTGCTTCATGCACTCTGTATATAAATGGTGCTTTTAATTTATAAAATGTTTCTGCAATTTCTTCATTTGCTGTAAGCATAAATTGTTCTATTATTTCATTTGCAAAACTTAATTCATATCTTTTAATATCTACTACTTTTCCATTTTCATCAAATATTATTTTTGTTTCTGGTATATTTAAGTTTAAACTTCCATTATTATCTCTTCTTTTTTGCAATATTTTTGCTAATTCTTCCATTAATTTAAAATCTTTTATATATTTTTCATATCTTTTTGTTACTGCTGAATCTGAATCATCTAAAATTTTTGCTACATTTGTGTATGTCATTCTTTCTTTTACATTTACTATTCCTTTTGAAATTTTAGAAGATTTTACTACTCCATTTTGGTCTATTTTCATAACAATTGCTAGAACAAACCTATCTTCACCTGCGTTTAAGCTACAAATTCCATTAGATAATTCAAATGGAAGCATTGGTACTACTCTATCTAGCATATATATGCTTGTCCCTCTATTTATTGCTTCTTTATCTAATGCCATTCCTGGTTTTACATAGTAGCTTACATCGGCTATATACACACCCAATGTATACATTCCATTTTCATCTTTACTTATGGAAATTGCATCATCTAGGTCTTTTGAATCTTCCCCATCTATTGTAAAAATATTTAAATTCCTAAAATCTACTCTGTTTGGTATATCTTTTTTATCTATAAATTGATTTAAAGATTTAGCTTCTTTTTCTGCTTCTATTGGGAATTTTTCTGGAACACCATATTCTTTAATTAAACATTTCATTTCTATATCTCTTGCATCTGGGCTTCCTATTACATCTATTATTATCCCTTCTATGCTTTTAGAATTTCTATCTGGAAGTTTAGTAACTTGTGCTAGTACTTTTTGCCCATTTTTTGCCTTTTTAGAATTCTTTTTAGAAATATATATATCTGTTGGTAGTTTCTTAAAATCTGGCACAACAAACCCAAAATTTCTTCCTTTTTCAAATGTTCCAATAAAAGTTTTATTTAAAATTTCTTCTATTTCATCTTTATTAATTTCTATCACTTTTTTTGGCTTTTTTGGCATTCTATATTCAATTCTTTTTCCTTTTTTTCTTTTTTTCATACTTAATTTCCTTTTTTATTTTATTTTTTGTCTTACATACTCATATAGTATTATACCTGTTGCAACAGAAGCATTTAAGCTTTCTGTTTTACCCAGCATTGGAATTTTTATTTTTTTATCTGCTAAACTTAAAATTTCTTTTGAAACTCCATTTGCTTCATTTCCAATAATTATAGCACATTTGCTATATTTTTCATCATAAATACTTGAATTTGTATTTAAATCTGTTGCTAATATTTTAAATTTATGTTTTTTTATTTCTTTTATTGTTTCTTGTAAATTTTCACTTTCTAAAACTTTTACTCTAAATATAGCTCCCATCGTTGAGCGTACTACCTTAGGATTATATACATCTGAACTTCCTTTTGAAACTATTATTTGTTTTAAATTAACACTATCTAGGGTTCTTATTATAGTTCCTAAATTCCCAGGGTCTTGTAAATTATCTAATATTAATATTAAATCATCATCAAAGTTTATGTTATTTATATCATTATTTTTTTCTACAACTGCTAAAACTCCTTGTGGATTAGATACATCTGTAAGAATATTAAAAACTTTTTCTGTAACATATATACAATTATATTTTGCCATTTCATATAATAGTTTTTTATCTAATGTCCCATTTTTTTCGCAATCATCACATACTACTATTGTTTTAATTTTTACTTTTTCTTGTATAGCTTCTTTTAAAAGTTTTATTCCCTCTATTATAAATTCTTTATTTTGGTCTCTATATTTTTTGTCTTTTAATTTTCTAATTTGCTTAATAGTTTCATTATCTTTACTCGAAATTACTTGCAATTTATATTCTCCTCTTACTTACAAATTTTAAGAAATTCTTTAATTTCATTTATTATATTCTTATCAATATTTTTTAAAGTTATATAGCTGTTTTTACCTGGCGAAAATTGTACTCTTGTTTTATATTGTTTTATTATTTTTTCTACATTTTCTCCATTAAATTTTTGTTCATCACAATAAAATAATACATTATTTGTTTTTTGAGATATTTTAATTATACCAACCTGTCTACATAGATTTTTAATTCTTGTTATTTCTAATAGATTTTCTATTTCCTCTGGCATGTGTCCATATCTATCTATAATTTCATCTACAACATTTTGTATATCTTCTTCTGATTTGCAAAGAGCAATATTTTGGTATATTTCTATTTTTTGACTACTATTATCTATAAACTCGTCTGGTATGTAGCTAGATACATTTATGTCTATTTGAACATCTATTTCTTCTTCTACTTCTATTCCTTTTATTTCTTTTACAACTTCATCTAATATTTTACAATACATGTCATATCCAACTTGGTCCATATGTCCGTGTTGCATTTCACCCAGCAAGCTTCCTGCTCCTCTTATTTCTAGATCTCTCATAGCAATTTTAAATCCAGAACCAAACTCTGTAAATTCCTTAATTGCTTTTAATCTTTTATCTGCCTCTTCTGAAATCATTTTATCTCTTCTATATGTTATATATGCATATGCTTGCCTATCTGCTCTTCCAACTCTTCCTCTTATTTGGTATAGTTGTGCTAATCCTAATCTATCTGCATTTTCTACTATTATGGTATTTGCATTTGGTATATCAATCCCAGATTCTAAAATAGTTGTACATACTAATACATTAGTTTTTCCTGTTATAAAATCTTCCATTATTTCTTCTATTTCTTTACCTGCCATTTTGCCATGTGCATATGCTACATTTGCTTCTGGAATTAATCTTTGTATTTCATCTGCTTTCTGAATTATTGTTTCTACATTATTATATAGATAAAATACCTGACCATTTCTTTCTAGCTCTTTTACAATAGCTTCTTTAATTACTTCTTCATCATATTCAAGCACATAGGTTTGAACTGGTTTTCTATTTTGAGGTGGCTCATATATAACAGACATGTCTCTAATTCCTACAATAGACATATGTAAAGTTCTAGGTATTGGAGTTGCAGTCATTGTTAATACATCTATATTATGTTTCATTTCTTTTATTTTTTCTTTTGCTTTAACTCCAAATCTTTGCTCTTCGTCTATTATTAGCATTCCCAAGTTTTTAAATTCTATGTCTTTGCTCAATAGTCTGTGTGTTCCAATTACAATATCTACTTCACCAAGTTTTAGTTTTTTTGCAGTTTCTGCTTGTTCTTTTTTTGTTCTAAATCTATTTAAAAGCTCAATTCTAATTGGAAATTCTTTCATTCTTTCTTTAAAAGATTCATATTGTTGGTTTGCAAGTATGGTAGTTGGAACTAAATATGCTACTTGTTTACCATCCATACAGGCTTTAAATGCACCTCTTATTGCAACTTCTGTTTTGCCATAGCCAACATCTCCACATAATAATCTGTCCATAGGTTTTTCAGATTCCATATCTTTTTTCATTTCTTCAATACATCTTAATTGGTCGTCTGTTTCTTCATATGCAAAACTATTTTCAAATTGTGTTTGCCATACTGTATCTTTTGAAAAGGCAAAACCTTTTGATTTTTCTCTTTTTGCATATAGCTCTAATAATTCTTTTGCAACAATTTGAAGATTTGCTTTTACTCTTTTTTTGGTATTTGCCCATTCTTTATTTCCTAAACTATTTAAAGCTGGGGCATGTTTTTCTCCAACTCCAACATATTTTCTTATATTATCTAACTGGTTTGTTGGAATATATAAAATATCATCATTTTTGTATTTAATTTTAATATAATCTTTTGTTATTTTATCTGCTGTTATAGTATTAACACCTATAAATTGACCAATTCCATGGCTTCTATGTACAACATAGTCTCCAACTTTAAGATCTGAAAATACTATTGTGTCTGCATCTTTATATGTTTTATTTACAACTCTTTTTGCTTTTTTCTTTTTAAATATTTCTCCTGCTGGTATTACAAACAAATTAAAATCATATGCTTCAAATCCACTTTCTAGGCTTCCTGTTGTTATGTATATATTGTTTTCTTCTATGTTACCTTCTAGTGAAGCTTTATAGGAGTTTGGTATATCTTTTTCAAATAGAATTTTAGAAATTTTTATCCCGTTTTCTTCACTTCCAGCAAGTATAACTATAATTTTATCTTTTTTTCTTGCTTTTTCAATTTCCTCAAATAGTAAATCAATTCCAAAGCGAAAAAAGTTGACCTCCCTATAGCTAAAGCTATATCCGTTTCTTTTTGCATGCATAGTGTTTGAGTCTACAAAACCCATATCTTGATTTTCTAAATATATTAGTTGTTTACTATTTAAGTTTGTCATTAATTTTTCGTAATTATCTAATACTGTTAAAGCTTGTGGTATTATTTTATTTTTTTCTATTAAGCTTTTCATAATGCTTTCATTGTCTTTTATAATATTATCTGCTCTTTGTTTTATTTTTTTTATTTCATCTAATAAAATAATATACTCATCTGATAAATAATCTAATAAATTATTTTGAATTTTATAAAATGAATTAAAATATTTATCTACTTTGTTTAAATAATTACCATTTCTTATTTCTTCTAAGTCTTCTTCTAAATATTTCCCATTTGTAATATCATAACAAATTTTATCTAGTCCATTTTCTAATACAAATTCATTTGATGGATAGATTTCCACATTTTCTAACATTTCTGTGGAACGTTGTGTATATACATTAAAATTCCTAATAGAATCTATTTCATCTCCCCAAAATTCTATTCTAATTCCGAATTTTTTCAGATATTGCTATATCTACTATTCCACCTCTTACACTAAATTGCCCTTTTCCTTCTACTAAATCAAATCTTTCATATCCAAGTTTTATTAGTTCTTCCTTAATTTGGTCAAGTTTATATTCTGCTCCAACTTTTAATTTTAACACATGTTTATAAAGACTTTCTTTTGATATCATTTTTTGCATACAAGCTTCAATAGTTGTTACAATTACTTTTGCTTTTTTGTTTTGAATATTATTTAAACATTCAATTCTTTCATTTAAGGCATCTTTGCTCTCAGCCAAATAATCATATGTTACTATTTCTCTTTTGGGGAAATAGTAGACATCTTCTGTATAGTATTTTAAATCTTTAATTAATTTTCTTGCTTGTAATTCATTATATGTAACTATGCAAATTGGCCTATCTGTATACATTTTTGTAGCATAAGATAGATGTATCTTGCCACTATCTGTTAATCCAGATAGCATAATAGGATTTACACCTTGTTTTACATCTTTTATATATGAATTAAACTTATCATATTTTTCTAATATGTTAATTAATGAATTCATTTTAACCCCTCATAAATTATACTCATTCTTTATATTATACTACAAATTAGCTATATTTAAAATCTTTTTTAGCTAAATTAATAAAAAATATAGATTTGTCCCAAGTAGAGTATTTTGCCCCATTTAGAAACGTCCCCAATAATAAAAAAGATTTAATTAACCTTATTTTGAGGTCAATTAAATCTTTTTTTGTTACCTTGGACATCTTACACGAATAGGATTATTTACTTCTGGTTTTACAACAATTACTCTTAGAGAATCAAATTTTTGTACATTGTACTCTTCAAGATTATTGGTGTTTGTTACACTATTAGAATTTGCTATTTTTTTACGGGCATTATAGATTTCAATTTCTACAAATCCATTTCCAGTAAAACCTATAATTTGAATAGGGAAATTTTTATTATTTCTAAATACAAAATCCAAATAGCCATAACTTACAGTAGCGTCTCTACCTTCTGGTAAATATGTTACCGGAAGTCCATGAGTGTGCCTTTCTATAATTTCCAAATTTGCATCTAATGCAGCATTGTACAATGTAGAAGACACTTGGCAAACGCCACCACCATAATCTAATGTCATTTCATTTCCTACAATAACATTCCCCAAAAGATATCCCTGTTCTTTTGATGCAGGTCCAACAACTTCACTCCACTTAAAAATTTGCCCTGGCAAAAGTTTAATAGAAATTTGTTTTGAAGCTAAATTAATATTGTGATTGCGATTAGTATTATTAAAATCAAAATAGGTTTTATAGCTTCCTATACGTTTATATTGAGAGTTTGTTTTGGTATCTATATATTCAGCATATACATACCTTTCTTCTCCTTTATAAAGTATTTTGTACCAGCCACTACTTTCAATTTCAATAACTTCAACGTCATCACCTTTATTTAGCTGACCTACAATCTCGTAATCTGTGGAAGGTCCTGTGCGAATATTAACAGGTGAGCTTATATTGGTGCTTCCTATCCGTTCATATCCGCGTGGCATAGCATATACATTGCTAAATATAGCAATAGTTAATATGCAAACCAGGAGAAATACCTTAGTTGCCATTTTTTTCATAATGCCTCTCTCCTTTATATTAAAAATATTTGAATACTGTTATTATAGCATATTTACATAATTAATGTCAATTTTATAAAATCTTAAACTTGACCTGATTTTTTAGTATTCTTCCCAGCACATAAATTAGAAAGGGAGTAATCTTGGATTTTCGCCATTTTGCTACTCAAACAAGGATTACTGTTTATGTGTTTATGGCAATAAAACCTTGTTATTACCAAAGGAACTAAACTTCTTGGATACAAATCCTCTCGGAGTAGTCCGTAAACATACTCCCTGCTGGGACAAAAGCCTTTAAACTTTTTTGTGTATCGAAGTGCTAAACCGAAACAACCAGAACCGCACGGAAAGAATTGTTCGCATTAGGCTCGCCTGTCGTGTTGTTAGATGCAAATACTCCCGCTGCCTCTCCATTTTCGTAGTTTCCACCACGTTTGAAAAATGGGTTGGAAGCATAACCGAAGTTCGAGTAATAACAGTTTAGTCCCTGTGCCAGTAAAGAATACTAAAAAATCAGGTCAATTTTGTTCTTGAATTTTTGGGGCTTACGCCCCACAATTTTCTCAATTATTTATTAATTAATCTCCCGTATTTATACATATCTACTACATAAATTTGTGCCGATTAAAGGTAATCAGGGTTCAGGGTCACAAGTGCTAAACCGAAACAACCAGAACCGCACGGAAAGAATAGTACGCACTAGGCTCGCCTGCCGTGTAGTAAGAAGCAAATACCCCCGCTGCCTCTCCATCAGCGTAGTACCCACCACGTTCGAAAAATGGGTTGGAAGCACAACCGAAGTTCGAGCAATCGTTGAACCATCCTCGGTCACCATTTGTGTATGTTTCTCTTACAGCATCTCCTGTTTTACATACTGTTTTTGCCATTACTCCATTATTGGTTCCAGTTCCATTTTCATATGCAGTTGCATATTTTGTGCTACTTCCATTTTTACTAGCAAATGAACTTCCATAACTTGTAATATATCCTGATGTTGACAATGTATCCCATGCAGCAACTCTTTCCCAAGCGCCTCCGTTCATGTCATACACACCATATATATTCCCAGTTGTACTTCCTAACTCTCCTACATTTGCTGTTGTATAAGAGTTATTCATAGTTACTTCATTACCGTTTCTTCCATATTGACTATGTGTTAAAAATGCTACTGCTCCCCATTCACTCATTTTTATTAAATGACTTTCATTTTCTCTATCATAGTTAAAACAATTAGTATAGCTATTTCCTATATTTATACTTCTCCAACTTGAAACTTTTGGTTTACTTACCATTTTAGTAGGTGCTGTTATTACAACATTTCCTGGTTGTATTGCTGTTCCGGCTTCATTTTCGCCACTCATTTCATATTTTGCTATCCAAAATCCTGGTATGTTTTCATCCCATTCTCCATTATTAAATGCTACATAATCACTATGTCCTTCTGATTTTTCACTAGTAGCACTTCCATTTTCAAATGCAGGATGTATTGTGTATCCATCTCCATCTTGTGTTATAAATTCTCCTTCTGCATTTTTTGTTGTTACATATGTTGCTCCATTTAATGTTACACCACTTGTTTCTGCGAGGCTTATGAACTTTACATCTACTGTTCCTGCTGAATAAGTTCCATTTACTCCTGGTTTATTTAATACTTTGTATTTAAACCTTGGTATCCATACCCAATAACTTCCATCATCTGTTACTGCATTTGCCCATCTACTTGTTTTTCCATCCACTAGGTTATATCCTGCTAAATATTCATACCAATTTTCTTCTTTAAAGTTTGGGTTTACGCTTCCATTTGAGCTTGGGTTACCAGAGCTATCTATTTTAGAATAAATTGGAGTTGCTCCCTCTTCATTTACACTTGCTGTTTGACCATTATCTTTGCTCCAATATACTGCTACCATATTATCTCCAAGTACCGGTGCACATGGTTCTTGCCTTTTTTCTGGTGTTATTATATCTCCTTCTCCTATTTGTGTTTTAATTTCTTCTCTAATTTGGTCTCTTAATGTTTCTGTTAAATCTTCTGCAATTCCATAGAACATATATGTTTTATCTGTACTATATGTATATATTTTTCCTTCTTCTGCAACATATACTTCTTCTCCACTACCAACTTTTTCAAATTGTTGTGGTGTATATACTGGAACAATATCTCCACCTTCATATTGCTTATATAGCTCTTCTTCTTGCAATTCAGTTGTTTGATAGCTCTGTTCTATTTGCTTTAATTGTGCTATTTGTGCTGCTTGTTTATTAGAAACTCCTATATATGCTGTTATTCCTATAATAAGTAAAAATAAACATACAACTGTAACATATAATACTACTGCTCCTTTTTCTTTTTTCATATACATACTCCTTTCAAAAAATAAAAAGCATAACAAAACAATTCTAAACATTATTTAGAATTGTTTTGTTATGCTTTTTATTATCTATGTATTTTTTTATTTTATTTTCTAAAATACCTGTGTGTGTGTGTGTGTACAGCCACAAGGGTTTTGGCGTTTCTTCCCATTTTCTACTCCTTTGTTTTACCTATATATGGTTATTATACATTAACAAATTTCAATTTTCAACAATTTTTTAATTTTTGTTTTATTATTTTTGTAATTTTTCTTTATTACACTTGTGACTTTCAGCTATTTTTTTCATATAATACTCTCCTCCTTTTGTATCTAATGTAAACATTAATTACAAAAGGAGAAAATTCTCTACACTTTTTCTAGAAGCAATTCTTCTAATTCTTTTTCATTTAATCCTGTACACTTTGCAATAATATCCATACTTATACTATTTTTCATCATCTCTATTGCAGTTTTTATTCTTCCTTCCCTTTCTCCAATTATCTTTCCACGTTTTTCTCCAATTATTTTTCCACGAGCTTCGCCTTTTTCTTCGCCTCGTTCATATGCAAAGTATTCATCATATATTGCTTTCTCTCTTAGTTCTTCTAATCTTCTTGTTGCTGCATCTCCTGTTAGGTATTCATAATCTTTCTGCGCTTTCGCTACTAATTTGTTTCTTGCTATTGCCATGTTCACCATCTCCTTATCCTCATAATCTATAAATGCTAACCATTGTTCTAATTTCGTTTTTGGGTCTTTTACTTGCTCTCTAAACTTTGGTAGCTCTATAAAATAAAATTTTATTCCTTCTATTATTATGTACTTTCTGTATTTGCTATCTACTATTACTGTATCTGTACTATATTCTTCTGTTTCTAATATATTGTAATTTAATATATTTATCATGTATATATCTTTTATATTATCATATGTTTCTTTACTTTTTAGACTACTTCCTAGTATCTTTCCGGCATAGAATAATGCTCTTTTGGTCATATTACAATTATCTGTTCTTTGCATTTCTATTATTACCATTATATTTTTATTTACTATCACTCTTAAATCTAATCTTCCATATTTTTCATTTACATGCATTTTACTTAGTTCTACTTCTTTTTCTACCTCTATTTCTTCTACTTTTATTTTTAGTCCTTCCTCAATAATCTCTGCTAGCATTTCTTCATTTCCATTTTTAGAAAATAAATTCTTAAATATTACATCATTTTTTGGTTTTAAATTTTCTTGTTTTGCCAAATTAAATTGCTCCTTCCTAAATTATATCACCCCCATATATTTTATTTCAACATTTTTAACAATACTCGTCCTAGAGTATAAATTATCACCACCTATTCATTATTTGATTTTTAAAATTGGATTTTTTCTGGCAGAATTGCCTCTAAATATTATGTCTTTCCTTTAAAAATGTTCAAGAACTAATTTATAATTATTTTACTATACTATTTTAAAAAAGTAAATACCTTGAACCCCACTTTTCATCGCAAATTTCGACATTTTTTTTAGGATAGAAATACTAATCAATTTCAAACTATAAAAAATATAAATGTCAATAAAAAGAGATCTTTCCATTAACATTTATATTCCAATAATAGTATTTGATTTTACATTACTCATTATCTAATTGCCATTTTAAAATTGGATATCCATTGTTTATGTTATTTACATCATTTGTATATTTATCTGACAAAATACTAGCTAATTTTTTCAATTCTTCTGCTGTCTTAATTTCAGTTCCTTCATTTGATGGTGAACCATTATTGGCTCCACATGTATCTAACCAATAATTATTTACATTCTCATTATTTCCATCTGTACTTACTGTTCTAATAATCCCAGCATTTGTAATTCCATTATCTGATTCTAATTTACCTATATTATAGCAATTTGTTATTTTATATCCATTTCCCCAAGAAGCAATCCCTCCAATTCCTCCAATTCCATGTATATATCCTGTATTATAGCAATTTGTAATCTCAGATTGATATTGTACTCCTCCAATATTTCCTACTATTCCAGCTGTTTGTCTTCCAGCGTCCATATCTGATAAGTTATAAACTTCTCCGCTATTATAGCACTCCTCTATTTTTGCAATTCCCTTATCACTACGGCATTTTCCTACTATTCCTGCCACGCCATAAAATCCAACTTCTGACAAATATATATAGCCTGTGTTATAGCTCAAATTAACTATTCCATCTGTATTCAGTCCCACAATTCCTCCAATAGCATAATAGTTTCCGTTTACATTTCCTTTATTATTAGATTCAGTAACATTAGCATTTCCTAAATCTCCGACAAATTCCTCCTACTGCTATATATCCATTTATCTGTCCTAAGTTTGTACAATTAGTAATTTTAACATTATAATAAGATATTTTATCTTTCACATCTCTTGCCCTTCCAACAATTCCTCCTACTGATGAATAGCTATTAACTATATTTCCTATTTTCCCTTCATTATAACAATTAGAAATTTCTACATGATTATTTTCATTAGTAGTATATATACCACCAGCAATGCCTCCTATTGCTCCCATAGATTCTTCATATTCCACATCTATGTCACCATAATTATTACAATTTCTTACAATTACATTATCTCCAAAGTCACAATTTCCTACTATTCCTCCTGTTTGTTGTCTTCCTCCTATTATTTTTCCTTTGTTTGTACAATTTTCAATAGTATTTGTATTTCGACCAGCTATTCCCCCTGTTAGAGAGTCATACCCTATAACTAAACTTTCATTTGTACAATTAATAATCTTTCCTCTACTTCTGCCAACTAAAGCCCCTGTTTCATAATAACCTTCTATATATGAATTTGTTATATTTAAATCTGTTACTTCTCCATTTTCTCCTAAATATCCAATTAATGCTGTGCAAAATGTTCCGGCATCACTTTTTTTAATATAAATATTTTCTATATTATATCCCATGCCGTCTATTTTTCCATTAAATACCTTTTGTATAGACCCTTCATTTAATTCATCTTCTATTCTACTATTACTTGTTCCTATTGGGATAAAATTCTCTCCATTTATTAATTCTCCTGTTTCTATATTAAATTCAGCACCACAATCTATATTATTTATAACATAAAGTTTTTTTTCACTATAATCTTCACCATTATTCACATTTTTAGATAAAGTTTTTAAATCTTCATATGTAGTAATAATTAAAACATTGCTACTTAAATGTATTATTCCATCTTCATTGATTTCTTCTTGTGTAATTACTCCGTCTTTAATCATTTTATCTTTTATAGAAACTTCTTCTCCAATAATATTACTTATTTTATACATTTCCATCATTTCTTCTGCTGCTGCATCATTATATTTTTCTGTGATGCTTTCTGTAAATTTAAAAATCCCATTATCATTTATTAAAGAATTAATAGAAATTCCAGCTAATAGTAATAACATTATTATTGTTATTACTAATGCAATTAATGTTATTCCGATGTTTATCTCTTACTAATATTTTTGTTTCTAATTTTTCTTCATTCATTTTCTTCATTACCTTCCTTTGTTTTTATACTCTACTTTTTCTATCATATCATATTATCTTCAAAAACTACTAACTTTATACGGATATTTATTAAATTTAATGAATAGTGCTGAATAACTGTAAATAGTAGAGTAGCCCGAAAACTTAATATATATTATTTTGAAGTCCGAGGAAGTTGTACGTCGTACGCTCCCACCCGCGAAGCCATGTGAGGCAAGAAATAATATATATTAAGTTTTTGGGTGGCTGCCTTTAAAGCCACCAACTCTATCACAAGCAAAACAAAAAGACACATAAACCTAGCCTCACCAAGCTAAGTTCATATGCCTTAATACTATATATTTCTCCTACTTAATTTTTCTAACAAACTACCTGTGTGTGTGTGTGTGTACTCCTAAGCCACTTTCAGCCATTTTGCTCATACAAAGCTCTCCTTCTTTCATTCTATCTAATATAAACATTATATACAAAAGAAGAAAAATTGTCTACACCTTCTCCAAAAGCAGTTCTTCTAATTCTTTTTCATTTATTCCAGTATATTTTGCTATGGTTTCTAATTTAACATTATCTTTTATCATCTCTATTGCTGTTTTTATTCTTCCTTCTCTTTCTCCAATTATTTTTCCATGTTCAATTCCACGAGCTTCGCCTTTTTCCATTCCAACTTCTTCACCTCGTTCATACGCAAAGTATTCATCATATATTGCTTTCTCTCTTAATTCTTCTAATCTCCTTGTTGCTGCATCTCCTGTTAGGTATTCATAATCCTTTTGTGCTTTCGCTACTAATTTATTTCTTGCTATTGC
>CALXMH010000013.1 GCA_944389425.1 uncultured Clostridia bacterium
TCAGAAGCTGGTTCTGCTGGGCGTGATACTCGTGGAATTATTAGACAACATCAATTTAATAAAGTTGAAATGGTTAAATTTTCTAAACCAGAAACTTCTTATGAAGAATTAGATAAATTAACCAACGATGCAGAAGAAGTTTTACAAAAACTAGGTCTTCCTTATAGAGTTATAGAACTTTGCACAGGAGATATTGGTTTTTCATCTGCTTGCACATATGATATTGAAGTATGGCTTCCTTCTTATAATGCTTACAAAGAAATATCTTCATGCAGTAATATGACAGATTTTCAAGCAAGACGTGCAAATATTAGATATAAAGAAAATAATAATTCAAAGTCTGAATATGTACACACTTTAAATGGTTCAGGATTAGCAATTGGAAGAACAGTTGCTGCAATACTTGAAAATTATCAAAATGCAGATGGAAGTATTACTATTCCAGAAATATTAGTTCCATACATGAATGGATTAACTAAAATTGAAAGGAAATAATTATGTTAGTAAAAAATCCTAAGTTTGAAATTTCAGCAGTTAGCCCAAAACAATATCCTAGAAATGGGCTATCGGAAATAGTACTTGTTGGAAAATCTAATGTTGGAAAATCTTCTTTTGTAAATACAATGATAAACCGCAAAAGTTTAGCTCGTACTAGTAGTGAGCCACGGAAAAACAAGACAACTTAATTTTTATAATATAGATAATTTATTTTATTTTGTAGATTTACCAGGTTATGGTTATAGCAAAATGTCTAAGGATGAACAAGTTAAAGTTCGGAAAATTTATAGAAGAATATTTAACTAAACGCAATAATATTGCTCTAATTGTATTTTTAATAGATATAAGACATAATCCTACTGAAAATGATAAAATGATGTATGATTATATTATAAAAAATAATCTACCTTGTATTGTACTTTGTAATAAAGCTGATAAAATTGCAATAACAAAAGTAAATGATCAAGTAAAAAAAATACAAAATATTCTAAATCCACTTAAAGATATTTTATTTTTACCTTTTTCTGCCGAGAGAAAAATATATGTAGAAAATGTTTGGGAAGAAATTGAAAAATATATTTAAAGGAAAAAATAAACAGGCTCAAATGAGCCTGTTTATTTTGTGGCCTAATTTCCATAACCATTTTCAATAAATTCTTTGGCATCTAAATAATATAATTTTATTTCTTTTATATTATGCATATCATATTGTTTTTTAAATTCTGATGCCAATTTTTCTGAAAAATCCATTTTTTGTAATGTATTTTCCAAATAACCATTCTTACCATAATTTTGACTTACTAAAACCAAGTCTGAAAGTACTAAAATCCAACCATATGTACATACACATTTATCTAAAACAATATTTTTGTTTTTGACTTCTTCTAGTACTTTTCTTATTTCATAAAATCTTCTTCCTATAAGAGAGCTAAGATTCATACAATTTTCCTTATGCAATTGATATTTTACTTCCAATTTTTCATAAGTTTTAAGATGAGCTTTTCTTTCGGTAACTTTTTCCCATGTAATCTTCATCTTTTTTTGATATTCATCCCGAGCTTTCTCTTCACTGCTTTTTTGTTTAATCATTTCTTCTAAGTTCAAAATAGATTTTATTAGCTGTTTGGTTAATACTTTTTCATTTTGCATATAATACTCCTCCTATGTATTTGGTTTATCATTTAGCCACAAATATATTAAATTATATTTATATTATACATCAAATTAACATAATTTTCAAATTAGTCTTTGTAACATTAATTAAATTTTTATATTAGTTATATTTCTAATTTTATAATAATATTTATAATTACAATAATAAATTTTCATATGATTCACACAATTTACATTTTATTCCCTTACCCCCTTTTTTTTTACATTTTTTTATAGTATAATATTATTATATGAATTTAATTTAAGACATTTATGTCAGAAAAGGAGATTTTATGGTTATGTGGCAATTCTGGTTAATCGTAGCAGGTATTTTCTTAATATGTGAAATATTTACAGCTCGGTTTCCTTTTATTTTGGTTATCAATTGCATCTATCCTAACATTAATAGTAAGTTTATTTACAGATAGCTTAATTATACAAACGGCCGTATTTGTTATATCATCTGGACTTTTACTATTTTTTACAAAACCTTTTGTTGATAAATATGTTACAAAAGAGGATGAAGCAGTTGCTACTAATGCTTTTTCATTGATTGGTAAGCAGGGTATAGTGACAGAAGATATGAATACTCTACCTTCATCTTTTGGGCAAGTAAGAGTTGGTGAAGAAGTTTGGTCAGCTGTTAGTGAAGATTCAAATGAAATAAAAAAAGGTACTGAAATTGAAGTTGTAAAAATCGATGGTGTTAAATTAGTGGTAAAGCCTATAGCTAATGAAACTTCATCAGCAAAAGTTGATTAGTTTTTAATTTAAATTATAATATATTTTAGGAGGTAAATTATGTGGTTTTTAGTTATATTACTTATTTTTATTATAGTAATAGCATTTAAATCTATAAAAGTTGTTAAACAAGCAGAAGTATACATTATAGAAAGATTAGGTAAATTTCATAAAATAGCAGACGCTGGTCTTACTATTATAATTCCTTTCTTTGATCATGTACGTTCTGTTGTAAGTTTAAAACAACAAACAATGGATATTCCACCACAAGGAGTTATTACAAAGGATAATGTTACAATTACAATAGATACTGTTGTATTCTATCAAATTACTGACCCAGCAAAAGCTGTATATGAAATTCAATCTTTGAAAAAAGGTATTGAATACTTAGCAATTACAACAATTCGTGACATTGTTGGTAAAATGGATTTAGATGAAACATTTAGTTCAAGAGACAACATAAATCAAAGATTAAGAACAATTCTAGATGAAGCAACTGATAGATGGGGATGTAAAATTGACCGTGTTGAAATTAAAGACATTAATCCACCAGCAGATATTCGTGATGCAATGGAAAAACAAATGAATGCAGAAAGAAATAAAAGAGCTATGATTTTACAAGCAGAAGCTGAGAGACAATCTGCTATTACAATTGCAGAAGGACGTAAAGAAGCTGCTATACTAGATGCAGAAGCTGATAAAGAAGCTCAAATTAGAAGAGCTGCCGGTGAAGCTGCCGCTATTGAAAGAGTTGCAGAAGCTAAGGCAAAAGAAGTTCAAATGGTTTATGATGCTATTAAGAAAGCAAATCCAGACGATAAATTAGTTCAATTAAAATCATTAGAAGCTCTTGAAGAAGTTGCAAAAGGCGATGCAAACAAAGTATTTATTCCTTTTGAAGCAACAGCAGCATTAGGTAGTTTAGGAGCTGTAAAAGAAGTTTTTACAGAAGGTAAAAAGAAAAAAGAATAATAAAAAAGGGAGAAATTTTCTCCCTTTTTTGTTATTCTTTTTCTAATACTTCTGTATCATCTATTATTATTCCTAAGTATGGTTTGTTTTGGTCTTTTTCTTTCATAAATAATACAAATCTATCGTTAAAATTAAATTCTCTTGGAGACGATAATACTGTTCCTTCAATAGATGAATTGTTTTGTAATTGAACTCCTGTTTCATTTATTTTTAGATAAATTGCTTGTTTTGCATCTGTTAAATACCATGGTGAATTTTTAAAATTTTTACCACATAATTCTTCATATGATATTGTTGTATTAATATTTATATATGGTATTATTAATTTATCATTCGTTGAAAGCTCTATACTTTCTATATTCATACTCTGCTTTTGCTCTAAATCTTCATATATTTCTTTTATTGTTCCATTATTTTGAGTTTTATATAGAATTACTTCATCTCCATCTATTGTTTTTATTTTTACAGCATATTCATTTGGATTATCTAATGTATCACTATATAATACTTCTACATTTTGTTTTATATCTTTATACTGCTCTCCATCTAATACTCCAAAATATTTTACTTTTTCTTTTGATTGTCCAAATATATTTGGCTCCAATTCTATAAATTTTTCTGGGAATTCACATTCTTTATAAATAGAAGAATATATGTATATAGAATTATCTCTTTTATCGACTGTTGGTATAGATACTGAAATTCCAAATTTATTTTTAATATCTTCTGTAATTCTTGTTTCCACTCCATCTAATTTATCTGTAATTAGTGTATAATAGTCGTTATCATCTATTATTTGTTTTGTAATCCATCTATCATTTAAGATATTTACTAAATTAGATTCTGAATCCTGAAATTCTAATTTATTTTCTCCCAAATAATCTGCAAGCTCATTCCATGCTAATTGAAAAGATGCTGTCCATATTTTATTTTTTTCTATTTGATTTATAACAGAAAATGCTTCACTATTCTTTTGAATTTTATTTTCATTATTCTTTTGCATATTTAATAATATAAAAAATATTACTATAATAATTATTACACTAAAAAATATTATAATCGATAACTTTTTTATCATTTTACACTCCAAATCATTTATTATATACTTTTTTCAAATACATTAACTCCTATTACTCCATTTTTTTCATAAGTTGTAAATATTTTTAACGTTTTTTCTTTCATTATATTTTTATACTTATATTTAATCATATAATACTATTTTTATCAACATTATTTTTTCTCCATTTTTCGATATTTTTCGATATTTTTCGACTTTGAAAAAGATATTTTTTATTATTTAATTTTTTAAATCATATTTTTCTCTAGATAGAAGCTTTCATATTTTGAAGTTATACTTAGGATATAAAAAAACTGATGCAAAATGCATCAGTTTTTTTCTTTGTATTGCTATTTAATTAATACATTCCTTCCATTCCAGCTGCTCCTGCGTTATCATGTGAACAGTTACAATTTTTTTCTGGTTTTGTAGTAACAACCGCTTCTGTTGTAAGTACCATAGAAGCTACACTTGCTGCATTTTGAAGAGCACTTCTTGTTACTTTTGTAGGATCAACTATTCCTGCTTTTTTCATATCTACATATTGTTCATTTAGAGCATCAAATCCAAATCCTGGTGCACTTGATTTAACTTTTTCTAGAATTACTGAACCTTCTAATCCAGCATTTGTTGCTATTTGTTTTACTGGTTCTTCTAATGCTTTCAATATTATTTTAACTCCAAGTTTTTCATCTTCTTTTACTTCATCTGCTAATTTTTCTAAACGTGGAATTATGTTTACATATGCAGTACCTCCACCAGCAACAATTCCTTCTTCAACTGCTGCTTTTGTTGCAGATAATGCATCTTCTATTCTAAGTTTCATTTCTTTCATTTCTACTTCTGTTGCAGCACCTACTCCAATTACTGCAACTCCACCAGCTATTTTTGCTAATCTTTCCTGTAAATTTTCTTTATCAAATTCACTCTTTGTTTCTTCTATTGCTGTTTTTATTTGTTTTACCCTTGCTGCAATTTTTTCCTTATCTCCTGCTCCATCTACTATTATTGTATTTTCTTTTTGTATTTTTACCTGTCTTGCTCTTCCTAATTGTTCTATTGTTGTATCTTTTAATTCTAGTCCTAAATCACTTGTTATTACTTCTCCACCTGTTAATATTGCTATATCTTGTAGCATTTCTTTTCTCTTATCTCCAAATCCTGGTGCTTTTACTGCTACTACATTTAATACTCCTCTTAATTTATTTAATATTAATGTAGATAAAGCTTCACCTTCTATATCATCTGCTATAATTACAAGTTTTCCAGATGCTTGCATTAAGTTTTCTAGTAATGGTAATATTTCTTGAATATTACTTATTTTTTTATCTGTTATTAATAAATATGGATTATCCATAATAGCTTCCATTTTTTCTGTATCTGTTACCATATATGGAGAAATATATCCTTTATCAAATTGCATACCTTCAACTACTTCTAATTCTGTATTTGCTGTTTTTGACTCTTCAATTGTTATAACTCCATCTTTTGATACTTTTTCCATTGCTTCTGCTATTAAATTTCCTATTTCTTTATTGTTTGCAGATATACTAGCTACTCTTGCAATATCTTCCTTTCCATTTATTTCTGAGCTTATTTCTCTTAACCCATTAACAGCTTCTTGAACTGCTTTATCCATACCTCTTTTTATTGCCATTGGGTCACCACCTGCTGCTACATTTTTTACGCCTTCTCTTATTATTGTTTGTGCCAAAAGTGTTGCTGTTGTTGTTCCATCTCCTGCAACGTCATTTGTTTTTGTGGATACTTCTTTTACTAGTCTTGCTCCCACGTTTTCGTATGGGTCTTCTAGTTCAATTTCTTTTGCTATTGTTACACCATCATTTGTAATTAGTGGTGCTCCGAAATTTTTATCTAGAACTACATTTCTTCCTTTTGGTCCTATTGTTACTTTTACTGTATCAGCTAATTTATTTACACCTTCTAATAATGCTTTTCTAGCATCTTCTCCATATTTAATATCTTTTGCCATTTTTTTACCTCCCAAATTATTTATATAATCTTTTAATTATTCAACAATTGCTAAAATATCATCTTGTCGTACTATAATTAGTTCTTCCCCTTCGTATTTGATTTCTGTACCTGCATATTTATTTACAATTACTTTTTCACCTTTTTTTACTTTCATTTCTTCTAATTTTCCATCTTTTTCTGTACCTGGTCCTACTTCTAGCACTTCTGCTATTTGTGGTCTTTCCTTTGAACCTGATGATAATATAATTCCACTTTTTGTTGTCTCCTCACTTTCTACCATTTTTATTAAAACTCTGTCTCCTAATGGTTTTATCATTTTTTATTCCTCCTTTTTAATTATTAGCACTCTGCTTTATTAACTGCTAATAATTTATACCCATTTTACATAAAAGTCAATAGGATTTTATGAAATTTCACATAGATTTCACATTTAGCCTTTTATATGTATATGCATGTACATATATATTTATTCTTATTATTTATACTAAAATAGCGAATACTTAAAAATATGTTATAGTATGCATATTCTTAAATATTCGCTATTTTAGTTTGTTGGAAATCTAGCCTTGATTTCTAGGCTATATGATTAGTTTCATGTTCTTGAAGACCTTTTGCTACAATATCAATATAATTTTTTAAGCCCTTAGCATCTTTTCTTCCATCTTCCCTAATTCTTATTTCCATAAATTTCATTTCTTGTCTTAGTCTTGTTTCTGAACCTTGTACGGCATTTTTTATTTCTTGTCTTAGTTTTGTTTCTGAACCTTGTACGGCATTTTTTATCTCTTGCCTTAGTCTTATTTCCATGTCTTGCATATCCTGTCTTAGTGCTTTTTGTTCTTTTAATACTGAAATAAGAGTTGATTGTATTGATACTAAGCATTCAACAACTTTTACATCTTCCATTTTATCTCACCTCCTTTGTTTTTTATGCATATATTCTATCATGCTATTATATTACAGGTCAACTTCTGTGAGACAAAATTTCTTAAAAGATTTCGACATAAATTTACATTTATTTACAAAAAAAAACATGCTTAGTGTGTAAACTAAGCATGTCCATTTTATTTTAATTAAATATTATCTGTTATTAATGGTAGTAATTGTTTTTTTCTAGAAACAATTCCTTCTGCAAAAGCTTTATTATCTTCTAATTTATATGTTTTTTCTACTATATCTGTCCTATCTCCAAGTGCAATTAATTCTGAATTGCTATTTAATATATCTGTTATAGCAAATACAAATAAATCTAAATTTTCTTCTTTTATTGTTTTATTTATTGCTTGTTCAATTTTTTCTTGTCTTCTTAATACATCTGGTATACTTACTGTGTTTATTTGTGCTATTTTAAATTTTACATCTCCTGAATTAAATTCTTTAGCATCCAAACTAATTAATTGTTCCTCTGTTAAATCATCTAAATCAGTTCCTGCTTTTAATAGTTCTAATCCATATGTATTAATATCTACATTTGCTATTTTTTGCAATTCTTCTGCTGCTCTTATATCATCTTGTGTACATGTTGGAGATTTAAATAATAATGTGTCTGATGCTATTGAGCTAAGCATTAAAGATGCCATTTTAGGGTCAATCTCAACACCATTCATATTATATAATTTATAAAGAATTGTTCCTGTACATCCTACTGGTTCTGAAAACATAAATACTGGTTCTGATGTTTTAAAATCGGCAACTCTATGGTGGTCTACTAGCATTTTTATATTAGCTTTTTCTATTCCATCTGCACTTTGACCAAATTCATTATGGTCTACTAAAATTACATTGTCACCTTCTTCTAGCTTATTTAATAGTCTTGGTGGCTCTATATTAAAATGTTTAAATGCAAATGCTGTTTCTTTATTTAATTCTCCTAATCTTACTGCTTCAACATTTTCTCCTAATTTAGAACGTAAATTTGCCATAACTACTGATGAACATATAGAATCTGTGTCTGGATTCTTATGTCCAAATACATATATTTTATCTTTTTTCTCCATATACTTCATCCCTCTTTACTTCCAATTTTTTCTCTAACAATACTATTATAGCATATTTTGAGAAAAAATGGAAGCATTTTATGTAAATTTCATGTTTTTTAAATTATTTTGAAATTGATAATATTTTATATTTCATTACTCCTGCTGGTACTTGAACTTCTACTTCTTGACCTTTTTTAGCACCTATCAATGCTGAACCAATTGGAGATTCATTAGATATTTTGTTTTGTGATAAATCAACTTCTGTTGATCCTACTATTGTGTATTCTAATTCCTCATCAAATTCTACATCTAATATTTTTACTTTATTACCTACTTGTACTGTTTTTGTATTTATTTCAGATTCATCTATTATTCTGGCATATCTTAATTTGTTTTCTAATTCAATTATTTTTATTTCATTAGCTGCTTGTGCATTTTTTGCTTCATCGTATTCAGAGTTCTCTGATAAGTCTCCAAATCCTAATGCTACTTTTATTCTTTCAGAAATTTCGCTTCTTTTTTCTGTTTTTAAATATTCAAGCTCCTTTTCTAAGTTATCATATCCTTCTTGTGTTAATAAGATTTCTTTTTCATCCATTTTTTTGTCTCCTTTATTTTCCTATTTTTATGTTTTAAATTGTGTTTTTCACTTTTATCTATAATCTTTTAATTAAATATATTAGTTTAATATCGACATTTTGTCAATAGTTTTTACACAAAATTTACATTTTTCTTCAAATTCTTTCTCATTTATAATTCCATTATTACCAATTAAAGAATTAACATACACATTATCTTCTTTTATTTTATTTTGAACTTCGCTATAACTTAAATTACATATAGATGCCTCATATAACTCTTTTGCTTCAAAATCATTATATATATTACTTTTTGTAAATTCTAAGTTATAATTTGTGTTTATATTAATTTTTACATTATTGGCATTAATTCCTTTAAATTTCTTTGATTTTATTTTTACTGGATATCCCAAATTTACTATTATAGCATCTGGATTAATTGTGTACTTATTTATTAATTCTTCTGGAAAGTCCATATTAACAATTATAAATGAATTTGCTAAACCTTTTCTTTTATTGTTTGTTATTCTAATTAAGATTCCATATAATTCTTGTAATTTTTGTTCAATTGGTTTAAATTCTTGTTCATTATTAGTTACTATTTTTATATTTTTTACCTTTTTTGCTAGACTAATAATTTCTTCAACACTTCTTTTTTTGCTGTCATTTATTAGTATTGTTACATCTAATTTACTAATATCACTATTTAATTGATTAGAAATATATTCTATTATTTTTAATAATAAATTTTCCTTTAAAATTGTACCATTTAGTATATTAATATTTTCTTTATTTATGCTTTCCGCTATTCCTTCTTTTTGCTTTAATGTTTTTGATATTAAAACTGTATTAAAATTATTATCATATAGTATATTATTTAAACGCAAAATCCATTTTTTTAGTTTCTTATTATTTTCGAAACATGGAATAATAACAACATTTATATTGTTTACTTTTTTTATAGTAAATATTTTAAATGTTTTTTTTAAAAAATATATTAGCCATTTTAAGGCATATGGCCATTTTTGCTTTTTTTCGCTTATTATTTCGTCTATATAATTTAAGGTCTTTATACAACAAATATTTATAGTACCACCTCCTTATTTTTAGTAATTATATGAGGTTGGTACTATAAATATTCCTATTTTTTTATTCTTCTACTACTTTTATATGAACATCTCTTAATTGTTCATCTGTAACTTCTGCTGGTGCTCCCATTAGTAAGTCTTCTGCTTTACTATTCATAGGGAATGCTATAACTTCTCTAATATTTTGTTCATCTTTTAGCATCATTAAAATTCTATCTAAGCCTGGTGCTATACCTGCATGTGGTGGTGCACCATAATGAAATGCATTAAATAAGGCTGGGAATTTTTCCTCTATAACTTTTCTATCATATCCAGCTATTTCAAAAGCTTTTATCATAATTTCTGGAACATGATTTCTAACTGCTCCTGATGATAATTCGATTCCATTACATACTATATCATATTGATATGCTAATATATCAAGTGGATCTTTTGAATTTAATGCTTCCAATCCTCCTTGTGGCATTGAAAATGGATTATGGCAAAATTCAATCTTCCCTTCATCAGATAATTCATACATTGGGAAATCTACTATCCAACAAAATCTATATATATCCTTTTCTAGTATGTCTAATCTTATTCCTAATTCTGTTCTTATTTGTCCTGCCAATTTCTCAACTATTCCTGGTACTTCTGCTATAAAGAAAATAGCATCTCCTGGTTTAGCATCAATTTGTGTAAGCATTTTTTCTGTTGATTCTTCATCAATAAATTTAGCAATTGGCCCTTGTAATGTTCTGTCGTCATTTACTTTAAGCCATGCTAAACCTTTTGCTTTACATTCTTGGATTGCAAAATCTGTCATTCCTTCAAAAAAGCTTCTTGGATTTTCTGCTCCATTTGGAACTACAATTACTCTAACTATTTTGCCTGAAAAGGCTTTAAAATCTAAATTTTCAAATATGTTTGTTACATCTTGAATTATTAATGGATTTCTTAAATCTGGCTTATCAGACCCATATTTTAGCATTGCCTCTCTGTATGGTATTCTTGGGAATGGATGGTCTCCTACTTTTATACTTGAAAACTTTGTAAATACGTTGTACATTACTTCTTCTATTACTTTAAATACATCTTCTTGTGTAGCAAATGCCATTTCCATATCTAGTTGGTAAAATTCACCTGGTGCCCTATCTGCTCTTGCATCTTCATCTCTAAAACATGGAGCAATTTGGAAATATTTATCTATTCCTGACATCATAAGTAATTGTTTAAATTGTTGTGGTGCTTGTGGTAATGCATAAAATTTCCCTGGATGTACTCTACTTGGTACTAAATAGTCTCTTGCACCTTCTGGTGATGAACTTGTTAGTATTGGTGTTTGAACTTCCAAAAATCCTCTTTCTATCATTTGGCTTCTTATAAATTGTAAAACTTTTGCTCTTAATATAAGGTTTTCTTTTAATCTGTTATTTCTTAAATCTAAAAATCTGTATTGTAGTCTTAAATCTTCTCTTACTTCTTTGTCTGAATTAATTTCAAATGGTAAATTTTTAAGTCTTTTTCCTAATATAGTAATCTCTTCTGCAAAAAGTTCAACTTCACCTGTTTCTATATTTTTATTTATTGTTTCTTCATCTCTTTTACGTACAGTTCCAAGTACACTAATTGTAGATTCATTAGGTATTCTACTTGCCATCTCTACCAATTCTTCATTTCCCGAAATTACAACTTGTGTAATTCCATATTGGTCTCTTAAATCTATAAAAACAACTCCTCCTAAATCTCTTACAACTTCTACCCATCCTGCTAATTTTATTTTTTGCCCTACATGTTCTAATCTTATTTCTGCACATGTATTTGTTCTGTATTCATGCATTTTTCTTCACTTTCCCTTTCTATTTATTATTAAATATAACTTCATTAATTACATTCCAAACGTCTTCTGATTCTCTATCCTTTTCCCAGAAAGCAACTCCGGCTAAATTTTTTTCATTTGCTAATAATAATTTTTCTTTTACTGAGGCAGCATCTTCAATCCACATTTTATAAGTATTTCTGCCCTGTGTATATTCCACATAATTTTGTCTTGTAACTTCGTCCCACTGTTTTTCAGCTCTTCCTTTAATTACATTATCAACATCTTTCATATTAACTATATCTGAATCTATTAGTTCCCCAGCTTCATTTTCTGTCCATATTCTAGCATAGAATGGTATTGCTAATATAAGTTTTGAACTATCTACTGCTTCTTGACCTAAAAATTTATTAACATTTGTTCTTACCCAATTATATCCTGCCACAGGTCCTGCTTTTGAACTACTTGCATTATTTTGGTCATATCCCATATATACTAAATAATCACAATTATCTGCAAGTGCATCTCTATCATAACATAAAGACCAATTGTCTCCACCATCTGGTGCTGTTACATCTACTGTTAATGACATTCCTAAATCTTTTAATCTTGGATATAATTCAATTACAAATCTTGTAAACATATCTTTATCTTCTTTATATATGTTTTCAAAATCTAAATTTATTCCGTCTATTCCGTATTGTACTGCTAAGTCAACAATATTTTCTATTGTTTGTTTCCTTACTTTGTAATCATTTAATATTTCACTTGTTGTTTCTATCATAGAATCATTTGCAAACATTGCCCATACTTTATATCCATTTTCTTTTGCCCATTTTATATAGTTCTGTCCACTTGTTCCTACTTTATCTATTATTTCGCCTTTTCCTAATTCTTTTAATACAAAGAATGATGGTGATACAACATTTACTCCTGTAATTGTTGTTCCATTTCTATTTGGTGCCACTCTGCTTTCTGAATAATAATCAAAGACCATGCTTATTTTCTCATTTTCTATTTGCTGTTCTTGCTCCATGTTTTCCCTTACTTTTTTCTCATTTTGCAACTTATCTATTTTAACATATCCAATTTTACCTTTTGCAGTTCTAATCTTTGCCCAACCATCATTAGTCTTAGAAATTACTACTACTTGTTCACCTTTTTTTACTTTATCTATTGTTCTAGATAAAAATTTTGTTTTAAGCTTAACACTAAAATCCTTGGTGGCTTCTGCTGTTATTTGTTCTCTATCTAAGGAATCTATTAGTATAATGTTTGTTTCTTCAATATTTTGTATTTCAACATTGTAAACATCTTTCATTTCAGAAAATGGTAAATAAACTATTTTTTCTCCATTTTCTCCATCCCTTTCTATTATTGTTCCAGAAATTGGCGTACTTATTCCATTAACTTCCATTTTATTGCCACCAACTTCAATTGTTGCTACTTTAGTATTTGATGTTGTAATATATTGATTATACTTATTTTCATAATATAAATAGCTATCAAAGAATCTGGAAATATCTTGCTCAGACAAATAAATTACTCCGTTTTCTATTAATACATCATTCGACAATCTGTCTGATGATGTTAAATTTGTGTTATTTATAATTAAGTGAATTTTCCCATCGTCCTCTTCCATAACATAATTCGGTGCAACCATAAATATTACAGCTACAATTATTAATGCTATAAGAGAAATAATAATATTCCTTATAAATTTAATTTTATTAATTTTTAATCCTCTTTTTTCTTCTTTTTCCATAGTTTTCTCCTATAATTTTTATTTAATAATAATATCATATAAACCGTCTATTTTCAATCTCTTTTTGACGATTTTTATACATTATTTAAATTATTCTTGACTTATATTAATAATCCAAGTTACAATATAAATATTAATTAGGAGGAAAAAATGAACAAATTTGAGCTCTTGCAAAAATATAAAAATCCAGAAGATAAAATTTTAGTTTCAAAAATATTAGATAAAATAAAATTTTGTGAAACACGAAATAAAATAACTTTTACAAACTTCTTAGATTTAAGGCAACAAGCAATTGCAAAAAAAATATTATTTTCAATAAAATGTACTAATTATATATTTTATGGTGGATTTGATAATTCTGAAAGAAACTGTTTGATTTTTTACCCAGAAAAACTAAATGTTCAATTTACTATTGATAATTTAGATAATATAATAAAAAGCATAAGTATTGTACTTCCAAAGGAATTACATAATGTTTATTCACATAGAAACTATTTAGGTGGAATAATGAAACTGGGTATTGAACGTGAAAAAATTGGAGATATACTAGTACAAAAAAATGGAGCAAGCATTATAGTATGTAGTGATATTGCAGATTCTCTTATTAATTTACTTTCATCTTTAACCAGATTTAAAAAATCTAGTATAACAATAGAATCGGTTAAAAATATAAATGTTCCAGAAATAAGAAAAGAAGAAGTTACAATAATTGTACCTTCTTTACGATTAGATTCAATTGTGGCAAGCTTAGCTAATACATCTAGAAACAAGATAATAGAATTAGTATCAAATGAAAGAGTGTTAGTTAATTTTGAAATTTGCACTAAGCCATCTAAATTATTAAATTTTGGAGATATTATCACAATAAGAGGAAAAGGTCGATTTGAACTTAATAGTTTAAAATCCACAAGTAAATCCGGAAATTTAATTGTAATTATTTATAAATATGTTTAGCCTGTAAACTGCCTTCCTATACCTAAAAACCATATTAATGTTACAACTAAAGCTATATATACTATTGTTCTACATAATATAATTGTTCCATACATAGATATTCCAAGAATCATACTTAACCATCTTATAAATCTCTTATTAACCCCATTAATTCCTGATTTTAGTGTGTCTTCTTTTGATTTAATAAGTTCTTCACTTGGTACGTAATATAATTCCGAAATCTTATAAATTGTATTTAAATCTGGAAATTCTAAATCTCTTTCCCATTTCTTTACATTTTTCTCTGTAATATCTGAAATTCCTAATTTTTCTACGACTTCTGCCTCTGTTAAATTATTCTCTGTTCTTAATTTTTGCATCCATTCGCCGAAATCTATATAATCTTTTTCTTTTTTCATTTCTGGCTCCTACAAACAAAGAGCACATTGTAGTATTAATACCAATGTGCTCTTTACTTTTAATTATTATTTCCTCTACCCTCTGGTAAAGCATTTGACATATCTATTTTGATTCTTATTCTAAATAAGAATGTAAACGCTCTGGCAATTTTGCTTTGTTTTATTCTTTCCCAAAGTGATGGTTTTACTTCTACTCGTGTTTCTGCTATATAATTGTCAGTATCAACTGTAACTTGTTCTGGTTCTTCTACTACATCATCAACTGGTGTTGGTAATCCTTTTAATGCTTCTGCAATTTCTATTCCAATATAGCTTAATGCCTTTGATCTATCTTCTATTCTTTCCATATCTATTTCTATATGTAAGTTAGATTCCAAATTTACTATTCTAGCATTTATAAGCTTTATTGCATCTTGATAATTTTCTGATTTTTTTGTTCTACATCTACCTATTAAAGATAATGTATCTATAATGTCTTCTGGAAAATCATCTGAAACATCATTAATTCTTTCTTTCCAATTTTTTTCCTTATTTTCAACAACAGCTAAAACATTTTTTAGTTCTGCTGCTAAGCCTATATTTTTTTCTCTTTGTCTTATTAAATCCTCTATTTTCTTTGTGTTTTCTTCAAATTGATTTGTAGCATATTCCACTAATCCATAAGCAGCTTTATAAACACTTTTTGGAAAGTTCTTCTTTTTTGGATATTCTATTAAATACATTTTTATTGATTCTATTAAATCTTTAAAATATGTATCTTCATCCAATTGAACAATTTGTTTTTTACTGTTTGGATTTATAATTTTTTGGACTTTATCTATATTTGATAAAATCTTTTCTTCCGTAATTACCATTCTTACGTTTACTATGCCTGGTTTGTAAAATAATGACATGTAAACCTGCCCTCCTTTATCCTCTGTTACATGATTTTTCTGCTAATAATATTATACAATTATTTAGGGAAAATCACAATAGGATTTAATAAATTTTATTTATCTATTTGATTACAATTCTATTACAAAAATATGACATAAGTCAAGTGTTTTTTACAACTTTTTTAATTTTTTTACAATCTTTTCTTACAGCCATATTGTAAGTCCCCGTACTTGCGCATTCCGTAAGTTTTTATAGTAAAAAAATTTGCAATAAATAAAAATCAATATATAAAATTTGTATTTTATATATTGATTTTTATTTATTATTCTCCAAATATTTTTTTCATTTCTTCATGTCTTTTTACTTTTTGTGTTGTTGTTTTTATTAGTTCTTCATCTGTTACAATTATTTCTTTTATATACTTATATGTTGGCATTGTTTTATTAATTTCTTTTATTTTTTGCCATAGCATATCTTTTATTTTCTCTTCATCTTCTAGATTATAAGTTTCTTTCATAATTTCTTTATCATATACTATTTTTACGCAAATCTTAACATCATCATCTTTGTCTGGTTTCCCATATATCATAGATTCTTTCACACCATCTATTCTATTTACTAAAACTTCCATTTCTTCTGGGAATATATTTTTACCATTTTTTAAAACTATTACATTTTTGCTTCTTCCTGCTATATATAGAAAATCGTCTTTATCAAAATATCCTAAATCCCCTGTATAGAACCATCCATCTTTTAATACTTCTTTTGTTGCTTCTTCATTATGATAATATCCAAGCATTACAGAAGGTCCTTTTACTGCAATTTCTCCAATTCCATCTTTATCTTTGTTAACTATTTTTACTTTTAAACTTGGTAAAACTTTTCCTATTGAACCTAATCTTCTATAAAAATCGTTTCCCGCAGAAACTACAGGTGATGTTTCTGTTAATCCATATCCTTGTACTGTTCTTATACCTAAATCATTAAAACCTTTTTCCACTTCTTTATCTAATGCTGCTGCACCATTTACAAATAGTCTTAATTTTCCTCCAAAGTTTTCATGGATTTCGCTAAATATTTTTCTTCTCATATCTACGCCAAATTTCATAAGGATATTACTAATTTTTACACCTTTTTCAACCATTTCAAGTTTGCCTTTTTTCTCTATTGCTTTCATTACTTTTTTATACATTGCTTCAAATAAAGCAGGTACAGATATCATCGCAGTTACTTTGTAATCTTTAATATCATCTGCAATATGTCTTATTCCACCACAGAATGCGATTGTACTTCCTGAATAAATTGGATATAAAAATCCTACTGTACATTCAAATGTATGATGCAATGGTAAAAAAGAAAGTAAAACATCATCTTCTGTTAATTTTATCACTGCTGCAATGTCCATTATATTGGAACATATATTTTTATGTGATAACATAACAGCTTTTGATTTTGAAGTTGTTCCAGAAGTAAATAACATTATTCCCATTTTTTCAGCATCTATTTTTGCATCTAAGAATTTTGTGTTTCCTTCATCTAATAATTTTTTCCCTTTTTCAATTAATTGTTTTAAAGATAATATTGCATCTTCTTTTTCCTCTGCATCCATAGAAATATAATATCTTAAATCTGTTGTACCTCTTGTTCTAATATCTTTCATTATATCATTATACGCTTTTGAAAAGAAGATTGCTTCTACTCCTGAACGTATAATTAAACTCTCTATTTCATTTGCAGGTAATGCTTTATCTAATGGAACTACAACTCCTGTTCCACAAGTTACAGCAAGATAAGCAACATTCCATTCGTATCTATTTTCTGAAATAACAGCTATCCTTTTCCCTTCAAGTCCCATACTTATTAAGCTTGTTCCTAATGCATCTACATCTTCTTTCAACTCTCTGAACTTTGTTGTTCTAAATTCTCCTGGCTTATCTGTTTTAAAAATATATGCTGGTCTGTCTGCAAATTTTTCTGCTGATTGATTTAATAAGTCTTTTATATTTGCAACCTTATGAAATTCATTTAATTTTTTCATTATAAATACCCTCTTTTTATGTAATAATTTTCTTTATTATATATTAGTTTGCTATTTTTTGCAACATTACTGACCACCAAGTATATTATATAAATTTTCAAAAACATAACCATTATTAATAAAATATTCTATAATTTCTGGCAATGCCTCATATGTTGTTTTTTTGTTTCCAGCATCATGCATTAATACAACTATACTATTTTTGTTTTGCGATGTATTAATTAAATTTTGTATTAATTCTTCTTTTGTAAAACTCCCCTCTGCATCTTTTGTTAAACAATTCCAGTCTAAATATGCTATATTATTTTGCTCTAAAACAGATATTGCACTTTTCTTTATGTCATTATATTTTCCACCACTTGAACCACCTGGAAATCTGAATACATTTGTATTATAATTTGGAATTCCTATTGCATTTCTTATAATATTTTCTGTATCTCTGTACTCACTTATAATATTATCTATTGAAGCATAAATATTTTCATATTTGTGCGAATATCCATGATTTGCAATATAATGTCCTCGATTATATGCATCTTTTACTATATCTGGATATAGCTCTACTCTACTTCCTAATACAAAGAAAGTCGCTTTAATGTTATACTGATCCAATATTGACAAAATTTGCGGTGTTACAGTTTTAGATGGGCCATCATCAAATGTTAAAAAAACTCTTTTATAATCTGAATGATAAATGCTTTTAATTTTATCCATTTCCTCTGGTGTAATTAAAAAATTGTCTGTCTCTTCATTTTCTCTTGAAGGAGGTTCTAAATCGGGAGTTAACTCTACTTGTATAATATTTTCTTTATCCCTTGAGCTTTCCATATTTTCAGTTTCTTCTATTTTGTCTTGCAAATTTTCTTTATTTAAATTTACAAGATGGGGTAATATGATTCCAATGTATATGCAAGAAATTATAAGTATTATAATTGCTATTACAAGTATTACTCTTTTATAGTTTAAGTGTTTTTCTTCTTCATACATTTCATATTCCCCTCCTACTTTTTATACTTCATCTTTGCTTGTATTAATTTTAAATAGTTTAAATAATTCAACTATAACTATTGGTGCAAATACTAATATTATTACTTCTACTAAGTTCTCTATTGGTAATTCAACAATACTGAATATGTCTCTTAATGCTGGTACAAATAAAATTATAAACATTAATAAACTTGATATTATTGTAGCATATATTAAATACTTATTTCCACCTATTCCTGTTTTAAATATAGAAACTTTATTATTCCTAATATTAAATACATGAACAAGCTCTGAGAATGCTAAAACAATAAATGACATTGTTTGTGCTATTTCTAATCTCATTTCTTCTGATTGATTTGGTGTAGAAAGTCCTATACAATATGCAATTAAAGTAAGTGTTCCTATCATAATACCTTGGTATATAATTCTCCAAACCATTCCTTTTGTAAAAATACTTTTACCTGCTGCATTTGGTTTTCTACTCATTATATCTCCATTAGGTGGATCTGCTGCTAATGCCAAAGCTTGCAGAGAATCTGTTACTAGATTAATCCATAATATATGTATTGGTAGTAATGGTTCTAGTGCAGCTATATCTATAATTCCAAACCAATTTGCAAATACTGGGACTAACATTGTTGCCATAAATAGAACAACAATTTCTCCAACATTGCTAGATAATAAAAATTGAATTGATTTTAATATATTATCGTAAATTCTTCTTCCTTCTTCAACTGCCGAAACTACTGTTGCGAAATTATCATCTGTTAATATTAAATCTGCCGCTTCTTTTGCTACATCTGTTCCTACTTTACCCATTGCACATCCAATATCTGCATTTTTTAAAGCAGGAGCATCGTTAACACCATCACCTGTCATTGCTACAACATGACCATTGTCTTGCCAAGCTTTAACTATTCTAACTTTATGTTCTGGTGAAACTCTTGCATAAACTGAATACTTAGCAATATTTTTAGTTAATTCCTCTTGTGTCATTTCTTCTAGTTCAGCACCTGTTATTGCTTCATCTTCATTTTCTAGTATTCCTAATTTTTTAGCAATTGCAATTGCAGTAATCTTATGGTCACCTGTAATCATTACTGGTTTAATTCCAGCTGTTTTACATTTTTGTACCGCAACTTTTGCTTCCTCTCTTGGCGGATCTATCATTCCTACCATACCAACAAAACTTAAATCTTTTTCTAAATCTTCATTTGCCGGAATAGTATCTACAACTTTATATGCCATTGCCAAAACTCTTAATGCACTAGATGCCATTTCTTTATTGTTTTCATCTATAATATTTTTATATTCTTCTAAATTGTTCTTTACTTCTCCATTTATAATATAAGATGTACATCTTTTTAACAGTTCATCTACTGCACCTTTTGTATATACTAAATATTTACCATTTTCTTCATATACGGTTGTCATTAATTTTCTGTCAGAATCAAATGGTATTTCTGCTTTTCTTTCACTTTCTAATATTTTTTTATCATATCCCAATTTAAATCCTACATCTACTAATGCAGTTTCAGTTGGGTCTCCTGCTAGTTCTCCATCTTCTGCTATTTTTGTATCATTACAAAGCATTCCTATTTCTATTACTCTTTTAGTTTCACTATCTAAGCTATTTAACTCTTCTACTCCTAATGTCTTTCCATTAGAAAATACTTTTTGCACAGTCATTTTATTTTGTGTTAAAGTTCCTGTTTTATCTGAACAAATTACACTTGCACTTCCAAGTGTTTCAACAGAAGGTAGATTTTTAACAATTGCATTTCTCTTTACCATTCTTTGAACACCAATTGCAAGAACAATTGTAGAAACTGCTGGTAATCCTTCTGGAATAGCAGCAACTGCTAATGTAACAGCAGTCATAAACATATGTATAACTTCTTTTCCATTTATTAAACCAACAACAAACATTAAAGCACATATTATAAGTGCCACAATTCCTAATGTTTTTCCTAAGCTATTTAATTTCTTTTGAAGAGGAGTTTCTGTACTTAATGATGAATTCATCATTTCAGCTATTTTTCCAACTTCTGTATTCATTCCAGTTTCAACAACCATTGCTTTTCCTCTACCATATGTTATTAAACTAGAAGAAAATAACATGTTGTGTCTATCTCCAATTCCCACTTTTTCGTCTGTAATAGTCTCTATATTTTTTTCAACCGGTACAGACTCACCTGTAAGAGAAGCTTCTTGTGATTTTAAATTTACAGCTTCAATTAATCTTAAATCTGCTGGAACAAAATCACCTGTCTCTAAAATTACAATATCACCTGGTACTAGTTCTCTTGAAGGAACTACTGTTAAGTTTCCATTTCTTATAACTTTTGCAACATGACTACTTAACTTTTGCAAAGCCTCTAATGATTTTTCAGCTTTATTTTCTTGTACCACGCCTATTATTGCATTAACAATAATAACAAGCATTATAATTATTGAATCAGTTACCCCTTCTCCTTCTATTACTCCTATAATTCCAGAAATAATAGCAGAAATAATTAAAACAATAATCATAAAATCTTTAAATTGTTCTAAGAATCTAATAAATAAACTTTTCTTCTTTTTAGCTTCAAGTTCATTTACTCCAAATTCCTTTCTCTTTTGTTCTACTTCTTCTTGTGTTAATCCACTTTCGATATTGGTTTTTAGTCTTTTGGCAACATCTTGAAAGCTCATTGAATGCCATTTACTTTCCAATATAACATCACTCCTTTTTAATATTTTTATGTAATAACACATAATTCCATGAAAGTAATTATAATGTTTTTAATATGTTCTTGTCAAGAAAAATTTACTCTTAAAAAATATTGCCTTTTTGATGTTTTTTGTGTATAATAATATATAGAATTTACATGGGGATGTAATTGGTTTCGACAGTAATTTAGAAGTATAAATAGCGAGTGGTGGATGTTCGCTTTGGCCACCTAAAAAAAGCGAAAATAAAAATAAACGCTAACGATAGAGAATTAGCATACGCTGCCTAGGCGGCGTCGTCTTAGTATAGAGGCCCACGGCTTTACTAAGGCGTCGACTAGTGGGAAACGAAACTATTTCTAGCTTTTGGAAATAGCAGGTATCTATAAAAGCTACTAGAACTTGGTTTTGTTAATTAATCCAAATTTCTAGGAAACAAAAAATAATTAACTGCACTCGGAGAAGTTTATATGGAAGAATTCCTGGACAGGGGTTCAACTCCCCTCATCTCCACCAAATAAACTAATTGACAAAATAAATAATAATGTATATAATAAATATAGGAAATGAACATACAGAAATGTGTGTTACTACTTATTAGTTAAAAACACTACATTGCCTGTCCAAAGCAAAATGTAGTGTTTTATTTATTCCTTATTAGTCCACATTATATATATAACTGTTAATAAGGCTACGTTTATAGTTATTGAAATCATAAGTCCTATAATTAGGAATAGCAAAAATTCTACCATAAACACCACCTCACTTCCTCATAGTAAAACTATGTAAGTCAAAGTGGCAACACACATCTGCTTTATTATTCATTCCCTATGTGTAATAATATATACTGTTATTGTCTAAAAGTCAATATCTTCACTGAATTTTATTAAAAAAATATTGCATATTTTTTTAATATATGTTAATATATTATTATTAAGTTAATAGGGGCATAGTTCATCGGTAGAATAAGAGTCTCCAAAACTCCAGAGCTAGGTTCGATTCCTAGTGCCCCTGCCAAAAAAAAACAAGTGAGCAAAAGCTCACTTATTTTATTCTATGCCGTAGATTTTTAATGTATATGTTGCATTATTCCAATACATTATATTTAAAGTGTTTTCATCAACATATTTTACACAAAAAAAAGTAGAAGGTCCATGATAAACACTATTTTCTTGTATTATCACTTGCATTGGAATAAATGTTGCTCCTCCATCCAAATTACCATATGGCTCATCCCCTTCTCCATAATCTACAAATAATTCTAAATAAATATACTTATATTTATTTAAATTTTCAACTTGGATAGTTTCTTCTTTCTGTCCATTTGAATCTCTATGATTCTCCCAAAGCAATGTGGATTTTCCACTAGATATACTTGTATTTACATTTTCTGATGAAGCAATTTCTCCATTTTCTAAATATTTATCTACACTATTAAGCAACATTTGCTCTTTTGCTACACTATTGTTATACTGTGCAACTGCATTTTCAGCATTCTGTATTATGCTTCCTTCTCCTGTTAATGTAGCTAACGCTACTCCTGCTAATATTAATAATACTATTATTGTTATTACTAATGCTATTAGTGTTATCCCGTTTATTTCTTTTCATATATTTCATTCCCTTCTTTATTTTAAATTATTTCCTCTACTAACTACTAACTCCAATTAAATGAATAATTTTAAGTAGTAGAGGAGCGCGAGAAGTTGATATATATTATTTTGAAGTCCGAGGAAGTTGTACGTCGTACGCTTTTACCCGCGAAGCCATGTGAGGCAAGAAATAATATATATCAACTTCTCGGGCGGCTACTTTTAAAAGCAAAACAAAAAGACACATAAACCTAGCCCAAAAGCTAAGTCCATATGTCTCATATATCTATATATTTCTCCTATTTATTTTCTCTAACAAATCACCTGTGTGTGTGTGTGTGTACAACTATGCGGTTTTCAGCCATTTTTATACAACTCCCTCTTTTGTTATATCTCATATAAGCATTATATACAAAATCATTCACTTTGTCTACACTTTTTCCAAAATACGAAACTGTACCCCACACCTTATTATTTTCCATAACACCCCCAAACCCTAGACTTATTAAAATATTTATGCTATAATAATCGTTATCAGATTTTAAAATAGCAATATAGCTATGAATTTTATAAATAAGGAGCGTTTTAGTATGAAAATTTTAGTTTTAAACAGTGGTAGTTCATCACTTAAATATCAAGTAATTGATATGAACACAGAAACAGTATTAGCCAAAGGAAATTATGAAAGAATAGGACAAGAAACATCTTTCTTAACACACACAGCAAATGGTGAAAAAAATAAATTCGAACACGCAGTGCCAAGTCACAAAGAAGCAATAAGCTTTGTTATTGAAAAACTATTAAGCAAAGAATACGGAGTAATTTCTGACATAAAAGAAATTGAAGCAGTTGGACACAGACTAGTTCATGGTGGAGAAAAATTTAGTGGTTCTGTTGTAATAACAGACGAAGTTGTAGAAGCAATAAAAGAATGTTCTGACTTAGCACCACTTCACAATCCAGCCGGAATACTTGGAATTGAAGCATGCAAATCAGTTCTTCCACACGCAAAAATGGTTGGAGTATTCGACACTGCATTCCATCAAACAATACCAGCACACAGATATTGCTACCCAATACCATACAAATATTACGAAAAATATGGTGTTCGTAAATATGGATTCCATGGTACATCTCATAAATATGTATCACATAGAGTTGCTGAAATAATGGGTAAACCAGTAGAAGATTTAAAAATAGTAACATGTCACTTAGGACAAGGTGCTAGTATTTCAGCTGTTCAAGGCGGAAAATGTGTTGAAACAAGTATGGGATTAACACCTCTTGCTGGAATTCCAATGGGTTCTAGAAGTGGAGACTTAGATCCTTCAATTGTAACATTCTTAATGAAAAAAGAAAATTTATCAGTAGACCAAATTGATACTATATTAAACAAAGAATCTGGTGTATATGGTATATCTGGAATTTCTGTTGATTTTAGAGACATTGAAGATGCAGAAAAACAAGGAAATGAAAGAGCAAAATTAGCATTAGATAATTACAACTATTTAGTTGCAAGCTATATTGCAAGATGTGTTGTTGCAATGAATGGTGTAGATGTTATAGTATTTACAGCAGGTATTGGTGAAAACGGAAAAGATACAAGATCTGCTGTTTGTGAACAATTAGCATTTTTAGGTGTAAAAATTGATGATGAGGCAAATAAAGTAAGAGGAGAAGAAAAAGAAATATCTTCTGCTGATTCAAAAGTAAAAGTATATGTTGTTCCAACAAATGAAGAACTTATGATAGCAAGAGAAACACTTGCACTTGCTAAATAGTTAAATCTTTTGGGCGGAGCGCTTTTCCGCCCACTATATTTTAAAAACTCTAGGAGCTGATAATTGTGTCTATATATTCATTTTTCTTTTATTTTCTACTGTTCATGATTTATTCAATTGCAGGTTGGTTAATGGAAGTAATAGCAGTAGGAATAGAAAAGAGAAAATTTATAAATAGAGGATTTTTTATTGGGCCATATTGTCCGATTTATGGTTTTTGTGCCTTAATAATGCTGTATCTATTTAAGGACTATAAAAATGACCCATTTGTACTATTTATAATGACAGCATTTGTTTGTACATTTTTTGAATATGCTACAAGTTTTATTATGGAAAAAGTATTTAAAGCTAGATGGTGGGATTATTCTCACAAAACTTTTAATATAAATGGTCGTGTATGCCTTGAAAATTCTGTAATATTTGGAATATTAGGTTTAGCAGTTATAACAGTTATTAATCCTTTTATTACAAGTATATTAGAAAGTGCATCTCATGGATTAATTATATATATAAGTTTAATACTATTAATTGCTTTTATTGTAGATAATATTGTTTCATTTAATATTATTTCTAAGTTTAGATATACGGCATCATCTGTAATAAAAGATAATACAGAAGAGATTAGTGAAAAAATAAGAGAAATTCTTAAAAAGAAATCTATACTTAGCAGACGTTTAGTAAATGCCTTTCCTAATGTTAAGGCAATTTTGCCAGACATAAAAGCAAAATATGAAGAACAAAAGAGAAAAATAAAAGAAAAAACTAAAAAGAAAATTTAAATTTAAAAATTATGGGGGCTACTATATTATTTAAGAATGGAGAATTTTTATGTATAGTAGTTTTTTTAATATTCGTTATATTGTATTATTCATATGTTTTTTATTTCTTACTATTTTTACAATAATTCCTATATTATTTTATAGTGATAATATAGAACTTTCATCTAATAACATAATTTATGAAGATTACATAGTATCTTCTGATTTTAATTGGCCAGTTCCTGGCTATACTCGAATAACATCTCCTTATGGAAATAGAAAAAAACCTACACAAGGTGCTTCAAGTTTTCATTATGGAATAGATATTGCAGCAGTGGCAGGCTCTAATCTAGTTTCATCTATTAATGGTAAAGTTGTATATACTGGTTTTAATCGGTGCTAATGGTTTTACTATAAGAATAGAAAATAATGAATTTCTAATTAGTTATTCACATGTTTCCCCCAATTTTTTAGTAAATGTTGGAGACTTTGTAACAAAAGGGCAAATTATTGGAAATGTTGGACCAAAATATGTAAATAACGTTCCTAATAATCCATACAAAGACTCATCTGGGAAACCTACTAATGGAGCAACAACAGGACCTCATTTGCATTTTTGTATTAAAATAAATGGCAAGTACCAAAACCCTTTAGATTATCTTGTAATTTCAAATTAAGAAAAGGATATAATTGATATTTAAAAATTTATCAATTATATCCTTTTAAAAATTACATATCATCTTCATTGTCTTCTTTATTTTTATTAGTTTTTTCGTCTTCTTCATTGTCTTCTCCACATTGAGTTTTGCAACTTGAACAATGTCCGCTACATCCTTCTTCGAAGCTATCTCCTTCCCAGTCTATTTCTATAATATTTCCACATTCTGGGCACTCTACTTCACTTCTTTGGGTATCCTCTTCTAATACAAATTCGTAATTACAATATGGGCAGACAACTTCTAAATCATAATAATTATCATCTAAGTCATATATGTCCTTTTCTATTCCAGTTAATGTTTTTTCTACTTCTGCAATTTTTTTCTCTAAATCTGCTTGTTTTTTATTTAATTCAGTAAATTTAGAGTCTGTAAGTTTTTCCATTCTTTCCATTTCATCTAAAAATGCATGTGCTAATTTTTTTACTTGCTCTTGTGCATATTTTAAATCTTTTGGATTTTCAATATTATTCTCTAAGTTTTGAAGTATTTCTTTATATTTTTTCTTTAAGTCAGACATTATCTTTTCCTTTCTGGTTTTAAATTCTTTCCATATATTCCCCAGTTCTAGTATCTATTCTTATTATATCTCCTGTATTTACAAACAATGGTACATTTATTGTTGCACCTGTTTCTAGTGTTGCAGGTTTTGTCGCATTAGTTGATGTATTTCCACTAAATCCTGGTTCTGTATATGTAATCTCTAATTCAACAAATAAAGGTGGTTCTATTGCAAATACCTTTCCTTTAAAAGATAATACTTTAACATTCATATTTTCTTTTAAGAATCTAAGCATATCTCCTAAATCTTCTTTGTTAATTGGTAATTGCTCATATGTTTCATTATCCATAAAATAGTATAAATCTCCATCATTATATAAATATTGCATATCTCTTTTTTCAATTTCTGCTCCTTGCAATTTTTCTGATGGATTAAATGTTTTTTCTAAAACCGCTCCTGTTATAACATTTTTTAGCTTAGTTCTAACAAATGCTGCTCCTTTTCCTGGTTTTACATGTTGAAATTCCACTACTTTATATACTGAATTGTCTAATTCAAATGTAGTTCCATTTCTTACGTCTCCTGCCATATATACTTCTGCCATTTTTATTACCCCTTTTCAAAATAAAATTTATGTTAATATTTTACTATAATTATCTTCAAAAATCAAGCTATTATAGTATAATTCTTCTCAGAATTAGTTAAATTTATACAGCCATTTTTTGTAATTAATACTGTATCTTCTATTCTTATACCAAAAGATTTTGGTACATATACACCTGGTTCTATTGCGATTACCATATTTTCTTTTAATAAATTGTCGTATTTAGATGTTAATACTGGTGCTTCGTGTATGTCTAATCCAACTCCGTGACCTAATGCATGTATTAAGTCAAATCTATTGATTTTTAATTCTTGTTCTGCAACTTTTGTTATATTTTTAATATTTGCTCCATCTTTCATTTGAGATATTGCTTGTTCCTGCACACCTAGTACCATGTCATATATATTTTTTATTGTATCATCTACTTTTCCTACAAATATAGTTCTTGTCATATCTGAGCAATATCCTTTATATTTGCATCCTAAATCAATTAGTAATATATCTCCTTCTTCTATCTTTTTATCTGAAACAATACTATGTGGCATAGAAGAATTTGTACCAGATGCTACAATTGGATTAAATGCTAATCCTTCTGCACCATTTTTTATAAAAAATTCTTCTATTCTATATGCAATCTCTCTTTCTGTCATTCCTATTTTTATATAATTTTTTAAAAATGTAAAGCATTGATCTGTTATTTCACAAGCTTTTTTTATATTTGTTATTTCTTCTTCATCTTTAATTCTTCTTTGCTTTTCTATTATTCCTTCTGTTTCTACTAATTCATTAATTTTGTATAATTGCATTATTTGTTTGTATTTTTCATATGTTACATAGCTTTCTTCGAATCCAACTTTTTCGCAGAACAAAAAATAATTTTCATAGTCTTCCCTTATCATACCTCTTTTGTCCCATACAATTATCTCTGAATCTATTGTTAAAGCACTATTAACCGCTTCTACATATCTCCCATCTGTTAAAAATATATTTTCCCTTCTTGTTATTAATAGTTCCCCTTCAGCATCTATATTTGTTAAATATTTTATATTGATAGGATTAGAAACAATCATACCTTCAATATTTAAAGAATTAAGTTGATTCCTTAAACATTTAATTCTTGGATTCATATTTATTCCCCCTTTAATACAAACCTAATGTAAAAATAGTCATTAAAAAATTAGACAAATCTATAAATGGTACAAACATACTTATAAAAGATGCCATTACAATAAATGGTCCAAATGGTATGTACTCATTTGTTTTTTTCTTTTTAGTAACTAAAAGAATTATACTTAAAATTGCTCCTATTAAGAATGATAAAATTGTTACAACAATTGTTTCTCCTAGTCCAAACATTAATCCAAGTCCACACATTAATTTTACATCGCCAAACCCCATTGCTTCTTTTCCAGCTATTAGTCCACCTATAAGCGTAATTATTAAAAATACTCCTCCACCGGCTAGTAATCCTAAGCACATATCTGTTGCTATATTTATGTTTGTAAATCCATATAGGAATGTAAATATTAATCCGACTTCAAATAATGTTAAATTTAATCTGTTTGGTATAATTTGAAGCCTATAATCTATAACAAATGTCGCAATTAAAATTGGTGTTAATACCATAAATTTAAATAAACTTAAATTTTGTAATATATTTGAATTCCAACCATTTGTATACACTAATGCAATATAAATTAATGCAGTTATTATTATTAATATGTAATTTGGTACAAATTCATTTTTAAATTCTTTTATTGCACCTTTTTCAAAAACTTTCTTCTCTGCTGATAGTCTTTTAATTATCCAGTCTGTAAATTGTCCTACAATTGCTCCTAATATGCCAAATACTACATAACATATTATGTGCACATCATTTATGTACATTTTCTTTTTCTCCTCTCTGTTTTAAGTATTTATGTATTATTGCTTCTTCTAGCGGTCTTTTTATTCTTGTTATAAGAATATCCTTTGTTTCAAGAGGTTTAACTAAAATAGAAAACATTTTATTTCTATTTGCTCCAATTACATCTGTAAAAATTTGATCACCTACAACCGCTATTTCTTCATTTTTAAGTCCTAATATTTTTTGTGCTTTATTTAATCCTCTTTTTAGCGGTTTCATACCAAAGCTTATGTATGGTACATCTAATTTGTTTGCCACCATTTTAACTTTATCTTTTTTATTACTATTTGATACTATACAAAATTTTATTCCTTTTTGCTGTAAAACTTTGCACCAAACATCTACATTTTCAAGTAGTGTTTTATTGTAGTATATAAGTGTATTATCAACATCTAAAATGATTCCTTTTATGTTGTTTTCTATTAACATTTTTTCTGTTATATCTGTTGCTTTTTCTAAATATATTTTTGGATATGCTATCATTTTTTCCTCCGCAAATTTTCTCTCTTTTATATTATCAATATGTTCGAATTTTGTCAATTTTATTTGCAAATAATTTTTGTTATGTTATAATTTGTTTACCGAGTTTGGAGGAATATTTATGCAAAAGATAGATAAAGAAACAATTATAAGAAAAAATAACATGAAAATTTTCCCGTGGTACAAAATGTTTGCATGGGACCTATTATTCTTTTATTCTATTTCGTTTCTATTTTTAGTTGATATAAAGGGTCTAACTGCTGCACAGGTAATTTTAGTTGATGCATTTTATCCTCTTTTTAAATTTATTCTGCAACCTTTTTGCACTATAATTATAGATAAAATAGGTAAAAGAAAAAGTATAATCTTTGGAAATTGGATGATAAATATCTATTTAATATTAATTATGCTATCTAGCGGATATAAAACTGTTGTAATAGCCACATTTTTCTGTTCATTAGGTTATGTTATCAAAAATATGTGCGAGACAAATTTTTTATATGAATCTATCCCACACTCAAAAAATAGAGGAGAAATTTTTGGTAAAATAGATGGAAAAGGATTTGCTAATTACTATGTTTTTGATGGAATAACAGCATTTTTTACAGGTTTTACATATGTTATAAATCCATATTTGCCAGTTGTAATTTCATTATTGTTAAATAGTATTGCAATCTACTTATCCACAAAATTATATGAAATTCCAAAAACTAATACAGAAAAGCTAAAAGCTAAATCTACTAAGTCAATTGCAGATTCATTTAAAGAATTTTTTAAGAATTTTAAATATGGTTTTAAGTATGTGCTTAAATCAGATAGATTGCGCTCACTTGTTATGATTTATAGCGTTTTCTATGGAATACTTGTTTTAACACTTACCTTACGAAGAAGCTTACTTAAAGAATTAGATGTTTCTGCTGAGTATTTTGGAATTATTTTTGCCATAATGGGATTTATTGCTGCTATTTCTGCTACAAAGCAAAATTGGTTTAATAAACGTTTTAAAAATCATACATTAGCAGTACTAACGGTTCCATATTGTATTTCATGCATTATTTTGGGTGCAATTGTTATAATAGGTGTTGATAGTTCTATTGCATTTCCTATTATATTTTTAATTTTTGCTATTCAATATGTTATACGTGGGCCATTTTATACTATTATTAAAAGATATTTAAATAATTTTTCAACTACAAAAGCAAGAGATAAAATATATTCTATTACTACATTTTTTGAAAGCTTAGTTGCTGGTTTAATAACTATACTAGGAGCTGTTATAGTAGATTATATAGATTCATCTTATTCATTTTTAATAATAGGAATTCTTTCAACCCTATGTGTTTTTATGCTTTTAAAATATATGAAACCTCGTGTTGGATTAAAACCTGAACAATACAAAAGAAGTGAAATTGAAATGCTTAATTTAAAATAATTATTTGCAAAATCTATGGTTACCTATTGTTACCGTCATAGGCCTTGACCAAATCCACTTATTAGTTGCAGTTTTAGGATTAAAATAATATATTGCCCCATATGTTGGGTCCCAACCATTCAGCGCATCTTGCGCTGCTTTTTTTGCTGTTGCATCTGGCTCTAAATTTATTTGGCCATCTGATACAGCATCAAATGCCCCAGATTGATATATTACTCCTGCAATTGTATTTGGAAATGATGAATTTTTAACTCTATTTAGAACGACTGCCCCAACAGCAACTTGTCCAGCATATGGCTCTCCTCTTGCTTCTCCATATATAATTCTACTTAATAAATTTAAATCAGAAGAATTGCTGCTGCTACTTCCAGAGCTACTAGAAGAATAAATTCCCATTGCTGCTAATGTTTTAGGTCCAGCAATTCCATCTTGTGCAAGTCCATTTTTTCTCTGAAAATATTTAACTGCTGCTACTGTTTGGCTTCCATATATTCCATCTACATTTCCACTGTAATATCCCCATCTTTTTAATTTTGTTTGAATTGTTCTAACTTCTTCACCTCTTGATCCGTATTTAGATAAAGTTGTTATTGCTTGATTATTATTGAATATTTGATATCCAAAATATCCTACTAATACAATTACAATTATAGTTATTATACATAATAAATTCTTACTTACTTTTTTTACTCCTTGCATATTTCCTCCATAAATAGAATAAAGTTTATTGTAACTCTATTTTTTCCAATGAATAGTATTTTATTCATTAGTTGTTAATCATTATAAATTTAGGAGTATAAGTTTGAGAAGATTAAAAGTTTTTGTAATTAATACTATAATATTAACACTTGTATCCTTGCTTATTCAATCTACTGGTATGATATTTGATATTTACTTAGCAAATGTAATTGGCTCAGAAGGAATTGGTATGTTTAGTTTAGTAATGTCTGTATATTTTTTATGCATCACACTTGCCAATTCTGGAATTACTTTGGCAGCAACAAGACTAGTTTCAGAAGAACTGGCTATTAATTCTAAGCAAGGAGCTAAAATTGCAATTAAAAAATGTGTTTTTTTTAGTTTAGTTTTTGGTGTATTAGCTAGCATTATTTTATTTTTAACGTCTCCATTTATAGTTGATATTTTTCTACATGGAAGAATCTCTGTTAATGTTTTATACATAATTGCAATATCATTGCCATTTACATCTGTTACAATGTCTTTAAGTGGATACTTCACAGCAGTTAGACGTCCTTATAAAAATTCATCTGCTGATGTAATAAGTATAATTACTAAAATTATAACCATTTTATTACTTATACCGAAATTTAATATAAGTGACTTAAACCAAGTAGTAATACTTTTAGTTCTAGGCACTACAATTTCAGAACTTGTATGTTTTACATATAGTTACTTTTTATATATTTTAGATAGAAGAAAATTAAATGATACAAGAACAAACAGTAAAAATTTTTTATCTAGAATATTAAAAATTTCTATGCCAGTTGCAATTACTTCTTACATTCGATCTGGTCTAAATACTTTTAAACAGTTGCTTATACCCATACAACTAGAAAAAAGTGGACTTGCATGTAATACAGCTTTATCTGCCTATGGAATGATAAATGGAATGGCTATTTCTATTTTATTATTTCCTGGACTTATAATAAATAGCATTGCAAGTCTTCTTATACCAGAATTTGCTAGATACAATGTAAAAAAAGATTTTAAAAAAATGAATTCTGTAATAAGTACTCTATTTTTCTTAGTAATTATTTTTTCATTCCTAATTATAGGATTTTTCTTAATGTATTCAGATGAAATAAGTCTAATAGCCTATAATGACATTAATGTAGGAATGTTTATACTTATATTATGTCCTCTTGCACTGCTTATGTATCTTGACCATATAATAGATGCAATTTTAAGGGGAATAGATAAACAAGTAAAAGTTATGTATTGTAATATAGCAGACTTAATTATAAGTGTTATTTTAATATACTTCTTGCTTCCTGTTGCTGGAATTGCAGGATATTTAATTGTTATATTTGTAAGTGAAATATTAAATACATCAATTAGTACTTATCAACTATATAAAGCTACTCATTTTAAATTTGACTTAATAAAACAATTTATAATACCTTGTTTTTGCTTAATAATAAGTATGATTATAGCTTCATCTGTGCATATTTATAATAATAACATGATATTTGAGCTAATAACAAATGCTGGTTTATTTTTAATTATATATCTTTTCTTTATAACCACTTATCTTGTAATAAGTAAAATAAAAAACATCAGAATATTCTGATGTTTTTTATGTGGCTCCTCAAGTTGGACTCGAACCAACGACCCTTCGGTTAACAGCCGAATGCTCTACCGACTGAGCTATTGAGGAATATATGTTTATTATTTCTTGTGAAAAATATTATATACTATATTTTTTTGTTTTTCAATAGTTTTACAAAAAAACAGGGAAAAATTTTTTCCCTGTTTTTCAACTATTTTAAGCTTCTACTTAAACTAGTTAATCCGGTTAAAGCTAAGGCAAAGCATTTGTTTGCAACATTGACATCAATTTCTGCTGTACATGCCATTCTTGTAATTTCCAGAATTTTTTGGAATTCTTCTTTAAACTCTACAAAATTTGCTTTTTTTATTACTTCCGATATTTTCTTTCTTTTTTCAGAATCAAAATTTTTAGTACATGTTAATTTTTCCAGTTCTGTTAAGATTTTATAAAGTTTAGCAGCTTCTTCTTTCATGCACTTAATTTTTACTTCTACATTTCTTTCACACCGTAATAATTCTTGTGCCAAACATATTTCATTCATTTCGTATGTACAATACATTCGGCACAAAAGTACTAGTTCATTATTATTTTCACAATCGGTCAGTGATTTTACAAATTCGCTTATTTTTTTGAATCTTTCCTCCTCATCTGGATATTGTCTCATTATTTTTTTGAGCCGAGAAATGTTTCTCAAATGCTCCTTATAAATAGAGACTTTCTTTTTTGTAGGATTGTTGCAACTGTTTGACATGTTTAACCACTCCTTTTGCAAGCTACAGCTTGCTTTTATATTGTAATAAAATTACCTTTTAATTATAGTTCGTTTTTGCGTTTATGTCAACCCTTGTTTTATTCTACACTTTTTAAGGATTCTATCATATTTATTTTCTTTAATGAAAAATATGTAAATATATTTACAATCCAAGTAAATAGTATTGTTATTAATATAGGGTATAAATAGCTTAATGGTTGTATTGCATTTTTAAATCTTAAAATATTTATTTCACAAGTTCCAAGTATAAAAGAATTTAAGAAATATCCTAATCCTAGTCCTAAGGCTATTCCTATTATTGTTAGAAGTACAGTTTCTCTTGCTACATAATCATATACTTCTTTATCATAAAATCCTAATACTTTGATTGTTGCAAGCTCTCTTATTCTTTCGCTTATATTAACATTTGCCAAATTATATAATACCACAAAAGCTAATAATCCTGATGAAATTATAAGTACAATAACAACATAATTTAATGAGCTCATTGCATCATCCATAATACTTCTCATATTTGTAACTGGTGTTACAGATGAAATATACGTTTCTGAAATCATATCCCTTAATAAATTACTTTCTTGTTCTTCATTTAATTCATTATTTATTGTAAAAATAACATTGATTTCATAACTATCATTATATAAAGAGTTATATAAATCCTTTGACATGTAAATATAATGATATACATAATTTTCTGCAATACTTCCTACTGTTACTTCTTTTTCTTCTCCATCACTATCTCTTAGTATTATTTTGCTTCCTTCTTCTACATCTAAAAGCTCTGCTAACTTATCTGTAATTATTACTTCATTACTGCTTATATTAATTTTTTCTTCTGTATTTTTATCTATTAAATTAATTATTTTTTCTATTTCTGAATTGTCATTTGGAACTATTATTTGCACAGCCTCCAAATTTTCTCCATTTATTGCATCTGCTGATGTATATAGTGCAGGGACTTTTTCTTGCACTTCTTCTCTACCATTTAAAAATTCTATAACCTCATTGTATTGTTCTTCTGTAAGATTATCATTTAATACTATTTGCATATCATATTTAAAAATCTCTCCATACTGGTCATCCATTAGCCTTGATATAGAATCTCTTAGTCCAAAGCCTACTAATATTAATGCAGTACAACCGCATAATACCTATTATTGTCATTAAAAATCTTTTTTTGTATCTAAATATGTTTCTTACAGTAACTTTTCTTGTGAAATTTAATCTTTTCCAAATAAAAGGTATTCGTTCTAGTAAAACTCTTTTACCCATTTTAGGTGCTCTTGGTCTCATCAAAATTGCAGGCATATGTGATAATTCTCTGCATATTGCATATGTTGTAGCACCTACAATACATAAGAAAATAAGTATCAATCCTAAACTTCCAAAGGCAAAATCTATTTGTACAATAAAGTTTGGAATATTATACATTGTACTATACATTGCCCAAATAATTGGTGGAAGTAAATAGCATCCTACTACAATTCCTACTGTGCCACCTATTATTGTAGCTAATGAAGCATATAAAATATATTTACTTGCAATTTGAAAATTACTATATCCCAATGCTTTTAATGTACCTATTTGAACTCTTTCTTCTTCTACCATTCTAGTCATAGATGTTAAACTAATTAGTGTTGCTATAAGGAAAAATACAATTGGGAATACTCTACCTATATTTTCTACACTTTCCGTATCTTGAATATATCCACTATATCCTCTGTTAGATTCTCTGTCTAATATGTACCATTTTGCTGAATCTATGTCAGATATTTCTTGTTTTGCATCTTCTATCTTCTTTTCTGCATCTTTTATTTGATTTTCATAATCTAATTTTGTCTCTTCGTATTCAGCTTTGCTATCATTTAGTGTGCTTTTTGCATCTTCCAATTCTTTTTTAGCATTATTTATCTGATTGTAGGTTCTATTTTTTTGGTTTTTTAATTCTTGCTCTGCATCTGCTATTTGTTGTTTTCCATCATTTATTTGTTTTTCAGCAGAAGCTAACTGATTATTTGCTTCTTGTATTCCTGCTTCCATTTGTGAAATTGCATTATTTAATATAGTTTTATTATTATTAAGTTCTGTTAAATTTGTGTTTAATTCTTCTTTTGTCTTATTAAAAATTGCAATTTCTACTTCTGTTAAATTTTCACTATTTTCTAAAGCTGATTCTATTTCTGCAATTTTAGCATTTATAGTATTTATTCCTTCATTTACTTGTGCTAAATTATTTTTTTGTTCCTCTAATTGTTTTTTGGTATTCTCTATTTGTAAATTTGCTTCTTCTTTTTTAGAATTAAACTCTTGTTCTTTTTGTTCTAATTCCTTTTTTGAATCATTTATTTTTTGTTCTGCATTTTTAAATTCAGTATTGGCTTTTTTTTCATTACTAGAAATTGTATCCTCTGCCTCTTTTATTTCTGCTTCTGCGTCTGCAATTTCTTTATCAGCCTTTGCAAATTCTTCCTCTGCCTCAGCTTTTTTATCATTAAGCTCTTGTTCTGCATCATTAACCTTAGCTGTTGCCTCATCCACTAGTTGATTATATCTTGCTTGTTCTCTTTCTTCTTTTATTGATTCTATACTACTGTTTATATTATCTATATACTCAATATATTTATTACTTCCGGTTTCTAATGTAATATTATCTATATTTGCATAAATTTCTGTATAGACATCAGATGATATATTATCATCATTTACATAAACATAGTAGTCAATCATTCCATCGCCTAAACTACTTGAACCTCTTTCAGAGGAAATATATAATGGGCTTTGAACAGTTCCCACTATTTTTAGTTTCTTTTCTTTAAAAAAGCTATCTTCATTTTCAAGCAATGTTTCTTTTATTTCAATATAATCACCTATTTTTAAGTTGTTTTCAGTTATAAAATCTGCTTCAACAACACATTCATCATTATTTTCTGGTAATTTACCTTCTATAAGTATAACTTTATTGATGTCATCATCTAGTTTATGTACTTTTGCTATAATCTCAGTATCGCCAAAATTTATTTCTACATCTTTACTATATGTTCCATAAACATTTCCGATTCCATCGATTCCTTTAAGTGCTTCAACATCTTCATTTGTTAATCCAAGTGTAGATACAATTTCTATATCGTAAAGATTTTGCTTATCAAAATATTCATCAATTGTTTTTGTCATATCTGGACTTGAAGCCCTTATACCTGCAAAAAAGCCCACTCCTAAAAAAGCCATAAGCAGTATAGATATAAATCTTCTATGTGTATTTTTAATTTCTTTAATACTATCTTTTAATAATGCTTTTTTCATAAAAACACCCTCTACCATTCAATCTCTTCTACTGGCGTAGGTTTATCTATTTTTTGAATTTCATAAACTGTTCCATTTTTAAATTTAATAACTTTGTCTGCCATAGGCGCAATTGCCTGATTATGTGTTATTATTATAACTGTTATTTTTTCTTTTCTACATGTATCTTGCAAAAGTTTTAGAATTTGTTTACCTGTGTTATAATCTAATGCTCCGGTAGGTTCATCACATAAAAGTAATTTTGGATTTTTTGCAATAGCTCTTGCAATTGCAACTCTTTGTTGTTCTCCTCCTGACAATTGTGATGGAAAATTGTTCATTCTATCCTTTAATCCAACCTTTTTAAGTACTGTTTCCGGCTTTAATGAATCATTACAAATTTGTGTTGCTAGTTCTACATTTTCAAGTGCAGTTAAATTTTGTACTAAATTATAAAATTGGAAAACAAACCCAATATCTTCTCTACGATATTTTATTAATTCCCTATTTTTTAGCTTTGTTATTTCTTTATTATCAACAATAACACTTCCAGAAGTAGCAGAATCCATTCCTCCTAAAATATTAAGCGCTGTTGTTTTCCCTGCACCACTAGCTCCAACTATTACAACAAGTTCTCCTTTATCTATATCAAAGTTGGTTTTATTAAGAGCTTTAATCTTAATTTCACCCATTTCATATTCTTTAACAACATTTTTAAAACTGATATATGACATAAAAATCCCTCCTACCTTGGGATTAAATTATATCATACAATTATTAGCTCTTCAATTTATTTCACTAAAAATTCATATAAAAAATACGATAAGTAAGATATAATCAAACTTATCGTATTATGGCTCCTCAAGTTGGACTCGAACCAACGACCCTTCGGTTAACAGCCGAATGCTCTACCGACTGAGCTATTGAGGAATATAAAAACCTGGCAACAACCTATTTTTCCAGCAGGGCAACCCGCAAGTATCTTCGGCACATAAGAGCTTAACTTCTGTG
>CALXMH010000014.1 GCA_944389425.1 uncultured Clostridia bacterium
TTAGAACTTAGATATAAATCAACTAATCTTTTTTCTTGTAGTTTTAACTTTTCAATAGCTTTTTCTATTTCTTTTACATCATTACTTTTGGTAGAATTACAAGTAATAATTTCATTATCCATAGAAAGTATGAATATTGTTAACTCCTCTAATATTCGCTTTAATTTGCTTTCGATTTTTTCGGTATTATAATGAAGTCCAAAACCTTTACAATTATGATTTTTACATCTTAAATGATAATATACTTTTAATTTACCATTGGGATATTTAAAGGATTCTGATGAACTCATAATGTTTCCACATATAGGACATTTTACTAATCCTGAAAATAAATGAATGTATTCTCCATAATTTGAATGTTTATTTTTAACTAATACATTTCTAGTAGCATTCCAAGTAATTTCATCTATAATCGGTTCACAATAATTTTCAACTCTTAAAATATCTTGTGGTTTTCGTTTATATTTTCCGTATTCAATTATACCAATATAAATAGAATTGGTTAGTATTTTATAAATTCTATCAGATGCCCACTTGCCTTGTTTCAAATAAGCATTATTATCTTTCATAATCGTTGCTATACTTCTTGTAGATTTGCCTTGTTTGCATAGTTCAAATATTTCTTTAACAACTTGTGCTTCAATAGGTTCTACTTCTAAATGACCTGTTCCTTTATTTCTAATATAGCCATAGGGTGCTTTACTAGGATGTATTTTCTCTAATGCCATTTCTTCCATAGCACGTTTCGTTCTTGCTCCAATTTCTTTTCTTTCACGTTGACCAAAGACTAAATTCATACCAAAAATCATTTCACCATTAGCAGTGGATACATCATAAGGTTCTAAAATAAATTCTATTTTAACATCGTGTTCTTCACAATAGTTAAGTAGCCAAAAGCCATCATAATTATTTCTTGTAAGTCTATCTACCTTAATAGCAATTAACTTATCAATTTTTTTAGATTTAATATCAGCAAGTAATCTTTGCATTTCTGGTCGCATTAAATCTTTACCAGAATGCCCTGCATCATTATATACATCTATAATACTATAGTCATTTTTCTCACAATATTCTTTAATCATACGAAGTTGGGAATCAATAGAATAACCATTATCTCTTTGGTCATCTGTACTTACTCTTACATAAACAGCACATCTCATAAATAATCATCTCCTCAATTGTTTCCTCACTAAAAAGTAAAATAACAGACACTAAATCGAAAATTTTTAATTTTTCTCATTAGTTTCCTCATTAATAAATAAAAAGTATAGTTTACATTTTAAACTTATTTAAAATTTGTTTGATTTCTTTGATATTGTATTTTTGTTTATGCTCTTTAATATAAAATGGTTTACTAGAGATTTCATTTACTTTGTATTCTAATATTGTAAGAGTAGTAGGATATGTAATTAGATATTCAGTAGGTTCTATAACTTGTAAATTAGTATGTAGTAGATTTTTAATCTTGCCATTTTTAATTTTGTATTTATAATCCTTAATCACTTCAAGTATTTCGGTATTTGGCTTTAAACTCTGAATAGTCTTAAATCCAAGCATAAAAAATGTCCTCCTTCCTAGAAAGAGAACATTATAGTTTCATATATAAAATAAAAACTTACGAACATTTTACAGTCCGTAAGTTGTATTCACATGGAGCCCAAGGCCGGAATCGAACCGGCGACTTTCACCTTACCATGGTGCTACTCTACCTACTGAGTTACAAGGGCATTTATAAAGGGACTTTTTTGGCTTGTCCCTTTTTAATCATCTAAAAATAAATTTTTCTCTGCTTTTTTTCTTATTCTTTGTATTGCATTATCTATTGATTTTACAGGTGAATCTAATTTTTCTGCAATTGTTACATAGCTTTCACCTCTTGCGTATCTATGTAATACTTGTTTTTCAAAATCACTTAAATTTTCTTCTATTTTGTCTTCTACTGACTTAAAGTATTCTTTTTTTGTTAGTGTTTCTAGTGGATCTTCCACTGTTTTCGAGTTAAATATTTCTATAAGTGATGTATCATTATCATCGTCATATGCAGTTGCATTTAATGACAAGTATGAATTAAGTGGCATATGTTTTTGTCTATTTGATGTTTTTATTGCTGTTATTAATTGTCTTTCTATACATAAATTAGCAAAAGTTTTGAATGAATTTTCTTTTGCGGAGTCAAAAGATTTAATTGCCTTATATAAACCAATCATTCCTTCTTGATATATGTCTTCTTTTTCTGCACCAATAATAAAGTACTTTCCTACTTTCATGTTGACTAGTTCTTTGTACTTATCTAACAACTTATTTAGTGCTTCATTATTTCCATGTTTAATCTCTTCTAACAATATTTTGTCTTCTTCTGAGGCCTTATCTTTAGAATAAAACAATTCTTTGTCATCACTCATGCCGTGTATTTTACCTCCTAGTACATTTTGCTAATACCTGTATTATATTTATTAAATCTATTAATGTCAATACTTTTTAAGCTAATTTATTATAAAATCTCATTTTTAAAGCTTGTTCCATATTTTAAATGTTCTAAGTTAAATAAATCAAGTATTGTTGCAGATATGTCCGCATATGTATCTCTTATGCCTATATTTACATTTTGTTTAATTTTCTTTCCATATACTAATATTGGTATATACTCTCTTGAATGGTCTGTGCTTGGAGTTGAAGGATCACATCCATGATCTGCTGTTATTATTAGTAAATCATCATTTTTTAAGTTGTCTATTATTTTTGGAATAGCTTCGTCAAATTCTTCAAGTGCTTTTGCATATCCTTCTATATTATTTCTGTGTCCATATAGCATGTCGAAATCTACTAAATTTGCAAAAATAAGTCCATTAGAATTTGTTTTAATTTCTTCTATTATTTTTTGTATACCATCTGTATTCCCACTAGTATGGATTGATTTTGTTATTCCTCTCATACTAAATAGATCAGATATTTTTCCTATTGAAACAACATCTCTTGAATTTTCTTTTAATATATCTAGCATTGTTCTTCCAAAGTCTTCAAATTCAAAATCTTTACGATTATATGTTCTTGTAAAATCTGAAGCGTTTGTTCCCACAAATGGTCTTGCTATAACTGTTCCCACATTATATTCTGGCTCATTTAATATTTCTCTTGCAATCATACATATTTTATATAATTCTTTTACAGGTATTATATCTTCATGTGCAGCAATTTGAAAAACACTATCTGCTGATGTATATATAATTGGGTATCCTGTTTTTATATGTTCTTCACCATATTCCTTTAAAAAATCTGTTCCAGAGCCCTTTTTATTACATAAAATTCCTTTGATTCCAGTTTCTTTTATAAATCTTTGTATCAATTTTTCAGAAAAAGCATTTGGATATGTTGTAAAAGGTTTTTCAGTTACAAAGCCTGCTATTTCCCAGTGCCCAACAGGACTATTTTTCCCCTTTGACTTTTCTATTGCTTTTCCATATGCCCCAATTACATTTTCTTCTTTTTCTTCTATTCCAATATTCTCAATATTATATAATCCTAATTTTTTCAAATTGGGAATGTTTAATTTTGTATTACTATATATGCCTTTTAATGTATTACTGCCTTCATCTCCATATATGTTTGCATCTGGCAATTCTCCTACTCCAAAACTGTCTAAAACTATTATAATTGCTCTATTTATCATTATTATCCTCTTCTTTCTGTTTAAGTCTTACTTCATACTCGCATAACATTATCTTTTTTACAGTAGGTTTTGCTAATATTTCATTTTCTGTAAAATTATCACTTATATTAAAAGTAATCATGTCTTTTGGTATGAATTCAAGCATATCTGCATCTATTAATACCTTTGATTTTACATTCATACCAAGTGGTAATGTTTGATTAAAATTATCGTAAAACATTATATTAGTAAAATATATTAAAGGCATATTTTCTTGCAAATTAATTTTATATAAATTAAATTCAGTCTCTGGATTGTCCTTAATTCTTTGAAGTGCATCTTCTGGTATTATGTCATAAACTCCATATCCAAATTTGTCTATTTCCTCTGTTTTTTCTGTTGCTAAATATATTGGTATATCATATGGAGCTTTTACTTTACCCATTGATTCTTTAATTAGTTCCAAAGCTTTTTCTAATCTTGACCTAAATTCTATTAAATCCATGTTTCTACTTACATTTAGTATTTTTATCATGTCTTTTTCATTTTCTCTATGTTTTTGATTTGCTAATGTTTTTACTTTTCTACTGCTATCTGATATACTTCCAAAAATATCAAAATCTTCAATATTATATAGTGTTTTTCTGTCTTCTGCTATCTTTTTTAATTTTTTCATGTAATCACGTAATTCATTTTCATCTACATATTCTAAATGCTTCATAATATTTAAATATTTTAATATTTCGGTTCCTGCTAAGAATATGCTGTCTTGTGCATCTTTTTCTATTAAATTTCTTTGCAATTTGTCCATTTGTATTCCTAAATCTGACAAGTCTGATTTATAATCAAAAACTTTTTTGATATTAGAACTTGATTGTTCTTCTTCTTTTTCATCGGCTCCTTCTATTGCAACTAATTCATCTTTGTTTACAAATTTCCAAAATTCAAAAATACTTTTTTTGTGATTATCTATTTCATTTATGTACATTGTTGCATTATCTATTTTACTTGTTAAGTTCTTTATTTTTAATTCTAATGCTTTTATGTCTGCTTTTAAATTTTTTACCTGTGTAGTTTCTTTGTCTAAATTAGTATAAATTACAACTAAATCTTCTATTGTGTAATACTCTTTGTTGTCTTCAATAGTTGCATTTGTATCAATCTTTTCTTCTTGAACTTCTTCTGTTTCTTTATGTTTTTTTAGGTTTGCCTTATTATCGTCTTTTTTCTTGAATTTTAGGAAAAGTTTAATTTTTCCTATAAATGTTTTTTTGTATTCCAAATACATTGCTATTTCTTTTTGTTTTCTAATATATTCTAAGTCTTTTAATGCAACTTGTTCTTTTAATTCTTTAAGTCTTTTTTCTAATGCTCCTACACTGCTTTTTTCTTCATTTAATTCACTTACAGCTTTTTTATATTCTTTTTTTATAAATTCAGTTAAATTAGATTCACTAACCTTTTTTCCATTAAAATATAAAGCAATAGAACAATCTTTTTCGAGCTTTGTTGTAAACTTAAAATGAAAAGGCAATTCTGTTTGAAGTATGAAAAGTGCTTTAAGATATTTATAAAATTTCTTTGCCTCTTCCTCATTTTTTAAATTTACTTTATATCCGCTTTTTACAGTTTTATAAACAAATGTATTTCCTATTACATTTAATTCTTTATTTCCATCTTTATCATATACTTCATATACATTTGGCCAGTCTTTTGTAAAAAGCCATAAATAATTTTCAATATCCGCAATTTCAGATTTTTTTAGCAAATCTCCACTATAATTTATGTGATTAATTGGGACATATATCATTTTTTCTTTTTTTGTTCTGCTTTTAAAATATTTTAATTGTTCTTTTAATAAATAGAAAAAATGGCTATAATCGTAATCTTCTGTTGTTACTAGCATGAAATATTTGTCTATTGGTTCTGCATAGTAAATTTGCCATGTATAATCTTTATCATACAAAATACCAAATGGTATTTTTTTATTAAATAGTTTTTGCCTTGCGTCAATTTGCTCAATTTCTTCTATTGGTACTTGATTTAGCATTTTCAAAAAAGTTGCATATTCTTCTATATTTTCTGGATTTAAATATGCAGAAATTGGTTTTGCTTTATTATATTTTTCTTTAATATCATTTAATCTATTTGTTGGTGTTAAAAGAATATAAATTTTATCTATTGGAATATATTTAAAAACTCTATGTTCATTTTCATTATATGTATTTGAAGGACTAAAACCTAGAGGTTCAAAGTCTAATAAGGCTTTGGGAATTTTATCTAAGTTTAGTCCTAAGTATTCTAGATTTTTTTTAAAACTATTTTTATCTTCATCTGTAATTTTAGCCATATTATCCTCCAAATTTTATTCTTTGCATAGTATATCACAAATAATAAAATCATTCAAGATAATTTGCTTAATCATCGTATTCATCATTGTAATTTGTGTAATCTGGAATGTCGCCTAAGTTTCCCGTATTTGTTTCATCATATTCATATTCTAATGTTGTATCATTTTGAACAGTGTTTTTGTTTTGTGTATTTCTTGTTCTTTTTGGTTTTTGCTTAATTATTTTCTCTTGTTGTGGCTCTGTTACAACTTCTTTTCTTTTTTCACTTCTCATTTTAGATGTTTGATAAGTACTTTCTACTTGTTTGTCATCTTTTAACATTTTGTTAATAACACCATTAACTTTATCCATTAAATCTGGCACATAGTCTAATAATTTGTCTATTGCGGATGCGTAATTTACAGGAAGTAATCTTACGCCATCTGGCTGAATTACAAGAAATGCAATTGGATTAATGCTTACACCTGCTCCACTACCTCCTCCAAAAGGTAATCTGTATTGAATATCCTCTTCCTTATCTCTTTTAGAATATTCATCAATTGTTTCTCCTTTAAATTCGCTTCCTCCTGCGGCAAAGCCAAATGATACTTTTGAAATTGGTATTACTACAACATTATTACTAGTTTCAATAGGCTCACCTATAATTGTGTTTACATCAATCATATCTTGAATACTATTCATAGCTGTAGTCATAAGTCCTTCTATTGGATGTTCGTTCATATTCTTTTTCACTCCTTTTCTTTGAAAACATATAAATTACATATATAATATGTACCAGTTTAGCATTAATTATGCAATTTAATCTCATTTCGAATATATTTTTTTTAGTATAATTTGGTAATATTATATATTTATATTTTTTATCGTCATAATGTTTTATTACTCTTCCAAGTATTATTCCTATTATGGAAGAAATAAACCCTACTAGTGCAGATGTTATAATTACGTCTTCTGTTCCTAAGTTTATTTGGGCATGAAACTTTTGTAAATTAAATTTAGCATCTTTTAATATTTTAATACTATCCCTAAGTGATACTCCTAATTTTTCTTCTTTCATTTTTGTTTCCATTTTGTTTATTAATTTACTTTTCCTTAATTTTTCTTTATTTAGGTTAAAACTGAATATCTTTATTTTCCCAAAAAGGTAGACTCCTATTTTTATTTTGAATTCATAATGAAATGTTGGAATATTTGAAATATATACATCGGCAAATTCTGCTTTTATGTAAGTAAAAAATATAAATGTAATTAAAATAAGTAATGCAAATAAAAATAAAACTAATATCATAGATTTCACCTCTTTGATATTAGTTTTACCATTTTTTCTAAATATTAAACTTTATTTTTTGCTTTTTCTATAACAATATCTCCAAATAACTCTTGCTGATTTGCTGTAACTTTATTTCTTCTACTTAATTCTAGCACTCCTGAAAACGCTGTAATAACTTCCATTTTAGAGCAATTATTTAAAGAAAACAATTTGCTAAATACAAATTTAGAGTTTCTTATAAGCTCTCTAAAAATTTCTTTTACTTTACTTGCAACACTTACAGTTTCTGTTATGGCTATTTTTTCAATATTTTTAGCATTTGTATTTATTTTTTCTTTATTTCTTTTCAGTAAATTTGCATATACATTTGCTATAGTATCTGATTCATATATTCTTTCAAATTTCTGCTCTTTAAGCTCAATTTTATCTGGCATTTTGTATAATCTTTTTTTATTTTCTAAATACATATTTTTAAGCTGATTACATATTTCTTTGTATTTTTTATACTCTATAATTCTTTGTAATAATTCCTCTTCTGTAAGTTCTGCTTCATCTTCTACTGTTTTTGGAAGAAGTTTTTTAGATTTTAATAATACCAGTGTTGTTGCCATTACTAAAAATTCGCTCGCCACTTCTAATTCTAAATCTTCACTTCTTTTTATGTATTCTAAATATTGTTCTGTAATATCCGAAATTTTTATATCTGAAATATCCATTTTATTTTTATCTATTAAATAGCATAATAAATCTAATGGTCCTTCAAAATTTTCTAATTTTATGGCATATTTAGTTGTTTCAAGTTTAAGAACATTGTTCACTTTAATTCCCCTATTCTTTTATTTGTTTTATGCTCTCTTCTTTATATCCTTTTTTTCTTAAAAACATGTTTACTTCTATTTCTTCCATAGTATTTATTTTTTTATAATAAATTTTTTGTGCACACTTAGCTTCATATTCTTCTAATTCATATATATGTTTAGAAATATAATCTTCTATTAAGTTATTATCTACGCCTTTTGACATTAATTTATATTTTATTTCTTTTATAGATAAGGTTTGTATATTCATAAATTCTTTTACAGCTCTTTCTACATATTTTGAATCATCTATGTATCCTGCCTCTTTTAAATATTCTATTGCATCATCAACCATTGTTTCATCCATATTGCTAAATTTCTGTCTAATCTCTTTTTCTGTTCTTTTTTTATACATTATATATTTTAGCATTTTTGTTTTAAGTACATCAAATTCTTTATCAAACATTATTCTTCTTCCTCTTTTGGAGCTACTTCAACAAGACTTTGTTCAAATGCTTTTTCAAAGTTTTCTTTTACTTTTGTTTCAACTTCTTGCATAACTTCTGGATTGTTTTCAAGATATGTTTTTACGTTTTCTCTACCTTGTCCAAGTCTTTCTCCTTTATAGCTAAACCAAGAACCACTTTTTTCTATAATGTCAAGATTTACAGCCATATCTAATATATTTCCAGATTTTGATATTCCTTTTCCATATATAATATCAAATTCTGCTTCTCTAAATGGTGGAGCTACCTTATTTTTAACAACTTTTACTTTTGCTCTATTACCTATTACTTCTCCATCTTGTTTTATATTTTCTATTTTTCTTATATCAAGTCTTACAGAAGCATAGTATTTTAATGCTCTACCACCTGGTGTTGTTTCTGGGTTACCAAACATAACTCCTACTTTTTCTCTTAATTGATTTATAAATACAATTACAGTTTTAGATTTGTTTACAGCTCCTGCTAATTTTCTTAATGCTTGTGACATAAGTCTTGCTTGAAGGCCAATATGTGAATCTCCCATGTCTCCATCTATTTCTGCTTTTGGTACTAATGCTGCAACAGAGTCTACTACAATTATATCTAGTGCACCACTTCTAATTAAAGCTTCTGCAATTTCTAATGCCTGCTCACCTGTATCTGGTTGTGATACTATTAAATTTTCTATATCTACACCTAAATTTTTTGAATAAACAGGGTCTAATGCGTGTTCTGCATCTATAAAAGCTGCTTCTCCACCTAGTCTTTGTGCTTCTGCTATTATATGTAATGCAAGAGTTGTTTTACCAGAAGATTCTGGTCCAAATATTTCTATTATTCTACCTCTTGGTACTCCGCCTATACCTAGTGCAATATCTAAGCTAAGTGCACCAGTTGGTATTGCTTCTATATTCATTGCATTAAATTCTCCAAGTTTCATTATTGAGCCTTTGCCAAATTGTTTTTCAATTTGTCCCATTGCTACTTCTAATGCTTTTCTTTTTTCTGAATTTTCTTCTTTCATTTTAATTCCTACCTCTCTTAAAACATTTGTTTGTTATATTATATACTTTTAATTTTTTTTGTCAATAGTTTTTATTAATTTTGTCTATACCAATTTTCAATATTATAAAATACATTATACCAGTTTGGTGATATGTCTCCTACTAAATCGGAACTATATAATAATACGTTTTTATTTATATATAGTGGTATATACACATATTCATCATTTGTTATTTTTTGTATCTCGGCAATTTTTTCTTTGAGTAAATTCTTATCTGTTATATCTGAAATATCATTTAAAAGTTTTTTAATTTCTTCATTATTATAGTTTGCAATATTATTCTCACCAAAATATGTATTTAGATTAGGACTTATAGATACATTAGTTCCTGTAATTATTAAATCATAGTTTTTATTTTTTAAATAATTATTATATTGATAATCCGATACTTTTCTTATGTTTATAACAATTCCAATATTTGAAAGTTGATCTTTTATATTTTCTGCAACAGATACTCTCTCTGTATTTGAAGAATTTACAACCAGATTAAAATTAGTTCTTAGCGTTCTATAATTTTCTGTTTTCTGCCATTGTCTACTTGTAATATTCCATCCATTACTACTTAACGCTTTTTGTGCTTCATCCATATTATATGCACTTAATTTAGAAGCATCTTCATAGAGCCAACTACCAAAATCTAAACTGCTATTGGCTACAAAACACTTATCGCCAAATATTGAAGCTACAATATTATTTTTGTCTATTCCGTAATTTATAGCTTGTCTTACTTCTTTTTTGGATAATACATTATGAGTGTTATTAATAGCTATAAAATCATATTCTCTTCCTTTAAAAATTTTAGAATTAAATCCGATTGTTCCAATATAATCTTCAAAATTTACATTTTCTGTTATTACTAAGTCAATATTTCCTATTTTAAATGCATTAAATATTTCTCCTTGATTGCTATATATATTAATTGTAATTGTATCTAATTTAGGCATTTTCTCTGTATTCCACCAGTTTTCGTTTCTTACAAGTTTTATATAATCATTATTTCTATCTTCTATTTTAAACATTCCTGTTCCCATTGGAGTTAGAGGATCTTGCACAAAATCTACTCCTGTATAATAATGTGATGGCATTATTGGGAAAATTAAATTGTATTCAAAAAAAGGTGTTTCTTCAAATAATGTTATTTTTATTGTATGTTCATCTATAATTTCCAAACCAGATATAGCGGCAACATTTGAAACATATATACTATCTATGCCTTCTTTTAGCCTGTCTATTGTAAACTGAACATCTTTTGCAACAAAAGGTTCTCCATCTGGCCAATTTACATTTTCTCTTAATTTAATTATATATGTTGTATCACCTGTTTTTGAATATTCTGTTGCTAAACATGGTTCTATACTAAAATCTTGATTAACAGATAATAATGGTTCAAATATTAATTTATCATAATATTGTACATTTTTATTTTTACTAAGAATGGGATTCATAGTATCAAATTCACATATTCCAAGTCTTAAATTTGTTATTATCTGAGTTTGTGATTCTTCATAGCTATTATAACTAATATTATTGTTTTCCCCTTCATTTGGAATACTGTATAATGAATAAGCTGCAAAAGCTATTAGACCAATAAGGATAATTATAAATATGTATTTTAATCCGTTGCACCTATAAATCTCCTTTACTTTATTTTATAGTAGTATAATACACTAAATCTTGCTTTTTTTCAAGTAAAAAAATAAAGAGGGATTATTTTTTAATAACACCCCCTTTTATTAATATTCAAATTATTTTCTAGATTCCACTATTAATTTTATACCAGTTCTATCTTCTCCTTCTACTTGAACTTCTGCAAATGCTGGTATACATACTAAGTCTACTCCAGCTGGTGCTACAAATCCTCTTGCAATAGCTATTGCCTTTACCGCTTGGTTCAATGCTCCTGCTCCTATTGCTTGCATTTCTGCCCTTTGTGATTCCTTTACCAGTCCTGCAATTGCTCCTGCGACTGAATTTGGGTTTGATTTTGATGAAATTTTTAAAACTTCCATTTCTTTGCCTCCTACTTTTTATTTTTTGTATCATTTGTTACATATATATTTATAATACATTTTTTATAAAAAGTCTAGTACTTTTCTGGTAAAAAAAGGAAAAGTTTTCGTCATCAATCATAGTATTTCTGCATTTTCTACAATCTTATCCTAGCAATATTTATAGTTCGACAATTATCGTCATTTATTTCAAATATACATCCATTTAAAATAGCTTCACCATCTGCTGCTTTATATCTTTCTGGAAGTGTTGTTGTAAATCTTTTAATAGATGCTTCAACATTCATTCCAATTACAGATTTTTTTGCTCCTGTCATTCCAATATCTGTAATATAGGCTGTTCCATTTTCTAATATTTGTTCATCTGCTGTTTGTACATGTGTATGTGTTCCAAAAACTGCATTTACTCTTCCATCTAGGTAATATCCCATTGCAATTTTTTCTGCTGTTGCTTCCGCATGAAAGTCTACAATTACTATATCTGCTTCATTTTTTATTTTTTCTAATATATCATCTACAACCATAAATGGGTTTTCAGATAAAATATTAACATCTACCCTTCCAATTAAATTAATTACGGCAATTTTTTTACCATTACATTCATAAATTCCATATCTGTTTCCTGGAACATTTCTATTATAGTTTGCAGGAACAAGTAAATGTTTATTATCTACAAATTTAAATATATCTTTTTTACCCCATGTATGGTTTCCCATTGTAATTACATTTACTCCTAAACTTAATAACTCATTAAATATTTTTTCAGTAATTCCCATTCCATCTGCTGAGTTTTCAGCATTTACTATAATAAAATCTATTTTTTCTTTTTCTTTTAAATTTTTTAAATTATTTCTTACTTTTCTAACACCAGCTTCTCCTACTAAATCTCCTATTGCTAATATTCTCAATTTAATTCCTCCTTTAAAAAAATTTGCATTATAAGTTTATCACAAGTAATATGTATAATCAATAATTATTAAATGTATATATTGTAAATTTAAAAAAACCTTATGAAACTATATTTTAGTTCATAAGGTTTTTTAAATTTATTTGGCATATTCTATTGCTCTTGTTTCTCTTATAACATTTACTTTAATTTGTCCAGGATATTCCATTCCTTCTTCTACTTTTTTAGCAACTTCTCTTGCCATAATAATCATTTCGTTATCTGAAATTTTATCTGGTTTTACAATAATTCTAACTTCACGACCAGCTTGAATTGCAAATGATTTTTCTACTCCTTCAAAAGAGTCTGCAATTTCTTCAAGCTTTTCAAGTCTTTTAATATATGTTTCTAATGTTTCTCTTCTTGCACCAGGTCTTGAAGCTGAAATTGCATCAGCTGCTTGTACTAATATTGCTTCAATTGATTGTGGTTCAACATCGCCATGATGTGCTTCTACGGCATTAATAAGCTTTTCATTTTCCTTAAATCTTCTAAGTACATCTACACCAATTTCTACGTGAGTTCCTTCCATGTCGTGGTCTAGAGCTTTTCCTATGTCATGTAATAATCCTGCACGTCTTGCAAGCTTAGAATCTGCTCCTATTTCATCTGCCATAATCCTTGCTAAGTTTGAAACCTCGATTGAATGATTTAATACATTTTGTCCATAACTAGTTCTGTACTTTAATTTTCCGATTAATTTTACTAAATCTACTGGCAAGCCATTTACTCCTGTTTCTAGCATTGCCCTTTCACCTTCTGCTTTAATAGATGCTTCTACTTCTTCTTTGGCTTTTTCAACCATTTCTTCTATTTTAGCAGGATGTATTCTTCCATCATCAATTAGTTTTTCTAGTGCAATTTTAGCAACTTCTCTTCTCAATGGGTCAAATCCAGATAATATAACTGCTTCTGGTGTATCATCAATTATTAAATCAATACCTGTAAGTGTTTCTAGTGCTTTTATATTTCTTCCCTCTCTACCAATAATTCTTCCTTTCATATCATCATTTGGTAAAGATACTACTGATACTGTAGTTTCAGATGTATGATCAGCTGCACATTTTTGTATTGCATATCCTACTAATTCTCTTGCAAGTTTATTAGCATCTTCTTTTGTTTTTGCTTCAACTTCTCTAATTATTGCAGCTTTCTCATCTGTTAAATTTTTTTCTAATTCCTCTAATAATTGTTTTTTAGCTTGTTCTGCTGTTAATCCAGAAATTCTTTGTAGCTCTACTGTTTGTTCATTAATTAATTCTTGTAACTTTGCTTTTTGTTCTTCATTTGCAAGAATTTTTTGTTCTAGATCTTTTTCATGCCTATCTAGCATACTAGAACGTTTTTCTAGCATTTCCTCTTTCTGAATAATTCTTTTTTCTTGTAATTGTACTTCTCCTCTTCTTTCTCTAATCTCTTGATCTAATTCATTTCTAGCTTTTAGCATTTCTTCTTTAACTTTAAAGATTTCTTCTTTCTTTTTGTTTTCTGCTTCTATTTTTGCATTTTCTAATAATCTATTAGCTTCGATTTCTGCGCCTTGTATTTTAGATTCAGCAATTTTTTTTCTAATCATCATACCAACTGGTATCAAAATTGCTGCTGAGATTAAGAAGGTGACTACAATTATTAAAATGTTTTCCATAATTATTACACCTCTTCTATTAAATTTTCAATGTACGATAAATATATAATTTGTCTTATTATATTTTAATCTACTCTATTATTTTATATGTATTATTGTAAACTGTCAAGTATTAATAGAAAATTAATTTCAGAAAATTATGGAATTATAAATAGTATTTCTTTTTATAATATATATTTACTTTTGAAAATAAATTTGATATTATACATATAAAACAAAAATATGCATTATTTTATGTTGGGGGATTAAATTGTTAAAGCAAAACGAAACTGAAATAAATACAATAAATAGATATATATTATACTTTTTTATATATTCATGTATAGGCTGGATATTAGAAACATTATATGCCTTTATAGTACTTGGGCATTTTGATAATAGGGGGTTTTTGCTAGGTCCACTTTGTCCTATATATGGATTTGGAATGTTAATTTTAATACTTTGCTTATCTAAATATAAAGGAAAAAATTTAAAGTTATTCTTTGTAGCTGCAATTGTTCTGACTTATTTTGAGTATGTTGCTGGATTTTTTCTTGATGTTATATTTAATTTAAAATGGTGGGATTATTCTAATGACTTTCTTAATATTAATGGTAGAATATGTCTTCCATTTGCACTTGTTTGGGGAATTATTGCAATAATTGTTGTAAATTATATTCACCCATTTACAGAAAAAATTACTGATAAGCTGTTAAATAAAATTACACCAATAATGTTTGATGTAATAATAAAAGTTTTAAGTATAATTATTATTATAGATTTCATTTTATCATCAATTTCATATTTAGCATAAAAAGTAGACTCAAATTGCGCTATAACACAATTTGAGTCTACTTTTTATCTATCTCTTCCTGCAATTTGTTGTCTTCTCATTTCTTGTAGTTTATTTATAAATCTTGGATCTTTTACGTTCTTTCCTGTGTTTACATTTTCTTTTATAGTTTGCCTAAATTCTTCATCAGACATTTTGTCTTTTTTTACTGGAACATTAGATACATCTACTTTTAGGCTTTCATTAAATTTCTCTTTTTCTGTTTTATTTGCTTCAATTTGTTTCATCAAATACATACGTTTTTCTTGTAGTTTATCTATTTTATCTTTTATAGTTTCTGCTTCTTTTTGGTTTCCTTGTCTTAATAATAGCATATGTTTTCTAGCCAGTTGAGAAGTTTCTAATGATAATGCTGCAAGTTCTTGTTCAGGTGTAGAATATTGTTGTCCTTGTATTACATGCTCAGATATTTTAATAGTAGTTTTTTCTGGCATTTGCTTATTATTTGCTGCTTCTACATCAGTCATTGTACTCATCATTGTCATACCTGCAACAGTACCTATTTTTAGATATTCTTTTATTTTATCTGTGAATTTTTTCTTTTCTTTCATAAAAAATCACCCCAATTAATTGACTCTCTTATGTTTCATATTATTATTATAACATTAAAAAATACGTTATGTCAATTTGGTTGACATAACGTATTAGTTCTATTTAATTGTAGTAACAGCTAATCCATCTCCTACTTCTAAAATTTCAGTAGATAAATGTTCATTTTCAGTAGCTTCTTTTATATATTCTCTTAAATTTCTTACAGCCGTACGTTGCTTGTGTTTATTATAATCACTCATTACATATCCTTTATATAGAATATTGTCTGCAAGTATTATTCCTGTTGGATTAACAAGCCTTAATGCTTGCTCTAAGAAAAATGGATATTTACCTTTTGCAGCATCTATAAATATTATATCATATTTTTCTTTTAATGTAGGTAAAATATCTACTGCATTTCCTATAATAACATTTATGTTTTTTTCCATATTCATTGTTTTAATATTTTCTAGTGCTTCTTTTGCTCTTTGCTCATCTAATTCTATTGTATCTATAATTGTATCTTTTGATGAAGCTTGAACAAAGCAAATTGCAGAATATCCAACAGCTGTTCCTATTTCTAATATTCTTTTAGGATTATTTTTCTTAAATATTTCTTTTATAACCTCCAATGTTTCATCCATTATTATTGGAATATGTTCATCTAACGCTTTTTGCTTTATTTTTTCTAACATTTATATTATTCACCTATTTTCTTGCCATTCTTTCTCTTGTTTTTGTGTCTAATATTTTCTTTCTCAATCTAATATTTTTTGGTGTAACTTCAACTAGTTCATCCTCTGCTATAAATTCAATTGCTTTTTCTAGTGAGAATTGAATAGGTGGAACTAGTCTTAATGCATCGTCTGAGCCAGAAGCTCTTGTATTTGTTAAATGTTTTTCTTTACATACATTTATTGCAATATCTTCGCTTCTTGAATTTAGTCCTACTATCATTCCTTCATATACTTCTGTTCCAGGTCCTATAAATAGTTCTCCTCTTTCTTGTGCATTATATAATCCATATGTTACAGCTGTTCCAGCTTCAAATGCTACTAGTGTTCCTCTAACTCTTGATGAAATTTCTCCTTTATATGGTTCATAGCAGTCGAATATGCTGTTCATTGTTCCATTTCCTTTTGTATCTGTCATAAATTCTGTTCTGTATCCAATTAAACCTCTTGCTGGGATTTTGAACTCTACTTTTGTATGTCCATCTTCTGCTGGTTCCATATTTATCATTTCACCTTTGCGTCTTCCAAGCTTTTCTATTACATTACCAATTGCATCATCTGGAACATTTACAACTAGTCTTTCAATTGGTTCACATTTTACTCCATCTATTTCTTTAAATATAACTTTTGGTCTAGAAACTAAAAGTTCAAAACCTTCTCTTCTCATAGTTTCAATAAGTACAGACAAGTGAAGTTCTCCTCTTCCAGATACTTCAAAGCTTTCGGCTCTATCTGTTTCTTTTACTCTTAAACTTACGTTTCTTTCCAATTCCTTAAATAGTCTATCTCTTATATGTCTAGATGTAACAAATTGTCCTTCTTTTCCAGCAAATGGTCCATCATTTACACTAAATGTCATAGATACTGTTGGTTCATCTATATCTACAAATGGTATTTTTTCTGGATTATTTATATCACATATTGTATCTCCTATATTTATATCTTCAATTCCAGAAAGTGCTACAATATCACCTGCTGATGCTTGTTCAACTTCTACTTTTTTAAGTCCCATATATGTAAATAATTTAGCAACTTTACCATTTATTATTTTATCTTCACTTTTGCATACAGAAACAGGCATACCTAGATTAATTTGTCCTCGTTCTATTCTTCCGACTGCTATTCTTCCTAAATAATCATCATAATCTATATTAGAAACTAAAAGTTGAGCAGGTCCGTCCATCTCACATGCTGGCGCAGATATTTTATCTATAATTGTTTCAAATATACAATTAACATTATCTAAATCTTCTTCTAAGCTCATTTTTGCAATTCCATTTTTTGCAGATGCATATATTACAGGGAAGTCTAGTTGGTCATCATCTGCTCCTAGTTCTATAAATAGGTCTAGTACTTGGTCAACTACTTTTTCTGGATTTGCTCCTGGTCTATCTATTTTGTTTATAACAACAATTGGTTTTAAGTGAAGTGATAATGCTTTTTTTAAAACTTCTCTTGTTTGAGGCATTGCACCTTCAAATGCGTCTACTAATAGTAAAACACCATCAACCATTTTTAAAACTCTTTCTACTTCTCCACCAAAATCAGCATGTCCTGGTGTATCTACTATATTTATTTTTATATCATTATACATAACAGAAGTATTTTTAGAAAGAATTGTAATTCCTCTTTCTTTTTCCAAATCATTAGAATCCATCACTCTTTCTCTAACTTGTTCATTCTCTCTAAAAATATGGCTTTGTTTTAAAAGAGCATCTACTAATGTTGTTTTTCCATGATCAACGTGTGCTATTATTGCTACATTTCTAATTTTTGTATTGTTCATTTCTATCTTTCCCCTTTATATCTTACAAATTTATAACTTAAATATTATATACTAAACCTTCTCATTTGTCAATCTTACAACTTCGTCCATTACTTTTTTGGTTATCATATCTAATACTTCTTTATCGTTTTTCTTTCCAGCATATTCGGAAAAATCCATTGGTTTTCCTATATTAAATTTAATTTTTTTGAAAAACTTAAATGAGCCTTGTATTCCAACTGGTATTATTTTTGTATTTGTTTTTAATGCTATTAGAGCAGCTCCATTATGCAATTTTTCTCCTTTTGCCATACCATTTCTTGTTCCTTCTGGGAATAATCCTAGTAATTTTCCATTTTTAAGAGCTTTAAATGCAAGTTTCATTGCATCTATATCACCTTTACCTCTTTTTATTGCAATTACATCAAAGGCTTCTCCAAGCCATCTAAAAAATCTATTTTTAAATAGTTCTTCTTTGGCTATAAATATAACTTCTCTTCTTAAACATAGTACAAGTGATGGTGCATCTAATGCATGTACATGGTTTGCACATATTATATAGCTTCCATCTTTTGGAATGTTTTTTTCTCCAACTTTTTTTGCTCTATATACAACTAATACTAGAAAATGTAAAAATGCTTTTACAATTTTTCTTTTAACTCTTTTATATGCATATTTTATTTTATCCATTCTAAATTACCCCTTTACAAATTTTTCTTCTATAATTTTTTCTATTTTATCTACAACTTCTTCTATTGAAAGATTTGTTGTGTCTATTACAGTTGCATCATCTGCAATTTTTAATGCTCCAATTTCTTTTTCTTTATCTTGCTTGTCTCTCATTTTTATATTTTCTAATACTTCCTCAAAACTTGTATTAATACCTTTTTCTATATTTTCTTCATATCGTCTTTCTGCTCTTTTTTCAGCTGAGGCATCTAAATATATTTTTACATTAGCATTTGGGAATACAAAAGTTCCAATATCTCTTCCATCTAATATCACATTTTTATTTTTTGCAAATTCCCTTTGCCAATCAACCAATTTTAATCTAACCTCTGGTATAGAAGAAATTTGTGAAACAATATCTGTAACCTCTTTGTTTCTTATTTTATTAGATACATCTCTTCCATTCAGTAAAAATATTGGATTACTATTTGTGCCTTGAATATCAATATTTATATTTTCTAATAATTTAATTATTTTTTCCTTATTTTCAATTTCTATATTATTTTCTAAAACATTCAAAGCTAAGCATCTATATGTCGCTCCTGTATCTATATTGCATAGATTAAATTTTTCTGCTATAAGCTTAGATACCGTTCCCTTCCCACTTCCTGCTGTTCCATCTATTGCTACAATAAAAGACATAAAAGCACCTCCTAATTTCCTTCTTCTAGAACTTGTATTCCTTTTGCTACAACATCTATATTTTCTACATTCATGGCTGTTAGTTTTTCAATTTCTTTTTTACATTTTGTTTTAAATTCTCTTAGACTTTCTAAAACATTATATCCATAAACAATTATTACTTCCATATATACAGAAATGCCTTCTCCCATACTATCTATCCTAGTTTTAGAAACTTTATATATAGCATCTGATTTTAGTGCCATGTGTTCAGCTATTTGTCTAAAAACAGTATCTGATATTTTAAAATTACCTAAATAACTAAATGTTGGCCTAATTATAGATTTTTCAGAAATATATGGTTTATTTCCTGTTCCTTTTGATTTAAAAATTTGTAAAGGATCTAGTAAAAATCCAGAGAAATCTTTTTTTATTTCAAATGTTGGAACTGGTATAACATGCTTTCCTTCTGTTGTTCTAATTCTTCTTGCTGTTTCCATTTCTTCTTCTGTTGCGACTTCATCTATGTATATTATTTCACTTATTTCTGGTAAGCCTAAATTTTCTGCAATTTTCTTTACCATATTATCAGATGTGCCAAGTATTAAAATACTATTTGGTTTATATTGTCTTAATGCTTTTACGATTTCTGCTCTTTGTTCCGGTTTTGTAAATAATGCTGCTTTTACTGTTTCTATTTTAGTTGGAGCTTTTTTAGCTGATGTTCCAGCAATAACTTCATTTTCGTTTATCAATAGTCCATCATCTATTATAAAATCTATATTTCTTTCACTAGCAACTAGTTGCGCTCTGTAACTTTTGCCTGTTCCAGAAGGTCCAACAAAAGCATATACTTTTATTTTCTTTTCAAATATCAAATTATCTAATATCATTCTTTACACATCCTTTTCTAATAGTACTTTAATGCAAATAATATATATCACATGCATTCATTCTTTTTACATAATTCCATTCTTCAAGCCCTGTAACATTTAATATCATTTCTATACATTCATCATTATTATTTCCCTCGTTTATAAATACACGTAATCCTTTTTCTAAATTTTTGTCTTTCAGAATTTCTTTAATATTCTCTTCACTTATAAGTTTTGAATCCATAATATAAGATTCATCTATTAGGCTAAATAAGTAAATATCATCCATAAATCGATTCATATCTTTGTTAAATATAAATATTGTTGGCATATCATGTGTATTCTTAATTTTATATACTATTCCTTTTAAATCTGGATATAGATATGTAATATTCCAAGATGTTATAATTGGTGTAATTAGCATAATACATAAAAGTGATGTTATAATTATAAAAATTGTTTTATCTTTAAAAACTCTTTCTAAAACCACTTTAAATGCATATATAAACAAAATAAAAATTAATGGACAAATTGGCATAATATATCTTATTTCTTTATATGGTGCTCCTAATGCAATTATTGTAAAATATATAAGTGTAGGTATTAAAATAATAGGTAAATATTTGTTTTTAAATTTAAATGTTATTTCTTTTTTCCTAACAATTTCATAAATAAATATACCTATAATAGCTAAAAGTATAAATATTAATAATCCATTAAAAACATCCATTATGGTTATTCCAATATATTCACCAATACCGCTCCACATTGCTTTTATATCTGTTAAATTAGAAAGCATGCCTTGCCCTCTATATCCCATAAAAATGTGTACAAAAGAATATGGAAAAATGATTAAAGAAATCACTCCTGAAATTGCCATACAAACAGTATATTTAATAGCCATTTTATAGTTTTTGCTTGTCATATATTTTATCATAAAAATCACATATAAAACAAACAAGTAAACTAAATAATAGTAATGTGTTAAAGATCCAATTACAATGCAAGCTCCCATTATAGAAAGGCTTTTTATATCTATATTCTCTTTTTCAAAATTTATAATATGTAAATATGTAATAATTGCAATATTTAGAGCAGTTAAAGCATACATTCTAGCTAAAATAACAGTTTCTAATGCAGAAACTGTAAGTCCCCCTGCAAAAGCAACTATTAATGCATAAATTTTGTTGCCAAACAATTTATTTGCAATAAGATATATAAAAATTGTAATGCCTATATGAATAATAATATTTAAAATTATACCAGGCCAAACTGAAAAATGGTCTATGCTAAACATATCAGCTATTCTTAGAAGCAAATAATAAAAAGGCGGATGAACATCATTTTTTTGATTTTCATAAACAGGCATCCAATTATCTTTTTCATCAGAATTAACAGTTAAATAATCATTATAATAATCCTTAGTATGCCAAGTATTGTAAAAATCTTCATTTGCTGTAATATCCAATTTATCATAATTAATTAATCCATACGAATATCCCTCATCAATATGAATATAGGATTTTTGCATTCCAACTAAAAAATATATAATTGTTTGTATTGCAATAATCCCTATTAAAATTAATATAACAGTTTTCTTACTTAAATTTTTCTTAAACACATTATTACCCCTTTTATCTCAATATAACGCTTAGAGATAATTATAACACAAAAAGAAAAATTACTCCATATTTTAAAAACAAAAAAGACGTAAAATAAGAATATTTTTCTCATTTTACGTCTTTTTTGTTTTTAAATCAATTCTTTTTCTACTTCACTAATAGAAATATTTCTAACATGTTTAATTTTTTCCCATTTAATATCTCTCTTAATTAAACATTTGCAATTTATTAAAAGCCATGAGCCCATAAATATTGGATAAAGCAATAATCCTTTAAGCATTGGTTTAATTTTTCTTTTATCTAAAACCATTATCAATACAGCAGTAGCAATTGGAAGTAAAAATGTAGATATAAAATATCTTCCGTAATTAGCAATAAGCTCTGCACCTGTCATTCCATTTGCTAGATATAATATTAAATTAACGGCTAGTAATAAAAATGTTACAAGCATCATTGGTATTCCAAGTATATAAAGGAAACCATCAAAATTCATTAAAGATTTATGTTCTTTAATTCCTGTTGCTAAATCCTTAGTATAATATTTCATACATTGAAGATGACCCACTGTCCATCTTGAACGTTGTGACCATGATTGTTTAAAATCAACTGGTTGCTCATCAAAAACTTTTGCGTCTATTGCCCATCCTAATTTTCTACCTTCTGCAATATTTTGAAGTGAAAACTCAATATCCTCTGTAAGAGTTTTAGTTTGCCATCCATTAGGTTTAATAACATCAAATTTAACCATAAAGCCTGTTCCATTTATAAGTGGAGAAAGTCCTAAATTGTATCTTGCTAAATGATAAAATCTATTCATTGTCCAATAGAAAATCGCATACCCTGCTGAAACCCAGCTATCTGTTGGATTTTTAATATCTCTATACCCTTGGACAACTTCTTCACCTTGGCATAGCTTTTTATTCATATTTTTTATAAAATCTGGCATAACAATATTATCAGAATCAAATACACAAAAAGCATCGTAATCTGCATTTTCTTCAATTTTTTGTTTTAAAAACCATTGCATAGCATAGCCTTTTGTTTTTCTTGTTTCATCAAATCTTTCATAAACAATAGCTCCCGCATCTTTTGCAACTTTTGCAGTATTATCTGTACAATTATCTGCAATTACATAAATATCTAGTAATTCTTTTGGATAATCTTGTTTTTTCAAGCTATCAATTAAATTCGCAATAACTGTTTCTTCATTATGTGCAGGTATAATTGCCATAAATTTATGTTTTTTGTTTGTTAATAATGGTTTATCTTTTAACTTTACAAGTGAACACATACTAACAACAATTTGGTATAGCCAAAAAATTGTTACTACCCATATTAGTGCTTGTTGAAGTAGATATAAATATTTCATATTAACCTCTTTCCTTTTTATCTATTTTATTACACTTTTAATATTATATGACAAATTTTATAAAATTTCAATAGTTTAAAATATTTTTAAGAATTGTTAAAAAATTACTCCTCAATGTCCTTTCTAGTTAGGTTAATTCTTCCTTGATGGTCAATTTCGTATACTTTAACAGTAATTTTATCTCCAATTTTCAAAGCATCCTCAATCTTTTCTACTCTTTCTTTTGAAATCTTAGAAATATGTAGTAATCCTTCTTTTCCTGCTCCAAGACTTACAAAAGCTCCAAATGGCATTAATTTTGTTACAGTTCCTAAATAAGTTCCTCCAACTACAATTTCTCTTGTAATATCTTCTACAATTTCTTGCGCTCTTTTTCCACTTTCTGCATCTTGTGAATATATAAACACATTTCCGTCTTCTTCTATATCCATTTTAACGCCAGTTTCTTCAATTATTTTGTTTATAACTTTTCCGCCTGTTCCAATTACATCTTTAATTTTATCTGGATTAATTTGCATATTAATAATTTTAGGAGCATATTTAGAAATTTCTTTTCTTGGCTCAGCTATTTGTTTAAGCATTACTTCATCTAAAATATAGTTTCTTGCTTTATGTGTTCTTGCAAATGCTTCCTCTATGATTTCATAAGACAATCCCTCTACTTTAATATCTACTTGTATAGCAGTAATACCGTTTTTTGTTCCTGCAACTTTAAAATCCATATCTCCAAAGAAATCTTCCAAGCCTTGAATATCTGTAAGCATTATATATTTGCTTGGGTCTTCTGGATCTGTTACTAATCCTGTTGAAATACCTGCAACAGGTCTTTTAATTGGCACGCCTGCATCCATTAGGGCAAGAGTACTTCCGCACACACTAGCTTGTGATGTAGAACCATTGGAACTTAAAACTTCTGATACAACTCTTATAGCATATGGGAATTCTTCTACTGATGGAATAACTGGTTCTAATGCTTTTTCTGCTAATGCACCGTGACCAATTTCTCTTCTTCCAGGGCTTTTAGAAGGTTTTGCTTCTCCTGTGCTATATCCTGGGAAATTATAATGATGCATATATCTTTTACTTTCTTCATTGTCTAATCCATCTAATATTTGTGCTTCACTTACCATACCAAGTGTTGCAACAGATAATACTTGTGTTTGTCCTCTTGTAAATAAAGCGCTACCATGTGTACGAGGAAGAACACCAACTTCACATGATAATGGTCTAATTTCATCAATAGCTCTTCCATCTGGTCTTTTATGCTCTTTATAAATCATTTCTCTTACGCATTTTTTCTCTAATTTGTAAATAGAGTCTGCAATATCTGTTTTCTTTTCTTCAAGTTCTTCTTCACTTAATTTTTCTGCAAAATATGCCATAATATCTTCTGATATTTTTTCCATATTTTCATCTCTTACAGTTTTATCTACTGCTTGTACATCTTGGTACATTCTGTCTTTAAAATTAGCTTCTACTTCTGCATAAACCTCTTCATTTACTGCAAAAGATTTGTATTCAAATTTTGGTTTTCCAATTTCTGCTTTCATATTAGAAATAAATTCACATATTTTCTTAATTTCAACATGTGCTTCTTTAATTGCAGCAAGCATAACATCATCTGGGATTTCATCTGCACCAGCTTCTATCATAGCTATCTTGTCCATTGTTCCTGCAACAGTTAAACGTAATTTACTTACTTTTCTTTGTGCTTCTGTTGGGTTAATAACTATTTTTCCATCTACATATCCAACATTAACAGAACCTGTTGGTCCTCCAAAAGGAATATCTGAAATGCTAAGAGCCGCTGATGATCCAATCATAGCACATATTTCTGGTGAATAATCTTGGTCAACAGATAAAACAAGTGCTGAAACACATACATCATTTCTAAAATCTTTTGGGAAAAGTGGTCTAATTGGTCTATCTATAACTCTTGAAGTTAAAATAGCTTTTTCACTTGGTTTCCCTTCTCTTTTTTGGAAACTGCCTGGAATTTTTCCAACAGCATATAATCTTTCTTCATAATCTACTGATAGTGGAAAGAAGTCTATTCCCTCTCTTGGCTCTTTTGAAGCTGTTACATTAACTAAAACGGCTGTATCTCCATATTTAACTAAACAACTTCCATTGGCAAGCCCTGCCATTTTTCCTGTTTCAATAGTTAGTGGTCTCCCTGCTAACTCCATAGTGTAAGATTTAAACATAAATACCTCCATATATTTTATATTAAGATATGTAAAGGGTTGTGATTAGTAACCTCTACTAAAAAGCTATTTAGTGCCTCTTAGTACAAGCTACTTAATCTTATGCACCTACACATATCTTTTAAACTTAAACATTAACAGGACAGGGCGACTCAAAAAATTAGTCGCTTCTGCCCTGCTTTTTTTAATTATTTTCTTAAAGATAATTTTTGAGCTATTTCTCTATATCTTTCAAGATCTTTTTTAGCTAAATAGTTAAGTAAATTTCTTCTTTTACCAACCATTTTTAAAAGTCCTCTTCTTGAATGATTATCTTTCTTGTGAACTTTTAAATGTTCAGTTAACTCATTAATTCTCTCAGTTAAAAGAGCAATTTGAACCTCTGGAGAACCAGTGTCATTTTCTTCTCTTTTATAAGTATTAATAATTTCTTGTTTTCTTTCCTTTGTCATAATTGGTACACCTCCCATTTCTTAATATGCCATAAACCTAGTACAAGCCAGTGTCGTTAACCTTGAACCAAGTAAGTGGTACTTGCTTTATATTAGCATATATATTTTACTACAAAAAAATAATAAATGCAATAGTATTACAAAATTTTGAAATAATAAAAAAGCGATAATATTTCGCGAATAGAAACATTATCGTTTTTTTATTATTCTGCTTTTTTTGCTACTACTTCTCTACCATTGTAATATCCACAATTAGGACATACTCTATGTTGTAACACTGGTTCGTGGCAGTGTTTGCAAGTAGCTAAATTTTGATTTTCTAATTTCCAAGTAGATCTCTTTGCTCCTGTTCTAGCTTTTGACCATCTTCTTTTTGGTTGTGCCATTTTTAAATTCCCCCCTCGCATCTTGTGTTATTATATATGTAAATAATCATATTAACTAACAAACTACATAAAAGTATACAAGTTTTTTTCAAATTTGTCAATAGTAAGCAAGACTAAAAAATAAGAAATTTTTAAAAATTTCTTATTTTTTAAATCGAAATATTTAGTTTATTCTTCATAATCTCTGCAAGCTTCATCATATTTATCTACATAATGTCCATCTTCTTGGCATCTACCAGAGTTGTTCTTTCTACAAGTTCCACATCTATCACCCATGAAAACACACCTCCATATTTCGTACTATACTTTTATTTTAGCAAATAAATTATGTTTAGTCAATATAAAGTCTATAAAATCCACATAATTCGAATGAAAATAGAGAGGCCCAAATTATTGGGTAACTCTCTATTTTCTGCACATGCAACTAACACACTTCCAATTCTATGGTCTTATCCAGAGGCTAATGCGGAAACCAGTTCCTCCATTACTATCATAGGGAAACTCATAATCCCTATAAATTGCCGGGAAGAAAAATCCAGCATCCTTAAAAGAGCCACCTCTGATAACACAATAGCTTTTACTGTAACGCTCTTGTGTCCATTCATTTACATTTCCAGCAAGGTCATAAATATTATTAACACACCATTCGTCAGAGCTTCCTGTTTGTGCAATCTGACTGTTCTTGTTCATTGAAGTACGATAATTTCCCCAAGAACTAGAATCTAATTTAACATCGCCAAGATGTTTACTTCCAGATTTTACAATCCACGCTCCTACACAGTCATATTCTGTGCCGAAAACTAAATGGCTTCTTATAAGTTCATTATTTTTAAACTTATTGGCTTTACTTTTAGCTTTGTTAAAGTCAATATAAACCCATGGCATAGAATTTCTTATAGACCTAGCTTTACCTTCTACATTAGAAATATTATAACGAGAAATGTAAAAGCCTCCATATTTTTTTACACTTGAAATTTGATACATAAGTTCATTTTCAAGCGGTTCATGGTAGTCTCTTTCGGAAAAATCCACTTCACTAAAATTTCTTCTTCCAAACTTTTCATTAAACATTTTTCCATCTAATGTTCCATCTGAGTCCAGTAAATGTACTGGTACATACACAAATTGATCGAACTTAGACTGAATTTCATCAGTTTTCTTCCAATTAATTGTTTTTATAAGTTTTTCTGGTATACGGTAAATTACCAAGCCTACATTTTTGCCCCAAATAGTGTTTTCATTTTCTATTTTTGAGACTGTCCAACCTGGTGGTATAACTGCCTGATTTCCACAAGAATCGGTATAAGCCGATATTCTTTTTGCATATTTACCAGGCAAAATAGATGGAAGATTTAACAAATCTTTTGAAGGAAAAATATTCATTTCTATTGGAATAAATTTTCCGCCTGTGCCATTTGCTTTAAATGCATTTTGGATAGCATTTGCATCAATTACATGTTTTTTGTACCGATTATACATATTAGTTCCCCCTTACGTTGTCAAAATCGGTTTCTAAATGGTATTTCCATTATGTTAACTATACCACATTTTTTAACATTTTGCAAATATTAATTAAAAATATTAAAAATTATTATACCAACACTTTGAACAATAAATAAGCAGGTTAAATTAGCTGATAATAAATTATTTGTTGCCTCTATAACTCCAAGTTCTGTATTTTCTCCTTTTTTATGGTATTTTTGAGCTTCAAAAAAAGTAATTAACTCTGGAATGCTGGTTGCAAAACCTAATAATGCACCTAAAAATAATTCCGGCATGCCAAATTGAATACATAAATTATCTAATACTTCACCAAGTTTATTTCCTACAAAAAATAAGCATATTGCGGCAATTACTAATATTATTGAATATCTTATTGTTTTTTCTTTTTTACCTTTCATAAATTTTGTTTCCTCAGATATTTTTTCATAAATCTCATTATATCCATTTTTTAAAAATAATTTATGTGCATTTAAATCTATACGATAAAATAAGAAATATAGTAAAATAAAAATAGGAACAAGTATTATGTTGAATTGTACATTAATTGTTATTAAAATAATTGGAATTATTATTGCAATTATTGCTAATATTATATCTGTAATAATAGCTTTATTTTTTAGGAGTACTATATTTTTATTTATAATTATAGATAGGCTATACAAAATTAAACTAACTATGTTTGACATTAAAATATTATATATACCAGTTGATATAAGCCCAGTTGCTGCTGAAAAAGAAACAGTTAGAAGTTCTGGCGTAGATGTAGCAAATCCAGCAATATTACCTACCGTTCTTGGTCTTAAATTTAAAGTCTCCGCAAATTTTCTTAAATAAAGTACCAATACATATTTGGAAATAAGAACAATAATAACAGTTAAAAATATTAATTTTATTATTTCTGCCAATACATTCATGAAATTCTCCTTCTATTTTACATATGTTGCTACCCTTATTATTGGCATTATGTTTACAACTATACTTTTTTGTGCTATAATTATGTTATGCAATTTTTTGCTAATTATTTACATCAAGGAGGTTATGCACTATGACAATGGGCAGATGTACAATGGATGAGCGGCTTGAATATGCAGCCGAATATGGTAAGTTCTATTGCTATTTAAATGTATGGAACAAAACCATATTGGAATGGCAGAAAAATGGTCTTATTATTGAAAAGCAGTATCCATCTAAGAAAAAAGGTCAATTTTACTGCAAAATCAGCTGGGAGCATGCTGAACCTAATGGTGATGGTCCTTTAACTCAGGCGAATCGCTTGTGGAAGATAAGTGCAGAAGCTTTAGCTCGTAAGTTGAAACCTTGATTAAAAAAAGTGGTCCTAAATTAGGGCCACTTTTTCAATTCTTTTTAAATTTTACAATATCGCTAACATTCATTTTACCTGCTCTTATAATACTTTCATATCCGTATTTTCGTTTTAAGCTATCTAATACTTTGTCTAATTTATCTTGTTTTTCAATACTCTCATTTGAAAATAAATTCATTTGCATGGATTCTTTTTCTTCCAAATTATCTAGTCTTACACCTACAAGTCTTACAGCTTCCCCTTTATACATTTCTTCTAACAGTTCTCTTGCCTTCTTATATATAATTTTAGTACTAGAAGTAGCACAGTCTAACTTTCCTTGATGAGAATAATCTTTAAATTCTTTTGTTCTTAATTGTACATTAACAACATTAGCTATCAAATCATATTTACGTAATCTATAAGTTACATGTTCTACTAGACTTAAAACAATTTCAGCTATTTTATTTATATTAGAAATGTCCATTGGCAATGTAACAGAATTTCCAACACCTTTTGGTTTTTCAATTTTATAGTGAACTTCTTCATTATCAATGCCATTTGCATATTCCCACATTAATTTTCCATGTTTTCCAAAACGTTTTATTAATTTATTAATATCAGTTTTTGCCAAATCCCCTATTGTTATTATCTGCATATTATTAAGCTTTGGAACACTTTTTTTACCAATCATAAAAAGTTCACCAACAGAAAGTGGCCACAATTTTGTTGGAATTTCCTCTTCAAACAAAGTATGTACTTTATCAGGCTTTTCAAAATCGGATGCCATTTTTGCTAATAATTTATTATGGGCAACTCCGATATTTACAGTAAAGCCAAGTTCTTCTTTTACCCTTCTACTTATTTCTGTTGCTTTTTCTAAAAGAGTTTTGTTTTGTAAGTAATTTGTCATATCTAAAAAACATTCATCTATACTAAATCTTTCTATTATGTCTGTGTATTCTGAAAGTAAATTATATAATTGATTTGAATATTTTATATATATACTAAAATCAGTTGGAAATACCTTGATTTGTGGGCATTTCTTTCTTGCACTAAATATTGTTTCTCCTGTATGAATCCCAAATTCTTTTGCAATACTACTTTTTGCCAAAACAATTCCGGCTCGCCTAGATTCATCTCCACCTATTATAGAAGGAATTGTTCTAATATCTATATTATATCCTCTTTTAAGCATCTCTATGGCTGTCCAGCTTAAAAAAGCATTATTTGCATCAATATGTAAAATTTGTCGTTTCATAGGCACTCACCTTATTTTATTATAGAACTTATGTTTGTAATAGTCAATACATATATTTTTATTTTCGCTTATTATTATAAATCAGTTTCCGCTTCTTGACTGTCTTGTAATATATTTCAAGGACTATTAAAGAAATAAACAGATAAAGTATACATATTCGTATACTTTTAATTCTCTCTTTCAAATTTCATATAATATGGTTTAATATGTGGGAAAAATTGATTAACAATAATTGTGTTTCCCTCTCTATCTTCAATTTTTAAATTAGGAAATGTCCTTACCATTTTTTCATCTCCCCAAAATCTATAAATAAAATTAGCCAATTTTTCATTTCCATAAATTTGGTCATAAATCTGAGATACTTGTTCTTTATTAGGTACATCTAAGTCATGAATTTTTTCAACCCTTATTAAAAACACTTGTATAGCAATTGCAGTAGCAATAAACTCAATAACTATAAAAATAAACAAACTAAGAAGAACACCTTTTAATACTTTATTTGGGATTTTGCTTTTAACCCAATCTATACAATTATCTAACCTTGGATTAAAATACCCCATCAAGTAAATAGCAAGTAGTCCCCAAAAAATAGAATATAAAAGGCACACTCTACCATTGATATTAAGTGGCATGTAAGAATAATCCCACCAAGTAATACCTGCAAACTTTTCACTAAAAAAGCTTATAGCATACTCAGTAACACTACCTAAAACAAATCCACCTAAAAATAGCCAATTATATGACTTAGGTATTTTTTGCATACCAACAATCATTAAAGTAGCACCAAGTCCATATATACCACAAAAAGGTCCATATAAAAAGCTCTGTCTACTTTCCCAAATTCCCATAGTCAAAAGTCCAAACAATGTTTCTATAATATAACCTATAACACTGTATATAATAAAATAAGCCATAATTCGCCAAATGCTAAGTCCGAAAAATAGTAAAAGGCTTTTTCCTTTCCATAATACACCTCTAATACAAAACTTTCAAAAATTCTCTATAAGTAAATTTTTGTTCTGTACTTAAGTATAACACAAAACATACTATTTAGTCACTATTTTTCGACAAAATTTGCACGACTTAAGATATTATAAATAATTTTTTATTAATAAAATCTAAATAGATTTTTCTTGTTATATATGTTACAATATTTGTTGTTAAGTTTAAGAGGTGATTTTTAATTGGATAATGATAATATTGTAAGGTATGCTCCTGATTCTAAGAGTCGGGCTTAGTAGTTCTCAAATTGAGGAAAGAATTAAAAGTAATTTGGTAAATTACGATACTTCTGTTCCTACTAAAAGCATTAAGCAAATTTTAGCAGGTAATTTTTTTACTTTGTTTAATTTTTTGAATTTATTTCTAGCCTTAGCTATATTTGCTGTTGGTTCATATAAAAACATGCTATTTATGTTTGTTGTTATAATTAATACAGCAATAAGTACATATCAAGAAATACATTCTAAAAGAATAATAGACAAATTATCTGTTATGGCATCTTCAAAAGCAAATGTAATTCGAAATGGTAAAAGCGAAAATATTTCTATAAATAATATAGTATTAGATGATATTCTAGTATTTAATACTGGAAATCAAGTAGCAACAGATAGCATAATTATGGAAGGTGAAGTTGAAGTAGACGAATCATTCATAACTGGCGAATCTGATACTATTTTTAAAAAACCTGGTGATATGCTTTTATCTGGTAGCTTTATAGTAAGTGGCAAATGTACTGCAAAGGTTGAACATATTGGTGAACAAAATTATACAGCACAAATATCTAGTGGTGCTAAATATGTAAAAAAAGTAAAATCTGAAATAATGATTTCTTTAAACAAAATAATAAAGTTCCTATCTTTTGCAATTGTTCCTATTGGACTTTTATTATTCTTTAATCAATTAAAATTAAGTGGAAATGACATACAAGTTGCAGTTGTAAAAAGTGTTGCAGCAGTAATTGGAATGATACCAGAAGGGCTTGTTCTACTTACAAGTACAGTTCTTGCAGTAAGTGTTATAAGACTTGCTAGAAGCAAAGTTTTAGTACAAGAATTATACTGCATAGAAACATTAGCAAGAGTAGATACACTATGTTTAGACAAAACTGGAACATTAACAGAAGGCACAATGGAAGTAAAAGAAATTGTACCAATTAATACAAATAAAGAAAACATATCTAATATTTTAGCAAATTTAGGCAAATTTTCTACTGATACTAATGCCACCATTTCTGCTATACGTGAATATAAATTTACACTTACACACGAATTACTTCCAGAAAATATAATTCCTTTTTCTTCTAAAACAAAATGGTCTGGAATTTATTTTAAAGACGAAGGTTCATATATAATGGGTGCTCCTGAATTTGTTTTAGGGAATAGTTTTGAAGGATATGAAAAACAGGTTGCAGATTTTTCCGAAAATTATAGAGTAATTGCACTTGCACATTCAAACAGTAATTTTAATGAAAAAGACTTACCAAATAATATTACATTACTAGGTTTTGTATTAATTTCAGATAAAATTAGAAAAGAAGCTAAAAAAACATTAGAATATTTTGATGAGCAAGGTGTAGATATAAAAATAATTTCAGGTGACAACCCAATTACAGTTGCTAAAATTGCAAAACAAGTTGGGGTAAAAAATTACGATAAATACATAGATATGACAACATTAAAAAATGATGAAGAAATTAAAGAAGCGGCAATAAAATATACAATTTTTGGACGTGTTACTCCATCTCAGAAAAAAGCTCTGGTTACTGCTCTTCAAGAAAAAGGAAAAACAGTTGCTATGACAGGAGATGGCGTAAACGATGTGCTAGCATTAAAAGCATCTGATTGTAGTATTGCAATGGCAAGCGGCAGTGATGCTACTAAAAATGTGTCTCAATTAGTTCTTTTAGACTCAAACTTTGCATCTATGCCAAAAGTAGTTGCAGAAGGTCGTAGAACAATAAATAACATAGAACGCTCAGCCTCACTATTTTTAATAAAAACAATATATTCAAGTGTTTTGGCTATATTATTTTTATTTATCGCTGAAAGTTATCCATTTATACCAATACAATTAAGTTTAATAAGTATGGTTACAATTGGTATACCTTCATTCTTACTAGCATTAGAACCTAACAAGGATAGAATAAAAGGTGACTTTCTTAGAAATGTAATTAGTAAGGCAATTCCTACTGCCTTAACATCTATTATTAATATTGTAATATTAACTATGTTAAATAAATATGGAATAGTTGCAGAAGAAGTATATTCAAGCTTATGTGTTATATCAACAGGATTTGTAGGAATTCTATTCTTATTTACACTTGCAAAAGCCAGAAAAAGTGAAGGTAAAAAGTTGCCATTTTCTAAATTTAGGTTGGCTCTAAGTATTGCAATGTTATTGCTATTCATATTCTGTTTAACTGTATTTAAATGGTGGTTCTCTATTGTTCCACTAAGTATGGTAACTAATGAAATAATAATTATTTTTATAGTTGCTACAATTAATTTTATATTGCTAAATTTTATAAGCAAAAAGATATTTAAAATATAGAAAAAAGGCGTAATTATTTAAAATTACGCCTTATATTTTATTATTTTTCTAAAAATCCAGCAATAAAAATTGCACTGCATAGCAAACTTGGTTTAATCATAGAAACTACTAAAATTTGGTTTTTCTGCAATTGTGTTATTTGTGGTAATTTTAGTAAAAACACTAAATATGCAATAATATTTTTAGTGTCATATTGTTTAATTAATTTGCTTGCTTCATCTAAGCTATCGACTGTTTCCAATATTTTAGAAATAGATAAAATTCTTCTATATTCTTTTGTTTTTATAGACTCTTGATATTGCTCTAGCACTAATTTTGAAAGTTTTTCAAAACTATATATTTTTAAATAGTCTATCTCATAGCTTTGTGCTGTGATTTCTAATAATTTCAAAACATCTGACATGTTTGAAAATATATTGTCATTATATTTTTTTATATAGTTTACAACTTTATTTGT
>CALXMH010000015.1 GCA_944389425.1 uncultured Clostridia bacterium
TGTTTGTCTGCATCTTCCCTGATTAAGGCTTCACCAGCTATATCCAGCTCGAGTTGCTCGTCTGCTGTTTCACGCAGCGAAGTCTCATTTTGAATTTCCGCTTTCAGTGCATTGTCTGCTTCAACTCTTGAAGTTTCTTCAGCCTGAATTGCTCCTTCAAGCTTAGCATCTGCTGCTTTACGGTCTGTAATCTCGGTTTGTATGGCTTGTTTCCAGTCATTCTTATCATTGCCATTTCCATTATTATCACCCGGTGCTGCAAATGCGGTACCATAAACATTCATTGCCAATACGGCTGCCAAAATTACTTTTGCCAAGTTGGATTTTCTGCTGCTTTGTTTCATCATGTTAGTTCTCTCCTTTGTTGTAATTTAAACACGTTTTAGCAATATTAAGTTTTAAAAAACATCCTCCTTTCGCCCCTTTATAGTTAACATTGCTTGCGCAATATACTTATATTATAATACATTTGTCAAATTTTGTAAAGTGTTTACATAAATGTTTGCTCATTTTATAGATAATATTCCTAAATCAGAAACTAAATTCGAAATATTATATATAAATAATGTTTCTGTTATATCATTCTCTTGTGTGTATTCTGTTAATGAAGATTTATAATATCTTGGGTCTATAAAATGTATTTCTTCATAATTCTGACATAAAAATTGTGCCATTATATGTGCATATGAATCTTTTATTACAAGTAGTTTTTTACCATTTTTGATATTTGTTTTTACTACTACTTTTGCATTATTGCCATTTAGAAAAAACGAATATTTATCTTTTTTAGTAAGATATTCTGTACTAAATATACTATTTGTTATTTCATTATCATATTCTACACTTTTTAAGTTTAAATTTTTTTCATTAAAAAAAATATCTATTTCATCTGCTTCCTGATTTGCTATTTGTGCTTTTGAATCAAATGTCCCAAGAAAGTTTTTTGACACTATTTCTCTATTAAAGTTTTTTAGTTTCTGTGGTTCCATATTTGCCTGTATGCAAAATTTTGTATATGCCAAGTATGCTCCTAAACTTGTCATATGATGATCTGTTTTAAAAAAAATATATTTATCTTTATTGTCTAATAATACATCTGTTACATCTATTTTTTTAATTTTGCTATTTAATTTATTATAAAAATAATTTATTATTTCTTTTTGGTCAAAAGTTTTAGCATTATCTGGAAGCTTATCTTTGTTTATATATATTGAATTTGGTATTAGCATAAAATACATTGGCATATCAGTTTTGTTTGCAAATTCATTTGTTATATTAGCTACTTTTTCTAAATGACTTTTTTCCTCTTTACCATATTCAAATTTTTCGAATAGATATCCATCTTTTCCTATATATACTCCATTGTTTTCAGTTTTACCGTAGTAGCATTTCTACACCTGATTTTATTTTTATCCATTCATTTCTAAATATAAAGTGGTCATTTATATAGGTATCCATTTCTTCTTGGTATTCTCCATTTACTAATTTTTCAAATGTAAAAGAAGGTAAACTTGCTAAATATCTATTTTCTTGCTCTGAAAAGGAATCACTTTTTACTACAAAATTAAGTATAATCAATGTTATCCATACAAACATAAATACTGTAAAAAATATTTTATTTTTCATAGACTTTTACCTCCTTTAAAATCTGAAATATAAAAATGGATTATATGAATCACTTACTAAGCTTGCAGTACTTAATAACAATATACCTATATAAACTCCTGTAATTAATATACTCCTTATATTGGTTTGCTTTTCTTCTAGTTTTTTAAATAGTTTCGATACAATTGGTGTTGCTAATATTATTCCTATAATAATTATTATAAAATAATTTTTTAAGTAATATAATCCTTCTGCATTTACTATACTTGTATCATTTAAATGGAACATTGTTAATATATAATCTTTTACTTTGGTTAAATCTTCAAAAGCAAATATTACCCAGCTAACCAGTATTAGTAGCATTGAATATATATGATTTGTCCATTTTGGTAATTTTTCTAAGATTTTTAATAATACTACTTTTTCTATAATTAGAATTATTCCAAAGAATAATCCCCATAGCATAAAATTCCAAGACGCTCCATGCCATGCTCCTGTAAGGAACCATACTATTAATATGTTCCTAATTTGTTTTGGAAATCCCTTTCTATTTCCACCAAGTGGTATATATATATAATCTCTAAACCAACTTCCTAGCGTCATATGCCATCTGCGCCAAAATTCTGTAATACTTTTTGATATATATGGATAATTAAAATTTTCGTCAAAATCCATTCCAAATATGTTTGCAAGTCCTATTGCCATATCTGAATATCCACTAAAATCAAAATAAATTTGAAGTGCAAATGCAATTATTCCTACCCAAGAAAGCAGCATTGACATTTCAGAATATCCACTAGTTTCAATCATATTCCATAATGCCCCAACATTATTTGCAATTAGTACTTTTTTGCCAAGTCCTATAATAAATCTTCTCATTCCTTTTGAGAAATTATCCATACTTATTTTTTTGGTTTCTAGTTCTTCATCTACTGTTTCGTATCTAACTATTGGTCCAGCTATTATCTGTGGAAATAATGTTGTATATGTTAGATAATTATAAAAACTTTTTTCGCATTTTACTGTTCCTCTATATACATCAATTATATATGATAATGATTGAAATGTATTAAATGAAACACCTATTGGAAGTGGAATATTCCAAAGTGGGATTTCTATATGCAATACTGCATTTATATTAGATATAATAAAATCTGCATATTTAAAGAAGAATAATATTAGTAAATTTACTCCAACATCTATAAATAAATATAGCCTTTGTTTTGATTTATTTCCTTCATTTTTGTCTATCCCTTTGCCACAAATAAAATCCATTACGGCAAGTATTAACATTATAAATATATATCTTATCTCTCCCCAAGCAAAAAAGACAAGACTTGCTAAAATCATTACTGCATTTTTAAATTTTTTCGGTACTGCAAAATATATTAGTAACATTATTGGGAAAAAAATGTATAAAAAAACAACACTGCTAAATACCATAATTTTTCTCCTTAGTTATATTCTTATACAAATATAGTCTCTAAATATATTATTTAGAGACTACATTTTAAATGATTTATTATTTTGTAATTTCTTGTTCTAATGTTTCTGCATTTTCAGCAATAATCATATAAACTGTATTTCCAACAACACCTGTTTTTCTATTTTTAACTAATTCATATTGTTCAGGTAAATATGTGCTCCATTGTTCTTCATACTTTGTTGCATATTGGTCTAATTCAGCTTTAACAGTATCTACGGCACCGTCTTTTGCTTGTATTAAAACATACATACTAGCTTGTACATTCATCATTGGCATTTTTCCTATTACTTGTTCTACATTTTCAGTATTAATTCCATATAATGAACTTAATTCCTCTGTTGTTATATCCATAGTTGCCATTTCGTTAAAAGGTGTTGCACTAGAAAGTATTTGTGATGCTGCATTAATATCTAATGATTTTGTTTCTTCTGTTTTGTTTAAAAGCATATATCCTCCCACACAAAGTACTGCTACTACTAGTATTACAATAATTGTAATTAAAACATTTTTGTTCATTTTCTCTCCTCCTCTTATTATTTCTACTCATACTTTAACATATAAGTCAGAAAATATCAACTATTTTCCGTTACATACTTATATACAATTTAAAGTTCCAAAAAGTTGCAAACTTTTTTAATTTATTATCTACTTAAAATCACTTTTTATCCAAACCTTAAAATAAAAAACATATAAATCTTAAACTTTAATCTAAGTTTTATATGTTTTCATTATAGATTTTATTTTAAAAAAGCATTATATCCTCTATATGCCATGTATAAATCATATTTGCTTGTCACTTCATATGGTGCATGCATTGATAGCACAGGAACACCACAATCTATTACATCTATACCCTTATTTGCTAAAATATATGCTATGGTTCCTCCACCACCTAAATCAACCTTTCCTAATTCTGATAATTGATATCGAATATCATTTTCTTCAAACAATTTTCTTATTTCAGCCACATATTCTGCATTAGCATCTGATGCACCTGATTTTCCTCTTGCTCCTGTATATTTATTAAGTCCAATTCCTCTACCTAAAAAAGCTGCATTATTGTGTTCAGAAGCAGAAGCATATATTGGGTCAAAACCAGCGTCAACATCTGCTGATAACATTTTTGAATTACAGAATACTTTTTCCAATAAATTTGGTCTATTCTCACCTGTTTTGTTTAAAAGTTCAGCAATAAAATTATCAAAAACATGAGATTCCATACCAGTATTTCCCATACTTCCTATTTCTTCTTTATCTGATAATATGCATACAGCTGTTTTTTGAGGATTTTGTACATCTAATATGGCTCTTAGAGATGTGTATGCACATATTTTATCATCTTGTCCATATGCTGCAACCATGCTTCTATCAAATCCTAATGTTCTTGCTTTAAATGCTGGCACTATTTCTAGTTCTGAGCTTAAAAAATCTACTTCTTTTATTCCATATTTCTCGTTTAATATATTTAAAATATTTAATTTTACAGATTCACTTGTTTTTTCATCAAATGGTATACTTCCTACTAATACATTAAGGGCCTCTCCTTCTATTCCATCTTTTAATTTCTTTTCCATTTGTTCTTGTGCTAGGTGTGGTAATAAGTCTGTTATAGTAAATACAGGGTCAGATTCTTCTTCACCTATATTTATTTTTATTTTCTCTCCATTTGATTTAACAATAACTCCATGTATAGCAAGTGGAATTGTTGTCCATTGATATTTTTTTATTCCACCATAATAATGTGTTTTAAGAAGAGCAAAACCTCCATCTTCATATAGTGGATTTGGTTTTAAATCTAATCTTGGTGAATCAACATGTGCCCCTACTATGTTTAATCCATTTTCTAATTTTTCTTTTCCTATTACTGCTATATAAATACTTTTTTCTCTATTTACATAGTATACTTTATCTCCTGGATTTAGATTTTCTACTTCTATAACATTTTTAAATCCATTTTCAATTAAAATTTTAGTAGTATTTTCAACTACTTCTCTTTCTGTTTTTCCAACATTTAAAAAGTACATGTATTCATCTGCAAATTTTTGTATTTTTTCCATTTGGTCTTCTTTAACTTCTAGCCATCCTGTTTTCTTTATGTTAAATAGCTCTTTTTTTAATTCTTCACCTTTAGTACTTTCTCCCATTATTTATCCTCCTTTTAACATTTTAAGATATTATATCACTTAGTTATTATATTAACAATATTTTAGAAAATTATACCATAAAAAGTTTTTGTAATTTAAATAAAGAAAATAGCGAATGTCTAAAAATATATTATATATATTCTTAGATATTCGCTATTTTCTTGTTGGATTAACTGCCGACGACTTTTTGTTCTAAGTTATTAATTCTTACTGAATGATTGAAAAGTTCTGAACTGATATTTTGAAGTCTTTCATCATAATCTTCCATGTTCTCTTTTCTTGTTAAATCGGCATCGAATAAAGTTTGAACTTTTTGTGACATTTCAATTTGGAAAGCAGCTAATCTAGAATTTACTTCTCTTATTTCCTTATGTAACTTTTTGTCTACTGCTTGAAGATTTTCTAGACCTTGCTTTAATTCCTCTTGGGAATTTTGAATGCCAACAAGCATTTGTTTTATTTCGTCCATAATTAGCCATCACCTCCTTTGTTTTTTAATTTAGCATAAGTTTATCAACAAAACAATGCCAAGTCAAGATTCTATGGGACAAAATAAAATTATAAATTACTTTTTGTTTCTTTTTCTACTATAATTTCTTCTCCTTCAAGATATGCATAAACTTGTTTTGTATCTATTTCTTCATCTTCTTTTTCCATTTCTTTAACAACATTTGCAATTCTTATTTGTGGAGCTTCCATTTTTCTTGCTGCGATAACTGCTTTTTTATTTCCTTTTGCTCCTGCATGTGCCAATCCTCTTAGAACACCAGTTACTACTATATTTCCCCCGGCGATTATTTCTGCACCTGCATTTATATCTCCTATTATTACTAAGCTTTTTTCATATTCTATTCTATTTCCTGACCTTACAGCACCTTTTATATATTTTGTTTCAGAAACGCTCAAATCTTCTTCAAAAGTATTTTTTATAACATGTATTCCCATATCTTTTGGACTGTCAAAATAAACCTCTACGTCTATTTTTTCTTTAATCATTTGGGATATTTCATCCATTTGGTCATTTTCAAAATGTTTACCTATTATATATAAGGGTGTTGTTGCATCTTTGTATAGTGTTTTTAATTTTGGAAGTTTTGTTTTTAATTCGTTTAATACTTCTTCATAGCTCGCCTCTGGGTTCATTTTTACTAAATTTTGTTCTTTTTTTAAATTAATACTTATATTATTACTCATGAATATACATTCCTTTCAATGTTTTAAATTTTACATCTTATGTTTATTGCATTTCATTTGTAAATTATCTTATACTTTCTGTATATGGAATTGCTGTCATATCTTCTTGAACTCCATTTGAATTCATTCCAAAGTATTCTGCGATAATATCTTTTACAACTTGTGCAGAATAGCTACCATGTCCTCCATTTTCTATCATAACAATTACTGCTATTTCTGGGTCGTCATATGGTGCAAATGCAGCAAACCAAGCATTAACATCATCTGTTGAAGTTTCTGCTGAGCCAGTTTTTCCTCCAATTTCTATGCCAAAATCTTTAAAAACAGCATAGGCTGTTCCTCCTCTTTCAAGTGCAACTGATCTCATTCCTTCTAATACTACATCTATATTTTCTTGTGATATTTCAATCCCGTCATCTTCTACCGATGTAATTCCTAATTTATTGTTTACAAACTGTTCTATTTCTGTTTTATCTACCTCTGTTTTATCTGCTCTTAGGACTGATTTTATTATACTTATATCTATTTTGTTTCCACCATTTACTAAAATACTTAAATACCTAGCCATCTGCAATGGAGAAAAATCGTTATCTCCTTGTCCAATTGCAGCATTTAAAGTATCTCCTGGGTTCCATGTTTTATTCTTTTCTTCACTATTTTCAAGTGATGCTAGTGTTCCTTCTGTTTCACTAGGTAACTCTATTCCTGTTTTTTCTCCTAATCCAAAATGTCTTGCATATTTAGAAAGCCTTTCAATTCCTAATCTATCTCCTACCTCATAAAAGAAATAGTTACATGATTTTTGTATTGCATCTGATACATTAACATATCCATGTCCTCTGTGATAGTCTGTGTAATACCAACATTTCCAGCTTTGATTATATTTTGTATAAACTCCTGTATCATTTATTCTTTCTTTTGGTGTAATTACTCCTGTTTCTAGTCCTGCTACTGCTGTAACCATTTTAAATATTGAGCCTGGTGCATATGAGCCTTGTATTGCTCTATTGTATAAAGCATTTTGAGATAAATATTCATCATATTTAGCTTGTGTTATACCATTATAAAATAAAGATGGTTCATAATCTGGATAACTAGCTAATGCTAAAACTTCTCCTGTTTTTACATTTACAACAGCTAGTGAGCCTCCTTTTGCATCCCATGTTTCTGCAAATCCACCATTTCTAACTTTTTCAATGTTATATGCAAGAGATTCCTCTGCAACAGATTGAAGGTTTGCATCTATTGTTAATATTACATCACATCCTGCTACTGCTTCTTTTGTTATATACTCACCTGTTTGAGTACCATCTACTGTCATATCTATTTGTTTTGTTCCATTTTCACCTTTTAAATATTCTTCTAAAACATACTCTATTCCAGTTCTACCAATATAATCATCATTTGAATATTTGTCTTTTCTAGTTTCTAATTCTCGTTGATTTATTTTTGCAATATATCCTAGTATATGTGATGCTAGACTTCCTTTATTATATGTTCTTATCGGCTCTGTTACAACATTTATTCCTGGAAAATCTGATGCTCTCTCGTAAAATTCCTGTACACTGTTATTTGATATCTTTTCCGCAATTGTTGTTGATTTTGTTGCACTATATCCATTATTTTTTACTTTGTAAATAAGTCCAATTACTTTTCTTGTATCCTCTAATGATTCATACTCTACTTCATATTTATCTTTAAAATAATTAAAGCATTCTTCTGGTGTAGCTTCATCCGAAAATTTATAGGTTTCTTTCCATTCTTTTAAGTCCTCATCAGACGAAAAATTAAATGCATATGGATTTATACTGATTGGAAATGAATCTGTATATTTATCTCCGTTTTTTTCTAATACTCTTATTACATTTAGCATACAATCATTAAAAGTCTGAGTATCTACTTTTGTTTTATACAATTCTAAACTATATCCTAATTCAGTTGAAGCTAAATCTATTCCTGTTCTGTCTTTAATTGACCCTCTTGCTGCCTCTATTTCTGTTTCTCTTGTAAGTTTTGTGTTTGACTCTTCTCTGTATTCTTTTCCATTTACTATTTGCAAATTAAATAATTGAACTATTAGTATTAATCCTACTATGTATACAAACATTGTTAACATATTAAACCTTAGTCTTGTTTTTTCAATATCTTTGTTGCTCAAAATCAAACACCTCCTTTTAATTTATATATTTTTTGTTTTAAAAATATCTTGTTAATATATTTTTACTTTTAAATATGTTTTCCATGTAATAGCCTGCCTTTTTAATTAATGGCTGTAATATAATTGTAAGTATAACATTAAATATAATTTCTACAAATAAAAGTTTTGAAAATGCCCCTATCTCTAATGGCATATTATCCTTTATTATATAAATCCCATATTTTCCTACTTCATATATTAAAGTTGCTAATATTACCATTAAAATCATTGTTATTCTACTATCTTTAGAAAACTTTTTATCTAAATATCCTCCAAGAAATCCAACTATTCCAAGCATTATTGATGTTATTCCAACACTTTTACCTATAAATAAATCTAAAAATATTCCTGCAATTATTCCTGTTCCAATGCCTATTGTTTTGCCTGCAAATAATCCAATTACTAATATTAAAATTATAAATAAATTGGGCTTTTCTCCTGCAATTGTAAACCAATTAAAAAAGTTCATTTGAAGGAAATATATTATTATAAATACTATAAACAGTACTAAAAATATTAATGTCTTTTTCAATTTATTTCCCTCCTATTTGTTAGTTATTACTAATACTGTTTCAAGAGTATCAAAATCTACTGCTGATTTTATAATTGCATATCTATCTGTTATATTTTTAGTATTTATAATTTCTTTTATAGAACCTACTAAAATTCCTTTTGGATATATTCCGCCCATTCCAGATGTTTCAATATTGTCTCCTATAACTAAATTTGCATCTGTTGGAATATTAACTGCTCTTAAATCATTAGAATCCATTACACCTCTACATACTATACTTTCTCTTGTAGTACTTACATTTGAGCTAACAGAACTTGCAGAGTCTATTATTGTTTCTACTTTGGCAGTATCATCTGTTACAGAAATTACATGTCCTACTAAACCAGCATCTGCTATAACAGTCATATTTACTTCAATACCTTCATTTTTCCCTACATTAATTATTATTATTTTCGAATAATTACTTATATCTTTTCCTATTATATATGCCGGCACTGTTTTATAACTTGAGTATTTTTCAGTTAAATTCATGTATTCTTTTAATGTGGTATTCTCTGCTTTTATTATTTCAAGTTCCCTTTGAGCTTGTTCTAGCTGACTAATTTTTGCTTTTAGTTCTTCATTTTCTTTTTGCAAATTAGCCACATCTGTAAAAAAAGCATCATTCCCACTTATTTTATTTTTTAGCATTATAAATCCATTTTGAATTGGTGTAATTATTTTACCAAAAGCACCTTCTACAAATGATAATTTATCAATATTAATATTTGATAATATTACTAATACAATAAGTAAAACTATAACTATAATTATCCCTAATATACCTGTTGCATCATTTTTATACATATAAAAGTACTCCTTGATTTATCTTCTTTTTCGTGCATTTACAAGCACACTTTTTAGTTTTTCTAAATCTTCTAATGTTTTTTCTGTTCCTTTTACCACACAGTCTAATGGATTTTGTGCTACAAAAACTGGAATTCCTGTTTTTGAGCTTAATAATTTATCCAAATTTTTAATTAAAGCTCCTCCACCAGCTAAGTATATTCCTTTTTCTACTATGTCTGCTGCTAATTCTGGCGGTGTTCTTTCAAGTGTTAATTTTACTACTTCCACAATTTCAGAGATAGAATCTTGCATAGCCTCCTGCACTTGTGTAGAATTTACAGTTATATTTACTGGCAATCCCGTTGTTAAATCTCTTCCTCTTACTTCCATAGTCATTTCTGTCATTAATGGCATTGCACAACCTATTGTCATTTTAACCTGTTCTGCTGTTGTATTTCCAATTACAACACCCATTTCTTTTTTGAAGTAGTCAATTATATCTTCGTCTAGTTCATCACCAGCAATTTTAAGTGAATGGCTTACAACAATCCCACCTAATGAAATTACTGCTACCTCTGTTGTTCCTCCACCAATATCTACTATTATACTTCCTGTTGGTTCTGCAACATCAAGCCCTGCACCTATTGCAGCAGCCATTGGTTCTTCCATTAAATATACTTCTCTTGCTCCTGCTTGTATTACAGATTCTTCTACCGCTCTTTCCTCTACTTCTGTTATTCCAGAAGGTACACCAACTACGACTCTTGGTTTTCCTGTATTATATCTTGTACAAATTTTCTTTATCATGTTTTTTAGCATTAATTGTGTTGCAGTAAAATCTGCAATTACACCATCTTTTAAAGGTCTTACAGCTTTTATTGTTTCAGGAGTTCTTCCTAGCATTTCTTTTGCCTCATATCCTGTTGCTAAAATAGATCCTGTATTTATATCTATTGCTACAACAGAAGGTTCATTTAATACAATACCTTTTTCCTTTACTGTTACAAGTATATTTGCTGTTCCTAAGTCTATTCCTATATCTTTACTTCCAAAGCCAAATAATTTCAATTACCTCATTCCTTTCAATATAATAATTTTTAAGAAGCTATCTTTCGTATTTTCTGTTTTGAAATATGCTATCAAATTTGCCATCACCAATTATTATATGGTCAAGTAATTTAATTCCCATCATTTCAGCACATTCGTATATTCTATCTGTTACAGCATAATCTGCTTTACTTGGTGTTGAATCACCACTTGGGTGATTATGTAACAGAATTATTTTTGGTGCTCCTATTTTTATTGCATCTAAAAGGACTTCTTTTGGCTCTATTACAGCAAAATTTGTTCCTCCTTGTGCTACTTTAATTATCTTTTGCACAACATTTTTTATATTTAGTATAACTACTCTTGCCTCTTCATTTTTTTCGTATCTTAATTCTTCCATTAGCAAATTAGCTACATCTGCGGGAGACCTTATAACAATTTTTTTGTTATTTAATGGTTGTCCCATTCTTTTGGCTAATTCGCAAACAGCTTTCAATTGTATAGCTTTTACCTTTCCAATTCCTTTTATACTCATAAATTCCTCAATTGAAATTTCTTGTAATGCTCTTAAATTATTCTGATTTTCAATAAGGCTTAATACTTTTTGTGCCAAACTAATAACACTTTCATCTTTACTTCCTGTCTTTATTATTATTGCCAATAATTCGGAATTAGATAACTTTTGTGCCCCATACAATTCTAATTTTTCATAGGGCCTTTCTAAAATAGGTACATCTTTTATTCTCATATATGTCCTTTCTATTAGCCCCCATAATTATATCTTAAATTTTTCTATATATAAATATTCCTATTGCCATTCCTATTATACTAGCTATATTAATACTTAGCATAAATCCAAATGTAATCTTAATAATACTTAAATCCAAAGAAAGTGGACTTTCAAGCCCAAAACTCTGTCCATAAGCTAGCCATCCGAAGTCCATTTACACTACTTGCTAAATCCCCAAGTAATCCACCTATAACTAGTCCTGACAAAATAAAAACAATTAATATCCATACACTTTTATCCCTAACGCTCATTTTATTACTCCATTTCTTCTTATGAATTTTTTCTTTGTATATTATATAAGGAATTTAGCAATTTTTCAAGTATTTAAGCACAAAAATAGACATATAAAAAAATTATATGCCTATTTTTTATTTTACATCCCAACTAAGTATTCTTTCATTCTAGATAAATCTGTTAATGTCGTTTCTCCATCCTGGTTTATGTCTGCACCTATAAGTGATAAATTCTCTAGTAGTTCTAGCTTAACCAAATGTAATTTTAATTTAGATAAATCTGTTATTGATATCTTTCCATCACCATTTGTATCTCCTGTTACTACTATATTAAATATTTCACTTTCATTAATTTTTAGCAATGAACCTGTTCCTACTAATGCTGCTTCTGTTAGAGTTTCTCCTGAGTTATTTTCTATTCTATAATTGTCTGAACCAATTTGTAAATTTTGAAGTAAAAATTCTACTGTTGTATTTTCAGGAATATTTTTAATTACTCTGTTTTCTAAATCTATATTATATTCTTCTGTTCCTATTAATTCCATAACTCTTACTTCTACAACTTTTTCTAATGTTGCATCTTCATCAGAAGTAATAGTTATTTTTGCAGTCCCTAATGCCAAAGATTCAACTAATCCATTTTCATCTACTCCGACAATTTCTGGGCTATCTGATCTGTATATTAGTTTTTTGTTTTGTGCATCTTCTGGTGTTATGTTTGTAATGATTTGTCTTTCTTCATCTACTGTCATTCTTATTATTTCTTGCTCTACGTCAAATCCTGTTATTGGAACTTTTCCATAAATTTTAAATGTAGCTGACTGTTTTTCCATATCTTCGGAATCAATTGGATTTCCATCATATGTTACAGAAATTGTATATTCTCCCGATGTAGCCATTCCTATATTTGGTTTAATAACTAAATTAACTTCATTTCCCTGTACTACATTTCCTTCTATATTAAACAATCCTGTAACATCTTCTTGATGTTTATATATTGTAACATCTAATTGTTTTTCGTTTTGAAAATCTAATGCTTGTATATTAACATTAAAGCTACCTTCTTCATCTTGCATTACTTGCTCTGGTTCTGATGTTACTTCTATTATTTCAATAGAAGGCTCTAAAACAGTAACTGGTATACTTGCTTCTACACTACCATCTAGTGAAGAAATTCTAACAGTTGTTTCTCCTTTTCCAACACCAGTAATTAATCCTCCCTCTGAAATAATTGCAACTTCTTCATTATCACTTATAAATTTTAAATCTGCATCTGTAAATAAATCTGGAACCATTCTATATGTAATTATTGTTGTCTCATACTTTTCCAACGAAATAGCTTTTTGCTCTATAATAATTTCTTGGATTTTAATTTCATCAACTGTGAATTGTGCTTGTTTTTTTAAAACCTCTATTGCATCTGGTCCTACCAAATATTCGTAACTAAGTTCAACAATATAATCACCTTTTGTAGTATTTGTGCCAAGATTTAATATTATTGTAGATAAATTATCAGTTACAGTATTTCCTTCTACTGTGTAATCCTCTGATATTACATCAATTCCATCTTTTATTAATTTTACACCTAATTTAGAATCATTTGGAATATCTTTTGTAGTTACAGGTATAGTTACAATTTGATTAGTACCTTCTGGTAAATTATCATTTTTTAAAGTAATTTCTCCTATTGTAATTTCTGGAACTAAAATAGGAACTTCCTCATCGTCTTCTCCTGTGGTTTCATTTTCTTTTAGTTCTTTTTGTTGTATATTAAGTGCTGTTTTTAGCGATGAAAATAATGCTTGTCCTGGTTTAAAATTTGCATTTACAGTAATGCCTAGAATAAGCATTATAGCTACAATCATACATAAAATAAATTTTAATTTTCTTCTCATTTCAAACTCTCCATATTTACAATTATCCTTATTATAATAATAGATTTTTTTAATATTAAAGTCAATATGCCTAAAATCTCAAAAAATTATTTGTTTGTCACATTCCTTGATAACACTGTGTTGTAGGATTCTTTTTCAAAATTTTACATTTTAATTACATTTTTATTACACTAGTCTTTCCTTTTTTTATATTTTATGCTATATTATATAGTACCTTTTCTGATAGAATAAAATATACTATAATGTAAAATGTTAATTACCAAAAATTGATTGTTTAATTTTTTACATATTCATAGTATAATATATTTATACCATTCTAAGGAGGCAAATCTTAAATGAAAATTGAAAAACTTCGGTGAGAATAAAATTAGAATAATTCTTGATATTAATGACTTAGCAGAAAAAAATATTGACTTTCATGAATTTATGTCTAATCCAATAGATTCTCAATCTCTTTTTTTAGATATGTTAGATCAAGCAGAAAAAGAAATTGGTTTTGTTACAAAGGATTGTAAAATAATGATTGAAGCCCTTGCTATGTCGAATGGGAGTTTTGTGTTAACAGTTACGAGAGTACTTCCAGATGCAGACAAAATAAATAATACACCTAGAAAAAAAATAAAAGTTAAGCGAAAAATAAATACTATGCTTTCTGCATCTTGTGCAATTTTTGAGTTCTCATCCTTTGATAATTTTTATGATTATGGATGTTCATTATCAGCACATTTTTGTGATTTAATAAACAAAAATATTGGACTTTCTAAATTATATTTGTATAATTCAAAATATTATTTAATAGTTGAAAAAGTAAAAGAAGATGCTAATTTTATTAAAAGTTTTAGTTCTTCTATATCTGAATTTGGAAGGCTTGTTTCAAACTCTAATACATATAAAAACAAAATTATTGAACATGGGAAATTAGTATTAAAGAAAAATGCAATTTTTGCTTGTAGCACAGGATTTAAAAAATAACTAAAAAAGAGTTCATTTGTATGAACTCTTTTTTATTAATATACATAATTTTGTGGGTTTAATGCCACTCCATTAACTCTTACTTCTAAATGTAAATGTGGTCCAGTTGAATTTCCTGTTGAACCTACTTTTGCAACAATATCACCTTGTGAAACTTTTTGACCAGCAGATACTAATATTTTACTACAATGTCCATAATATGTTTGTACACCATTTCCATGGTCAATTATTACTAAATTTCCAAGTGAACCTTTCCATCCAGCATGTATTACTGTTCCTCCTGCTGCTGCTTTTATAGATGTTCCTTTTGGTGCTGCTATATCCAATCCAGTATGTGCACCAACTCTTACAGAGCTTCTTGAACCAAATCTAGATGTTATTGTTCCTGAAATAGGTCTAATTAAACTAATTCCTATATTTTTGTATTCATTAGACATCTTAGAAGATGTTGTAACTCTTGTTGTAGATACAACCTTTTTCTTAACTTCTGGTTTAACATATAATGAAGCAACTGCATTTTCTACTGTTGTAAAATCTTTAAGCTCTGTTTCATAAACTTCTACATATGTTAGTTTTTCTTGATTAGCACTTGATTTATTTTTTAATTCCTCTATTATTTTCTCTGCCTCTTCATATGTAGCAACATATGCTTTTGGCTCAGTTGACTCTAAAACTGCATAATATTTATAGTATGTTGTTCCTAATGATTTAACCATTTCAAATATTTCATCATCATTTGTTACTACATCTTTTTTCAATAAACATAGATGATATTCTGGTAATTCTTCTATTTCTACAAATGCTACATTGTTCTCAGAACCATATTTTATGTACTCATTAATTTTCTTTTGTAACTCACTTTTGTTATCTATGTACCCTATAAATTCTCCATTTAATGTTACACTGTATGTTGGTTTATATATAAGAGATACTGCTCCTATTATTAATACACTTGCAATTCCAATTAGGGAAATAAGCTTTACAGAGGTTCTAAGTTTTGTTGCTATACTTTTTAACCTACTAATTTTCAACACACCCTTCTCTTTATATTGACCTTATTTTATATCAAGATTTATTATTTAACAATTCTAATTCTTGTTTATATTTTCTAAATATTCTTTATTATTTAGGTTATACTCCTATGTTTTATTTATTCGTCCATTTTACTCTTTTTTTCTTCCTTTTTCTTTATTGTTTTTTCAAAAGTCTTATGTCCGTAAGGATTTTAAGCTAAAAAAATAAGAACATAATAGTTAATATATTTTAAACTATTATATTCTTATTTTTATATTTTATTTAGAAACTTCTGTTTTTACATTATTAATTTCTGTTGGTGTAGCCTTTGCAGCTGGTGTATAAAATCCTTTTGATTGAGCCATTTTAAATAATTCGTATTGAAAAGACTCTGAACTATTTCTCATTTGCTGAATTGTTTGTCTAAGTCCAATATTTTCACATTCATTTATAACACCTTGCATTGTTGTTAGATCTCCTTTAACACCTTCTAATATGTCATTTACCATATACTTATCGTCCATATTTACCTCCTAATTTAAAAATGTTAGTAATTTTTGTTTACTATTTAAAGCATCCTGTGCAGCTTTTGTAAACATTTGCTTAACTTGTTCATCTGTACAAGTATTAGCATAATTGTTAAGCTTTTGATATGAAGTATCGTGTGCACCAATTAAATGTCTTAAATTTTGTAATTCAACTTGATTTAAATCTGCCATATTAACATCATCCTTTCTTTTATTGATGTTAATATTATTCTCTTTATATGGTAAATTTATACATATTATTTTAATTTTTATAGCACTTCTAATCCTGCGAACTTCGCCATTAATCGTTTGTGCCCTGCTTTTTCAAAAGTAATATCAACTTTTAAATCATCACCTTCTGGTTCTATATAATTTATAATACCTTCTCCAAATTTTTTGTGATATACTCTCTTTCCAGCTTCATATACAGATAAATCTACTGTTTTAGAAGCTGCTGATTTCCCTAAACTATTTAAAAAGCTATCTGCTGTTCTAAATGCAAATCCAGAAGAAGGAATTTTTCTTGTACTATTTGGAGCAACACTGTATGAAACCACATTGCTTTTATTTCCATAGTTCCAATTTGTATTTGTATCTTCAAATAAATTATTTCTTTTTCCTTCTATTACTTCTTCATATCCCTCTACCATTTCTTCTGGGATTTCTTTTAAAAATCTAGATACTTTATTGCAACTTGTAGAGCCAAATACAGTTCTTTGTTTAGCACATGTTAAATATAAATGTTCTTTTGCTCTTGTAATACCAACATAACATAAACGTCTTTCTTCTTCTAGTTCTTTTTGTTCTCCAATTGATTTATATCCAGGAAATATTCCCTCTTCCATTCCAACTAAAAATACAACTGGAAATTCTAGACCTTTTGCACTATGAAGTGTCATTAATGTTACAGTGTCTTCTGTTTCTTCCATATTGTCTAAATCACTAGATAATGTAATTCCTTCCAAAAATTCTGCCAAACCATTTTCTGCATTTTCCTCTTCAAACTCAATTGCTACTGTTAATAATTCATTTAAGTTATCTATTCTATTTTCCGCCTCTAATGTATCTTCTGCTTCTAATGCTTTTATATATCCTGTTTTTTTCATTGTTTCTGTTATCAACTCAGAAATACTTAATTCATCTTTTCTTTTAGCTAAATCTTCTATCGTTTCAATAAACTCTCTTGAATTTGCAAATACTCTATTTAACTCAAACTCATTAGCTCTTTTTATAACTTCATACATAGAAATTCCATTTTCGTTTGAAATCTCCTCAATTGCATCTAAGCTAGTTTTTCCTATTCCTCTTTTAGGTTCATTTATAATTCTTCTTAAACTTAAATTATCAGCTTGATTATGTATTAATCTTAAATATGCCATAGCATCTTTAATTTCTTTTCTCTCATAGAATTTTAAACCACCAACAATTTTGTATGGAATATCTTCTCTTCTCAATATATCTTCTATACTACGAGACTGTGTATTCATTCTGTAAAGAACTGCAAAATCTGAATTTTTGTAATATTCTTCTCTTTTTAGCTCATTTATTTTTTCAACTATAAAAGAGGCTTCATCATATTCATTTTCAGCTTTATGCATTTGAACCTTTTGACCTTTTTCATTTTTAGTCCAAAGCTTTTTCTCATATTTTGCTTCATTATTTTTAATAACAGCATTTGCAACATCTAATATGCTTTGAGTACATCTATAATTTTGTTCCAATTTAATAATACGTGTTCCAGGAAAATCTTTTTCAAAATTTAAAATATTACTTATATCAGCTCCCCTAAAACTATATATACCTTGGTCGTTATCTCCAACGACAGTTATATTTCCATATCTTGAAGCAAGCAATGTTATTAATGTAAATTGAGCTTTATTTGTATCTTGATACTCATCTACTAATATATAATGGAACTTATCTGCATAATACTCTAAATCTTCTGGACTTTCAGTAAGAACTTTAATTGTGTAATTAATAATATCATCAAAATCTATTGCATTATTTGCTCTTAATTTCTTTTGGTAAAGAGAATAGATTTCTGCAATTTTATCTTTTCTAAAATCACCAGAATATTTTCTTGCATACTCTGCTGGTTCTAGCATTTCGTTCTTAGCATTACTAATTTCAGCTTGTACACCTCTATCTGAAAATAGTTTATCATCTATTTCTAATTCCTTTAAACAAGTTTTAATAACAGATCTTTGATCTGATGTATCGAAAATTATAAAAGATTTATCAAAACCTATTTTATCAATAGTTCTTCTTAAAATCCTAACACAAATAGAATGGAAAGTACCAATCCACATATCTTTGCTAAAATCATCCCCAATTAGCTTTTCCACTCTTTCTTTCATTTCATTTGCTGCTTTATTTGTAAAAGTAATAGCCAAAATATTCCATGGCTTAACACCTTTTTCAATTAAATTAGCAATTTTATGTGTTAACACCTTAGTTTTACCACTACCAGCACCTGCAATAACCAAACATGGTCCTTCTGTATTTACTACTGCCTCGTATTGTTTATCATTTAACCCTTCTAAAATATCCAACATTTTTATACCTCATCTTACAAACTTTTGTTCTATTTTATAACTTATTTGTTAATTTGTCAATATCTTTCTAATTAATTTTTCAATTATCTCATTAAGCTCAGCCGCACACTTTCTATAAACAGCTAAATTATAGCCCCATGGGTCGCTAATATCAATCCCATTATCAGTATCTCCAACAAACTCCTTCATTGTAAACACCTTTCCCTCTAAATTAGGATACATAGCAAGCACCATACTCTTATGACTCCTAGTAGCACAAAGCACAATATCCATATTCTCTATATTAGAAAACCTAATATTAGTAGCCCTATGCCCTCTCAAATCTATACCATACTCATCCATAGCCTCAATTGCCTCAAAAGTAGGATAATCCCCATTCTCAGCATAAGTACCACAAGAAAAAACTTCCAAATCCAAATTATCTTCCTTAATCCTCTTATCCAGCAACTTCTCAGCCATAGCACTCCTACAAATATTCCCAGTACAAACAAACATAATCCTATGCACAAAATCACTTCCTAAAATTATTTATAATATAGTCTACAATAAATCAACCAGAAAAACAAGCGAACAGGTAAATTTTATTTGAGAAGTAAATTATGGGAAAAACACAAATATGCAAGTCAAGGAAAAACTAGCCAAAAATTGCTCAATTTAATTTGAGAATTTTTGACTAGTTTTATTATACGATTTACTTATGCATCGCTACCAGCGTCCAGTGCTACAAAAAAGCTGGCACGAAACCCGTACGCTTCACTTGATATATTCTCATTGTTGCTGTTACGATTAGCTACTGGATAAGAGTCCCCATTATTGCTGTATCTTCCTCCTCTAAAAGCTCTTACATCCTCTATTGAATATTTTTCTTGAGTCCATTCCCATACATTTCCGGCTAAATCGTATATGTTGTTTGCTTTCCAGTATTCACTTGTTCCCGTATTTCTTCTTGTGCCTTTGTTTGTTGCTGCGTCTCCTGTGGCAGTGTTGTAATTTCCCCAGCTACTACTGTTAGTTTGTATATCGCCTATGTCCATTGTTTTTGTTGCTCCTGATGTAGATGATGATATAGTCGCGTTGTCCATTAACCAGTTTAACACGCTATCCCATTCTACTCCATATATTAAATGCATATTTTCTATTGTTGTATTGCTTGCACATGCTGTTATTGCTTTCGTTTGTGGTACGTTTACCCATGGTGATATATTACGCTTACTTTGTGCTATATCGTTTGCACCTTGGCTTGCTTCATATCTACCAATGTAAAATCCTTTGTAATGTTCTACACTGTCTAGCAAATCTTGGTATTCTTGTGTTGCAGTATCTTCCCACCATCTATTTAATGTTAATACCTCTGCTAGTAAATGTGTTCTTCCATTTTCTTCATCACTTCCATAACTTCCGTTTTCATCATATCCATATGTAGTAGTCCATGGTGTTCTGGCAAATTTGCTATTATCTGTTATCGGTATCCATACGTATTCGTTAAAGTCTGGAACTCCTTCTGTATATGTTATTGCATGGTCTATTATTACTATTCCTTGATTTATTTCCTCTGCTGTTATGTTGTTCCATTGGTCAACTGGCATTATTTCTTTTACACTTCCATCTTGTCCTGGTAAGCTATATGTTGAATTGCTTCCTGTTAGTATTGCTGGTGCAAATCCGGCTGGTATTACTATTTGCACATTTTCTTCATCTGTTGTTATTGTTACGTTTTCCATTGCTAACCCGTCTGAATCCACCTTTGGCAGTTCTGGTGAAGTTGGTGAATTGTCTCCAATCTCTCCTTCTAAGTAATTTTGAAAGTATTTCTCTATTTCATTTAATAATTGTTGTTCTGGGGCTACACTATTATTATATTTACCTACTGCATTTTCCGCATTTTCTATTATATTTCCTTGTCCTGTTAACGTAGCTAGTGCTACTCCTGCTAATATTAATAGCACTATTATTGTTATTACTAATGCTATTAATGTTATTCCGCTTTTCTTTTCTTCTTATCATGTATATTATCCCTCTTTCATCTGTATTATTTTACATTTTCTATCTTATCACATTATCTCCAAAAACTGCTAACCCTATACGGATATTTATTCAAATTAATGAATAATGAATAGTGAATAATTTTAAGTAGTAGAGGAGCCCGTGGAGTTCATATATATTATTTTGAAGTCCGAGGAAGTTATACGTCGTACGCTTTTACCCGCGAAGCCATGTGAGGCGAAAAATAATATATATGAACTCCACGGGCGGCTATCTTTAAAACCGCACAATCTATCATAAGCAAAATAAAAAGACACATAAACCTAGCTATCCAACAATAACTAAGTTCATATGTCTTATGAATCTATATATTTCTTCTATTTATTTTCTCTAATAAACAACCTGTGTGTGTGTGTGTGTACAACAAAGCGACTTTCAGCCATTTTAATGCACTCCCTCTTTCGTTCTATCTAATGTAAACATTATATACAAAACTACTTCATTTGTCTACCATTATTTTATTTATACCTTTCATAATTCCAATTTTTCATCAAATATAACCATACTATGAATTATTTCTTCTAATATGAGCAATTCCAGATAATCATAATCTCCTTTTGTGTCAATCATGTTTAATGCTTTTATATATCTTGGTTTTTCTTCAAGCTGTATGTATATAGGTGGAATATTTTTTAATCGCAATAGCCACAGTAACATTGCTCTACTGCACCTTCCATTTCCATTATTTAAAGGATGTATCACTGTTAATCTGTGATGAATTTTTACTGCATATAAAACATATTCATGTATTGTCATTAATTCCTTTTTATCTATTAACATATTAATCTGTTCTCCAACCTTTATTAATTCTTCTGGAATTAATCTATAATCAACCGTACTTACTTCTGCACCATTTATTCTGTTATTTTCTTGACGTGGAAATGGTAATTGGTTACCAAACGGAGTATACTTGTACAATAAACTTTGCATCTTTTGAAGCTTCCATACATCTATCTTTTCGTTTGTGTTTAGTACATATTCAAGTAATTCTATATTTCCTAATGCCTCTAAAATATTAGGATTTGAGTCACTTCCATATTGTGAAAAATTATTATTTAGTCTTAAATCTGCCAATATATAATTTACCTGTTCTTCATTAATATTTATATCTTCTAATCTGTTTTCATTCAAAACCAAAAATTGTTTAAATTTTATATTTGTTGCAGTGTTTCGCTTTGGTCTTGCATAGCAATAAAAATCTACTATTTCCCTTGTTAGCTTTAAAGTATTCTTTATACCAAATTTTTCTCTTAATTTGTCAGGATGTATTTTTCTTATTCTCTTTTTCAGTTCTTTGCTATCTGTATTCCCTTCAATTTTTTTCAATCTATATGCAATATTAAATACACAACTTTCAAAGCTTACTCCAAAATATTCTGAAACATATATAACATTTTCTAAATCAATATATCCATTTTCATTTACATATTTTTGAACCTGTTTATATAATTCTTTTATTGGCATTAATAAATATCCTGCAAAGCTATCTGCAAATTTTTCAATATTGTTTTTTCTTCCATTAATTGGGCATAAAATAGGATTTTCTTTATCTTTTATACAATGACATATTTCATGTGCTGCGGTGAATCTTTGTCTATGTAATGGCCTATTAAAATTAATAGCAACTACATCTATATCTTCTTCTGATAATGCTGGTATATATAATCCTTCTAAATCTTTAAAATTTTTAATTACTAATTTTACATCTAAACTTTTCAGAATTTTAAATGGATTTATTGGATATTCTATTTTTCCTATTTCAGTTTTGTATTGTTCTAATACTGCATTTGCTAATAACTCTGGGGAAGAGAAATATTTTGAATAATCTAATTGTTTATTCACTAATTTTCTTATCCTTATACATTTTTTTAAATTTAATCAAATTTATTATTTCTATTTGATCTTCTTCTGATAATTCACTAAGTGCTCTTGCAAACATTGGTGTTTTCAATTTCTCTTCTTTTTCTCCTTCTAATAACTCTTCCATTGTCCATCCATATATCTTAGAAAATTTAGATAATTCTTCTGCTGATACTTTTCTTGTTCCAGACTCAATATTTGTAATGATAACCCTAGATACTCCCATTAACTTTGCAACATCTTCTTGTGTTAGTCCTAAATATTCTCTTGCTTTTTTTAATCTTGTACCTAGTTCATTCATTTTTATCACTCCTTTTTCTTTATATATTATATTACATTTTGTTTAAAAACACAACATTATTGTAAGATTTTCTTACTTAAAACTGTATATAGAAAAGCAATACTTTTTTAAAATATTGCTTTTAAATTTATAAACGCTCCTTATGAATATTTTTTAAATATCTCCACCATATTCAATATATACCCAACCATTAGAACCAGAAATTTTAGAAAAAGTACTGCTTGATCTTTTTGTAACATATCCCCCGCTTCCTCCTTGTCCATTGCCCGCTGAACTACCATTACTATTATATTCTCCTCTGCCACCTCCCATTGCATTAACGCCAAAAGCCGAACTACTTCCACCAGAAGTACCAACAATATCTTTTCCAATTACAGTAGTCCCACCAGCTCCAACAGTAATCTGTACTGTTGAATTAGCTTTGATTATCAAAGTTTTAGAAATCTGTTCTCCATTGCCTCCATTATTTTTTGTAGCAAATCCTTTTTGTGTCCCTGACGATCCAAGTCTCTTTGTAGTAGCATGTCCGTCCTCCACCAGCACCTGCTACTGTTACTTTTATTTTTGTTACTCCTGCTGGTACTGTCCAGGTGTATGTTCCTGGAGTTGTGTATGTTATCTTGGCATATTCTAAGGCTTTTACTTCTATTATAAAACTTGCACTTGCTGTAAGTCCATTTGCTTTTGTTACTGTGCATGTTATTGTATGGGTTCCCTCTCCTAATTCATTTGTGTTTGATATGCTATATTCTGTTTTGGTTATTGGTGCATTTCCATTTTGATTTATTTCGAAATAACTACTTGTTTCGTTGGATTCTCCTGCTGTTATTGTCACATTGCTTACCTTTGCTGTTACTATTGGTCCTGTTTTATCTATTTTTGTTATTTCTAATGTTGCTGTTTTTATTTCTCCCATTTCATTTTGCAGTCTTGCTTTTACTGTTGTATTTCCCTCTATTGTTACTGGTTCTTCATATTTTTCCCATGTATTTCCTCCATCTATACTTATTTCTCTTGCCAGCTGTTCTGTTCCTTCTGGATATATTACTTCTACCTCTATATTATCTTTTGTCCAGTCTGTTGTACTTGGCTTTATTGTTATTTCTCCTTCTACTATATTATTTATTTCTACTTCCTTTTCAACTTTTTGTCCATCATTTCCTTCTAATGTTATTTTATACTTTCCATTTTTTGTTACTTCGTATGTTTCCTCTATTCTATTTGTTCCTGCGTTATATTCTTTCTTTTCTCCATTTGGTAATGTTATTGCTTTTATTCCTTGTCCATACAAATATCCCTTTATATTTATTGTTACTTTATTTGTTAATATCTTTGGTTCTATACTTGTACTTAACATTATTGGTGCATTTTCTTTATTATCTACTTTTACCTCATAGGCACCATTACCTTTATCTTCTATTGTTACTATATACCCATCTTCTGTTATTACAAACCCTATTTCCTTATCACTATTTTCTTCACTTGTTATTTCTTTTTCTATTAATTTATCTATTATCTCATCAACACTTACTATTCCACCTTTTTCTAGCATCTTCTCATTTATACTTAATTCTATTTTTTCTTTAACTTGACTCTTATTATATGCTTCCACAGAACTCTCACTTGTACTAAATATACTACTTTCTCCCATTATGGCATTAAGTGCAACTCCTGCTAATATTAGTAGCACTATTATTGTTATTATCAGTGCTATCAATGTTATTCCATTTTTATTCTTCATTATTTCACCATCCCATTTAAATTTTATAAAATTCAAAACAAAAAGGCACATAAACCTAGCCATCAAGCTAAGTCCATATGTCTCATTAATCTATATATTTCTCCTTTTTATTTTCTCTAACAAATCACCTGTGTGTGTGTGTGTGTACAACCATGCGGCTTTCAGTCATTTTATGCTGCTCCTTCTTTCGTTATATTTAATGTAATCATTATATACAATATAGCAATTTTTGTCTAGACTTTTTACAAAATTAAATCTGTCAAAATCAGACAATTATCTGTCTTCTAATAACATTTTTTTCATTTCAAGTATATCATAAAATGGAATATTAATCCCTTTTTTAGCAAGTTTTATAACATTTGTTGATGTTTTTATAATTTTTTCTACTTTCATTTTTACCTCATTTACATCAAAAAATCCACCTTTTAAAAGGTAGATTTTTTGTTACATTTGTCCACCTACATATTTATTTGTCGCAAGTAGGGTTGCGAGTAACATTTGTTCACCTGTACATTTATATTTCGCCAACAGGGTGGCGGTTTACATTTGTTTGGACAAGATACAATTTTGTATCTCTATTATTATATTCATTATAACCTTTTTTATTACAAAAAGTCAATACATCCATAGTATAATTTCAAAATTTTAATTCATATTAAATATCTCCACCATATTCAATATATACCCAACCATTTCCTCCTACCTGAGGATATCTGTAATCTTGTGCTGGATAAGCTCCTCCTAGTCCACCTTGACCACCACCAGAATATGAAACTCCGTGAGCCCCTGCAACTCCTCTTGATGGAGTCTTTTTACCTCCACCACCTCCACGTGCAGTATATGTTATTTCATTAATTTTAACGGATGAAGGTCCTCCGATTTCCTCCATCTCTTTCTGTCATATTACTAGCTCCTTGCTGACCGTCATACCCTCCTGCACCAACAGTAATATTTACTGTACTGCCAGATGTTGTTGTAATATCATTGGTAATTAATTCTCCTGTACCTCCATTTCCACCATATACACCATAATTATATCTACTACTTCCTCCGGCCGCCTCCTCCGGCACCTGCTACTGTTATTTTAATTTTTGTTACTCCTTCCGGTACAGTCCATGTATATGTTCCTGGGGTTGTGTATTCTATTTTTGCATATTCTATTACTTTTACTTCTATTATAAAGCTTGCACTTGCTGTAAGTCCATTTGCCTTTGTTACAGTGCATGTTATTGTGTGAGTTCCCTCTCCTAATTCATTTGTGTTTGCTATGCTATATTCTGTTTTAGTTATTGGCGCATTTCCATTTGAATTTATTTCGAAATAACTACTTATTTCGTTTGACTCTCCTGCCGTTATTGTTACATTGCTTGCCTTTGCAGTTACTATTGGCTCTGTTTTATCTATTTTTGTTATTTCTAATGTTGCTGTTTTTATTTCTCCCATTTCATTTTGTAATCTTGCTTTTACTGTTGTATTTTCTTCTATTATTACTGCTCCTTCATATTTTTTCCACGTATTTCCTCCATCTATACTTATTTCTCTTATCAGCTCTTCTGTTCCTTCTGGATATATTACTTCTACTTCTATATTATCTTTTGTCCAGTCTGTTGTACTTGGGTTTATTGTTATCTCTCCCTCTACTATATTGCTTATTTCTACTTTTTTTTCTACTTTTTGTCCATCATTTCCCTCTAATGTTATTTTATACTTTCCATTTTTGGTTACCTCATATGTTTCCTCTATTCTATTTGTTCCCGCATTATATTCTTTCTTTTCTCCATTTGGCAATATTATTTCCTTTATTCCTTCTCCATATAAATATCCTTTTATATTTATTGTTACTTTATTTGTTAATATCTTTGGTTCTATACTTGTACTTAACATTATTGGTGCATTTCCTTTATTCTCAACTTTTACCTCATAGGCTCCATTACCTTTATCTTCTATTGTTACTATATATCCATCTTCTGTTATTACAAATCCTATTTCTTTGTCACTATTTTCTTCACTTGTTATTCCTTTTTCTATTAATTTATCTATTATCTCCTCAATACTTACTGTTCCACCTTTTTCTAACATCTTCTCATTTATACTCAATTCTATTTTTTCTTTAACTTGACTCTTATTATATTCTTCCACCGAACTCTCACTTGTACTAAATATACTACTCTCTCCCATTATTGTATTAAGCGCTACTCCGGCTAATATTAGCAGTACTATTATTGTTATTATCAGTGCTATTAGTGTTATTCCATTTTTATTCTTCATTATTTCACCATCCTATTTAAAATTTTATAAAATTCAAAACGAAAAGGCACATAAACCTAGCCACCAAGCTAAGTTCATATGCCTTATATATCTATATATTTCTCCTATTTATTTTCTCTAATAAATCACCTGTGTGTGTGTGTGTGTACAACCATGCGGTTTTCAGTCATTTTGTTCACTCCTTCTTTTGTTCTATTTACTGAAAATATTATATACAAAACCACTTCATTTGTCTACTATTTTTTACAATATAAATCCTATCTAATTAGAAAATTCTTTCATTTTTAGAAACAACATTAAACTCTGGTAAGAGTCTTGCCTTATGCATCGCTACCAGCGTCCAGTGTTACAAAAAAGCTGACACGAAAACCGTAAATCATAACTTGTAAGATTAACATCATCATTGATGCGACAAGCTGCTGGATATCCACCTTCATTACTGCTATAATTTCCACTTCTACAAACTTTGCTAGACCCTATTGAATATTTTTCTTGGGTCCATTCCCATACATTACCGGCTAGGTCGTAAATGTTGTTGGCCTTCCAATATTCACTTACTCCTGTATTTTGTAGTGTATCACTACCTTCTTTGGCATCTCCTGTGGAATTAGAATAGTTACCCCAGCTGCAACTGTTGGCTTGAATATCTTCTATTTCCATTGTTTTTGTCTCTCCGATGGTATCTGATGATATTGTTGCTTTCCCTATTAACCAGTTTAATACACTGTCCCATTCTATTCCATACAATAAATGTATGTTTTCAATTGTGTTACTTTCACATGAGTCTATTGCTTCTTGATGTGTTACATAACGCCATACTGCTTGATTACGCTTACTTTGTGCCACCTTTTCATCTCCTTCACTTGCCTCGTATCGTCCAATGTAAAAGCCCTTGTAGAATTCTACACTAGTTAACATACTGGTATAGATATTATCTTCTGTTGTTGGAGAATAATCCCAAAATTTATTTTTTTTATCGTCTTCTGTTGTTGGATTTTGTACAATAGGATGTTCTCCATTTGTATGACTTTCTGCCCTATATGGTCCATTCCATGCTATTTCTTTAAAATTTTCTTCAATACTTGGAATCGAAATCCATACGTATTCGTTAAAGTCCGGAACTCCTTCTGTATATGTTATTGCATGGTCTACTATTACTATTCCTTGATTTATTTGCTCTGATGTTATGTTGTTCCATTGGTCAGCTGGCATTATTTCTTTTACGCTTCCATCTTGTCCTGGCAAGCTATATGTTGAATTGCTTCCTGTTAGTATTGCTGGTGCAAATCCGACCGGTATTACTATTTGCACATTTTCTTCATCTGTTGTTATTGTTACGTTTTCCATTGCTAACCCGTCTGAGTCTACCTTTGGCAGTTCTGGCGGAGTTGGTGGATTGTCTACATTTCCTCCTTGTAAGTAGTTTTGGAAGTATTTCTCTATTTCATTTAATAATTGTTGTTCACCAGCTACACTATTGTTGTACTTTCCAACTGCATTTTCAGCATTTCCTATTATATTTCCTTGTCCTGTTAAAGTAGCTAATGCTACTCCTGCTAATATTAATAGCACTATTATTGTTATTACTAATGCTATTAGTGTAATTCCGCTTTTCTTTTTTTCTTATCATGTATCTTATCCCTCTTTCATCTGTATTATTTTACATTTTCTATCTTATCATATTATCTCCAAAAACTACTAACCCTATACGGATACTTTATCAAATTAATGAATAGTGAATAATTTTAAGTAGTAGAGTAGCCGAGAGAGGTCGTGGATTAAAATTTATGGAGCGACGAATGTAGCCGGAGTGGTCGTACAAACTCTTATTAACATTAAATGAGGGCGCGTTCTTTCGAGAGGCTCGTTTGATGTTCTATTAGAGTTTGTAGACCACGCAGGCGTGCCGAGGAACGCAATAAATTTTAATCCACGACCTCTTTCGGCGGCTACAACTAAAACCGCTCACTACAAAATAGGCAAAACAAAAAGACACATAAACCTAGCCACCAAGCTAAGTCCATATGTCTTATACAATCTTATATATTTCTCCTATTTATTTTCTCTAATAAATTACCTGTGTGTGTGTGTGTGCAACAAAGCGACTTTCAGCCATTTTAACGCAACTCCTTCTTTTGTTCTATTTACTGAAAATATTATATACAAAAGAAGCAAAATTGTCTACACTTTTTCCAAAAGCAATTTTTCTAATTCTTTTTCATTTATTCCTGTATATTTTGCTATGGTTTCCAACTTAACATTATCTTTTATCATCTCTATTGCTGTTTTTATTCTTCCACGAGCTTCGCCTTTTTCTTTTCCTCTTTCATATGCAAAATATTCATCATATATTGCTTTCTCTCTTAGTTCTTCTAATCTCCTTGTTGCTGCATCTCCTGTTAGATATTCATAATCTTTTTGTGCTTTTTCTACTAATTTATTTCTTGCTATTGCCATATTCACCATCTCCTTATCCTCATAATCTATAAATGCTAACCATTGTTCTAATTTCGTTTTTGGTTCTTTTACTTGCTCTCTAAACTTTGGTAGCTCTATAAAATAAAATTTTATTCCCTTTATTATTATGTACTTTCTATATTTACTATCCACTATTACTGTATCTGTACTATATTCTTCTGTTTCTAATATATTGTAATTTAATATATTTATCATGTATATATCTTTTATATTATCATATGTTTCTTTACTTTTTAGACTACTTCCTAGTATCTTTCCGGCATAAAATAATGCTCTTTTTGTCATATTACAATTGTCTGTCCTTTGCATTTCTATTATTACCATTATGTTTTTATTTACTATTACTCTTAAATCTAATCTTCCGTATTTTTC
>CALXMH010000016.1 GCA_944389425.1 uncultured Clostridia bacterium
ATAGGAGAAATATATAGATATATGAGGCATATGAACTTAGCTTGGAGGCTAGGTTTATGTGTCTTTTTGTTTTGTTTGTGAGTGGGTGTGGATATTCTACAAAAAATTATTCACTATTCATTAATTTTAACAAATACCCGCATAGGGTTAGTAGTTTTTGGGGATAATATGATAAGATATTAAAATAAAAAACAAATGAAAGGAAGTATGAGAAAAATGAAAGAAAAGAAATTAAAACCAAAAATATTAGAAAACACAAGAAGCAAAAAGCGGAATAACATTAATAGCATTAGTAATAACAATAATAGTGCTATTAATATTAGCAGGAGTAGCACTAGCTACTTTAACAGGGCAAGGAAATATAATAGGAAATGCCGAAAACGCAGTAGGCAAGTATAATAATAGTGTATCTGGTGAACAGCAATTATTAAATGAAATAGAGAAATACTTTCAAAACTACCTAGAAGGAGGAAATGGAGACAATCCAATAACTCCGCCAGACCCAGTAGAGCCACCAAAGGTTAATGAAGATGGACTAGCTACTGAAAATGTAACAATAAAGCCAGACGCAAACAGTGATATACAAATAACAATCCCAGCCGGATTTGCACCAGCCATATTAACAGGAAGTAATTCAACACAAAGTTTACCAGAACAAGACGGAAGTGTAGCAAGCATTATGCCAGCTGATGAGTGGAATGATATAACAACAGGAGATATAAACAAAGGAATAGTAATAGTAGACAATGCGATAACATACGATGGTGGCAACCCAAGTGGAACAACGCCTGACTTTAATGAATACGTATGGGTACCAATACCAGACCCTAGCAACTTTAAAAGAACAGCATGGACAACTCCATGGGGATATGATGCCAATGGCAGTTGGGGAAGTGGAGGAAGAACACATTTACTAGCCGAAACTTCAACAACAAATTATTGGTGGGAAGACAAAACAACACCAGAATATACTAATATGGTGGATAGCGTAGAACACTACAAAGGATTCTATATAGGACGTTACGAAGCAAGCAACGACGGAAGTGGTATAGCCCAAAGTAAGCGCAATATATCTACATGGACAAATGTATCACAAACAACAGCAATAACAGCATGTAAAAATAATACTAAAACACCAAATATGCATTTAATATATGGAATAGAATGGGACAGTGCATTAAACTGGCTAAAGGATAATGCGACTATATCATCATCTGTACCAGGAGAAACAAAAACAATGACAATAGATGACATACAAACTGACAGTAGAAGTTGGGGTAACTATAATAATTCCACAGGAGATGCAGAAGCAAATAGTGGTTCAAAACAAAATACAGGATATAGTGAATATTGGAAAGCAAACAATATATATGACTTAGCAGGTAATGTATATGAATGGACTCAGGAAAAATATTCAACAGGGACTTTCAGAGCTACTAGAGGAGGCCATTACGATAATGACGGAGACAACAATCTGGTGGCCAGTCGTTACGACGCCCTTGAGAGCGTTGCGAGCAGCTACGGACGGGTTCCGTAGCAGCTTTTTTGTAGCACTGGACTCTGGTAGCGATGCATAAGGAATGTAGAGTATTAGAGTTTATAGATTAATCTGAATAGCGGATAATGGATTTGCGCGCGTAAGTAGCGAAAATTCATTATCCGCTATTTTTGATAATGCTGTTTCTAAAAATGAAAGAGAGTTCTAATTGGATAGAATGAAAGCGAGTTCTAATTGAATAGGATTTATATTTCCAATATATTATAAAAAATAGTAGACAAAAGTTGTTGTTTTGTATATAATGTTTACATTAGATAGAACGAGAAGGAGTTGTATTAAAATGTCTGAAAGTCGCATGGTTGTACACACACACACACACAGGTAGTTTGTTAGAGAAAATAAATAGGAGAAATATATAGATATATGAGGCATATGAACTTAGCTTGGAGGCTAGGTTTATGTGTCTTTTTGTTTTGTTTGTGAGTGGGTGTGGATATTCTACAAAAAATTATTCACTATTCATTAATTTTAACAAATACCCGCATAGGGTTAGTAGTTTTTGGGGATAATATGATAAGATATTAAAATAAAAAACAAATGAAAGGAAGTATGAGAAAAATGAAAGAAAAGAAATTAAAACCAAAAATATTAGAAAACACAAGAAGCAAAAAGCGGAATAACATTAATAGCATTAGTAATAACAATAATAGTGCTATTAATATTAGCAGGAGTAGCACTAGCTACTTTAACAGGGCAAGGAAATATAATAGGGAATGCGGAAAACGCAGTAGGAAAGTATAACAATAGTGTAGCAGATGAGCAGCAATTCTTAAATGAAATAGAGAAATACTTTCAAAATTACTTAGAAGGAGGAAATGGAGACAATCCACCAACTCCACCAGACCCAGTAGAGCCACCAAAGGTGAATGAAGACGGACTAGCCACAGAGAACACAACAATAAAACCAGACCCAAATAGTGATATACAAATAACAATACCAGCCGGATTTGCGCCAGCTATATTAGCCACAGGAACAACGCAAAGTTTACTAGGAAAGGACGGAAGTGTAGCAAGTATAATGCCAGCTGATGAGTGGAACAATATAACAACAGAAGATATAAACAAAGGAATAGTAATAGTGGACAATGCCATAACATACGATAATGGACAACTAAGTGGAACAACACCTGATTTTAACGAATACGTATGGGTACCAATACCAAATTTTGAAGAAAATTTTAAAAGAACCGCATGGACAACTCCGTATGGATATGATGCCAATGGCAGTTGGGGAAGTGGAGGAAGAACACATTTACTAGCCGAAACTTCAACAACAAATTATTGGTGGGAAGACAAAACAACACCAGAATATACCAACATGATAGATAGTGTAGAACACTACAAAGGATTTTATATCGGAAGATACGAAGCAAGTGACAACGGAAGTGGTATTGCCCAAAGTAAGCGTAATCAAACAGTAAGGAATTATGTATCACAAACAGAAGCAATAGACGCAAGTAAAAATAATACTAAAACACCAAATATGCATTTAATATATGGGATAGAATGGGATAGTACATTAAACTGGTTAATTGGAAATGCGACAATATCATCATCAACAGCAGGAAAAACAAAAACAATGACAATAGATGACATACAAACCAACTGTACTACTTGGGGAAATTATTATAATTCCACAGGAGATGCAGAAGCAAATAGTGGTTCAAAACAAAATACAGGATATAGTGAATATTGGAAAGCGAACAATATATATGACCTAGCAGGCAATGTATTTGAATGGACTCAGGAAAAATATTCAACAGGGACTGACAGAGCTTATAGAGGAGGCGTTTACAATGCTGACGGAGACGTCAGTCTGGTGGCCAGTCGTGTCGGCAGCGGTGAGAGCTATACGTACGACCTCATACGGGTTCCGTAGCAGCTTTTTTGTAGCACTGGACTCTGGTAGCGATGCATAAGGAATGTAGAGTATTAGAGTTTATAGATTAATAAGAATAGCGGATAATGGATTTGCGCGCGTAAGTAGCGAAAATTCATTATCCGCTTGTTTGCATATCAAAATAAATATCAACCAAGTAAAAAAGTTGAAATAGAAGATAAAAATTTCTTTACGGAATATTGACTTTAGTCGTATAAAATGATACAATGTTATGCGCTGGTAAAAGAAGAACCAGCGGATTTTATATTATGGAGGTGAAATTCAAAGTGCCAACAATTAATCAATTAGTTAGAAAAGGAAGAAAGACAGCAATTACAAAATCAACAGCTCCTGCTCTACAAAAGGGCTATAACTCTAAGAAAAAGAGACAAACTAACAATAGAGCACCACAAAAAAGAGGTGTTTGTACAGTTGTTAAAACTGTTACTCCTAAGAAACCTAACTCAGCTTTAAGAAAAGTTGCCAGAGTTAGACTTTCAAATGGATATGAAGTTACTTCATATATCCCTGGTGTAGGACATAACTTACAAGAACACAGTGTTGTTCTAATAAGAGGAGGAAGAGTTAAAGACCTTCCAGGTGTTAGATACCACATTATAAGAGGTACATTAGATACAGCTGGTGTTAAAGATAGAAACCAAGCTAGATCTAAATATGGAGCTAAAAAACCTAAGAAATAAAATTAGGTAAAGTGCTTTTAACTGTATACTAAGTTTTAATTGACTTTGAATTTAGAAATATAGATTAAGCACTAACTGAAAAAATATTTTTTCAGAGTAACTTGATACTTTGTTTAAAGTATCACAAAATAAGTAGAATAACTACTAGAAAAGGAGTGAAGAAAAGTGCCAAGAAAAGGATACATTGCAAAAAGAGAAGTTTTGCCAGATCCTATATACAATAGCAAAGTTGTTACAAAATTAATCAACAATGTTATGTTAGATGGTAAAAAAACAGTTGCTCAAAACATAGTTTATGGAGCATTTGATATTATAAAAGAAAAAGAACAAAAAAATCCATTAGAAGTTTTTGAAGCAGCATTAAACAACGTAATGCCTGTTCTTGAAGTTAAAGCTAGAAGAGTAGGTGGAGCTACATACCAAGTTCCAATGGAAATTAGACCAGAGAGAAGACAAACACTAGGATTAAGATGGCTAGTAACTTATGCAAGAACAAGACATGAAAAAACAATGGCTGAAAAATTAGCCGGAGAAATAATGGATGCCGTAAACGGAAACGGTGCTTCTTTCAAAAAGAAAGAAGATATGCATAGAATGGCAGAAGCTAATAAAGCATTTGCACATTATAAATGGTAAAATAACCCCAATATAAAGGAGGAGAGAAATTTGGCAGGAAGAGCGTTCCCATTAGAGAAAACAAGAAATATAGGAATAATGGCGCATATAGACGCTGGAAAAACAACAACAACAGAAAGAATTCTTTTCTATACAGGAAAAACACATAAAATAGGAGAAGTTCACGAAGGTGCAGCAACAATGGACTGGATGGAACAAGAGCAAGAAAGAGGTATAACAATTACTTCTGCTGCAACAACATGCCAATGGTTAGGTCATAGAATAAATATTATAGATACACCAGGACACGTTGATTTCACTGTTGAAGTTGAAAGATCATTAAGAGTACTAGATGGTTCAGTACTTGTACTAGCTGCAAAGAGTGGTGTTCAACCACAATCTGAAACAGTTTGGAGACAAGCAAATAAATACCAAGTACCAAGAATGGCATATGTAAATAAAATGGATATGATTGGTGCAGACTTCTATGGATGTGTTGAGCAAATGAAAGAAAGATTAAATGCAAATGCTATTCCAATAGAGTTACCAATCGGAGCAGAGGATAATTTCCAAGGAATAGTAGATTTAATAAAAATGAGAGCATTTGTTCATAAAGATGATCTTGGAAAAGAAATAGAAGAAACTGATATCCCAGCAGATTTAAAAGAAAAAGCAGAACAATACAGAGCAAAAATGCTAGAAGCAGTTGCTGAACAAGATGATGAATTAATGATGAAATATTTAGAAGGTGAAGAACTAACAATAGACGAAATTAGAAAAGGTCTAAGAATAGGAACAATTGCTAACACAATAGTTCCAGTAACATGTGGTTCATCATATAAAAACAAAGGTGTACAAGAATTACTAGATGCTATAGTATACTATATGCCATCACCACTTGATATACCAAACATAAAAGGTGTTACACCAGATGGTGAAGAAACAGAAAGAAAAACATCAGACACAGAACCATTTGCAGCATTAGCATTTAAAATTGCAACTGACCCATTTGTTGGAAAATTATGTTTCTTCAGAGTATATTCTGGAACATTAGAATCAGGTTCAACAGTATTAAATGCAAATAAAGACAAAAAAGAAAGAATAGGAAGAATTCTACAAATGCATGCAAATCACAGAGAAGATATAGAAAAAGTTTATGCAGGTGATATAGCAGCAGCAGTAGGATTAAAAGAAGTAACAACTGGAGATACACTATGCTCAATAGATGCACCAGTTATACTAGAATCAATGGAATTCCCAGAGCCAGTTATTGATATTGCTATCGAACCAAAAGATAAAGTGGCACAAGAAAAAATGGGTATAGCATTAGCAAAACTAGCAGAAGAAGATCCAACATTTAAAACATACACAAACCACGAAACTGGTCAAACAGTTATCGCAGGTATGGGTGAATTACACCTTGATATAATTGTAGACAGATTAAAAAGAGAGTTTAAAGTAGAAGCAAATGTTGGTAAACCACAAGTTGCTTACAAAGAAACAATAAGAAACGCAGTTAGAGTTGAAGGAAAATTCATTCGTCAATCTGGTGGTAAAGGACAATATGGTCATGTTTGGTTAGAAATGGAACCATTAGAGCCTGGAAAAGGAATTGAATTTGAAAGTAAAATTGTTGGTGGAGCAGTTCCAAAGGAATATATTAAACCAATCGAAGCTGGAATTAGAGAAGCCGCAGAAAGTGGTGTGCTAGCAGGATATCCAGTAATAGACTTTAAAGCTACATTAGTAGATGGTTCTTACCATGAAGTTGACTCTTCTGAAATGGCATTTAAAATAGCTGCATCAATGGCATTCAAAGAAGGATGTAAAAAAGCAAAATCAGTTATATTAGAGCCAATAATGAGAGTTGAAATAACAGTTCCAGAAGAATACATGGGAGATGTTATTGGAGATATAAACTCAAGACGTGGAAGAATGGAAGGAATGGAAGCACGTTCAGGAGCACAAATAATAAGAGGATTTATCCCATTATCTGAAATGTTTGGATATGCAACAGACCTACGTTCAAAAACACAAGGAAGAGGAACATATTCAATGGAACCATCACACTATGAAGAAGTTCCAAAATCAATATTAGATAACATTATAGCATCAAGAGGTAAAAAAGAAGAATAGTAAATTAATAAAAGTGTAAGAAAACACTTGCAAAATTGGTTAATTTGTTATAAAATACCAATACTATAAAAAAGTTATTAAATTTAAAAAATATATATGGTGAAATCACCAAAAAGGAGGATTTAAAATGGCTAAAGCTAAATTTGAAAGAACAAAGCCACATGTTAACATTGGTACTATTGGACACGTAGACCATGGAAAAACAACAACAACAGCAGCAATTACAAAATACTTAGGATTATTAGGAAAGGCACAATATACAGCATATGATCAAATCGACGGAGCACCAGAAGAAAGAGAAAGAGGAATTACAATTAATACAGCTCACGTTGAATATGAAACAGAAAAAAGACACTATGCACACGTTGACTGTCCAGGACACGCTGACTATGTAAAAAACATGATTACAGGTGCAGCACAAATGGATGGAGCTATACTTGTAGTTTCAGCAGCTGATGGTCCAATGCCTCAAACAAGAGAGCATATACTATTAGCAAGACAAGTTGGTGTTAAATATATCGTTGTTTACTTAAATAAATGCGATATGGTTGACGATCCAGAATTACTAGAATTAGTTGAAATGGAAGTTAGAGACTTATTAACAAGCTATGATTTCCCAGGAGACGAAATTCCAATTATAAAAGGATCATCTTTAAAAGTACTAGAATGTGCATCACAAGATCCAAATGCACCAGAATATGCATGTATGAAAGAATTAATGGATGCAGTAGATAGTTACATTCCAACACCAGAAAGACCAACAGACCAACCATTCTTAATGCCAGTTGAAGACGTATTCTCTATAACAGGTAGAGGAACAGTTGCAACAGGTAGAGTAGAAAGAGGAACAATCAAAGTTGGAGAAGAAGTTGAAATAGTAGGTTTAGCAAATCAATCTTCAAAAACAGTTGTAACAGGTGTAGAAATGTTCAGAAAACTACTTGATCAAGCAGAAGCAGGAGACAACATCGGAGTTCTATTAAGAGGAATTCAAAGAAATGAAATCGAAAGAGGACAAGTTTTAGCAAAACCAGGAACAATACACCCACATACAAAATTCAAAGCAGAAGTTTACGTTCTAACAAAAGAAGAAGGTGGAAGACATACACCATTCTTCAATGGATATAGACCACAATTCTATTTCAGAACAACAGACGTTACAGGTGTAATTGAATTACCTGCTGGAACAGAAATGGTTATGCCAGGAGATAACGTAACAATGGATATTGAACTTATTACTCCAATCGCTATCGAAAAAGGATTAAGATTCGCTATTCGTGAAGGTGGTAGAACAGTAGGTTCTGGTATCGTTTCAGAAATAAAAGAATAATTTTATTTTAAATATTAAGCGAGGCTTTTGATTATAAAAGCTTCGCTTTTTATTTTTTATATTTATTTTTACTATTTTAATTTTGAAGAAGGTTTAATAAATAAGTAATATATATTAAATTTGAGGAATTTTATTTTATTTTTCTGAGGACTTGAAAATTCTAGGAAGTGTGATAAAATGTTTTAAATTGAGGCGGATTGGACTTGGTATATGATGAAAAATAAAATTAGAGAGTGTTTAGTAAAAATATTTTTATACTTATCTAGAATTTACTTTTTTGGGGAAAAGTATGAGTGCAGTTGTTGTGGAAAGAAATTTAGACGTTTTTTAAATTTTAATTACAAACTTCCTATTTATAATAAAAATATATACCTTGAAACATATAAAAATACTATCTGTCCTTATTGTTTGTCACTTCCTAGACATAGAATTATTTGTGAGTATTTGAATAATAACATAAACTTATTAAAAAATAAAAAAATATTGATATTTGCTGCTGAGAGAGGAATAAAAAAGTGGTTAGATAATAGAAATATTAAATATAAAACTGCGGATTTATATGAAAAGGCCGATTTAAAAATAGACATTACTGATATAAATTTAAAAGATAATAGCTATGATGTTGTTTTTTGCAATCATGTTTTAGAACATGTTGATAATTATAGAAAAGCAATAGAAGAATTAAATAGAATAATTGCAACAAATGGAGTTTTAATATGTTCTGTACCAATAGATATCACCTTAAAAGAAACTATGGAAACAAAAAATAAAGAAACAAAAGAAGAAAGGAAAAATAAATAGTATAAATTTATACTAATTGGTCAAAAAGTATTGATTTTTTCTATAAAACACAATACAATATAAAATACAATAAAAGAGAGGAGTGCTTTGCGCATGAATATATTAGTAGATGCCATGGGCGGGGATAATGCACCAGATGCTGTTATTAAAGGAGCAGTTAAAGCAGCAAGAGAAATACAAGATGAAATAACTCTTGTGGGGAATACAGAAATAATTAATAAAAAAGCTAAAGAATTTTTCGATAAAGATACAATTTCAGAGGTCGCAAGTAATATAAAAATATATCATACAACAGAGAGTATTGAAATGGAAGACATTCCAACACATGCTATAAAAACTAAAAAAGATTCATCAATGGTTGTAGGATTTAGATTATTAAAAGAAGGAAAAGGAGATGCTTTTGTTTCTGCTGGAAATTCAGGGGCACTTTTAACGGGAGCCACTTTAATTGTTGGAAGAATTAAAGGAATAGATAGGCCCGCAATTGCACCAATGTTACCTGCTTATAAAAAAGGATTAATGCTTATAGATGCAGGGGCAAACACAAATTGTAAACCACTTAATTTATTGCAATTTGCACAAATGGCTAATTGCTATTTAAAAAATACATATAAAATAGAAAAACCAGCAATAGGATTATTAAATATAGGAACAGAAGAAACAAAAGGGAATGATTTAACAAAAGAAACATATAAATTATTAAAAGAAAAATCAAAAGAATTAGGAATTAACTTTGTAGGTAATGTAGAAGGTAGAGATGCTTTCTCTGGAAACATAGATGCACTAGTAACAGATGGTTTTACTGGAAATGTATTTTTAAAAACAGTTGAAGGTATGGGAAAACTAATAAAAAGATCATTAACAGAAAGCTTAACAGGAAATGTATTATCAACAATAGCGGCAATTCCAGCACTTCCATCAATTAATAAATTCAAAAAAATGATGGACTATAAAGAATATGGCGGAGCACTATTTTTAGGAGTTAAAAAACCAGTAGTAAAGGCGCATGGAAGTAGTGATGAAAAGCTATTCCATTATACAATAAAACAAGCAGCAGAGTTTGCTAAAAATGGTGCAGTAGACGTATTAATAAATGAATTTGAAAAAAATAATTAAATAGTTATCAAAATTGCTTGACAATTCTGTCAAACTAATGTATATATATGATAAAAAGAAGAGATAAATAAAAGGAGGTGTTTAAACAACATGGAAACAGATGAAATTTTCGAAAAAGTAAAAGCAATAATTGTTGAACAACTAGGAGTAGCTGAATCAGCAGTTAATATGGAAGCTTCTTTCATAGATGACTTAGGAGCAGATTCACTAGATATAGTTGAATTAATAATGGCATTAGAAGAAGAATTTGATATAGAAATTCCAGATGCTGATGCTGAAAAAGTTGTTGTAGTAGGAGATGTAGTAGAATACATAAAAGAAAATGCCTAAAATAAGCAACAAAATATTATTTGTAAGGAATAGAGTTTAGATCTATTCCTTATTTTGTATAAATAAAAAAGAGGTACAAAAGTGGAAATAAAAAAAGATAAAAATGTTTTGCAAAAAATTATACAAATAATACTTATATTAATATTAGTTTTAAGTACAATTTTGATTGGACTACCACAAGAAAATAATATAAGTATCATAAATATATTAATTGCAATAACTGCGATATTATCAATTATAAATAATAGAAAAAACAAATATTTTCCAATAACAATAACAGATATCTTTTTAGGTTTGCTTGCAATTTCATCAATAATTCCACTTATATTAAATAATTACGTGAGCTTAAATAATACAGTAAATTACGCTTTAAGATATACATCAGTTTTTCTTATATATTTTATAATAAGGAAAGAAACAGAAAACGATAATAAATTAGCAGATTATATAATAAATGCAATTATTATAAGTGCTAAGAGAAGGGACATTTTATGATTGCGACAATTTAGAAAATGTCACATTGTCAGAAGGAATTACTTCAATAGGAAATCCAAACAATTATACTAACCGATCAGGAGCTTTTGAAAATTGTACTAATTTAAATAGTATTAAACTACCAAGTACTTTAGAATATATAGGAAAAGATGCATTTAGGGGGGTGTACAGGATTAACAAGTATAACAATACCAGATAGTGTAACAAGTATAGAAAGATTTGCATTCAGTAGATGGACTGCTAATCAAACCATATATTGCGAAGCCGAAACTCAACCATCAGGATGGAATAGCTCATGGAAAAGTGATGAAGTCAAAGTAGAATGGGGATACAAACCAACACCCGAAACATAATAACAATACTCATACATTACAAGCACCAAAACTCAATATGCATTGCATATTGAGTTTTATATTTTTACCATTTCCCAAATATATTTCAAAAAACAATTGAAAAACTATAAATCTAATTGTATAATATAATAGAAAGGGTGGAATAAAATGAAGATTAATAAAAAATATATTATTTTAAGCCTTATGATAATTATGATAATACTAGCACAAACTGTAACATTTGCAGTTAGCCATAATGGAATAGGAATGCTTACACAGGGAGCTATGCAAGCAAATAGAAACGTTTTGAAATCTGAAACTACAATGAATGTTGTTTTAGCACAAGATGATTCTAATCCTATGCAAATTAATGTAACAGGAGAAGATACTACATATAATTTTGTTTCTTTGAAATGGATAGAAGGATATATTGAAGTTGATGATGTCGATATTTTTGATACAGGTGAGGCTCATACCATCGACATAGTTGAAGGACCTACTATTTCAACATCTTTTATAATAGATAGTTATGGACAATATACAGTTTTGGCTAAAAATTCAAATGGAGATGGGTTCTTAGCTAGAATTACAGTAAGAGGTCAAGATGTTCCAATTATTACAGTGACTAAGGATGAGCAAAATCCACTTAAAACAACAATTGTAGCAGAAGATGGAGAGGAAAACATTGTATGGATTAAAATCGCTAAAAAAGATAGTAAAGATGAAGAAATAGATTTTAACACACAAGGAGAAGAACTTCCTATTACACCAGCAAAACAAGTTACAGTGGAATATACATTTAGTGAAGATGGAATTTATGCAATAAATGCAAAAGATGCTTCTGGAAACAATTTAACAAGAACAGTGTATATCTACAAAGAGTTCCCAATTAAAGTGGAATTATCGGCAGAAGATAAAACAATTTTTATCCATGCAGAAGCTACATTATCAGATATTGTTGAAATGAAAATTCAAAATACAGAAACACAAGTAGAAGAAAATATTCCAGTAACACAAGGAAGAATTGTTACTACAGATTGGAATTTACAAGAATATGGCTCATATAAGTTATTTGTTAAAGATGAATTAGGATTTACAAAAGAAGTAGCTTTTATATTACAAGAACAAGTTATAGAAAAACCAACAGTTACATTTTCACCAGATGGTAAAACTAACGGAAGTGTTACAGCAACTATAAGCTTTAATGAAGATGATATTACTATAACAAATAATGGAGGAGAAAACACATATACTTTTACACAAAATGATTCTTTTACATTTGAATATGAAAATAGTATTGGAGTAAAAGGGCAAACAGAGGTTATAGTTGATACTATTGTACCAGTAAATATTGAAAAAACTTATAAAATAATGTCAGCTGATAATATAGAATACATAAAGAAGATACCAGTTGATACAACAGGTTTGGAATTTTTAAATAACATAGATGTTATAGATGCTGACTATAAATTATACGATAATTTCGGAAATGGAATTTCAAATGCATCTACTCTTGCTACTGCAATGAAGTTAAGAACAGATACTGGAAAAGAATATACACTAATTGTTACAGGAGATACTAATGGAGATGCAAAAGTTACATCAACAGATATTTCACAATTAAAACTACATTTGGTTGAGTCTACACTTTTAACAGGAGAAAGATTGTATGCTGCTGATATGAATATGGATGATAATATTACTTTAACAGACTTATCACAAATGAAAGCAAAAGTTGTTGGAATGTAGAAGTTTTATATAATTTGAGTAGGAAGGAATATAAAATGAGCAAAAACGCTAAAAACCTTGCAGTTGTACACACACACACACACAGGTAGTATATTAGAAAAAATAAAAAGAAGAAATATATAGAAGAAAGACATATTAAACTTAGTTTATGTAGCTAAGTTTATATGTCTTTTTGCATTTTTATAAAAAGTCACAAAATAACTAAGTATGGTTAGTAGTTTTAGAAAAAAATATGTTAATATAGAAATAAGGAGAGGATTACATATGAAAAAAGAGAAAGGAATTACATTAATTGCTTTAATAATAACTATAATAGTATTATTAATACTAGCAGGAGTAGCATTAAATACTCTGTTTGGAGAGGGGAGTATAATAGGAAATGCACAAAATGCAGTAGATGAGTACAATAAAAAAGTAGAAGAAGAGAGGCTAGCATTAGAAGAAATAGAGGAATATTTAAAAAATGATGGAGTAATAGAAACTGGAACTTTACAACTAGTAGACAAAGGAGAAAGCTGGATAAAGGTAAAAGTAGTTGGAGAAGATTATGAGAATTATGAGTTTAGTATAGATAATGGAGAATATGTGTCATCAGTGAGCATGGAGTATACATTTAATGATTTAGACGTTACAACAGTAACAAAGGCATTAGAAGCGGAAGAAGGAAGTCCTCACATAATTAAAGCAAAGGCCACTAATAGTAAAACAGGAGAAATAGAAGAATTTAATAATTTAACAGTATCAACAGACGTACTAGTAATATCAGACCAGGTACCATATTTTAAGTATGAAGATAATGGAGAAGGAATAACTATAACAGAACTAGTACCATTTAATGAGATAATTATCGATAAAGAGAAATTTGATGAATGGGATAATTTTTTTAATAACTTACAAGATACAATAGTAATACCAAGTTATATAAATAATAAACCAGTAACAAAAGTAAGTCGTAAGTTTATTAAACAAGTAGCTAATATAGATACTTATAAAGCACCTCAAACAATGAGTATTATAGGTTGGGTAAATGATAAGCTATATATGAATGATGATATAGCAATGTCTGAAATACAGTTAGAAGGTAATGGACAGGGTAGTTTAACATTAAGTAGATATGCACCAGAAGAAAAAGCAAAACTAATTTGTGTAGTAGAAAATCAAATAGCACAAGGGGAAATACAAAAATCTGCTAATCCAGCCAACATAAGTTTTGAAATACAAAATGGAATAGTAAAGAACGGAAATATAAATTTAATTTTACCACCAACATTAGAAGAAATTGTATCTTCAATAGTACCAATAGCTAAACGTGATATAGCATTATCTTCAGGATTTGGACCAGGTGAGGATCCAGATCCAGGTCCAGATCCAGATCCAGGTCCAGATCCAGATCCAGATCCAGTACTTGTACCAATAAAATTAAATTTTAAAATAGCACAAAATAATGAAAGTATAAATAATACCATAATATATATGCTAGGCAAAGGTAATCAAGAAAAAGAAATTTTAAAAGACAAAATAGATATAGATTGGAACATATTTACACAAGTGAAAGTACAAGAATAAATATATAAGTTATAAAAAATGCAACTGAAAATATTATTTTTTTCAGTTGTATTTTTATAAAAACATGTAAAAAAATGTCAAAATTTGCGATGAAAAGTGTTGCTTGAAGTATTTACTTTTAAAAAAATTTGTAGTAAAATAAAAATATATTAATTTCTAAAAAGCAACATTGGGAAATGACAAAATTATTCATTGGCATATCAGCCAATTTTATCAACTAGATTATAAAATAATAATAACAGGAGGTAATTTTTATACTGTGGGACGAGTATTTGCAAAAGTATTGATATTGGGGGCAAATTAAGTTACAATAGGAGGTAGAAAAACAATTGGAACAAGAAGAAAAAATTAATAAACCAAAGAGTGATGTAATATTTAAGAATTTATTTTCAAAAATTGGAAATGAAGATTTACTAAAAGAATTTTTAGAAGAGATACTAAGGATAAAAATAAATAAAATAGAAATACAAAAAGAAGTAGAAGTAAGTAAAAGTCATGAAAAAGAGAAATGTGGAAGATTAGATTTAAGAGTAAAAATAAATGAAAATGCAATAGTAGTAATAGAAATGCAATTACAAGACAAGTGTAAAATGGATAAAAGAGCAATGTATTATGCAGGTAAAATAATTGGAAACAGTTTAGAAGTAGGACAAACATATAATCAAATAAAAGACATTTATGTAATAAGTATATTAGACTATAACATGCTAGAAACAGAAGAATATAATACAGATACAGTAATAGTAGATAGTAAATACAGAAAATATGTAGTAATAGATGGAATAAAATTCTACTTTATAGAGTTACCAAAGTTTAGAGAACAAGTAAGAAAGCCAAAGACAAAATTAGAAGAATGGTTAACATTTATAGATTATGAGAATAGGGAGATGGTGAAAATGGCAATAGAGAAAAACAAATTAGTAGAAAAAGCACAAAAAGAATATGAATACTTAACAGGAGATGAAGCAACAAAGAGATGGCAGTTTTTAAGAGAAAAAGCGATATTAGATGAAAGAGCAGCATATATAAATGGAAAAACATGTGGAAAAGAAGAGGGAAAAATAGTTGGAATGCGAGAAGGCAAAAAAATAGCAAAAATAGAAACAGCAAAAGAAATGATTAAGAATAAAGTAAGCCGAGAAATTATTGAAAAATGTACAGGCTTAAATAAAAAAGAACTGGAAAAAATATATGAGCAAATGGAAATGGTAAGATAATAGTAAAATAAATAAAAAGCTAATATCTGTTATTTTAATATAAAAAAATAAAAAAGTATGGACAAGTAAAATTTGTGTATGTATAATATAAATATAACAAAAAAGGAGCAAGAGATGAGAAAAACAGCTAAAACCCGCACGGTTGTACACACACACACACACAGGTAATATATTATTTAAAATAAAAAGAATAAATATATAAATAAAGACATATAAAACTTAGCTGGAAAGCTAGGTTTATATGTCTTTTTGTTTTGCTTTTGTAATTAAAATTTGCAAAATAACCGAATAAGGTTAGTAGTTTTAGAAAATAATATGATAAGATAAAAATAATAAGGAGAGGATAACATATGAAGAAACAAAGAGGAATAACATTAATAGCATTAATAATAACCATAATAGTGCTACTAATACTAGCGGGAGTAGCATTAAATAGCATATTTGGACAAGGAAGTTTAATAGGGAATGCACAAAATGCAGTAGATGAGTATAACAAAAAAGTAGAAGAAGAAAAATTAGCATTAGAGCAATTAGAAGAATATTTTAAAAATAATGGAGATAGTGAAAGTGCTAAGTTACAACTAGTAGATAAAGGAGAAAGTTGGATAAAGGTAAAAGTTGTAGATGAGAACTACGAAAATTATCAGTTTAGTATAGATAATGGAGAATATGTACAATCAAATGCAGCAGAATATAAATTTAGTAATCTAGAAATAACAAAAGTAACAGGAATAGAAACAATAGCAGAAGAAGGAGCGACACATATAATTAAGGCAAAAGCTACTAATAAAAGTACAGGAGAAATAGAAGAGTTAAATACAATACAAGTAGCAACAGAAGTACTTGTAGAATCAGAGCAGGTACAATACTTTAAATATGAAGACAATGGAGAAGGGATAACAATAACAGAATTAGTGCCATTTAGTGAGATAGTAACAGACACAAGCAATTACAGCAATTGGGAAAACTTTTTTAACAATCTACAAGAAACAATAATAGTGCCAAGCCATATAGAAGGGAAACCAGTAACAAAAGTAAGCAACAAGTTTATAAAACAAGTAGCCAATATAGATACAGTTGTGGAACTAAACAATGGAATAGAATATGTATATTCATCAGATGGACAATTAGAACGAACAAAAGAACTATCAGAAGTTAAGGATACTATCGAAGAAAATGGAGGAAGAATAAGAACAACGCTTATGAGCGTATCAGGAGGTACTGAAATAAAATATAATGTTATTTCTATTTTAGAAAATCAAATATCATATAATTATATAACAGAATTAGTAACAGATGTTAATTTAAGAATTCAAAATGGAATAGTAAAAAACGGAAATGTAAATTTAATTTTACCACCAACAATAAAGGAAATTATTAATATAACGTACTCTAAATTAAATAACGAGGAACAATTAAACGAAACAATAAGTAAAAACAAATTATTGCTAAAAGCATCAGCCGAGCCTGGGGAACCAGGAGAAGGAGATGAACCAGACGCCCCAGAAGATATTAGCCGTGATGTAGATGTAATTTTATATAGAGAACTAAACAATGTAAACATAAACAACACAGCAATATACTTGTTAGGAAAAAGTAGCAATGAAAAAGAATTATTAAAAGGGCAGATGAGTATAGACTGGAATACATTTACACAGGTGAGAGTACAAGAATAATTATAAAAAATAAGCACAAAATATTTCTAAATATTATGTGCTTATTTTCCACTTTTTTCTAAAATACAATTGAAAAAAAGTGCATAAAGTTATATAATTTACAAAGTGAAAAGAGGTGAAAATTAATGAATTACGAAAAATTAGAAACTGAGCTTGGCTATGTTTTTAATAATAAAGAGCTTTTATCCCAAGCTTTAACACATACTTCTTATGCTTATGAAAATAAAGTTCAGAGTAATGAGAAATTAGAGTTCCTTGGTGATGCAATTTTAGAGGTTACTATTAGTAAATTTCTATATAAAAATTACACAAATTTAACAGAAGGAGAAATGACTAAAGTTAGAGCTGCGGTAGTTTGTGAACAAAGTTTATACGAGGTTGCAAAAAAGCATAATTTTAGTGATTTCTTAAATTTGGGAAAAAGCGAAATTGCAAACCATGGCAAAGAAAGACCAGCAATCTTGGCAGATAGCGTAGAGGCCGTTATTGCAGCTATTTATATAGATTCTAATATGGAAAATGCCGAAAAGTTTATTATAAGTAATTTAAAAGATTCTGTAAAAATTGCAAGTAAACATGTTGGCATGAAAGACTATAAAACAGTATTGCAAGAAAAACTTCAAGTTCATGGCGCAATTAATATAGAATATATTACAATTGATGAATCTGGTCCAGACCATGATAAGACTTTTACAGTTGAACTAAAAGTTAATGGTGAAACAAAAACTTTTGGAAAAGGTAGATCTAAAAAAGAAGCAGAAATGCAAGCTGCTAAAAAAGCATTAGAAATGTAGTATTAAGGAGGAGTATAAATGCAAAATCAATATATTATACCAATATTTGTACCTCATTTAGGATGTCCAAATGATTGTGTTTTTTGTAACCAAAGAAGTATAAGTGGAAAGACAAAACAAGTAACAAGTGCAGATGTAAAAAAGATAATACATGAATATTTGGAAACTTTTAAAAACGAAGATGCTACAAAAGAAGTTGCTTTTTTTGGAGGAAGTTTTACAGGTATAGAGCCAGAAAAGCAAGAAGAATTATTGCAAGCTGCATATGAATATGTAGAAAATGGAGATATCGACAGTATTCGTATATCAACAAGACCAGATTACATAGATAAAGATACTTTAAAAAGACTAAAAAAATATAAAGTAAAGACTATTGAGCTTGGTGTTCAATCTAGTAATGACTATATTTTAAGTATTGCAAAAAGAGGACATACTTTTGAAGATGTAAAAAAAGCATCTAAATTAATTAAAAGATATGGATTTAATTTAGGACATCAAATGATGGTAGGCCTTCCAGATAGTACTAAATTAGATGAATTAAATACAGCCAAAGATTTAGCCAAATTAAAACCAAAAATGATGAGAATTTACCCAGTATTAGTTATAAAAAATACAAAACTTGCAGAAATGTATGAAAGTGGAGAATACATACCAATTTCATTAGAACAAGCAATTGAAACTTGTAAAGAGTTATACTATTTCTTTGAAAAGAAACACATAAACATAATAAGAATGGGGCTTCAAAATACAGATTTAATATCAAACCCAGAAAATATAGAAAGTGAAGTCCTAGCAGGGCCATATCACGAAGCTTTTGGACAACTTGTTGAGTCTAGAATTTGGTATGATAGTATAGTAAATAAAATTAAACAGTTTAATGTTAAGGTAAAAGAAGTAGAAATTGAGCTAAATCCAAGAGATGTAAATCATGTTATTGGACACAAGAAAGAAAATGTACAAAAATTAAAGGATTTTTATGATGTGGATATTAAAATTGTACAAAATGAAAAAAAGATGCCAGGAAAGTTTGATTTAAAAATTTTAAAAACATTTTCAGATTTTTACGAAGAAAATAAGAATGCAGTTAAAAAGTAAAAGAATAAAAATAGTAAAAGTAACCATAATAATTATATGGTTACTTTTTTAAAAAAATATTTTATAAAACGGATTTTATTTAGTGCTAGGATGTGCACTAATGGGGTTTTCAACAGGGCAATTTTTACTGCCAAACCAATTATCAACAGGTGGATTCTCTGGAATTGCTACAATCTTATACTACTTATTTAATTTTGATATGGGAATCAGCACAATTTTGTTAAATCTACCATGTTTTATAATAGCATTTACTAAAATTGGGAAAAAATTTGTGTTTAAAGCAATTGCAGGAACTGTGCTACTCGCATTTTTTCTAACAATTTTCGAAAACCTAGGACCACTTACAACAGATAGGTTTTTAGCATGTATTTATGGAGGAATTTTTATGGGACTAGGGACAGCATTTGTTTTAAGAGCAAGTGCTTCTACTGGTGGAAGTGATTTAATTATGAATATAGTTAGATACTTTAAACCAACTGTAAGGTCGAGCACAGTAATAGGAATGATAGATTTTATAATAGTGGTAATAAATGTTCTATTTTTTAGAACAATTGAAATAGGATTATATTCAGCAATTGCGATATTTGTAATGGGGAAAATAATCGATGCCTTTTTCGAAGGGATAAATTTTGCAAAAATGATGTTTATAGTTTCAGATAAACATAGAGAAATTGCAGATATTATTAGTAAAGAAATTGGTAGAGGAGTAACAGCTTTATATGGAAAAGGAATGTATACTAAAACAGATAAAATAGTACTATTATGTGTTACATCAAGAGGAGAAGTGGCTAGAATTAGAGAAATAATAGAAACCATAGATCCAAATGTATTTTTAATAATATCAAATGCAAGAGAAGTGTTTGGAAAGGGATTTAAACAATATAAAGTTGTAAAAAAACAAGATACCAAATAAAAGGTATCTTGTCAGGAGAATAATTAATTTTTAGGATACAGATTGCAATAGCAAATTCTGTAACCAAATTTTACAATGGTTAAAGCAAATGCAGTGAAAATAACAATTCCATACGGCATTAATGAAACTAAATAGGCTAGGTAAGAATTGTTAATAAACATTTTCTCCGCATTTTCAATTTGTTCTTGACTTGCCAGTATAGATGAAGGATAAACACCATGAAGCATATCTTCAACTAAAAAGGCTCTATCAATATGAAAGCCAATAAGTTGTGATGCGACATAGACAAAATATCCACCAACTAATAAAAGCAAAGTACCAATTAACAAATTCCGAAGTCTTCTCATGTTGTAACATCTCCTTTTAAAAATATGTAATATATAATATATTATATCACAGAATCAAATATTTTTCAAAAAAGCAAATAAAACAAAAAAGACTGCAAATATGCAGCCTTTTTTGTTTTTACGAACATCGAATAGCCAAACGTGCCATACGAAGTGCTGAGCTAAATGTTTTAGCAGTAGCAAGAAAACCGGCAGAGTGGCAAAACATGGCAAAAGGTATTTTGGTTTGTTTAACCAAATCTAATCCAGTAAGACCGGCCCAACTTAAAGGGAAAGTCTTTTTAAAGAAGTTAGAACCAATACGCTTAGGGACTGCCATTACTTCGTATCCTTCATTTCTATTAGAAGGATATACAACAAATAAAATTTGTTTTGCCTTCGGGTGTTCAGATGTAAGAAGCCAATCTTTCCAAGGAACAAATTGATTCAGAATTAAAATGTTTTTATAGCTTCTTTCAATAGCTTTTTCAACAATATCTCTTGCACGAAGCTTAGCGATATTTCGGCTTACAACATTATTAAAAATAGTGTTTGCAAATTCCAAAGCTTGAAGAAAGCATTTGTCTTCTAATTCCGGATTAACCTTATCCCAACTTGGATAAAAACTAGCAACCATTGATGAAATTCCCATAATGTGAACAGATAATCCACAAGAAGGTATCTGACCATTATCAGAAGCATCAATTCCTTGAACAAGGTCTTTGTCAATCATTTCGAAAAGGAGAAGAGCATCTTTGTAAGAACAATTATAATGTTCACACAAAATTCTAACACCATATGCTCTCCAAATGAGTCCGAAAGATGAATACAAAATACCATTGTCTCTTCTACCATTGCCAGAAGGCTGATGGTGATCAAAAACCCCATGACCAATGTCATAAATAATTGGATTTAAAGGCAATTTTTTGGGGAGCTCATCTGCAGAAGAAATCCTAGCTAATACCACCTTTTTTAAGAGTAGAATAAGTAATATAGTAGCGAAGACTTCATCAGCATGGAAACACCCACGATGTGTAATAGCATTTGCCATTTTTACATCATTTGTAATTTCAATGTTCATCGTAAAATCCTCCTGCTGTCTCAAATTTAACGTTTACACTAAGGAATACTTAAACGCTTATACATATATTATAGCACAATTTACATAACGTTGTAAAGTGGCAAAAAAACAAAAAATATTCCAAAAAAAGAAAAAATAGTGTATAATGTTTATGGAAAAATTTATTTAGGAGGAATAATTATGAAAAACGAATTAATTATAAGAAAATGTAAAAAATGCGGAGCGATGGTAAAAGTATTAGAAGATTGCAATTGTGATGATTGCGGAATTAAATGCTGTGGAGAAACAATGGAAGTATTAAAACCAAACACAGAAGAATGTGCAGTAGAAAAACATCTTCCAACATACGAAAAAGTAGAAGATGAAATATTTGTAAAAGTAAATCATGTAATGGAAAAAGAACATTACATAGAATGGATTTCACTGGTAAAAGAAAATTTAGAATACACAGTAAAACTATACCCAGAGCAAAATGCAGAAGCAAGATTCAAATACATACCAGGTTCAACAATATATGCTTATTGCAATAAACATGGTTTATGGAAAACAGATGTAGAGTAGAGCACAAAAAAATGAAGCTTTAATTTTTTGTATAAGAAATGAACTTGATTATGAATTTTATAGAAGAGGTTTAATAACGAAGTACAGTGTTTGACGTGCTATAAATAAATTTGAATATCGATGAAAAAACAATAATTTAATAGAGTAATGAAGATTAACTCTATATAGAGACAATTTATATATAATTTGTTTTCTATATAGAGTTTTTTATTAAATAATTTATATAAGATAGAAAAAATGATTTAAATTACAAAAATTGACAAATTATAGTAAAAATACTAAAATAATACTATAAAACCACAGGAGGTTTAAATGAAAGGTTCGCTTTTAAAATTAAGAGATAATTATTATATAAGTATGGATAAAGCAAATTTAAAGAATATATCAGATGATGTCATAATATTGAAACTAAATTATTCTAATGATAAAGAAAAATTTTGTTGTAATACAAAAATATTAAAAAAAATAAAATCAAAAGGAGCATTGCTTATATCGATAAATCTTGAAAATAATTTAATGATTGAAGAAGCCATTAAAGATATAAAAAAAATAAAAGAAATATGTAAAAAAAATAGAATTAGATTTGGAATAGAAATGCAAGATAAAATAATTGTTGCTAATATAGAAAAATATAATGAACATGAAGAGATATATATAAATATATTGCATACATTAAATGCTATTCTGTATGAAAATATAAATGACAAATACAATTATCTATATGATGAAATTTGTGACTATTTAGATAATGAATTTATTAAATACAACATTTGTGGATTTAAAAATGACAAATGTAAGGTGAAAAAAGATTCCGGAGTAGAAATGGGATGCTGTTATCACTGTAAAAATAAATATTTTGGATTGTTATATACAAATAAATTTCAATTATGTGAATATCTAAAAGATAAAAGATGTTCTGCAAAGTGCATAACTTGTAAATTATATACATGTAGTGAACTACAAAAACAAGGGATTAAATATAATACAAAAAATGTGTTATTAATTAGATATTTTTTTAACCCAATACAAAAATTCATAATAATATCAAGTCATTTTACACCAAAAGAAAGAATAATGAAAAAATTACTAAGATACTCATTTGGAAGATAAAAAAGAGTTTTTAAACTCTTTTTTTATCTATACAAAGGATACTTCCTACATAATTTTTCCACAATCTGCTTATATTTTGTGGATTTTTCTTGCGAAATTTTACATTTATTGTGAATTATTTCTGCTATTATTTTTGCGATTATTTCTACATCTCCTTCTATAAAGCCTCGTGTTGTAATTGCAGGTGTACCTAGTCTTATCCCAGAGGTTACTGTTTTGCTGGTTGTATCGAATGGTATTGCGTTTTTGTTTGTGGTTATTCCAATTAAGTCAAGTGTATTAGCAAGTTCTTTGCCTGTTATTCCATACTGACGTAGGTCTATTAGTACTAAGTGATTATCTGTTCCGTTTGTTATAATGTTTATGTGTTCTGAAATTAGTGTTTTGGCAAGTGATTGTGCATTTTTTATTACTTGATTTTGATATGTTTTAAATTCTTCTTGCATTGCTTCTTTTAGGCAAATGGCTTTTGCTGCAATTATATGTTCTAATGGACCTCCTTGCATTTTAGGAAATACTGCTGAGTCTATTTTTTGTGCCCACTTACTTTTGCACAATATCACTCCTCCGCGTGGACCACGTAATGTTTTGTGTGTTGTAAATGTTACAAAATCGGCATATGGAACAGGTGACATATGCAGGTTTGCGGCAACTAGACCCGCAATGTGTGCCATGTCTACCATTAATAATGCGCCTACTTTGTCTGCTATTTCTTTAAATTTGGCGAAATCTATTTTTCTAGGATAGGCTGATGCACCAGCTATTATAAGTTTTGGTTTATTATTTATTGCTAAGTTTAATATTTCGTCATAGTCTATTAAATAGGTTTCTGGGTTTACTTCATAATAGCATGTATTATAAAATCTAGATTGTGCACTTGCTTTTGATAAGTGTGAGATGTGCCCGCCAGAGTTAAGAGACATTGACAGTACAGTATCACCTTTTTCTAAACAAGCTATATACACAGCTTCATTTGCTTGTGCACCAGAATGAGGCTGAACATTTGCGTGTTCTGCTCCAAATAGCTTACATGCACGGTCGCAAGCTAAATTTTCTACTATGTCTATATTTTGGCAACCAGAATAATATCTTTGTCCAGGATATCCTTCGGCATATTTATTTGTTAAATAACTTCCCATTGCTTGCATAACAGCTTCGCTTGTAAAGTTTTCAGAAGCAATCATTTCAATACATGAGTTTTGTCTATTTTTTTCTGCTATAATTGCATTATATACATCTATATCTGTATTTTTTATTTTATCAAAATTTAACATACATCCTCCATTTATAATCCTAGTTTTGCTATATAGTATTTTATATCTAAATAAGTTACATCATATGGTAGAGAGTCTTTTATATTTCTTAATTTCTCGGTTCCCACTTTTTTTATTGTGTCACAAATTAATTTTTCGTAATTTGTGTTAATTTCTTTTTCTAAATCTATTTCCATTCCTAATTCAAAGCATTTTACTAAATGCCCCTCTATTGTAGAACGAGTTAAATTTCTCTCTTCTGCAATTTTATTAATACTTTTCCCTTCTTTATACAAATTGTATGAAATAATTTTTGTATCTATTTTTTCAGGTTTAGAAGATTTTGGTATATATTTTGTTATATCTATATTGTTTTTATTTAAATAAGATTTTATAACATTAATAAAGTCCATTCCATATTTTTCAAATTTGTTTTGACCAACACCTGTAATATTTAAAAATTGATTTTCGTCTGTTGGATATTTGCAGCACATTTCTTTTAGTGATATGTCTGAAAATATAACAAATGGTGGAACATTTAAACTATCTGCAATATTTCGCCTTAGAGTGCGTAGAACCTCAAATAAGTCTGTATCATATTTTTCTTCTATATCAGATTTAGTTGTTACTTTTTCTATTTTTCTTTTTATTGCTACTAATTTATTTCCAAACAAAACTTCATTGGAAATTGGTTCTAACATAAGTATAGGGTATTTATCGCCAACAGTTTTTAGGTATCCTTCTGAAATTAGATATGAAATTAAATCTCTTATAGTGTCTTTTGAGTAATCGCTCATTATGCCATATGTTGACAGATTATCAAATCCCATTTGCTTTATTTTTGCTGATTTTGATCCTTTTAGAACATCTGTAACAAGTCCTGAACCAAATCTCTCATGCATTCTTTTTATACAAGATAAAATTTTTTTTGCGTCAAGTGTTATATCTGTAATTTGTATTTCACTATTACAGTTGCTACAATATGAGCAATTATCAAAACTTGGGATTTCTCCGAAATACTCTAATATGTATTTGCGTAAGCATTTATCTGTATTACAGTAATCTACAATATCATTTAATTTAGAATATTCTGCCGAATGATTTCCAGATGAAGCACCATGTTCTATTAAAAATTTATTTTTTACAATATCCGCTCTAGAAAATAGCAAAATACATTCTGCTAAATCTCCATCACGACCTGCACGTCCTGCTTCCTGGTAATAGCTTTCTAGGTCTTTGGGCATATTATAGTGTATTACGTATCTAACATTGGATTTATCAATTCCCATTCCAAAAGCATTTGTTGCTACCATTATATTTGTATTATCATAAACAAAGTCATGCTGATTGTCTTCTCTATCTTTATCACTCATTCCAGCATGATATTTTGAAACTGCATAACCTAAGTCTAGTAGATTATTATACAAACTATCTACTATTTTTCTGGTTAGGCAATATATTATTCCAGAGGTTTGAAGATTTTTGTTTTTTAAGTAGTCAAATATAAATGAATCTTTATTTTCAGGGGATTGAACTGAAAACAATAGGTTTGGTCTATCAAATCCAGTTGTTAGGACATATGGATTTAATAGATGAAGTAAATTTATTATATCTTCTTTTACTCTTTGCGTTGCAGTAGCTGTAAATGCAGAAACTACTGGCCTTGTTTTTAAATTTGAAATTATTTTTGCTATTTCTACATAGCTTGGTCTAAAATCATGTCCCCATTGAGATACACAGTGAGCTTCATCTACTGCTATCATGGAGATTTCTAGACTATCTAACAATTTCAAAAATGTTTCCGAACTTAATCTCTCAGGAGCGATATATATTATTTTATACATGCCAAGTCTTGCATTTTCTATGGCTTGTGCATAATCTTGTTTAGACATGCTACTATTTATAAATGTTGCAGGAATTCCTATTTGGTTTAATGAGTCTACTTGGTCTTTCATAAGGGATATCAGAGGAGAAATTACAATTGTAATTCCAGAAAAAACCATTGCCGGAATTTGATAACAAATGGATTTACCAGCACCAGTTGGCATTATTCCTAAACTATCTCTTCCTTCTATAATTTGGCAAATTATTTCTTCCTGACCAAGTCTAAAATTGTTATATCCGAAATGCTTTTTTAGTAATGTGTGTATATTATCCATAATTCCTTCTTTCCGCCCCCGTAATTGTTAGAATATTATATAATGATTTTGGGGAAATGTAAAGGAAATAGTATTGCAAATATTGTGTGGTTATAATATAATATGGGTAGAAAAACGAAAGAAAGAGGAAAGAGTAGAATGACAGAAAAGACTGAAAACCGCATGGCTGTACACACACACACACACAGGTAGTATATTAGAGAAATTGAATAGGAGAAATATATAGATTATTAAGACATATGAACTTAGCTTGGTGGCTAGGTTTATATGTCTTTTTGCATTGCTTGTGATGGAGTAGGTGGCTTTAAAGGTAGCCGCCCGAGAAGTTTATATATATTATTTTTCGCCTCACATGGCTTCGCGGGATGAAGCGTACGACGTATAACTTCCTCGGACTTCAAAATAATATATATAAACTTCTCGGGCTACTCTACAAAATTTAGAGAGGAGTAATTATAGATGAAAAGAAATAAGCGGAATAACACTTATAGCACTTATTATAACAATAATTGTATTATTAATATTAGCGGGAGTGACACTTAGTACTTTTACAGGGCAAGAGAGTATAATAAATAATGCTGAGAAAGCAGTAGGAGAATTTAATAATAAAGTTATAAATGAACAAGAAATGTTAAATGATATAAGAGAGTACATAAAAAATGATGGGAATGTAGAAGAAGTAAATGGAATAACAATAAGTGTAGTAGCAGATACAACAGGAGTGGCTAAAAATGTAACAGTAACAATAGCAGCAATATCAGATGATGGAATAAGAAGTTTAACATCAAATGCAGGGATAAATAAAACATATACGGAAGGAACGAAAGAAATATTAGAAACATGTGAGATAACAGAAAATGGAATATATACATTTACAGTAGAAAATGAAAAAGGGAAAAAAGCAAGTAAAGGAATATTAATAGGAAATATACTAGAAGGAACAATAGGAATTACAGCAGATAAAACAATGCCAACAAAAGACAATGTAAAAGTAACTATTACCTGGCCAGAAGGAAGCGAAAATGGAATAAAGGAAATAAAAGTAGGAAATAATAGCTGGAAAGCTGCAACAGGGAATATAAGTGAAGTAGAGATAACTACTAATTGTACAGTAGAAGCAAGAGTAAGAAATGGTAATGAAGATGTAATGACGAGCAGTATAACAATAAGCAATATAGATAAAGCAAATCCAATAGTAACAGCCACAAGTGGAGCAGAGACAATAACTGAGGGAACAAGCGTAGATATAAGTAATTACTTTACCTATTTGTCAAATGGAATCGCAGAGATAACCAGTGTAACATATACAGACACAAGCAATGAAAATGCAGTAGTAACAAATACAAATACATTATCAATAGGAACACATATTATCAAATGTACAGTAACCAAAGAAACAGGCTTATCTGCAAGTGTAACCAAAACAATAGTAATAGAAAAAAGTGGGATGAGTTCAACAGAAATAGAAAGCAATCCAGGGGAACACTGGGGTGGCTATGTAACAAATTATACAACACCAAGCGGAGATCCAAATGTAAAATGGAGAATATTCTATGCAGATGAAAGTAATGTATATTTAATAGCAAGTGATTATATTAATATTAATTATGCACCAACATCTAATAATAACGAATTAGATGATAATGGTGGAGGATACAAATTATCATTTGATATTCTTGCTATTAGGAATAGCTATGCAGGTGCTGCAAATATAACAGACCCAAGAATAACAAAATGGATAAACTATGTAAAAGATAATTCAAGAGCATCAGGAGATGGTATGAGAGCAGTAGCATTCATGCTAGATGAATCAAGATGGAGTGCTAAGTATGCAAACCCAGATTATGCTGAATATGCAATAGGAGGACCAACATTGGAACTATGGTGTGAATCATATAAAAAAGCACATCCTGACCAATATATAGAATATTCTTATAATGGCACAGGATATAATTTAAAATGGAGTACAAATAGTAATAGCCCAACTTACAATCTAAGTGGAGCAGAAGACAATAATAATTTATATTATATAAAAACAACTACAAGCAAAGCAGCAAGTATGTGGATTGCTTCCCCATCTTCATATAATTCTCGATATCTAATGCACGTGTATTCTAATGGTAATGTAGGAGAACGTGTATCTGACAATCGAACCACTGGATTTAGGCCAATTATTTGTCTTAAATCTGAAATTTTATTGAAAAAACAAGGTGATGGAACGTATTTAATTGATGGTAACTGATATCCACAAACTTTTGATTAAACATATGGATAGCAATGGATATACCAACAAAAAATCCATCCAAAACTGACGAAAAGCTGGAAGAAAAGATAGATCTTCCAGCCTTTGCTATATAAAATGCATTATAAGAATGTAATAGAGCAGGTAAAGCTCGAAAAATGTCTAAATTTGCGATGAAAAGTGGGATTGAATGTATTTACTTTGTGTAATAAATGTAGTAAAATAGTGATGTATTAAATCTATAAATAATTATTTTAAATTAAAATCAGGCGTTTCAGCCAAAGTAATCAATGTTTAAAATTAAAAATCAAAAATGAAGGGAGTGTGTATTTATACTGCAAGACGAGTATTTGTAAAAGTATTGCTTTTGTTAATTGTGCAAATTATAATAGAAGGAGGAAGTAGTGAAAAGAAATATAGAGATAAAGTTGGATAAAAAACCGAAGAATGATGTAATATTTAAAAATCTATTTTCTAAAAATGGAAATGAAGATATACTAAAAGAATTTTTAGAAGCTATAATGAAAATAGAGGTAGAGGAACTAGAAATACAAAAAGAGGTGGAATTACATAAAAGCCATGTGCAAGAACGATGTGGTAGATTAGATTTAAAGGTGATAATAAATAAAACAATAGTAGCAATAATAGAAATGCAAATGAAAAATAATTGTGATATGGAGAAAAGAGCATTATA
>CALXMH010000017.1 GCA_944389425.1 uncultured Clostridia bacterium
GGAGTTCATATATATTATTTTGAAGTCCGAGGAAGTTATACGTCGTACGCTCCCACCATCGAAGCCATGTGAGGCGAAAAATAATATATATCAACTCCTCGGGCGGCTACTTTAAAAACCACCCACTCCATCACAAGCAAAACAAAAAGACACATAAACCTAGCTACATAGCTAAGTTCATATGTCTCATAAATTTATATATTCCTTCTATTTATTTTCTCTAACAAACTACCTGTGTGTGTGTGTGTGTACAGCAAAGCGACTTCCAGCCATTTTATACTACTCCCTCTTTTGTTATATCTGACATAAACATTATATACAAAACATCTACCTTTGTCTACACTTTTTTACAAAATTCTTTTCTATCTATTCCTGTACATTTTTCTATAATTTCTATACTTATATTATTCTTAATCATAGCCTTTGCTGTTTCTAATTTACCATTTTTTATTCCACGTTTTATACCGAATTTTTTCTCCATCACTCTTCCCTGTGTCATATGCAGATATTTCATCTCTTTCTGCTTTCTCTCTTAACTCCTGCCATCTTCTTGTTGCTTCATCTCCTGTTAAGTATTCATACTCTTTCTCGGCTTTTGCTACTAATTTGTTTTGTGCTATTGCCATATCTATCATCTCCTTATCCTCATAATCTATAAATGTTAACCATTCTTCTAACTTTGTTCTTGGCTCTTTTACCTCTTTCCTAAACTTTTGTAAATCTATAAATATATATTTTATTCCATTTACCACTTCATATTCTCTGTATTTACTGTCTACTGTTACTGTATCTGTGCAATATCTTTTTAACTTTCTTCTGCTTTCATTCAATATGCTTATTATATACACCTGTTTTATTTTATCATACCCTTCTCCGGTTTTTAGACTACTTCCTAATAATTTTCCTGCATAATATAATGCTCTTTTCTCCATATCACAATTATTTTTCATTTGCATTTCTATTATTGCTACTATTGTTTTATTTATTATTACCTTTAAGTCTAATCTTCCACATCTTTCTTGTACATGGCTTTTATGTAATTCCACCTCTTTTTGTATCTCTATTTCTTCTACATCTATTTTCATTATAGCTTCTAAAAATTCTTTTAGCATATCCTCATTTCCATTTTTAGAAAATAGATTTTTAAATATTACATCATTCTTTGGTTTTTTATCCAACTTTATCTCTAAATTTCTTTTCACTACTTCCTCCTTTTATTATAATTTACACAATTAACAAAAGCAATACTTTTACAAATACTCGTCTTGCAGTATAAATGCACACTCCCTTCATTTTTGATTTTTAATTTTAAACATTGATTATTTGGGCGGAAACGCCTGATTTTAATTTAAAATAATTATTTATAGATTTAATACATTCTTATTTTACTACATTTATTACACAAAGTAAATACATTCAATCCCACTTTTCATCGCAAATTTAGACATTTTTCGAGCTTTATATGCTACATCACATTTTTATCATGCATTTTATATAGCAAAAGCTGGAAGATTTATCTTTTCTTCCAGCTATTTATCAGTTTGCAAAAATAAATATTAGTCAGATTACAGCTTAGCACTACCAACAGGCGGAATATAAGGTGGTTCATTCTAAATCCAAATTGCCGTTATAGTTACATCATTTTTTGGCATTTCAAATGACGTACTGGCTGATGAAGAATTAGCAAAAATAACACCGTCAGAAGAACTCCATCCGTCAAAACGATACCCTGCTTTTGTGCCGGCATTAATATAAACTATTTCTCCAGCGACATAAGTCCCGCTCCCATCATTTTCAGCACCAGAATCCTCCACAATTACAGTATAGTAATGTACACTTTCCTCTACTATTATTGTCTTTGTTGCACTTGCTACTGCTCCTGTCTCTTTTGTTACTGTGCATTTAATAATGTGAGTTCCTACTGTTAATGTATTTGTATTTGCTACAACTGCATCTCCATTACTTGTGTCTGTATATGTTACATTTGTTATCTCTGCTGTTCCATTGGCTGAATATGTAAAATAACTACTTATTTCTATACTTGTTCCCTGGGTTATTTTTTCTTCTCCTTCTGTTGCTGTTACTATTGGATTATTTGTATCTTGTACCTCTCCTCCATTTGTATGTTCTATAAAATATTTCTCTATTTCATTTAACAATTGTTGCTCACTTGCTACACTATTGTTATATTTTCCAACTGCATTTTCAGCATTTCCTATTATATTTCCTTGTCCTGTTAAAGTAGCTAACGCTACTCCTGCTAATATTAGTAGCACTATTATTGTTATTATTAGTGCTATTAATGTAATTCCGCTTATTTCTTTTCATATGTAATCACTCCAATCTTCATACTTTTATATTAACATATTTTCTTCAAAAATTACTAACCCCACAACGATATTTTGCAAATTTAATGAATAGTGAATAATTAATAATGAATAATTTTAAAATAGTAGAGGAGCCCGTGGAGTTCATATATATTATTTTGAAGTCCGAGGAAGTTATACGTCGTACGCTCCCACCATCGAAGCCATGTGAGGCGAAAAATAATATATATGAACTCCTCGGGCGGCTACTTTAAAAACCACACACTCCATCACAAGCAAAACAAAAAGACACATAAACCTAGCCACATAGCTAAGTTCATATGCCTCATATATCTATATATTCCTTCTATTTAACTTTTCTAACAAATCACCTGTGTGTGTGTGTGTGTACAGCAAAGCGACTTCCAGCCATTTTATTCATTCGTATTCACCCTCGTTTCTTTCGTTATCTCACATAATCATTATATACAAACACTCTCCCCTTGTCTACACTTTTCCAAATAATTTTTCCAAAAATCTCATTTTATTGACTTTTAGTACCGTTTTGTATATAATAAATTCTAACATTTAAGGAGGAGACTTATGGATGCAAATACAAAGAAAAAAACTGGTCAAGTTTTCACTCCTACAAGCCTAGTCAATGACATGCTAAACATTATAAACTACAAAGGAAGCGAAATTTTAAACAAGCATATAATTGACAACAGCTGTCGGAAATGGTGCATTTCTTTTGCAAATTGTTAAAAGATATATTTCATCATACCAAAACTTGCACGGTTCTTTAAGCGGAATTGAAAAAGACTTGGAAAAATATATACATGGAATAGATATAGATAGTAATGTGGTAAAAGATTGTATAGAAAGCTTAAATAAACTTATTTCTAAACAAAATATTGCCCCAGTAAAATGGGACATATATGTAAGCAACACACTTTCAAACAATAGCTACAATAACAAAATGGACTATGTTGTTGCAAACCCACCTTATGTTAGAGTTCATAATCTAGAAAACACTTATAACTCTGTTAAAAACTTTTCCTTTGCCAAAACTGGAATGACAGACTTATTTATTGTATTTTTCGAAATAGGCTTTAATATGCTAAACAAAACAGGAAAAATGGCATACATTTCTCCTAATTCGTTTTATTCTAGCCTAGCTCGGAAAAGCACTTAGAGATTATATAATAGAAAACAAAAATTTATATGCTATTATGGATTTAGGTCATTACACACCTTTTGTAGAAAATGCTTATACCACAATAACAGCATTTAATAACTCACAAAAATTTGATAAAATCAAATTTTATAAATATAGCATAGAAAATAAAAAGCCAAAATTTATAAGTAATTTAAAGTATTCAGACTTTTTTGTAGATAATACCATAATTCTTCCAGTTTCAAACTTTAAAAATACATTTTCTGAAATTTATAATATAGATATAAGTAGCAATGATATCTATGTAAAAAATGGCTTTGCTACACTTTGTGATAAAGTTTTTATACGAGACAATTTTGAATTTAAAAGCAATATAATAGATGTACTTAAAGTTTCAACTGGTGAGTGGAAAAAATGTATTTTCCCATATGACGAAAACTTAAAGCCACTAGAATTTGATAAAATTGAAGACAAAAATTTAAAAAATTACTTAAATCAAAACAAAGATATTTTATTAAATAGAAGCATAGACAAAAATATACCATGGTATTGCTTTGGAAGAACTCAGGCTATTTCAGATGTTAAAACTTATAGAATTGCTATAAATAACACAATAAAAGATTTAGATTCTATTAAGTTAAACGAATTACCAGAAGGCACTGGTGCATATAGCGGACTATATATCATGACAAATAAATATTCTTTGGAAGATATAAAAAAAGCCGTATATTCAGAAGAATTTTTGCAGTATATTCGTTCTTTAAACAAATGCAAAAGCGGAGGATATTTTACATTTTCTTCTTCCGATTTAAAAAAATATTTATTATACAGATTGGAGAATAATATGAAAAATTCCGACTTTTTAAATGTAGTTTCAAATTCATTTAAAGAATACTTAATTTCTGGTGCCAATAGTAATAAAAAACTAGTTATTTTGCACGGCAATATTGCAAAAAATATAAAACAACTATTAGGAGACGAATATAGTGTACATTCACTTGGAATACGGAGATAATAAAGAGCAAACTCTCTCTGGTGTTTATATGAATAAAAAAGTAGACATCTCTATATTTAAAGATGAAAAACCTGTTGCCGCTATTGGAGTTAAATTTATTATGTCAAATTATTTGCAAAACTCAAACAATTATTTTGAGAACATGCTTGGAGAAACAGCAAATTTAAGGAGTAATGGAATTGCATATTTTCAAATATTTGTACTTCCAGACTCTCTTCCATATTTTAATGAAAAGCTACAAGGTATTTCTAAGGTAGAGCATGTTAAAAAGCACTATATAGATAAATATATTAAATTATCTTATAGTAATCCAGATTTACATATGCACACTCCAAATAAAACTTTGTTTTACATTGTAGAATTTCCTGAATTTGATTTAGCTAAAATTTCAAGCAGACAAGATTATATTAATTACTACAATAGTATGGATGTTCAAGTAGTTCCAAAAGAGCATTCTGATTACAATTTTGGAAATGCTATTATTTATAATAACTATGAAAAATTTATAGACGAAATTGTTAAATACTGTACCAAAAAAGGTGAAAATATGTGATAAAAAGCGAATAAACTTATAATTATAAAAGTTTATTCGCTTTTTTATTTATTTTTTATAGTCAATTAAAAAGCCTCTATGGTCTTCAAAAGTTTCCCATTTATCTATTTTATTTATATCATATTCTTTTATATAATCCCAAAAGGCATCTAACCATTCATTGCTCATTCTAAAAGGTTCTAAAATATAATTTGAACTTAATTTTGCATCTTCATAGTCAAAAAATTTTACTTTACCCCTCTCATCTTTTCCTAGCTGAACTTTTGTATTTAAAACTTCGTTTAGAATATTAAAATCCACATTTAGTCCACTATTTTCTAAATATTGTTTAACAGTTTTGTTTAATGTATGTTCATATGGAACTGTTATTATTTCTTTTAATTTTTCTTGTATTATTAAATTATTTTCATATTTATATATTTTAGCTACAATATCTGGTTTTTGTTTGTAATATTCATACTCTAATTTATTAGATTCTATTCCAATATTATTATATGGAATTTTTAGAACAGTTCCATCTCCTAAATCAAACACTATTCTATTGCTTCCATAACCGAAGTAAATTCTCTTTATTTATTTTTGATTTTATATCCATATATGTCTCCTATTTTAAACATCGTGTCTTGCAAGTATTCTAGCCGGTGTTTTTCTAAGTACTCTGTAAAGTGGTAATAATCCAACTATTAGATTAAATAAATATACTATTAATATGCTAATTCCCACTACTGCAAAATTTATAATAAACATTCTGCCTACATATGGTATATGCGAAACTTGATTTAATATATATGTCATAAGTAATATTCCTGGTAAACTTGCAAGTGTAGTTATAGCAATTATTTCACCAGCAAACATTCTGTATATATCTCTCTTTTTTACTCCAATTGCTCTTAATACCCCAATTTCTTTTATTCTAGATAAGAAAGATGATCTTATCATTAAATAAATTTCTATTAGAGATATTATCATTATAACTGCTGCAAATATTACAGAACTTTTAATTTCTTCACTTTTTCCTTCTATATATTTTTCTTTATCATTTTCATATCTATCTATAATATTTAGATTATACTCTGATTTAAAATTATTAAGTACTGCCAATTTATCTTTTGGATATATCATAAATCCATTATTTTTTGTTATAACATCATATTTTACTGTGTTATTATTTACTAAAAAGTCTTGCCTATTTGTTTTACTATCATAATATCCTACAACTTTTAGCTTTTCTCCATTTACTTCTTGCTCTATTGTTTTATTTAGTTTCATATCATACTCATTGCTTTTGTTTACAATTACTTCATAATCATTTGTTGGAAGTCTTCCTTTTGTTATACTTATATCGTCTAAATATAAATTGTAGTCTTTTACAGAAGCATTTGAATCTTGTCCGACTAAATCTATAAAAATTCCGCTTCCCATTTCACTTTGCTGCATATTATTTAATATATTTATAAATAAATTTTTATTTACATATATTGAATCTGTATTAGTATTTGTAAAACCAACTATTTTAAAGTCTGGCATATCTGTTATTGTTACAACTTTTCCAAGTAACTCATCTTCACTTTTTATTCCCATATTTGAAAATGATGTATACCCGTTATTTAGCATATTATCTATTATTTTTTTATCTACAACCAATTCATATTCATTCTCTGGCATTTTACCTTTTATTAAATAAGCTTCTGTTATTTTATCTGCACTAACAATTGTGCCTGCAAGTTCAAATGAATATCTTGATAATTGGTAGTAATCATCCATTTCTATTTTAAAACTTACTTTTGCTTGTCCGTGGTATGATATAATCTATATTTTCTAGATTTTCATATTTTAAATAATCTTCCACATCTACTTTTGCTAAATCTACTTGAAGATAGTTTTTATCAATTTGTATATAATCTGATTCTTTAATATCTGTTACACCTGCTATATTGCTTAAACTATATACTATAAACATTGCAGAAGCAAAAAATCCTATTAGCAATATTTTCTTTAATATTGTATAATTAAAAATTCTATTAAATCCATTTTTTATAGATTTTACAATTCCAAAAATTGAACTATATCTTACTTTATATTTCTTATCTATTACTTCATCTAAATTATATTTATATTTTTCATATATACTTTTGTCTATCTTTTTATAATGATCATTTATTAATTCTATTGCAGAATTATCATCTACTACTTCTACTTTTCTATTTTCTGCTTGGATAAATATATTTCCATTTTTAATTACTAATTTTACATCTATTTTATCACTGCTGGTTTCATCTGAAAATAAATTTAGGTTTATTTTTTCTGTATTTATATTGTTTATTTCTTTGAAATCTTTTAAATAAATTTTATTATCTAATCTATATTCTAATGATTCTTTTGTTTCATTTTTATAGTCTTTTACTATTTTTCCATCTTGCACTTCTACTATTCTTGTTGCATAAAAGTTTGCCAAATCTACTTCATGTGTTACAAGTATTACTAATTTTTCTTTTGATATTGCTTTTATTATGTTCATTATTTCAAGAGAGTTTTTGCTATCTAGATTTCCTGTTGGTTCATCTGCAATTACTATGCTTGGATTTTTTACAATTGCTCTTGCTATTGCAACTCTTTGTTTTTCACCACCAGATAACATTGCTGCTGGTCTATTTCTGTATCTATACATATTTACAGCTTCTAAAACATAGTCTACTCTTTTTCGAATTTCTTTTTTGTTTTTTAACCCTATCATTCTTAAACTAATTGCAATATTTTGAAATACAGACATGTTTTCTATTAGTTTATAATCTTGAAATATGTAGCCTATATTTAAATTTCTTATTTTGTCTACTCTACCTGCTCTTCTTTTAGTTATTTTCTTTCCATTTATATAAATTTTTCCTTTGTTTACTTTATCTAGTCCTCCAATTGCATTTAGGAGTGTAGTTTTTCCGCTTCCAGATTGCCCAAGTATTGCAACTAAACCTTTATTTTCAAATTCTAATGAGGCATTGTTAATAATATGAATTTCGTTTTTTCTTCTTCTATTAAAATATTTATTTACTTTTTCTAATTTTACCATATATTCTACACCTCCTCATTATATGTATTTATTGTTGTATTTTTGAATAATTTTTTTGCAAATTTTCTAGATATTAATTTTGAAATTAATATTAATACTAAATACATTAATACATATTCTATTAATCCTATATATTCTGTTATTTGTGCTATATATTCTAAATGTATTACATTTGTTTTTACTAAGTGTATAAATAATAGTAGCACAATATATGATAGTGTAGAATTTATAAATAATTCTATATCTAATATTCTTCTTACATTTTTATATGTAGCTCCAAGCATTCTAAGTGTTGCATAATATACATTTCTTGATTTTAGTATTATTTTAATAATTAAATAAGAAATAAAGAATAATACTATAATAAGTATAATTGTAACTATTACTTTTATAATTTTTATAATTCTTAAAGAGGCTTCACCTTGATTTACTTTAAAGTCTGTAACTTTTTTAGGATTTATTCCTAAGTTTTGTAAATCATTCATTGTTTCATCTATTGTTTCTACATCTTTTACATATACACTAGATTGATAAGATGGTTTATTAAATAGTTTATTATAATCTTCTGTATTTACAAATATCTTGTTCCTGTTACTATCATATTCATTTAAACCTAATAGTCTTTTTAAATTTGATTTTGTATATGTATTTGATATGCTTAAATTTAGTACTTCTTCATAGTAAATATTATTTAAAGATATTTCTATTGGTTGATTTCTTATTCTGTTATATCTAAATTGATACTTAAATTCATCATCTACTATTGCTTTTCCTTCTGGCACATTGTCATTTGGTTCTACTGTGTATTGCACATACTTGTTGTTTAATAAAACCTTAATATTGCTATAGCTCTTATTTACATCGTTTCTTAATTCATTTAGTAGATTCTTTGAAACATAAAATTCACAATCATAATGTCCTGCATTTTTATATGTTTGAACTCCTACTACTATTAAATCTTTTGTAGATTCATTATTGTAATTACCACCTATGCCTTGCAATGAAAATGTTTTATTTAATAATTCTTCTAATCTATTTGTAATATAAAAATGCTCTTCGTTTATTCTCACAATTATTTCACTATCATTTTCAGGCATTCTTCCATAATTTATATCACCTCTAAAATTATTTATATCTAACAAATTACCATAAAGGCTCATATCGTCTTTATATATTGGTACTTGTTCGTCTATAAAAATATCATCTTCTACTATATAATCTATATTTGGTAGCTGTTTTATTTTCTCGTAGTCCTCATTTGTAAAATATGTTCTATCTTTTTTATTTATTATTATTCTGTTTTCAGATAAATCTCTAAATGCTATGCTATAACCTTCATCGGCAGTATTTGCCTCTGACATTTGAAAACTTGCATATTCTGTTAATATTGATGCACTTAAAAAGAAAAATACTGCAAATAGTAGCAAAAATTTAGATGCTATATTAAATGTATTTCTTACTCCTAATCTGTATTTATTAAATAATGTTATATTGTGATATTTACTTTCTGTAATTTCAGGTTCTTCTTTTATTTTCTTTTTTTCTATATTCTGAACTATTCTTCCATCATGCATTTTTATTATACGTGTTGCAACATCTTCTATTTGTTCAATATTATGTGTAACAACAACTACTAATTTATCTTTTGCAACTTTTTTAAGTAATTCTATAATCTCTTTTGCAGATTCTGAATCCAAATTTCCTGTTGGCTCATCTGCTACTATAATTGGAGTATCCTTAACCATTGCTCTTGCTATTGCTACTCTTTGCTTTTGCCCACCAGATAATTTAGATACTTTTGTATTTTTAAACTTTGTAAGTCCTACTTTATCTATGATATCTAATATTTTTTTCTTAATTTTATGTTTTTTATATCCATTTAATAATAAAACTAATTCCACATTTTGGTACACTGTATAGCTATTTATTAAATTAAATTCTTGAAAAATATTTGCTATATATTTTCTTCTATATTCTTCAAAATCTTTTTCTTGATAATGGCTAGTTTCTTTTCCATTTACATACATTTCGCCTTCTTCATAGCTATCTAGTCCTGATATTACATTTAAGAGTGTACTTTTTCCACTTCCTGATTCACCTATAATTGCAACAAATTCTCCAATTTTTAATTCTACATTTACCTTGGTAAATCCAGATGCTATAATACCTTTGTTATAATAAAATTTTGAAACATTTTCTAATTTTAGCATTTGTACATTCACCCCTTTTTGCTATAATTTTATCATAACAAAAATTAAATATTCAATATATATGAAAAAAATTAAGAAAATATATAAAAATAAGATGTAACTATAAAAATAATTACATCTTACTTTTTTAATTATATAAATAATATTGTGGGTTTAATGCCACTCCATCTTTTCTTATTTCTAAATGTAAGTGGTTACCTGTTGAGTTACCTGTTGAACCAACTGCTGCAATTACGTCACCTTGATTTACAGTATCCCCTACTTTTACATATAATGCACTACAATGTGCATAACATGTTACTATACCATTACCATGTGATATAATTACAAATTTACCAAGCAAGCTATCTGTTTGTGAATGTGTTACTGTACCACTAGCTGCTGCTTTAATTTTTGTACCTTTTGGTGCAGCTATATCTAGTCCTTTATGCGCACTACTTCTTACAGAGCTTCTTGATGCGAATTTTGATGATATAGTACCACTTATTGGTTCTATTAAAGATAATCCGTCTAAACTAACTTTTGATGTTGATATTCTTGTTGCATTTACTCCTCTGCTAGTTGTATATTTTGTTGAAGCTGCTTTTTTAGCTGCTGCTTCTGCTTCTTTTTTCTCTTGAACTTTCGAATCTAATACCTCTCCAATTTCTGCTTTGGCTGTTTCAATTTCTACAAGTTCTGGCAACTCTTCTGCATATGTTTCTTCTATTGTTAAGTCTACCTCTATTTCATCTTCATATTGTTCTTTCATAGAGGCAACAACAGTTTCTGCTTCTTCTAAACTTTCTACATAATCTTTTGTTTCACCATTTAATTTTATTGCAAACATTCTATATGTTATTACTGAGCTATCTTTTACTTTAAGTAGCACCTCTTCTTCGTTTGTTTGAACAGTATTATCTATGAATTTAAATTCATATTCTGGTGTTTCTTCTATATCTATATATGCTATACATCCTTCTGTATTATTTACGTAATCTTTTATTGCATTATTTATTTCATTTTTATTATTTACATATCCTAAATTTTCGCCTGCAAATGTTACTATATATGCTGGTTTATATTTAATAAATAATACTGATATTACTATTATAAAGCTAAATAATAATATACTTAATAGTTTGCACATTTCTTTCGTATAATATTTTATACGCTTGTTTAAAATATATATACACTCTCCTTTTTTATCTTGTTTTTATTGGTGCAACATCTATAATTATACTATATATTTTAAACATTTTCAAATTTTGTATACATTGGATATACTTTCAATAACATTTTTTGACTATTTTGTGAATTGTTTAATTATTAAAATCCTCTTTATATCTCCATTTTTCTCACTTTTCCTTGCTTTTTCTAACAATTAGCGACCTCCTCCGACCGTCCTCCGGCCTCCGCCACCACCAGAAAATCCGCCTCCTCCGGAGAATCCTCCTCCAAAGCCACCTCCTGATGAGCTATTAGAATAATCATATGAAGTTGCTCTTTGACTAACACCTGTGCTATAGGCTGTTTTTACAGAATGATTTATACTACTTATTAATGCAGTATTTATTCCATGGTAATACATAATTCCTAAATATACACCATCTGTATATGTTCCGTTTGCAAGTTCTGGGTATTTAACTTTTAGTTGTTCTAATACTTTATCTGCAATTCCAAAAGCTGTTGCATAAACCAAATATTTTTCCCAAATTACAAGTTCTGGTACTTCTCTTTCGTCTAGCATAGAATAATCTTCCATGTATCTTTTAAGACCTTTCCAAGCTTCTTTTTCATTCATTCCTTTTTGTGTTAAGCCAGAAAATCTTGTTGATGCAACTATACTGTATATTACGCATGCTATACCTGTTATAAAGAAGCATAATCCAATAGCTAAATTTGCTGCAAAAAAGGCAATGCTAAATATAATTGTAATTGCAGCATATGCTCCTGCTTTTGCAATCCAGTTCATTTTCTTTTCGTAAGACTTAGAGTTATATTTTTCCTCTTTTTCTAATTCATCTTTTACTATGTCATCTATTTTGTCTAATTTACCTAAAAATACAGAATAATGCTTTTTGGCATATTGTTCTAATTCTTTCATATTAAATGTATCTTTGTCTTTCGGAATACGTTTTAATAATGACAATATCTCTTTTTCGTCTTTTTTAAGTTCAGAATCATCTTTTTTAATTATAGTTACACTAATTTGCTCTTTTTTCTTTTTTGTATCTACAATTTCAAATTTAATATATTTTTTCAAAGCCAAATGTAACATTGTACTAGACAAAACCTTTGGCAAATTATTATTAATTCCGCTTCCACCATAATAATATAAAAAAGCAGCCTCTGCTGGTGTGGCATCTTCATTTGGAATTTCTCTATAATACTTGCCAGAAATCTCTGGTTTTATTCTTTTATTTTCTTTTATTATTTTCTCGTATTTATTTATTCTAGTTAAAAAATATAATGTTAAAATAACCCCAGTTATTGGTACTATTAATTTTATTAAATCTGCTATTTTTTCTCTTCTTTCTAATTGTTTTCTTGCATCTTCTCTTGCCCTATTTGCCTCATCTGCTAAATATGTCTCTTCTGTTAATATTGTATCTAATCTATTTGTATTTAATGCATTAGTAATGCCTGAAAAAGCCTCATTTGGCATTGCAAGTCTTACTTCTACAAAATTGCCTTTATCTAAATACTCAACCTCAAAACTTACCTCTTTTGCAGAATCTATACTTATATTTCCATTTAAAGGTCCATGTGCCCATGCTCTTATAGTAGATTTATCATTTGAAGTATTTGGAATATGTATAGTACCAGTAACACTTTCAATATCCATAGAAAAATCATTACCTACAAACTTCCAATATAGCTCTGAAATATCATTGTACTTTTTAATACAATCCTCTACTTTATAACTAATCTGATAAGTCTTAGTTCCAATCTTTTCATTTATTCCCCATGCAATTTCAAACTTGCCACTAGAATTAACAAGTGCATAATAACAATTCTTATCAACATGCAAAACTTCCTCATTTTTCTCTCTAAACTCTATCTTATCTCCATTCCTATCAATCTGGCAAACCTCTACATCTGTTATACCTGAATACTTTGAAGCATCTAGTTCAAATGTTTTAAACAAAGTATTAGTAGTACCATGAACATAAATATTCCAAGTCTCAATTACATTCATACTACCATCTTCATTTAAAGTAACATCAAAATCCATCTGTGTTAGCGAAAAATCAGAAGCAGCATTTGAAACATTACCAATTAATAATATGGAAATTAAAATAAATATACCCACAACATACTTCTTCATTAAAATCCCCCTTCTCTTTGTTTTTAATATTATATCACATTGCTTGTTTTTAGCAATATAATAGATTGGAAATTTTACATGGTAAAAACTGGAAGGTAGTCCTTCCAGTTTTTATTTGTTTCTTTTTCACACTTTTTATCTAATCTTGATAAATAAAATATTAATTTATACTTATCTCACGCTTACTTCCTTTTTGTAAATTTCTTCTAATTCTTTTCTATCTAACCCTGTATACTTTTCAATAAGCTCTCTTTTTACTTTATCCTTCATCATTGCCTTTGCGGTTTCTTTTTTGCCATTAATAAAAGCTGCTCTTTCATCTAGTATTGCCTTTTCTCTTAAAAATTGCCATCTCTTTGTTGCTTCATCTCCTGTTAAATACTCATATTCTTTTTGTGCTTTTGCTACTAATTTGTTTTGTGCTATTGCCATTTTCAACATCTCCCTATCCTCATAATCTATAAATGTTAACCACTCTTCTAATTTTGTCTTTGGTACTTTTACTTGTTCTCTAAACTTTGGTAATTCTATAAAGTAGAATTTTATTCCATCTATTACTACATACTTTCTATATTTACTATCTACTATTACTGTATCTGTATTATATTCCTCTGTTTCTAGCATGTTATAGTCTAATATACTTATTACATACATATTTTTTATTTGATTATACGTTTGTCCACTTTCTAAACTACTTGCCATTATTTTGCTTGCATAATACATTGCTCTTTTATCCATTTTACACTTATCTTCTAATTGCATTTCTATTATTACTATTATGTTTTCATTTATTTTCACTCTTAAATCCAATCTTCCACATTTCTCTTTTTCATGACTTTTACTTACTTCTACTTCTTTTTGTATCTCTATTTTATTTATTTTCATCCCTAGTATTTCTTCTAAAAATTCTTTTAGCAAATCCTCATTTCCAACTTTTGAAAATAAATTCTTAAATATTACATCACTCTTTGGTTTACTAATTTTTTCTTCTTGTTCCATATTATTACTCTACCTCCATTGTAACTTAAATTGCCACCAATATCAATACTTTCACAAATACTCGTCCCACAGTATAAAAATCACCTCCTGTTATTATTTTTATAATCCAATTGATAAAATCGGCTGATATGCCATCGATTAATTCTGTCTTCTCTAAGTTGCATTTTGAAATTAATATGCATTTATTTTACTATATAATTCTACAAAAGTAAATATATTCTACCCCATTTTTCATCGCAAATTCAGACATTTTTCGAGCTTTATCTGCTTTATGACTTTTTTGTCATGCATTTTATATGGTAAAAGCTGGAAGATTTATCTTATCTTCCAGCTTTTCATCAATTTTGGACGGATTTTTTGCATCTGTATCCATTTACACTCACGGCTTTGCTCAAAAGTATCCGGTTATCAGAGTTTTCAATTATTCTATATTCTGTATTGCTTATCTTTTCTAAGTTAGTATCAGAATTTAAGCAAACAATTGGTCGAAGTCCCACGTTAACAAGTTCAGTTCTATTGCCACTAGATAAACTTCCGAAACTACTTATTCGATATACACTATAACTACCAAAGGAAGATGGTGAAGCAATCCACATGTTTTCTGCCTTATCTGTCTTTGTTATATGATATAATTCATTATAATTGTCGGTTCCATTCACCAAACTAGTATAGCTAACTTCACTACTAGTAGGCGTTTGCTCTCCTATTGAATATCCATATGTATCTTTCACTGTCCAGACCACATATTCTTCTGGGTGTGTTTTCTTATATGATGCACACCATAATTCTATTGTTGGTGCTCCTACTGCATATGAAGCATAATCATTTGCATATTTTATGCTCCATATATCTATATCTAACATAAATGCTACTTGTTGTATATTGGTCTGGGTTCTATTTTGATATTCATTTACATAACTTATCCATTTCTTTATTCTCTCATCAGCTATATCTACTGAGCCTGTGTAATCTTGTATTATAGCCCCTCCACATGATATCTTATAATCTGTGTTACCAATATCTACAGAGTAATTTTCTGATGATGGAATATAATCATAATGTATATAATCACTTGCTATTAAATATATATTGCTTTCATCTGCATAGAATATTCTCCATTGTACATCTGGGTCTCCACTTGGTGTTGTGTAATTTGTTACATATCCTCCAAAGTGTTTCTCCGGATTATTTGCTATATCTGTACTATCTACTATTTCTGGCTCTGTTGATTCTGTATGTTCTTCTAAATAATTTTGAAAATGTTTCTCTATTTCGTTTAATAATTGCTGTTCAGCTGTTACGCTATTATTATACTTTCCTACTGCATTCCCTGCATTTCCTATTATATTTCCTTGGCCTGTTAAAGTAGCTAAGGCTACTCCTGCTAGTATTAGTAGCACTATTATTGTTATTATTAGTGCTATCAACGTTATTCCGCTTATTTCTTTTCATATGTTTTCACTCCTTCTTCAATTTTGTAGAGTAGCCCTCGGAGTTCATATATATTATTTTGAAGTCCGAGGAAGTTGTACGTCGTACGCTTTTACCCGCGAAGCCATGTGAGGCAAGAAATAATATATATGAATTCCGAGGGCGGCTACTTTTAAAAACAAAACAAAAAGACATATAGACTTAGCCACTTTTACTAAGTCTTATATGTCTTCTATCTATATATTCATTTTTTTAATCTTAATTAATATATTACCTGTGTGTGTGTGTGTGTACAACCATGCGGCTTCCAGCGATTCTATTCATACCCAAGCACTCCTTCTTCTGTTTATCTCATGCAAACATTATATACAAAAGCTTGCAATTTGTCTACTACAAATCATATATTTCCTAAAATTCTCATATATTAAACAAAGGAGGTACAACAAAATGGAAAAAAATATGGATTTTAGTGGCTATTCAGATATGGATCCTATGTTTAACCCTGTTATGCAATATGAACAAGCCTGCATGTATTATAAATACTTAACTGCCCAAATGGAATATAAAATAAAATGTAAAGAATACGATAAACTATGCAGAGGAGATAGAGAAAACAGAAGAGTAGACTAAAAATCTACTCTTCCAGTTTGCTCTAATGTCTCCATATTATTTGCCACTATTCCAGACTTTGAAATATTATACAAATTCTCTCCTATATAAATTACCCTATCTATATACTTTTTGTAATCACTACCAGTTTCATCAGATGCAATTCTCCCCTTCTCCTGCACACCATTTTCCAAGTCCACTGTTAAAATTTCAGTTCCATAAAAAGCCGACTTTGGTCCAGTACTTATAGACATAGGAAAAGCTAAAATACCTTTTTCCTTTATAAATAACAATGCTTTGTGATTATGCAATGCTTCTGTATAAACGTTATCTCCCTCTATTACAAATTTAGATGTTTCTTTTGGAGAATTAACATCACTTACATCATATAAAGAAATTTTAAGTCCTAAAACATCTGTATCTCCATTTTCTAACACAGTAGTTTCCTCACCAATTCCAATTAAATGTGTCTCATCATATGGATGAAGATAAGTACTATATCCTGGAATTTTTAGTTTTCCTAAAATTTGAGGACTATTAGGATTTGATAAATCTATTACAAATAATGGATCTACCTCTTCATATGTTACCATATATGCTTTATTATCTATATATCTTACAGAATATATTCTCTCACCTTCTGCAATATTGGTTAACTTACCAACTTCTTGTAATCTTGCATCAAGCACAAATATATTATTTGAAGTTGTATTATTTTCTGAGCTTGTTGTTGCAATTCTTAAATATCCATCTTGTTCATCCATAGCAAATTGATTTATAATTGTTCCCTCTAATTCTACAAATTCTTTAAACTCAACTTGTGAATCTATTAATTTAAATTTACATACTTGTGTCTTTGTTTTAGCCTGCCTCATAATTGCTTCTGCATTTTCATCAAATTCGTATTTAGTACCTGCTACATATAAATTATTTTCATTTGCATACACTGTATCTCCAATTCCTAAAAAACTTTGAACCTTTACTTCTTCATTTTTGTTTACATTAAATCCAGCAATATTTAAATATTGTTTAATATTTTCATTTTCAATATAATACATATCCTCATAATTTACAAGTTTTTCTGTATTTCCTGCAATTGAATCTTTATATGTTGGCCTCAAATTTTCACTATCAGTATCTATTGTTCGACTTGTAATTATATAAACATTTTCATCAATCATTCTAGAAGATACATAGTTGCCCTCTAATTCTAGTTCTCTTTCTTTTACTACATTTGACTTATCCTCTACATTGTATAGTCTTACTTTTGTTAATGCTTGCGGAATATTATAACTAATAGCATCTGAATTTATAATTTCTGTGCTATATATGGCTGTTTGTTTTTGAGTAATAACAATTAATTTATTTCCATTTACATATATTTCTTGTACCCCGCCATAACCAGTGCCATCTTCTTCTAGTTTAATTTCCGCTACTTGGTTTAAGTTTGCATCTACTATAACTACTCTATTGTTTATCCCAGAATAATATATATAATTTCCATCTGTTTTTACAATATCTGCTTCATCTATACCATCTTCTTGCAAATTTGTTTTTGAAAATTCGTTCTCAGATTTTCTTACCTCTGCTTGATTAGCTATTAAAGAATCTGTGGTAGCTTCATAATATTGATCATTAATAATACTTGTTTCTTGTGCTACTGATAAAATGCTTTTTAAATTTTCTTCATTTTCAACAGATTTAATTTTTGAATTCATTTTTGCAATTGGTTGATTTTTGTATATAGAATTTGCAAAATTATTTTTATTATTATTTTCAGCAATTAAAAATGTACAAGATATTACAAAAATCATTATTATTGCTACATTTGCTAGTTTAAAGTAAAACGATTTTTTTGGTTTTTCTTGTATTTTACTTAAAACACTTCTTTTTAAATACTCATCTGCTTTTAACTTATCTATTGATTTTATATACTTTTCTTTGTTAGTCATCATCTTCCCCTCCTTCTAGCATATTTTTCAATTTTTTCCTTGCCCTTAAAAGCCATGTTTTTATTGTTGTTTCTTTTGTATTTAAAATTCTGCTTATCTCTTTAATTGGTAAATTTTCATAGTAAAATAAATGTATTACCGTACGATATTTTTGGGGTAAACGCAAAACATCATAATATATGCTATCCATTTTAATATCTTCTTCTGTTAATTCAGTTTCTAATGAATCTACACATCTGTTCCACTTTGAATTTAATAAATTTTTGCTACAATTAATGGTAACTCTAATAAGCCAAGCTTTTTCATGCTCTTCGCTTTCAAAATCTGGTAAATTTTTACTAAGTCTTAAAAATACTTCTTGGAAAACATCTTCGCCATTATCTTTATCGCGAGTTCTAGAAATGGCTAGTCTGTATACCATATCTGCATATTTTTCTAACATATATTCAATGTATTCGTTTTTTGTAGCATATGTTTTGTACATTTTGTTACCCCCTACACTTTAAATACTCACTTTTGCTGGAAAAGGTTTCATATATCAAAAAATGCCCTAAATAAAAATTTAGGGCATTTCATTTTAATTATTTTCAAAAATTGCTTCAAATTCTTCGCCATCAATTTTTTCTTTTTCAAGTAATATGTTTGCAACTATATGAAGTTTTTCTATATTTTCATTTAAAATTTGTCTTGCAATATTGTAAGCTTTATCTATAATTTTCTTAACTTCTTCATCTATTATACCTGCTGTTTCTTCGCTGAAATTTCTTTGTTGAGCAAAATCTCTACCTAAGAACACCTCTTCTTGACCTGATCCAAATACTATTGTTCCTAGTCTTTCGCTCATACCATATTTAGTTACCATCTCTCTTGCAATTTTTGATGCTCTTTCTATATCATTACTTGCACCAGTTGAAATATCATCTAAAATTAATGCTTCTGCGACTCTTCCTCCAAGTAAAGATACAATTGTTTCTTCCATTTCAGATTTTGACATAAAAGATTTATCTTCTGTTGGTCTATACATAGTATAACCACCAGCCATACCTCTTGGTACTATTGATATTTGATGAACTGCGTCTTGTGTTGGTAAAAATCTACTTACCACAGCGTGACCTGCCTCATGATATGCTACTAATTTTTGTTCTTTATCGCTTCTTACTCTTGTTTTCTTTTCAGGCCCCATTGTTACTTTTATCATTGCGTCTTCTATATCTTGCATGTTTATTTCTTTTTGATTTCTTCTTGCAGCAAGAAGTGCAGCTTCATTTAATACATTTTCTAGGTCTGCTCCTGAAAATCCTGATGTATTTTTTGCAATTGTTCTTAAATCTACATCATCTGCAATTCTTTTTCTTTTAGCATGTACTTCTAGTATCTGTTCTCTTGCTTTAACATCTGGTGCTGATACTACTATTTGTCTATCAAATCTTCCTGGTCTTAATAATGCTTTATCTAGTACATCTGGTCTATTTGTTGCAGCTAACACTATTACACCTTCATTTGAACCAAATCCGTCCATTTCAACTAGTAATTGGTTTAATGTTTGTTCTCTTTCATCATGTCCTCCACCAAGACCTGCTCCTCTTTGACGACCAACTGCATCTATTTCGTCTATGAATATAATACATGGTGCACTTTTTTTGGCTTGTTCAAATAAGTCTCTAACTCTTGATGCACCAACACCAACAAACATTTCTACGAAATCAGAACCACTTATTATAAAAAATGGTACTCCTGCTTCTCCCGCAACTGCTTTTGCAAGTAATGTTTTACCTGTTCCTGGATGTCCTACTAATAAAACACCTTTTGGAATTCTAGCTCCCATGTCTGTAAATTTCTTTGGTGATTTTAAAAATTCTACTATTTCTTGTAGTTCTTCCTTTTCTTCATCTACACCTGCTACATCTGCAAATGTCACTTTATTTTTATCGTTATTTACTACTAATCTAGCTTTGCTTTTACCAAATGACATTGTTTTATTTCCATTTTGTGCAGAGCCATTTAAAAATAAAAACCAGAATATTAAAAATATTATAAGTAATCCAAATGGTGATAAAAGTCCAAGTAATGTAACTGCAAAAGATTGTGATTTTTCTTCTAATTTAAAGCTTCCTGCTGCAAGCTCATCTTGTGCAAAATCCATAAAGCTTTGCATATTTGGAATGTTTGTAACCTTTTGTCCTGATACTCCATTTAAAGTTACTAATGCTTTTTTACCATCTGCTTGAATTTCTATTTCAGATACTTCTCCTGCTTCTATTTTCATAAGTAAATCTGAATAACTTAATTTATTATCCCCATTATCTATGATAGAAACTAATACTACCATAAATATAATTCCTATTATTAGCCACATAGCTAATGTTTTTAATCCATTTCTCAAATTTTCTTCCTCCTTATTTGTGCAAAAGCACTTCACTCTAAAATATAGCATATTTAATTTTATAATGCAATATTATTTAGTCACAAAGTATATTTTTTTATTTTTAACCATCACTTTTATATTTTTATTTGGCATTAAATACTTATTTCCGACATTTTTTTCACACATTTCTACAATGTCTTCAACATTTATTTTTTGTATTCCTAAACAGTTTCCTTGTAATTTATTAATAGTATATAAAATTATTCTTCTTTTTATTACTTTTTCTAAATTTACAAAAAGCTTTAAATTTAATGCTATTTCTTTATCATTTTCATAAATTACAATTGAATTATAGCTCTCTTCTGTTTTTGATAATATATAATTTTCCTCATCTCTTACTGTTTCTGATAATCTATTTAATGTATTTATTATATTAGGATTAAATTCTTTTTTTATATATGGAATACATATATTTCTAATTTTATTTCTTGTATATATATTATCAAAATTGCTTTCATCAATTCGTGGATTAATTTTATTTTCTTTGCAATATTCTTCTATTTCTTCTCTTGTGCATTCAATTATTGGTCTTATATATTTTTCTTCTCTTTTAGGTTCAATTCCTTTAAGTCCAGATATTCCGCTTCCTCTTAGTAAATTCATTATAATAGTTTCTGCATTATCATTACTATTATGTGCTATTGCAATTTTATTTGCATTTACTTCTTTTGCTACTTCTTCAAAAAAATTATATCTTTCTTCCCTTCCTGTTTCTTCTAATCCAGTTTTTTTATTTTTTGCAATTTCTTTTATTGATATTTCTTTTACAAATAATTTTATATTATTTGTTTCGCAATAGTTTTTTACATATTCCTCATCTAATTTAGCATTTTCTCTTAGCATGTGATTTACATGTGCTGCCACTATTTCTATGTTATATATTTTTTCCTTTTTTATTATTCTTAATACATCTAAAAGGCAAATAGAGTCCGGGCCGCCAGAAACCCCGAACTACTATTTTATCGTTTTCATTTATTAATTTATGTTTTTTTATTGTATTTAATACTTTATTTTTTAAATCTGACATTATTCTTCGTACCTTCTTTCTAAATTAGCAAACTTTGTATAATCTCCAAGCCATGCTAATTTTACAGTACCTGTTGAACCTCCTCTATGTTTTGCAATTATTACTTCTGCTATATTTTTCTCTTCTGAATTTTCATTGTAGTAATCATCTCTATATAAAAACATTACTATGTCAGCATCTTGCTCTATTGCTCCTGATTCTCTTAAATCTGAAAGCATTGGTCTATGGTCATCTTTTCTTTGTTCTGGTGCCCTAGATAATTGAGATAATGCTATAACTGGAACATCAAGTTCTTTTGCTAGTATTTTTAAAGACCTACTAATTTCAGAAATTTCTTGTTCACGGCTCGCATTTTTCTTTCCACTTGCTGTTACTAATTGTAAATAGTCTATTATAACAAGTCCAATATCTTTTTCCAGTTTTAATTTTCTGCACTTTGCTCGTATTTCAGCAATAGAAATACCTGGTGTATCATCTATATATATTGGAGCCTCTGAAATTGGTCCTAATGCTGATGCAAGCTTGCCCCAATCCTCTTCTTCTATTTTACCAGTTCTTACTTTTTGACTATCTACCATAGCTTCACTACATAGAATTCTATTTGCGACCTGTTCTTTTGACATTTCTAAATTAAAAATTACTACTGGTACTTTTGCTTTTATAGCTGCATTTGCAGCTATATTTATTACAAATGCAGATTTACCCATAGCAGGTCTTGCAGCTACTAGCACTAAATCTGAATTATGAAGTCCTGCTGTTTTGTAGTCTAGTTCTATAAATCCTGTTGGAATACCAGTAACTAATCCTTTTTGATTATATAGTCTTTCTATTTCTGCAAATGTTTCTACTAGTACGTCCCTTATTGGTGTATAACCTTTTTGATTTCTTGTTTTTAAAATATCAAACACCTTTTTTTCTGTCATTTCCATTATGTCATCTACATCTTCTTCTTGTGCATATCCAAGTGTAATTATTTCATTTGCTGTTTTTATTAAATTTCTAAGTACTGCTTTTTCTTCTACAATTTTAATATATTGTTCTGCATTGGCAGTTGTTGGTACCTTTTCAGGTAAATTTCCTAAATATTCTAGTCCCCCTACACTTTCTAGTTTTCCATTTGCTGTAAGTTCTGATTTTACAGTTATTATATCTATTGGTTCTGCCCTATTATAAAGATTAGTTATTGCTTCATATATGGCTTTATGGTCTTCTCTATAAAAGTCATCAGCGTCTAATAATTCTATTGCAGATATAACAGCATCTTTATCTGTTAACATACTTCCTAAAACTGCTTGCTCTGCTTCTATATCATGTGGTGGTATTTTACCTAGTTCCATTTGCTTTCTCCTTTTTTATTTAGATTATAATGCCTCTATTATTACTGTTAATTTTGAAACTATACCTTCATATAATCTTACATCTACATTAAATCTTCCTAAATTTTTAATGTTTTCTTTTAGAACAATTTTCTTTTTATCTATTTCAATCTTATGCACTTTTTTTAGTTCTTCGGAAATTTCTTTATTTGTAACTCCTCCAAATATTTTACCATTTTCTCCTGCTTTTACTTTAATTAATAATTCTATTTTATCTAATTTAGTTGCCAATTCTTTAGCTGCTTTAATTTCCAATTCTTTTTTATGAGCTTCTGATGCTTTCTTTGCATTTAATCTGCTCATATTACCATTATCTGCTGGGACTGCAAGTTTTTTAGGGAATAAAAAATTTCTTGCATACCCGTCACTAGCATTTATAACTTCATCTTTTTTCCCTACACCTTTTATATCTTCTAATAATATAACCTTCATTTTTCCTCCACTTCTTGCCTATTGGCATTTTACTCATTTTCCAAATATTCCTTAATATTTTTTATAACAAGTTCTTTTGCTTCTTCTAATGATAATTCTTCTAATTGGGCTCCTGCAACTGTAATGTGTCCTCCTCCGCCCATTTTTTCTAATATTACTTGAACATTTATATCACCAACTGAACGACCACTTATACATGTTTTAGTTCCATCATTACCTATTACAAATGATGCCGTAATATCACTTATTTTTAATAATTCATCAGCCGCTTTTGCACAAATTAATCCTGCATTTTTATTTTTTTCTTCATATACAGCTATTCCTATTGTTCCATTTATTAGTTCGGTATTTTTAACAATACCAGCAATTATATTATAATTTTCTAGGTCCATTTGGAATATTTTTTTAACTTTTATAATATCTACGCCTAGTTTTCTTAAATAAGCTGCTGCTTCAAAAGTTCTTACACCTGTTTTAAATGTAAAATCTTTTGTATCTACCATTATTCCACCATATAATGCTTCAATTTCTAAATCGGTTAAATTAATTTCTTCTTTTGAATATTGTAATATTTCTATAACTAATTCAGACGCAGAAGATGCATACACTTCATGAAATACCAATGACACATTTCCAATAGCATCTGTGCTTTTTCTATGATGATCTATTATTACTATTTTTTCAGTTTCATCTAATAATTCTGGGACTTCCACAAAATTCTTTTTATGAGTATCTACTACAATAAGTAGTGTTTCTGGCGTAATTTTTGCCATAGCCTCATTTTTATCTATAATAGCCACTTGATATTCTGGTTCTTTTTTCAAGCTCTCTATAAAACCAGCAAGTGTTATATCTGCTGTTTGGCTTACAATATATGTTTCTTTACCTAGAGTCTTAGCTAATCTATACATTCCAAGACTTGCTCCCATTGCATCTATATCGCCATTTTCATGTCCCATTATCATTACATTTTTAGCCTCTAAAATAAGCTCTTCTAAAGCATGAGCAATAATTCTTGCTTTAACTTTTGTTCTTTTCTCTACCTCTTGGCTTCTTCCACCATAGAATACAAAATTGCCATCTTTTTTAATAACAGCTTGGTCTCCACCTCTACCAAGTGCAATATCCATTGCTGATAATGCAGCTTTATACTTATCTGAATTTGTATTTCCCTCTGCTGAAACTGCAATACTTAGAGTTATTGTCATTTTTTCACTAGTATCAATCTTTTTTATTGTATCTAATATATTAAATTTTTCATTTTCAATTTGTTCTAAATATTTCTTTTCAAATAAGCACACAAAAGTATCTCTATCTTTTTTAATAGTTAAACCATCAATATTACCTGTCCATTCATAAATTTCTTTTTCAACTGCTGCAATCACTTGTGGTAATTCTTGTTCAGAAATTCTTTGTGCTAATTCTTCATAATTATCTATTATAATAATTCCCACACAAGTTTTAGAATCTTGATATTTTTTTGTTATCTCTTTTTCGTTTGTATTGTCAATAAAATAAAGTGTAGTTGTATAAATTTTTTCTCCATTTTTATCTTCTTTATTTTTAACATATTCCCCTATAACTTTATAAGTTTTATCTTGTATATCAATTTGTTTTTCAATTGACTTTGTTCCATTATTTATAATATCTTGCTTAATTTCTTTTATTATATCTTCCAAATAAGTATTAATATTTATATTAATAAATTCCTTAACAAACTTATTATTTTTCCAAACGATATTTCCATCAGTCTCTACAATTATAAGTGGGAAAGGTGAATTAATTAAAGTACTCTTAGCAGCAGAGTCCACATCAAAAGTAAGTTCCTGTAAATGCTTAAAAAACTCATCTTTCTTTCTACCATTTGCCCAAAAAGTATAAACAAGTAAAATTATATATATAATAATTGCTGGAATAATATACTTTTGCTCATACACACATAATAAAACTAATAATATTAATATAATAAATAAATATATCTTTGTTTTAGAAGTTATCTTATCTAAAATTTTTCTACTACTTAGCATTTTAATCTCCTTTTCAACATATATATTTTACCTTTAAATAGCATAAAAGTCAAGTTTGGAATGTTGCTAAAAATCACAATAAAAAAACACATTGAACTTATTTCTAAATTCAAAGTGTTTTTTATTTCAAATTTGCAGTATGTAAAAATTTAATTAATTGTTATCATAATCGATCTTTTTTCTTATATATAATTTTTTCGCCTTTATTAAACCTTTTGCAAAAATAATTTATTCAATTCTTCTTTATCCAACCCTGTACATTTTTCAATAACTTCTTTTTTAATATTATTTTTCATCATTTCAATTGCTATTTTAATTTTCTCTTGCCTCTTTCCACGAGCTTCGCCTCGTGCTTCTCCACGCACTTCTCCTTCTTTTATTCCGCGTTTTTTCCCTGTTGCATATGCTGAATTTTCATCTAATATTGCTTTTTCTCTTAATTCTTGCAATCTCCTTGTTGCTGCATCTCCTGTTAGGTATTCATAATCCTTTTGTGCCTTTTTTACTAGTTCATTTTTTTCTATTGCCACTTTAACCATCTCCTTATTCTCATAATCTATAAACGCTAACCATTGTTCTAGCTTTGTCTCTAGCACTTGTATTTGCTTCTTGAACTTTGGTAACTCTATAAAATAATATTTTATTCCTTTTATCATTTCATAATTTCTATATTCATTCTCTACTGTTACTGTATCTGAGCAATATTTATTTAATCTTGTCATTTCATAATTTAATATACTTATTACATATATATCTTTTATTTTGTCATATGTTTCTCCTATGCACAGGCTACTTCCTACTATTTTGCTTGCATAATACATTGCTCTTTTTTCCATATCGCAATTATTTTCCATTTGCATTTCTATTATTACTATCGCATTTTTATTTATTATTACTCTTAAATCTAACTTACCATACTTTTCTTCTTTCTTCATTTTGCTTAATTCCACTTCTTTTTGCACTTCTATTTCTTTTATTTTTATCTTTATAATTTCTTCTAATAATTCTTTTAGCATATCCTCATTCCCTATTTTGGAAAATAGATTCTTAAAAATTATATCATTCTTTGGTACTAACTCACTTTTTCCTGTTTCTGCAACTGTCACTTTATCCTTCTACCTCCTATTTTACATTGTTTATTTAGCAAAAGCAATACTTTTGCAATTACTCGTCCCACAGTATAAATATCACCACCTATTTACTTTGTTTTAATTTTAATAATTGATAGCTCTGGCAGAAATTGCCTGATTAATTATGTCGTACCTAAAAGTTGTACATAGATTTAATACATTTTTATTTTACAACACAAATCTAAAAAAGTAAATACCCAAAAGCCTACTTTTCATCACACAAAAGCCTACTTTTCATCGCAAATCTTGACATTTTTCGACCTGCGTAGAATTGGACTGAACTATATATATTATTTTATACTATATAAATAAGCCGTCCCGTAAGATTAATATATATTAATCTTACGGGGCTAGTCTACAAAAAGGTTTTGTACAACTTGGAAAAGAGAAACGTCCCCTTTTCCAAGTTCCTTTCTTTAAAATTTTCTACTCTGACATCCGGACACTTTTTTTAAAATGTGAAATTAGACATATTACTTGTCTCATTTTTTATTTGCTTTATTCTTCATTCTCGCTCTTTCTATTCATATATTGAAAAAAAGCATCCCTTCTTATATAATTAATTTGACAAAATCCATACAAAGGAGGAATGCTTTTATGTTAGCATATTATAATCAACAAAAAATTTCAAGTACTTTTTCTAAATTTTTTAAAACAAACATCATTATCATCTAAAAATACGTGATACTCGTAGATACAAATCTGGCTCTTATGTTAGGCTCTATTCTCTTTTTAGCATTGGTCTTACTATATTCAACCAATGCTATTACAACACTGTTAACTTTAAACTAAAATTTAATTTTCTACTCTATGACATCTGATATTGCCTCTTACATATTTTTTAGAATACATGATATTCTTTTTTGTCATGCATTTTACATGGTAAAAGCTGGAAGATTTGTCTTTTCTTCCAGCTTTTCATCAATTTCGGACGCATTTTTTGCATCTGTATCCATTGCCACTCATGGTTTTGCTCAAAAGTGTCCGGTTATCAGTTTCTACTTGATTAAATATGTTCCATCATTTTGTTTCTCCAATTGGATTCCAGATTTTAGACAAACTAGCGGACGGAACCCCGTGTTGCTGCCGCTATAGCCGTAGTTGCGCACGCCGCCGTCATAGTCCACGTACATCAAGTCGTTATAGTCGCGGGCAGACGGAGAAGCGAGCCACATGTATTTGCATTTATCTTTACTTGATTTTGTAAATTGTCAAGTAAAATTTAACAAAAATTCTCAAATAAAATTGAGCAATTATTCTCAATTAAAATATCTAT
>CALXMH010000018.1 GCA_944389425.1 uncultured Clostridia bacterium
CTCTTGTTATTAGCTTCTTTAAGTTTTTTTGCATTCTTCTCTTGCTCTTTTTTTAATTCTCTATAACCATCCATTTCTTTAACATGAATATCTTTATTTCTACCTTTTTGTTTAGTTTTTAGTCTGCTATCAACACCATAAAACTTGTTGTATGACTTGATACAAGCATTTCTCATTTTGTCTTGAATAACAGTTAATGATTCTTTGGTAAATACTTTAGATTTACCAACTTGTTTTTTCATACCTTTTTTACAATTATCAATTACTGGTATACCAACAACATGCATGTGAGGAGATGTTTCATCAAAATGTATTGTTGCATTAGCCACTTTAAAGTTTGGAACTATTTTATTTAAGTCTTGAATTTGCTCATTATATACATCAATCATTTTGAATCTATATTCATCATCTTTGTCCTGCCAAAAGTCCATATCTCCGAGTTCTATTATAATTTCACAGGCAATATCATTCTGTAATGTACAAGCTTTTTCAAAGTAATTATTTATTTTTCTATCATTTCTAGTCTGCTTATTATTAAACTCAATACGAGATTCTTCAAATTCATCTATATATACTTGCTTAACATCTTCTACAATATCGTTAGTTCCATATATAGTAGTAATTAATTCTCTTTTATTATCATAATCTCTTAAATTATGCTTATTAACTCTAGATAAGTCATTTGCATTTTGTATAGCATTATTAGATAGAGAAGTAGTACCAGATACGTTTCCTTTAGCTGTTCTTTTAGCCACTTTACTTTTGTTTTTATCACTACCCAAGTGAAAAGAATATGCTAATTCTTGTTCCATAAAAAGTACCTCCTTGAATTTGCTTCGAAGCACAGGACTTTGACTCTGTCATAAGTCCTAACCCCCTATGAGTTTTGACATACTATCAAAACTCGGGGGCTCTGCGAGGCAATAAATTTTCTCCCAAAGGGATAAAATTTATTCAAATTAACTATCGACACTTTCATTTTTACTTTGTAAAAACAAAACGTGCCACGTTAATTTGATTGTTGCAACATAGCCCATAGTTGCAACAATTATTTAGTGTCTTCTTTGGAGAATTTAACTGGCTTCACAACAATTTCTACTGGCTCATCTTTCTTATAAGTAATAGTTGTTTCACTATCATCTGGTATTGCATTGAAGTAGGATTCTACATTTTTGATATCTTCCACATGGATTTCATCATCTCCATCTATATAAATTATTCCAAATCGATACTCTTCCATTTTATTATCTGGATCTAATTTATAATAGTCTTCTAATGGGAATACTCTAACAATAGCTTTATTATCAGCAAAATCAAAGCAAAACATCTGCTTTTGCAAATAATATGTTGCCTCTGTAAAATGAACATCATAATATTGCTGTAATCTCATTATTATTTCTCCAAATTCTTTCTCTGGCAAATAGTTACTAAATCTAACACTTCCTAATACATTCCCTAGTAACATAGGTTTAGTTGTATCAATATATCCGTTATCATATAACTCCTGACATGGTTTACAAATAGAATCTCTAAAATTAATTTCATTTACAATTACTTCATTTCCTATAAGAGCTAGTTTTATTTCATCAACATATTTCATTATAAGTTCAGCTTGTTCTTCACGAGTATAATCTTTCCATGTTCTTGTTCTTTCTTCATATTGCTTATTCATCATCATTCTATTAAGAAAATCAATATCTCGTTTTAATAATATATCTTTTGGAGTAAATCGTAATTCTTCTGCACAATCTGTAGCTTCTAATTCTTCTTTTAACTTACTTATGGCTTTTTCTACAATAGAAGTTTCATTATTATATATATCTAAATCAAATGCTCCATTAATATAAGCTTTTCTAATTCGTTCAAGTTTTGCATTTTGTTCGTCAAGTTCTGATTTTAGTTTATCTCTAGGCTCATCAAATCTTTGTCTTATCATTGGCAAAAAGAATTGATTTACAACAGAATCATATTCTACTAATTCATTTATAAATTGATTAAAGTATTCATTTATAGCATTTTCTTTAACGGATATTTTACAATCATTACAATAATAGTAGAAGTATGGGGTTCCATTTTTCTTAGTAGTAGCTTTACCACCTAAAATACGATTACATTTAGGACATTTTAATTTCTGTAAATATAAATAGGTTAGTGTTCTTTGAAAGCTCCTTGAGTTTTTCTTTTTTTGAACTTGGCAATCTTCCCACATTTCTTTAGAGATAATAGGTTCTACAACATTTTCGTAATAAGTAGGGGTTTTAGTTCTCTTTCCGTGAACAAAATCTCCCTTATATATTTCATTTTGAAGAATATTTTGTATTGTTGAATCTCTCCAGTTATTTTTACCTAAAACTTTTTCTTCATTAAATAATGTACTTATTTTCTGATAAGAATAGCCATTATAGTATAAATCAAATATTCTAACAACAACATCTTTCGTAGAATAATCAATTACAAGAGTTTTATTTTCATGTTTATAGCCTAAAGGAGCAATATGAGGAATATGACCTTGTTTTATTGCACCTGCTAAGCCTATTTTTGTTCTCTCACTAGTTCTTTCAATTTCGTTTTGACTTACACTTACTAAAAGCCTTGAAATCATCTTACCATTTGCGGTAGTTGTATTTATATCGTCATTAACACAATCTATATAAGCATCATTTTCATCTAAAAATGTAATAAGTTCTTCCCAATCATAAATACTTCTTGTAAATCTATCTAATTTTAAAGAAATAATTGTATTTATCTTTTTAGATTTAATATCTTCTTTTAACCTTTCAAACTCTGGTCTATAATTACCTGTTTTTGCACTTATTCCAGCATCTTGATAATAATCTATAATTTCATAACCCTTAAACTTACAATAAGCTTCTAATCGTTCTTTTTGTTCTGGAAGACTAAAGCCTTCACGTACTTGGTCTTCAGTAGAAACCCTCATATATAAACCACACTTTTTCTTTTCCTCAACCAATTTATAAACCTCCTAACAAAAAAGAGACATCAAAGAATACACACAAGTTATTCTTGACATCTCTTGACTATATCTGTAATACAATATATTTTATTGAAATAAACCCCAAACATATTATCAGCTCCTAACGAGTAAACATAATTAATTTCTTGTCAGTATTATATCACGATTTTCAGAAATGTCAAACTTTTTGGCTATTTTATGCTGTTTATATAATCTTCTAATTCTGATAATTTTATCTTTTTTGTCAGATTGGATATATAAACATCATTAGAATAGTTAAAGACGAGAAATGTAGTATCTTTTACTATTACTCTATGTGGCTCAATATAAGAAATATTGGTTTTCTCAATTTTTCTTATGCTACCATTAACAAAAGTAGGAGTAACCTTTGAGAAATCACATATAAATTCTAATCTTTTCTTTAAGTTTTCCTCAAATCGTAATTCTTTTTTAATTATCTTCATTTCAAGCACCATCCTTTCTTTTTAGAATATTGGATGATGTTTTTTGGGCAAAGAAAAAAATCATCCAACTACTTGAATGATTTTTTCTATCTGTTAGTTCGAACAGATACGTCATTGGTGCAGATGGCCGGAATCGAACCGGCACGGGAGTTTAAGTCCCGCAGGATTTTAAGTCCTGTGCGTCTGCCAGTTTCGCCACATCTGCATGTTCCAACTGACAAGTCTTATTATACTACTCTATATTAATACTTGTCAATACTTTTTTTATTTTTTTTATAAAATAAAAACTTCCATTATATCTTTTTCTAAACTCGTTGATATACTTTTCATTATTTCGTATGATGGATTTTTTCTTGTTCCATTTTCTAAGTGATATAAATATGCCTTTGAGGTGTTTGCTAAATTTGCTAACTCCTCTATTGTTATTCCCTTTTCTTGCCTTATTTTTCTTATATTGTTTTCCACTTATTATTCCCCCTTTTAGATGACTTTTTATGTCCTGTCTTTTTATTTCATTTGTCTCACGGAATAATTATATAATTTTTAAATGAGTTACGCAATAGGAATATCTCATATAAAATATAGATATAATATTTTTGGAGGTAATTTTTATATGTTACAGTTAAATGTTTTAGAACTCTTGAAAGCAAAAAAGAAATCAAAGTATTGGTTATTTAATCAATTAGATATGAGTTATACTAATTTTAATAATATTGTTTCTAATAAAACAAGGTCTATAAAATATGATAATATAGAAAAATTTTGCGAAATTTTAGATTGTGAACCTAATGATTTATTTAAGAAAGTTAAATAGTAAAAAAGATATAAGTGAAAAACTTATATCTTTTTTATATGAATTCATATAATATATCAATTCTTATTTTTTGTTTACTAAATCTTTTAATGCTTTACCAGCTTTAAATACAGGTGCTTTTGAAGCAGGTATTTTTATTTCTTCCTTAGTTTGTGGATTTCTTCCTTTTCTTGCTGCTCTTTTTCTTACTTCGAAAGAACCAAATCCAACTAATTGAACTTTGTCTCCTTTAACTAATGCTTCTGTTACAACATCAACAAATGCGTTAACTGTTGCTTCTGCACTTTTCTTTGTTTCGTTTGTTTGAGCAGCTATTGCTGCGATTAATTCAGCTTTGTTCATTTAAACTACCTCCTAAAATATTTTGTTATATAGATTTTATCTATTATATTACAAATTATTCGCCATATTAATAGAAAATCCTTCTTAATTTTAAAATTATTTTTTCTTCAATCCTTTTTCCCTGTAAGGTTGCAGATTTTTCGTCACAATTTTTCATGTTTTTTGTCCTTTTATGTTATTTGCTAAATCCCAGTCTATTCAAGGTTTTGTGGATTTTTTCTCCTGCTGGCAACATGTAAAATTCTTCCTTTGTTAATATTCTAAGTGCAATTAAAGAAATTAAATAAATTATTACTGCTGTTATTAATGAAATTATAGTTGTTACACTTTGTGTAGTTATATTTTTTAGATTTTCAAAAACGTAATATGAGCAAATTGCCATCATAAATGTAGCCATAATTGGTTTTATTATAAATTTTCCAAAATCTATTTCTAATTTCATATTTTTTACAAGAACCGAAAATCCTATTATAAATGATATTATATTGCACACAGCTGTTGCTATTGCTGCGCCATATACTCCTAAATATGGAATTTTTATAAGTATTAAATTAAGTATTAATTTTACTGCTACCCCTATTCCTAGTGAAATTACTGGAATTAATATTTTTCCTAATCCTTGCAATGCTCCATTAATAGTTTGAATAAGTACTGTAAATATTATTGTTAGTGAACTTATTTGTAATAATAATGTTCCACTGCTTGCATTTGGAAATAACAAATTAAGTATAGGGTCAGCAAATATAAACATTCCAATTGTACATGGAAGTCCTATAAGTATTGTTATAAGTAAAGAAAATAATGTCCTTTTTCTTGCATTTTCCATGTCTCCAATTGCTCTTGCTGATGCAATTGCAGGTACTAGTGCTGTTGCAAAAGCTATATTAAATGACAATGGTAGTGCTGTTAGTATATCCACTTTTCCAGCTAATATACCATATTGTAATTTTGCAGATGCCTCAGACATAAATGTTTTAAGTCCAGCTACAACTGTCATAGCATCTATATTCTTTGTTATTACTGCCATAAGTGAGCTTAATAGAATTGGTATTGATACCGATAGTATTGTTTTTATTATTGTTTTTATTCTATATTGTTTGTAATTTTTGCTTAATTTTATGTCTTGTGCAATTTCCGCCTTTTTCTCTCCATAATATAAATATAAATATGCAAAACTTAAAAATGTTGATAATGTTGTTGCCAGATTTGCTCCTGCTGCCATAAGTACAGTATTGGAAGATGACCAAACACCTATTATTGCTACTATTATTATTGTTAATGTTGTTTTAAAAATTTGTTCAATTGTTTGTGAATTTGCTGTTGCTTTCATATTTTGTCTGCCATTAAAATATCCTCTTACTACCGATGATATTGAAACAAAAAATATAGATGGAGACAATGCCACTAATGTATATTCTGCTTCTGGTATTTGAAGTACAACATTAGATATATACTTTGCTCCATAAAATAAAATTGATGTTCCTAGACCTCCAATTACCGAAAATGTTGCAAATGCTACTTTAAAAATTCTGTGTGCTCCTTTACTATCTCCTACTGCTAATCTTTCTGACACTAATTTTGCTATTGCATTTGGTACACCAATTGATGATAGTGTAAGAAGTAATGCATAAATTTGAAATCCACTACTATATATGGCATTCCCGGCATCTCCAAACCCTTCTTTATTTGTAAGGTATAATTTATATATTAAGCCTAATATTTTTATTAGAACTTGTGATACCATTATTGCAAGTACACCTTGCATAAAACTTTCTTTTTTAAAATTTCTTTTCCTTCGCATTTATATTATCCTCTATTTATATATTTTTTCTATAATATTCATTTGAATTTTTAAACATTCTTATTTTTAAATATATAATTAGTAAGAATTATTCAATTTTTTTGCACAAAATTCGATAAAACTCTTGTTTTTTTAGCGTTTTTATAGGATAATATAAGTGTATGAATATTTACTAAATAAAATTGAAAGCGGTGAATTATTTGTGAAAATATTTGATAAATTTTTAAAATTTTTAGGTACAGATAGAAATACATTTTTTACATATATATTAACTCTTATAACTGTTTATCTTGTTGTAGATAGAGTTGTAGAGTTATTATTCTTGTGTTTTACAGGTGTTTCTAATTCATATTGGGGACCAATTGCATATACTTTGGCTTTTGCCTGTCCTATATTTGCTTTTTTATTTTCAGGTTCATCAAAGTTTGCAAAAAGTGACCCTACAAAAGTAGCTTTTTTTGATTTATACTGTATAGCATTATATATTTTAATATTATCAATGTTTGTAAGTTTTTCAAATAGATTGCTATGGTTTTTATTTATGCTAGTACCAAACTATTCTGAAATTGTAACAGACTTCCCAGAACTTGTTGGTCCTGCGTTTACTTCATTAGCACTTTATTTACCACTTGCAACTGTATATCCTTTCTTTAAAAAGATATTTATAGATGTAAATGATAGTAAAGATATAAAAGATTCTATTGCAGATTATGGTGGAATAGATTTATCTCCTGCTACTGAGGATGCAGGTCCACTTACTTGCGAAGTTGCACTTTGTAAAGATAAAGAATCTGGAAAAACTATTAAAATTCCAGAAAGCAAAAGGTTTGAATCTACATTAGTTATTGGTATTGCAGGTACAGGTAAAACTGCATTAGTATTTGCTCCTATGATGGCACAAGATATAGAAAAGAAATTTTCTTTAAAGGAAATTTCTAAGGAAATGGGATTTACTGCATTAAAAACTGGTATTGCAACATTACATTGTCCATATGATAATGATTATATTAATAAAAACTTTTCTTTGAATATGATTACTCCTATTCAAGGTAAAGAAAAATTATATAAAGCATATATGCATAAATTATTATATAATGATTCTGGCGAGTTAGTATACAAAGATTTAGGTTTAACATACATGGCACCAGATGCCTCAGAAGCAAAAACGATTGTAGATGTTGCTAAAAATTATAATATTCCAGTAAATTATATAGACCCAGAAAGCTTAACATCTATTGGTCTAAACCCATTTGTTTACGATGACCCTATTAAAGTTGCATTAATTATTTCATCAATTTTAAGAGGAATGTCAACAGCATCTTCTTTTGACATAGCAGAAGATACACGTGCTGAAAATATTTCTTCACAAGTTGTTGAAAATTTAAGTATTTTATTAAAAGAATATTATCCATACAAAAACGATGGTGTTCTTCCAAACTTAGAAGATTTATTTAAAATGCTTAATGATTTTGATTTAATAGAAGACATGTGTGAGGAAATAAAGCAAATACCAGAATTTGAAGAAAAATATGGTATTCAACTTGCATTTATGAAAAGGAACTTTTACAATGGTTCTTCTGGGCGTACTGAAATGGAGAAAAATATAGCTCCTACTATAAGCCAATTAGATAGCTTATTACGTCATCCAGGAGTAAAGAATATATTGTGTAACAGAACAAATAACATAAATTTTGATAATGCTTTAAAAAACGGTGAAGTTACAGTACTTTGCACAAGACGTGGAGATTTAGGAGCAAGAGTTCACAAAGCATTTGGACTATTCTTCTTGCTACTAATGGAACACTCTGTACTTACAAGACCAGGAAATGATAAAACAAGAATACCACATTTCCTATACATAGATGATTTTTACAATTTCATCTGCTCAGCAACAGAACCAATATTTACAGTATACAGAAAATACAGAGTTGCAACAATACTATCAGCTCAAAACATTGCTCAACTAGAAGGAGATAGCCAAAAAGCAAACTTCAAACAAACAATACTTAACAACTGCTCAAACAAAGTAGTATTCGGAGACGGCGATCCAGAAGATAATGCTTACTGGGAAAAAGATTTTGGACAAAAGAGAGAATGGAAATGGGGCAATGCATATGAAACGGATAAAGGAAAATATGATTCAAAAAAATCTAATATTGAATATGGCTGGACTGCCAACATGAAAGCTAGTAAACTACAATCTATTAAGTTTAAAAACTGTGCATATAAAGCAAAACAATTAAATGGTAGATTTGTAGCAAATGAAGGTAAATTAGATTTCTTACAATCAAAATACAAAGAACCTCACTATGGCAAAACATTTAACTTCTCAAAATTTACACCAGGAATGTACAGCAGTGATGAACACAAAAGTAATACTAAAAAGAAATTTAATTATAAATCTGTTTCATTTGACTCAGACTATGAAGAAATTGACCCAATTCAAACAGACAACACAGATTTAGACCATCTATTTGATAACGAAAATGCAATATCATTTGATATAAAAAACAACTCTAACTAAAAAGTTAGAGTTGTTTTTTATCTACCCCAATAACTTAATCTCCCCTGTTTGCATTTTGTATTTTCCAGTTGATTCGTCTAGTTTGAATTCGGTTAGGGATGTTGATAGAGTTTCTGCATTTTGTTTTAGGTCTGTTGTGAAGTATAGTTTTATTTTTGGTAGTTCTAGTTTATTTTTTACTATTTCTTTGAATGTTTCTACCATGTGTTTGTCGTCTTCACATATGAATATTAGTTGTGGTACTCTTTCGAATCCACCATCCATTGTTACAAAGTTTTCATAAAAGTCTTTGTATAGTTTCATTTTTTCTACTAGTCTTTCTTGCCAGTCTTCTTCTCTTCTTATTACTTCAAATAAAAAGTCTAATGACTTTCCGTTTTTAGTAAGTTTTATGCTACCACCTGTTGCTTTAAATGTTTTTCCTGTTTGTTTTGCTCTTAATTGTGGTTTTACTGTATATGAGTCAAATGCATTTACTTTTCTTAGATATGCTATTAATGCTTGGTTTCCTGCCAGTCTTTTCTTTATTAATGCTACTGGTTTTGTATTATCCGTTGGTTGCCATTTACATTCTATTCCCCTTGAATTTAATAAATATTTGCCCATTTTTTCTAAGCAGTATATTCTGTATATGCAATTCCCTTCTTCTGTTGTAAAGTAATATCTTGTTAATATTTTGCATTTTACTAATTGTTCTAGTTTGTTATTTAATTTATCTTGTGATGCTACATCTATTTTTAATGTTTGTAGCATTTGGAATAATTGCCTTGATGTTATAAATTCAAATTCATTTACTAGTTCCATTATTTTAAAATGAATATCATTTATATGTCCTATATTTATTCTATGTACTATTTGATTCATTGAAACATATTTGTCGTATCCATCGAATACTTTTAATTCACCTTCTCTTACTGCAAAAGGTGATACAGTAGTTTTTATTTCTATATCTTCTACCATAATAATTCCTCCTTGTTTAAATAATTTTATTTAAACTCTTCTAAATTTAAATATTATTTTATCACAATAGTTTTTGTTTGTCTATTACTATTCATTTAATGATTTTATCTCTTTTTCGGTTAAATATCTCCAATTTCCTAATTTTAAGTCTTTAACTCCAATTTGTCCTATTTTACTTCTGTGAAGAGCTATTACCTTTTTTCCTACTGATTCAAACATTTTTCTTACTTGTCTGTTTCTTCCTTCATGTATTATTATCTCTACTCTTGTTATGTTTTTTTCTTTGTCCGTTTTTAATATTCTAAGTTTTGCTTGGCTCGTTTTGTATCCATCTATTATTACACCATTTTTTAAGTTTTCTATTTCTTCACTATTTATATTTCCTCTTATTGTTACATTATATGTTTTTTCAATTTCATGCTTTGGATGAGTTACTTTATACACAAATTCTCCATCATTTGTTAATATAATAGCACCAGAAGTGTACATATCTAGCCTACCGAACTGGTACTATTCTCTGTTTTACTTTTACTAAATCTAAAACTGTATCTCTTGAAAATTGGTCTTTAGCAGTTGTTACATATCCTATTGGTTTGTTTAGTAAAATATATACTTTTTCTTCTTCTCTTTTTACTTCTTTTCCTTTATATTCTACTTTATCTTTATTTGGATTTATTTTTATTCCTAATTCTGTTACAGTTTTTCCATTTACACTTACCATTCCTATTGTAATTAATTCTTCTGCTTTTCTTCTAGATGCCACTCCGGGCTTCTGCTAGATATTTTTGTAGTCTTATTTCTTCCATTTTTATTTATAAATCCTCTCCTATAATATTTTTTATATATTTAGGTATTGGAGCTTCTAATACCATTTTTTTACCTGTACTTGGATGATTAAATTCTAATTTTTTTGCATGTAAGCATTGTCCTTCTATTCCAAATGGATTTTTTCCGTTTGAATATACATAATCACCTAATACTGGATAGCCAATTTCTGCTAAGTGTACTCTTATTTGATGGGTTCTTCCTGTGTCTATTTTTATTTCTAATAGTGTAAATCCATCGTATCTTTTTAATACTTTAAAATGTGTTATTGCTTCTTTTCCATCTTTTGTTACTGCCATTTTTAATCTATCTGTTTTGCTTCTTCCTATTGGCATATTTATTGTTGCTTCGTTTTCTTTTACTATTCCTCTTACTAATGCTATGTATGTTTTTTTAACTTCTCTGTTTTTTATTTGATTACTTAAATTTATATGTGCTTTATCGTTTTTAGCCACTATTATTATTCCGAGATGTATCTTTATCTAATCTATGTACAATTCCTGGTCTTATTTCTCCTCCTATTCCAGATAAGCTTCCTTTGCATTTTGCCATTACAGCATTTGCAAGTGTTCCTTCTGGATTTCCGTTTCCTGGGTGTACTACCATTCCTTTTGGTTTGTTTATTACTATTATGTCACTATCTTCATAAATTATATCTAGTGGAATTTCTTGTGGTTTTAGTTCTGATAATTTTTTTTCTTCCTCTTCTATTGTTATTATATCATTTTCTTGTAATTTGTATGAGGCTTTTACTTTTTTGTTATTTACTAGTATTTTTTCTTCGTCTATTAATCTTTGTACAGTAGCCCTTGATGATAATTCTGCTATTTCACTTAAAATTTTATCTATTCTTTTTCCTTGCATTTTGTTATTTGCTATTATTTTTTTCAATTTTATCCTCTACTTTTTCATTTCTTAATTTTATAGTTGATATACTTATTAATGCTACAAATAATATCCAACCTATTATAATTATTACATCATCTATATTAAATACTGGGAAATTAAATAATGGAGTTATATCTATATAGTCTACTACATATCCTCTAACTATTCTATCTATAAAATTACTTATCCCACCAGACAATATTAAAATTAGTGATATAAGAGTTAATATTCCTATTCTATCTTTTTGTGTTACTATAAATCTTATTATAATTCCTATTACTAGAATATTTGTAATTATAAATGTTGCAATATCACCTTGTGCAATTCCCCAAGCACCACCTGTATTTTCTACATATGTTATATTTACTATATCTTCTATTAAGCTGGTGCTTCCTTTGTCTTTATAATTTTCTACTATGTAATTTTTTATACATTGTTGCACAATTACAAGTATTATTATTGTAATAACTAGTATAATATATCTCTTGTATTCTTTTTTCATATTCCCCTCTTATTTTTTATACAGTTAATTTTTCATATAATATAAAGTTGTTATCTTCGTATAATTTGTTGTATGCTGCATCTTTGCTTATGTCTGAATCCATTCTACTGTTTTTGTATATTAGCAAATGTGTTACACCATATTTTTCAAATATATCATTATAATTTACAGAAGCTGAGGATGCATTTAAAAAGTCTGTAAATATGTCCCTATTTTCATCTCCATTAAATTCAGGAGTATATAAGTCTGCTCTTGAATCTATAAATACTGGTATTCCTCTATATATTAAGTAACTTCCATAATTATATTCGTTATATAGTTTTATATTGTTTACATCTAAATTTTCTAGTATATAATCGCATGCGGCTACTGGATAAGATGTATCTGATATGAATTTTTCATTCATTTTCGGTTTTACAAAAGGTATACACATTACTAATACCAATAAAAGTAATGCTAATATTCCAATTGGTTTTTGTAATAGTTGTATAAACTTTGGACACCCTTCTTTATCATATTTATTTGCAAGATATGCTACAAAAGTGTTAAATATTGTTAGTCCCATTAATACAAACATTGATAACTGTCTTCTTGACATTAAAGCTAATAGTAATAGGCCTCCAAGCATGAATAAGTCTTTTAGTCTTATTTTTACATCTGTAAATATAAGTACTGCTAAACATAATACTATTAAGCATAATTGTGGCTTAGATTGTATTAGTGTTAGTGGTAAATGTTCGTTTATGTTGCTTGTAGTATTACCTTCCATTGTTTTTATTAAATATGTATATGGTGTATCTCCAATTGGTGTAAGTAATCCTGTTAATGCACAAATTATCATAATAAGAATTAACCATTTTATATTTTCATTTTTTACTACTTTTAATTTATAAGGATTGTCTCTTCTTTTCTTTGTTTTATTATCTGAATCTATTATTTTTTGTTCAAGTGCTTCTGCATTTTGTTCTACTAATGCTTTTTTATCCTCTGGTACTTTTCCTTTTCTTAATTTTTTATCGATTCTGTGTAATTTGAATTTTCTAAAATAATTTGGAAATTCCACAATAGCTGCCATTACATATTCTCCAATATATGGTAAGAATAGTACAAAATAGAATGGAAAAACGGCTGCATGTACATTAGCAATTATAGTTGATAATATGGCAAGACCTATTCCATATCTTATTTTTTTAGTAGTTAAAAATCTTTCTATAAAATATACTTCTAATATAAACATAGTAAAAGTTACAAGCTGTGCTCTTGCTGCTATGTATGGCGACATTAAGTATATAAGTGCCAATGATAAAATAAATGATGTTAGTTTATTTTTAGTTAATTTGCAGTTTACTAAAAACCATACAATTGCTAATATAACTGTAAATCCAATAGTTGATAAATATACACCAAACATTCCTCCTAAATTATATATTGTTCCTATTGTTACATCATATAACCAATGTGGAAATGTATATGGCAATGATTCATGCCATGAAAATGGATCATATTCAGGAATACCATTTTCTAGTATGTACTGTCCTATTTTAATTGTATAAAAAGTATCATTTTGTAATTCAATTGGTGCCAAAGCGGTTCCAAATATTATTATACAAATAATTGCCATTATCATAAAAATTGCTTCTTTATGCTTTTTCACTTAAATCTTCCTCATCTTTCTTTATTACTTATTTTAATTACTGTGCTTGAACAGCAGTTATTGCAATTACTCCAACTATATCCTCTACCTTGCATCCCCTAGATAAATCATTTACAGGCTTTGCAATTCCCTGACATATTGGTCCATATGCTTCTGCTTTTGCTAATTTTTGTACTAATTTATATCCAATATTCCCAGAATTAATGTCTGGAAATATTAATGTATTACAAGTTCCTGCTATATCGCTTTTACTAGCTTTTGTTCTTCCAACTTCTGGGACAATAGCAGCATCTACTTGTAATTCACCTTCTGATTTAATATTTGGATATCTCTCTTTTAAAATTTCGGTAGCCTTAACAACCTTTTGGCTAAGTTCAGATACTTTGCTTCCATGTGTAGAATATGAAAGCATACCAATTCTAGATTCCTTTTGAACTAGTTTTTCAAAGGTTCTGGCAGAAGTTGCTGCAATTTCTGCTAAAGTTTCACTATCTGGTTCCTCATTTAATGCACAATCTGCAAAAATAAATACTCCATTTTCACCATATTCACAATTTGGAACATCCATTAAAAAGAATGCAGAAACTAGTTTTTGACCCTCTTTTGTTCTAATAATTTGAAGCGCTGGTCTTAGAGTATCAGCTGTGGAATGAGCAGCTCCTGAAACAAGCCCATCTGCATCATTGCATTTAACCATCATCATTCCATAATATACTGGGTCTAACACTTTAATGCAAGCTTCTTCTAATGTCATTCCTTTATGTTTTCTTAGTTCATATAATTTTTTTGCATATTGTGAAAGTTTATTAGACTTTTCAATATCTATAAACTTAATTTTAGAAATATTAATTCCCTTTTCATTTGCTAATTTGTTTGCATTATTTTCATTTCCAACTAATATAATGTCAGCAATTTTCTCATTTTCTGCTTGTACTGCTGCTCTTAAAACTCTCTCGTCTTCTACTTCTGGAAGTACAATTGTTTTTATATTACTTCTCGCTATGTTTTTAATATTTTCAATTAATTTCATAACTTCTCCTCTTATTTATTTTATTTATAAATTATATAGAAAGAATTAAATAAAGTCAATAGCATAAAAAGTGACGACACACCTTTCTAAACTTAACTTAGAAAGATTTGTCGTCACTTTTTTATTCATTACATTATTAAATTGCTTCTTGATTTTCTACTGGTACTTCTTCTGTTTCATTATCTCCATTTTCATTTACTATTTCCATACTTCCTATTGATACTTCATAAGCTACTCTTTCTTCAACTGTTCCATCTTCATGTTTTTTCTCGTAAATTCTAGATTGAACTCTACCAACTATTTTTACACAAGTACCAACTTCCATGTTTTGACAAAATCTAGCATTTCTTCCCCATGCAATACAAGGTATGTAATCAGATTTATTATATGCTCTGTTTACTGCTAACAATAAGTCTGCAATTTCTCTTTTAAATGGTGTTTGTCTATAAATTGGTGGTTTACATACATATCCATTTAAAACAACTTCATTAGAAACATTTTGTTTTTCCCATTCTTCTTGTTCTTCTGTAAAATTGTTTTCTGTTATAAGGTCTTTTGCAAATACTGTAAGAATTAATCTGTTTTTATTGTCAACATATGTATTATATGATCTAAATTGACCTTTAACTACAACCTTTTCTCCTACTTTTAAATCTTCTGAAACTAATAATCTTTCAGAAACAGTAATTGGTATTATGTCTGATGTTCCACTTAATCTTGGAATTTCCATTTTAAAAATGTAAAATCTTTCTCCATAAACTTCATGACTAAATACTTTATCACTTGTAACCTTTCCCACTAATATAATGTGGTTATTGTCTGTATAATTTGTATCCATTTTCTTCCCCCTTAATTAATTTATCCATTGTAGCTTAATTTAATAATTGTTCTCCATTTTGGGATTTCGCAAATCCCCTCATGCACTATTATACTACATTTTAATGGTTTTGTCTACATAAAATGGCATATTTTTTAAAAAAAGTAACATTTTTACATAATTTTTTCTAATATATTAACCTTATAATATTAGCTGCCATAGTGATATAGACGTCATTTCCAATAATCTCTGCATACATTTCTTTTGGTTCAATATCTATTTTATTGTCAACCTTTATATTTCTTTGTATACATAATAATATTTTTTCTTCATTAATACTTGAGGCCGTAACAGTTGCTTTTAAATTATAGCCATAGGTTATTACTGTAATATTAATGTTTGTTATCATATCTAATTTAGTATAAATATCAGAATTTATTACTACATACTTTGTATTTTTTAGAATTTGCTTTAATACTTGTTTTTTATCTTCTTTAATATTATTTTCTTTGTTCATAATTATGCTATTGAATTTAATATTTTTCATATTTTCTATGTTTTCTTCATTTATTATTATAGCATTATGCTTTATATTGCTATTTTTTAAAATATTTAATACCGCTTTTTTTAAAGCTTCTTCGTTTTTATTAGAAGTAATTATCCCTATAAAAGCCATTTGTTTTCTCCCCAATAATAAAAGACTTTATTATTATCTTTACCTCTTAAAAGAAATTTATTCAATTTATTACATTTACAACTGTATTAATTGTATTTTCTGTATTATTAGTAGATGCTTGTATTGCCAAATCTTCTGTATTTATATTAGACGCAACTACAAATAAAACAACAACTGTTGTAACTGCAATTAAATACGAATAGATTTTAGCTTTGTTAAACAAGAATACCATAAAAAACCTCCTATGATAAGCTTTATAAATTGTTATGCATATCATAAGAGGTTTATTACCTTATACCTTAATTTTTTTATTTTCCATTACAATTTTTCCATTAATAATACTTGTATCTACATCTGTTCCCTTTACATTGTATACTATTGCTGAAAAAATATCGTTTATTGGCATAATAACTGGATTTTCCATATCTATTATAATTATATCTGCTTTTTTCCCTTCCTTTATACTCCCTATTTTTTGTTCTTTTCTTATTGCTTTTGCTCCATTTATTGTTGCCATTTTAATAATCTCATATGCAGGAAGTAACTTCGGATTTTCATTAATTCCTTTTTGCAAAAGTGCTGTAAATTTCATTACTTCAAATAAATCTAAACTGCTTCCGCTTCCTTGTCCGTCTGTTCCTAGGCTTACATTTATTCCTTCATCTAGTAGTTTGCTAATTCTTGCAATACCACAACCAAGTTTTAAATTACTAATTGGACAATGTGAAATACTTATATTTAACTTTTTCATTTTTTCTATATCTGTATCGGTTAATTTTACTGCATGTGCTAAAATAGAATTTGTGCTTCCTAAATATTTTTCTAGAACTTCTGCTGGATTTTTTACATTATAGTCTTTTTTTATATCTTCAACTTCTTGTGTATTTTCACAAAAATGTATTTGGAAATTTAAATTATATTTTTTAGCAAGTTCTATTGTTTTAGGAAGGTATGATTCACTACAAGTATATAAAGCATGTGCTCCAACATTTATTGTAATATTTTCTTCTTTTCCTTGAAACTCTTTTATTAAATTTTCAAGTTCTTCTAGCTTTTTATCTCCATTCCCATCTGAATCCATTAAAGTTCTAGTAAGTTCAAGTCTTACATTGGTTTCTTCTGCCGCTTTAATTATATTGTTTTGCATAAAGTACATATCTACAATTGTAGTAGTTCCAGTTCTTATCATTTCTCTAAAAGACATCATAGATGCTTTGTAAATATCTTCATCTGTTAGCTTTTCTTCTGCTGGCCAAATTTTTTGTGTTAACCATTCTTGAAGTGAATATCCATCTAAATTTTCTTTAAAAATACTCATTGGTATATGTGCATGTGTGTTAATTAATCCTGGCATAACCACTTTATTTATCGCATCTATTATTTTATCTGCATCTTCGTTTATATTTTTATCAATTTTTTTAATAATATCATTTTCAATTAAAATATCTATATCCTTTTCATATAATTCTCTATCTGGCTCTACTGATATTAAATTACAATGTTTTATTAAAATTTTCATATAAAATCCTCCTAATTTTTTTACTATTTTATCACATTTCTTATTTTTTTTACATATAAACTTCAAATATAGTTCACAGAGAAAACATATGTCTTGTATAAAATAAGAATGTACAAGGGAGGAGGTAATAAAAAAATGAAAATTAAGTAATGATATTAAATTTTTAAAGGAGGTATGTTTATAGAAGATTACGATAATTAATTAATATATACTTATACTAAAAAATTAAATTAAGGAGGAGGTTGATGCTTATAAGTATTTGTTTTTATACCTAAACATAATAGTTCTTAAATATTTATAAAAAATTAGAAAAGGAAGTGATGTCTATACGACCCATTTATTTATAAGATGCCTAAAAATTAAGAAATAATTACCCTTAGAAAAAGCGATTTTGATTAATTACAAAATCGCTTTTTTCTAGTCTCAAATTATATGATTTTTTATGGAGAATAGGGATTTGGAAAATCTGGATCAGGAGATGTTGGTTCGCTAGGATCTGGGTCATCTGGACTAATTGGTTGTGGAGTTATTGTTACTGTAACTGTCAAACTAGCAGAAATTCCTGTTTCTTTTGTAACTGTACATGTTACCTCCGAAGATCCTACTTCTGTTCTTCCTCCTTCTGGTATAATTTCTACGCTCACAATTTTTGCTGGTCCATTTGCATCTATATCAAAATTTGGTATTAAAGCAGTTCCATCATATACTTTTGAAATACTTCCTCCCCTAATAATTGGTTTATTTATATCTATCCATAATCTTTGAGAATTTGACCATTCTCCTATATTTCCTACTTTATCCACTGCTCTAAAATAAATATAATCTCCTTCATAATTTGTACTAAATGTTTTACTCTTTTCATTTGCCGTGTTTCCAATCTTGCCTGTTGCTATTGTACTACTTGTTGGTTTTGCACCATTATTTACCAAATAGTATTCATAATATGCTACCCCACTTCCTATTTCAATTGATTCTTTACTTACGTTTATAGTAGTACTTGCAACATAACTTGTGCTTTCTCCTTCTATACTTGGTGCAGTTGGAGCTGTTTTATCTATTTTGTTTATTGTTAAGCTTTCTGCTAGATATGTTTGAGTTATACTATCTAATAATCTTGCTTTTATTGTACAATTTTCTGTTATAACTACTGGGCCTGTATATTCATCCCATGTTTCTCCATTATTTATACTTATTTGTTTAATTAATTCACCTGTATTATTAGGCCATTCTACTGTTACCGTCACATCATTTTTTGTCCACTGAGTTTCACTAGCTGAAATTGATATTATTCCTTCTAATATATTATTTATTAATATATCTTTACTTACTTTTTGACCTTTCTCATCTTCTACTGAAAAAGTATATGTTCCATTTTTTGTTATCTCACAAGTTTCTAATATTTCGTTTGTTCCTTCTGCGTATATTTTGTCTATTCCTGCATTTGATTTTAGATTCTTAATTCCATTTTCTGAAATTACTGCTATTGTAATTATTACTTTTTTAGACACACCTGTTGTATCTGGTACTACACTTATTGTTATTCCGTTAGTTTCTTCTACATTTCCATCGTTTTTTATGTATTCTCTTATTTTATTCAACATCTCTTGTTCACTTACTACACTATTATTGTATTTTTCAACTGCATCTTTTGCGTTATTTATTATACTTTCTTGTCCCATTAGAGTATTGAATGTTACTCCTGCTAAAATCAATAGAACTATTATCGTAATTATTAATGCTATTAATGTTATTCCGATTATTTACTTTCATATGTATATCTTTCTCCTTCCTTAATCTTGTAGAGTAGCCCGAGAAGTTGATATATATTATTTTGAAGTCCGAGGAAGTTGTACGTCGTATGCTCCCACTCACAAAGCCATGTGAGGCAAGAAATAATATATATCAACTTCTCGGGCGGCTACCTAAAAAAGCAAAACAAAAAGACACATAAACCTAGCTACATAGCTAAGTTCATATGTCTCATATGTCTATATATTTCTCCTATTTAATTTCTCTAATATACTACCTGTGTGTGTGTGTGTGTACAACCATGCGGCTTTCAGCGTTTGTTATCATTTTCTTTAATTCCTTTCTTTTGTTTATATATAAATCATACATTGCACTAAATAATTAATATATATATATTCTAATACTTATTATATACAAAATCAATAAATTTGTCTACTATTTTTATTGACTTTTTGGGTTCATGTATATTATAATAATAGTAGAAAATGACAATTCCACAAACGTGGTTTTGCCCAATATAGGTTTTTGAACTCACACCTATTTAGCCAATAACAGATGTGAGTTCTTTTTTATTTATGTAGTTGCTTATCAATCCAGTTCTTATACAGAACTGCTGTCAAGGCAACGTTTAATGTTAAAGATAATATTAATAATATAATCATAAATACTATCATTTTAACCATAAACATCACCACCTCTCCTACGGCATACCGTAAAATCAAGTGGCAAAACCCCATCTGCTTATTATCACTTTCTACTTTATCAACTATACATTATTTTTTGCCAAAAAGCAAGTATTAAGTGAAATGTTTTGTCAAATTGTTTATATGTCTCCACCATAAGCAATTAAAACAAATCCTGAGGTTCCATTACGTCCTGTTCCATAATAGTCATCTTCTGTTTCTCCATTTCCGTCCAGCACCAACTATTATTGTATAAGTTTTAAATTCTTCTACGTTTACATATGTTGAGTTATATCCTCCTGTACCTCCAGAAGCTCCAACACTTCTACTTGCACCTCCTCCTGTTCCATAATTACCAGTACTTAAAGTAAATGATAATCCCCATCCGAGTATTATCAGGAGTGCTATTTTTTGTAGATCCTCCTCCTGCTTTTCCGTTTGGCGTACCAGCAGTCCCTCCAAGATATCCTTTTCTCTTTCCATCTCTTCCTCCCCAATCTGAATATCCTCCTGCTCCGCCAGTTGAAATAATTAAATTTCCAAAGTTTGAGCTTTCTCCATTATTTCCATATACTTTTCCAGAGGACCCTGTTGGAGAGCACGCTCCTCCACCTCCGTCCTCCACATACAGCTATACGTATTCTTGTTACTCCTTCTGGTACAGTCCATGTATATGTTCCTGGTGTTGTCCAGCTTTTTTCTGTATATGCTGGTTTTGGAGCATTTACTATTATTGTTAAACTTGTAGTTTCTGATAGACCATTAGATTTTATTACTGTACAATTTATTGTATGTGTTCCTTTTTCCAATATGTTTGTATTATTAACTACTATATTTTCTTCTTTGCATATTATACTAGTTATATCAGCATCACCATTTGCACTTATTATAAAATAATTAGTTATATCATTGTTAGCTCCTTTCTCTATTGTTACACTACTTTGTTTTGCTGTTACTGTTGGTTTATTTATATCTATGTATAATCTTTGTGCTGTTGACCATGCTCCTTTGTTTGTTGCATTATCTATTGCTCTAAAATATACATAATATCCTGCATAATTTGTATTAAATACTTTACTCTTTTCATTTGCTGTTGTTCCTACTTTTCCGGTTGCTGTTGTACTATTTGTTGGTACTGCACTATTATTTGTTAAATAATATTCATAATATGCTATTCCACTTTCTTTTTCTGTTGGCACTGTACTTACACTTATTGTTCTACTTGTCGCATAATTTGTGCTTCCTCCGCTTATTGTTGGCGCTGTTGGTGGCGTTTTGTCTATTTTACTTATTGTTAAGCTGGCTGATGTTCCAGTTTGATTTGTGCTATCTATTAATCTTGCTTTTACTGTACAATTGCTACTTACTGTTACTGGTCCTGTATATGTTTTCCATGTCACTCCATTATCTGTACTTATTTGTTTTGTTACTCCTGTTGTATCGCTTGGCCATGTTACGGTTACTGTTATATCTTTATTTGTCCATCCTGTTGAGCTTGGTATTATTGTTATGCTATCTTCTCCTGCTATGCTTGTTGTTATTATTTCTGTTGCTTTTGCTACTGTCTCATTTCCGGCTTCATCTACTGCTTTCATTTGTACTGTATATGGTGTTCCTTGGGTTAATCCTGTGAATGTGTAGCTTGTGCTTGTTTTATTTTCATTACTTACCCATGTTGTTCCATTATTTATACTAAAATAGTATTCTAGTATTTCACTACTGCTACTTGTTTGTGTTGCTTCTTGATCTGTTGTACTTCCATTTATTGTTATACTATTACTTGTTGATGTTGCTACTGATGTAAACTCTTTTGGTTTTAATGTATCTATATTACTTATTGTTAATGTTGATGTTCTTATTACTT
>CALXMH010000019.1 GCA_944389425.1 uncultured Clostridia bacterium
AAGTCCATATGCCTTAATACTCTATATATTTCTCCTATTTAATTTTTCTAACAAATTACCTGTGTGTGTGTGTGTGTACAACTATGCGGTTTTCAGCCATTTTAATGCAACTCCCTCTTTCGTTCTATCTAACATAAACATTATATACAAAAGAATCAAAATTGTCTACATTTTTTTCAAAATACAGATGTGTCCCCAGTGGGGTATTATACCCCATTTGGAAACGTCCCCAATGAAAACTAAATAATACCTTTAAAAATCTGTATTCTAAATTCAGTTCCTTGTCCTATTTTGCTTTTTACTTTTATTTCTCCACCTTGTTTTTCTATTATCGTCTTAGCAAGAGCAAGCCCGATTCCAAAGCTCTCTTTGCTAGAACCTTTTCCTTTATAAAACCTATTAAAAATATTAGGCAAATCTTTTGGTTCTATTCCTTCGCCCTCATCTTTAATTACAATTTGCAAGTACAATGCATTCTCAGTAACAAAAATATAAATCTTTTTGTTTTCTCCTGTATGTTCTATACAGTTTTTTACAATATTGGTAATTGCCTCTTTTGTCCAGTTATAGTCTCCTAGCATTTTGCTGTTATTTTGAACATTTACTTCTAAAACTTGATTTTTAATTTCCAATGCAATTGCCATTTTTTCTTTTACTTCATTTATTAATTTTGTCAAATCAATTTCTTTCTTTTCAAACTCTACTGTCCCTGAATCTAGTCTAGATAGTTTTAGCAAAACAGTAATTAGCCAATTTATAGAATTTAATTGTTTTGTTATCTCATACAAATATTCTCTTTTAACATTCTCCTCTACATTTGGTTCTTTTAAAATATCTATCATAATATTAATAGAAGTAAGTGGTGTTTTAATTTGATGTGAAATGTCCGAAAGTGCCGTTGTTAGCTCTATTTTATCGTTTTTCATTATTTCATTTTGCTTTTGTAACATCATAGTAATTTTAACAATTTGATTTTGCAGCTCACTAAGTTCCCCTTCTGTATTTTCCTCTATTTTTAGTGAAAACTCGTTATTTTGTAAATCTTTTAAATATTTAGTAATATTTTTAATTTTCTTTTCTCTTAAATAAAGATATATTAAAAACACGATAATAATGCATATGCAGCCAAAAATTATAATTCCTATATTAATTATTTTATTTGTTTCTACTAATTTGTCTATTGTTTCAATTCCTATTGTATTTTCTTCGCTTATTCCATATAATTTAAGAATTTCTTTTCCTTCTTCTATATCGAATTTATCCATATTTTTTATAGCTTCTATAATAGTAGTTTCTGCTTCTGGATTTTCTTTAATAGAAACATTTGTAATTGCTCCCAATGAATTATATAAAGCCTTTTTATATAAATAAGCCTGATTATTTAAGTAAATAACTGAAATTACTGTTACTACTAAAATAATAATAATGCTAATTAGTAAGAATAATGTTATATTATCTTTTTTAAATAATGTCATTATTTATCACCAACCCTATACCCAATGCCTCTTACGGTTTTTATAATAGTTGGATTTGCTGCATCATCTTCTATTTTTTCTCTTATTCTCTTTATATAAACAGTTAAAGTATTATCATTTACAAAATTTCCTGCAATATCCCAAATTTTATCTAAAATTTGCTCTCTTGTTATAATATTTCCAGCATTATTAAAAAGCATTAACAAAATTTTATATTCTAATGCTGTAAGCTCTAATTCTTTTCCATTTTTGTATGCAATACCTTTCTCTATGTTTATACTTACATCTTTAACTTTTATTATGTTACTTTTTTCTTTTCCTTGATTATATCTTCTTAGAACAGTTTTTATTCTAGATATAAGTTCTCTTGTTCTAAAAGGTTTTGTAACATAGTCATCTGCACCTAATTCTAGTCCATATACAATGTCTTTTTCTTCATCCTTTGCAGTTAAAAATATAATTGGTATATCTACTTTTTCTTTAATTTTCTTGCATATTTCAAATCCATTTCCATCTGGCAATGTTATATCCAAAATTACTAAATTTGTGCTTTCTTTTAGTAATTTAAACGCTTCTTCTTCATTTTTAGCTTTTTGAACATTATAGCCTTCTTGAACTAAGCTAAAAGCTAAGCTGTTTAATATTAATTCATTATCTTCGACTAGAATAATAGTTGGCACTTTTTTCACATCCTTATGCTTTTGCTCCTATTTATTTCAAAATATAGATCTGTCCCCAGTGGGGTAAAATACCCCATTTAGAAACGTCCCCATTAAATTATTTTGACATTTGAGACTTAATGTATTCTACTTCTTCTTCCATATTAAGTCTCATGAATAAAGGTTGTCCTTTTTCTATTACTTTTGTGGTGTTTGGTATTTTGTCATAATTGTAGATTGAGTCCCAATTTGCAGTATTAATTCCTAATTGTTTTAACATATTTTCTGCTGTTTCTGGCATAAATGGTTGTAGCATTATAGCTATTTTTCTTAAATTTTCTGCTAAATGGTACATTACAGATGCTAATTTTTCTGTTTGTTCTTCTTTTGCTAGTACCCATGGTGCTGTTTCATCTATATATTTATTTGTTCTTGAAATTAAATTCCATATTTCTGCTAAGCTATTGCTAAATTGCATTTTTTCTAAGTTTTCTTCTACTTTTTTTACTTGTTCGCTTGCAAAATCTTCTAAATTCTTATCTGGTTCATTTACTGTTCCTACATAGTTTGGTATTACTCCATTAAAGTATTTATTAATCATTGATACTGTTCTATTTAGTAAATTTCCTAAGTCATTACATAAATCAAAATTAAATCTTTCTACAAAGCTTTCTGGTGAAAATACCCCATCTTGTCCAAATGGTAATTCTCTTAATAGAAAATATCTTGTTGCATCTAAACCATATCTATCTATTAGCATATCTGGATATACAACATTTCCTTTTGATTTACTCATCTTTCCATCTTTCATCATTATAAATCCATGTGCAAATATTCTTTTTGGAAGTGGAAGTTCTAATGCCATTAAGAAAATTGGCCAATATATTGCATGAAATCTTACTATGTCTTTTCCTACTACATGTACATCTGCTGGCCAGTATTTTTTAAACTCTTCGTCATTTTCTGTCATATAGCCTAATGCTGTAATATAGTTTGTTAGGGCATCTAGCCATACATATACAACATGTTTTGGATCTTTTTTTACTTTAATTCCCCAATCAAATGTTGTACGACTTACACAAAGGTCTTCTAGTCCTGGTTTTATAAAATTGTTTATCATTTCATTTTTTCTTGATTCTGGTTGTAAAAATTCTGGATTTTCTTCATAAAATTTTAGTAATCTGTCTGCATATTTTTTCATATTAAAGAAATATGCTTCTTCACTCATTTCTTTAACTTCTCTACCACAGTCTGGACATTTCCCATCTACTAGTTGACTTTCTGTAAAGTAAGACTCGCAAGGCATACAGTACATTCCTTTGTATTCACCTTTGTAAATGTCTCCTGTTTCCATAAATTTGTCAAAAATTTCTTGTACTATTTTTGTATGTCTAGGTTCAGTTGTTCTTATAAAATCATCATAAGATATGTTCATTCTTTTCCATAATTTTTTTGCATATTCTGCTACTCCATCTACATATTCTTGTGGAGTTTTGTTGTTTTCTTTTGCTACTGTTTCAATTTTTTGGCCATGTTCATCTAATCCTGTTAAAAAGTGTACATCATATCCACGTATTCTCTTATATCTTGCCATTGTATCTGTTGCAACCTCTGTATATGCTGTACCTATATGGAATTTTCCACTTGGATAATATATTGGTGTTGTTATATAAAATGTTTTATTCATTTTTATTCATCTCCTTTAATATAAAGTATATTAAACCATATTTTGCAAATAATGTAAAGAGTAAGTTTTGTAAATATTTTTACAAAAAATTCCAAATTATTATTTTTTATTTTTTCTACATACTTTTTTTATTTTAGTACATAATATAATTGCTAGCATAAATTTAATTCTTAGGAGGTAATTATGGCTAGTAATAAGGATAAGAGCATTATGTCTGACGCTTTAAAAGAGGAAATTGCAAAAGAGCTAGGTGTGTACGAAACAGTTAAACGTGATGGTGGCTGGAGCAATGTATCTTCAAAAACCTGTGGTAAGATTGTAAGTACAGCTATTGAAATTGCAAATAGAAGCGTTGAAAACAAACACAGTTAGTTTTTTTCATGTTTAAAGGGAAGGATTTCTCCTTCCCTCTTTTTTAATCATATTCTTCTACTGCTTTTACTACTATTCTATTTAATCCTGATGTTGTACATGTTATTAATGTTACTTCTCTTTCTCCTAATGTATTTTGAGATAACACTTCTACTTCTTTGGGATTTATTGTATCTATTGTTTTTACTATGTATGTTACGCTTCTATCATATGTATCTGTTAAAATTATTTTATCTCCTTTACTTATTTTTTTTAATTTTCCAAACATTCTGCTATTATTGTAATTATGTCCTGTTATGCAAAAATTCCCCTCTTTATTTATTTCTGGCCCAGTAAGTTTTGTTACAGACTTGTTTAAACTATCTTTATTGGTATTTTCTAAAATATATGTTGTAAGTTCTATTTTGGGTATTTCCAATTTTCCTATTACTTTATAACCATCTATGCTTTTGGGCATATTTTGATATTCTTTTAATTTGTTTATTTTTGTACTTTTAAGCATTTCTGTTTTTACTAATTTTTGTACTTCTGTTTGTGCTAATTGACTTACATTCGTTAGTTCCAACGATTCTCTTTTTATAATTTTAGGTTCTGCATTTTTATAACTAATTTGCAAAATAAGTATTGTTGCTAGAAAAAGTAGTAGCATATATATTATTAATAATTTATTATTGTTTTTATTTATTTTAATAAATTTTATCTTCAATATTATTTTTCTTTTCCATTTCTAATAATAATGTATCCCAATACGATAGCAAGTGCTGTTACAATAAAGCATAATGCATATTCAAACATTCCAATTCCTGTTTGTGGGATTTCATCTATTGTATTATTCACTATATTATTTGATAATTCATTTTGAACTGTATTCTGAATTGTATTTTGAACAGTATTTTGTACTGTGTTTGATATTGTATTATCTACTGCTGCTTTATCTTCTACTGTTATTTCTACTTGTTTTGTTACTATTACACTATTACTATTTGTTACATCTACTAATGATAATGTTATTGTGTATTTTCCAGCTTTATCAAATGTTGCTGTAACTGGGGTTTTGTTCGTAAATGAACCTTGTACTGGAAATCCCTCTGGTGGTCCCCAATATCCTATTTGTGCTATATCATGTGGTGTTTGGTTTGTATCATACGCTATTAATTTAGGTGTACTTGGTCCTGAAATATCTACTTTTATTCTTACATTAGAATGTAATGTTCCATTTGTGCCTACCAATGTAACATTGGTTTCTTTTGGTTCTCCCACAATTACTGTTCCTTCATATTCTATTCCAAAAGAATATTCATCTGCGGCATATACATATGTTGTAAAAATTGCCAATATACAAATTAGCAATATTCCTATTACTCTTTTCTGCATAAAAACCTCCTCTTAATATCTTTTATACATTTATATTAAAAGGAGATTTTTTTATGCCTGTTTAACTTAATCTTCTACTTCTTCAAATTGACTATTATATAGTTTTTCGTAGAATCCACCTTTTTGTAATAATTCTTCGTGTGTTCCCTGTTCTACTATATCACCTTGATTCATAACTAAAATCATATCTGCATCTCTTATTGTTGATAATCTATGTGCTATTACAAAGCTTGTTCTTCCCTTCATTAGGCTTTCCATTGCTTTTTGTATTAATATTTCTGTTCTAGTATCTACTGATGATGTTGCTTCATCTAGTATTAATATTTTAGGGTCTGCTAAAAATGCTCTTGCTATTGTTAGAAGTTGCTTTTGTCCTTGTGATATATTTGTAGACTCTTCGTTTAGTAATGTATTATATCCTTCTGGAAGTGTTCTTACAAAATGGTCTACTTGTGCTTCTTTTGCGGCTTTTACTACTTCTTCATCTGAGGCATTTAATCTACCATAACGAATATTTTCCATTATTGTCTCATTAAAGCTCCATGTATCTTGAAGTACCATTCCAAATTGACTTCTCAAATCGTCTCTTGTAAAGTTTCTAATATCTGTACCATCTAATAAAATAGCTCCACTTGTTACATCATAGTATCTCATTAAAAGTTTTACTATGGTTGTTTTCCCAGCACCTGTTGGTCCTACAATTGCTATCTTTTGGCCTTTTTTTACACTTGCTGAAAAATCATTTATTATTATTTTATCTGATGTGTATCCAAAATGAACATTTTTAAATTCTACATTTCCTTCAATATTATCTACACTTGCAGGAGTAGTTGTATCTGGAATTTCTTCTTTTTCATCCAACAATTCAAAAACTCTTTCTGCTGCTGCCATTGTAGATTGTATAACATTAGATAAATTTGCCATTTGAGATATTGGTTGGTTAAAGCTTCTCATATATTGTATAAATGACTGTATATTACCAACTGTTATTGTTCCTGTACTAGCATAATATCCTCCCATTATACATACTACAACATATCCTAGATTACTAACAAAATTCATTATAGGTGGCATTAAACCAGATAGAAATTGAGATTTCCATCCTGCATTGTATAAATTTTTGTTATATTCTTCAAATTGTTTTGTAGATGCTTTTTGTCCATTAAATGCTCTTACTATTGTATGGTTTGTATACATTTCTTCAATGTGACCATTTACATTTCCTAAATATTCTTGTTGCTTAATAAAATATTTTTGTGATTTTTTCACAACTCCCGTAATTAATCCTATTGCCACTGGTAGTACAAGTATTGCAATTATTGTCATTTGCCAACTTATAGATAACATCATTACTATAATTCCTATAAGCATTGTAATAGATGTTATAATCTGTGTTATTCCTTGGTTTAAGCTTTGTGATACTGTATCTACGTCGTTTGTTATATATGATAGTACTTCACCTTGTGTTTTTCTATCGAAATAACTTAGTGGTAATTTGTTTATTTTATGAGATATATCTTTTCTCATTTTATATGTTACGTTCATTGTAACTTTTGTCATTATTAGTCCTTGAATATATGAAAATGCTGCGCTTATTATATATAGTACTAATAATGTAAGTAAAATATTTTTAATTCCATTAAAGTCAATTCCAAGTCCATTTTCAGAAATCATATTCATAATACCTTCAAAAAGTATTGTAGTTGCTTCTCCTAGTATTTTTGGACCTACTATACTAAATATTGTTGAAAGTATTGCAAATATCATTACTATTATTATTGCAATTTTATATCTGCCAAGATATTTTAAAAGTTTTTTTAGTGTACCCTTAAAATCTTTTGCTTTTTCAGTAGGAGCTCCTAGTCCTCCTCCCATTGGTCCACCATGCATTTTTCTTGGTTTTGAAGAGTTCTTATTTTCCATTATAACTCCTCCTTTGTCAATTGAGATGATGCTATTTCATAGTATGTTGGACAATTCTTTAAAAGTTCTTTGTGTGTTCCTTTTCCTACTACTTTTCCTTGTTCTAATACTATAATTTGTTCTGCATTCATTATTGTGCTAACTCTTTGTGCTACTATTAAAATTGTAGCTTTACTCATTTTTTGTTTTATTGCTTGCCTTAATTTTGCATCTGTTTTAAAATCTAATGCTGAAAAACTATCATCAAAAATATAAATTGGTGCCTTTTTCGCAATTGCTCTTGCTATTGATAATCTTTGTTTTTGTCCACCAGATACATTTTTGGCATTTTGTGATATTTCACTTTGATATTTATCCTCTTTTGTTTCTATAAACTCTGTTGCTTGTGCAATATCTGCACATTCTTTCATAAACTCATCTGTTGCCTCTGGATTTCCATATTTAATGTTTGACTCAATTGTTCCAGAAAGCAATGTTCCTTTTTGTGGAACATATCCAATTTGTTCTTGAAGCTTACTTATTTCAACATCTTTTACATTCACTCCATTTACAAGTACCTCACCTGTGGTAACATCATTAAATCTTGGTACTAGTTTTATTAATGTAGATTTTCCAGAGCCTGTTGAACCTATAAATGCAGTTGTCTCACCTGGTTTTGCAACAAAACTAATATCTTCAAGTACATATTCATCTGCACCTTCGTATTTAAAACTTACATCTTTAAATTCTACATATCCAATTTTATTTTTATCAAATTCCTTTGCATTTTCTGGGTCTTTTATACTTGGTTCTGTATGTAAAACTTCTGAAATACGGTTACCAGATACAGAAGCTCTTGGGAACATTATAAACATCATAGACATCATTAAGAATGACATTATAACTTGCATTGAATATTGCATAAAGGCCATCATATCACCTATTTGCAAGTTTGACTCTGCAATTTGCTCTGCTCCAACCCATACAATTATTAGCATTATTGAATTCATAATAAATGTCATAGCTGGCATCATAATTGCCATTGTTCTATTTACAAACAAATTTACTTTTGTAAGTTCTGTATTTACTTTATCAAATCTTTCCTCTTCAAACTCTTGTGTTCTAAAAGCTCTTGAAACCATTACTCCGCTTAGATTTTCTCTTGATACTAAGTTTAATTTATCTATTAACTTTTGAATCTTTTTAAATCTAGGCATTGCTAATGCAAATATTGCAAGGATTAATAAAATTATTAAAACACATGCTAATGCCAAAATCCATGTCATACTAGCATTTCTATTAATAATCATTATAATTGCACCAATTCCCATTACAGGTGCTAAAAATACTAATCTTATTCCCATTATAATAAGATTTTGAATTTGTGTAACATCATTTGTTGTTCTTGTAATTAGCGAAGATGTACTAAACTTTTCAAACTCTCTATCTGAAAAGCTTTGAACTTTTTTAAACAAATCGCTTCTCAAATTTTGTCCTACCTTTGCTGCCACTCTTGTTGCAATTAAACTTACTAAAACAGCAGCGGCTGCTACTATAAGAGTCATACCAAGCATTTTGGCACCAGTATTAACAATATAACTAGTTTGTATTTTAGTTATATCCATACCTAACTCTTCATAAAAAAGCTCTGTAAACACAACTGCCACCTGTGAAAGCATTGTCTCATCTGTTGTCTCTGCGCTCTCTCTTGCAGACTTAACTTGCTCTTCTGGCAAGTTTTGTAACATTGGTAGCATTTCATACATTTTACTAAAATCAATTTGTGTATTATCAGAAATTGTAGTATCACTACTTCCAGATTGTTCACTCATGTATGACATTACATTTATAAAAGTTCTTGTATTAATTTGAAAAATTCTATCCAAACTCTCTATATTTTCTTCACTATTTAAAACATAAATATTTGTATTTGCAACTTCTGGATAGTCTTCTAAATAATTTTCATCTCCTGCTTGTATTTTAGTATAATTATCTTCTAAAATTTTCTTTTCATCATCTGTTGCAAAACACTTTATAAGTTCCATTCCATTTTCAGAAATAGCCTCTGGTGTAGCATGTTCAATACCATTTGCCTGAATTCCAACATTAACAATATCAGACATGTAATTTGGCAAATTCAAATCACACACAGCCTGTGTAAATAGTAGTAAAATTGCTATTATTAATGGAAATATAAAAGGTTTTAAATATTTTCTTAGCTTAAACATATATATAACTTACTCCTTTCTCTCTTTTTATAAAAATCGTTAATTATGCATTTTAATATTATACTACTCGGTTTAAGAAATAGTCAATATAAAGGTTTGTAACTTTTTTGTGAACTTCAAAAAGTAAAGCACACACATATAAAAATAAGCAGACTAAATATTAGCCTGCTTATTAATTACTATTTTATGATTTTTTCCTTTCTTCCAAAATTTTTATATAATTTTCAAGAAAGGGCTGTCTATAAATGACCTTTACTTCCTTAGGTGCTTTAATTTTAAGCACATCCCTAATCTTCCAGAATAGTTTTGTAATTTGCACTTTATCCTTCTCTTTAAGCCAGTGAAACTTCCCAGGATTCGTGGACAAATCATTAAGCAATTCAAAAACCACATCTGCAAGATCTTTCTCATCAAAATACATCGGTAACTTCTTACCAATATAATTCAAGAACTCATAGGTCTTCTCATCTTCTCCTTCTAGGATAAACCTAGCATAAATGAAGATATCATTTTTCAGCCGCTGCTTTTCCATAAAATAGCCTCCTTTAAGTAAAATATAGCTTCCGCTTATATAATTATTATACCATTTATTTGCATGAGTTTCAAGCTTGGCACGAGTCTTGTGCTTATGCTTTGTAAAAAAGTTGTATCTTTTTTGAGAATTTTTTTATTTTATATAAAAAACTCATCTATAACTAAAAAACATATAAACCTAGCCATAAAACTAGATTTATATGTCCTTATATTACTATTTTATTTTTATAACATATAAATTAAGAATATAGTTTTAATTAACTTATAAACATCTTATACTCCAAATTACTTTATTCTGTAATGCTCGAAGCTTTATATGTAAAATATCCAGTTTCATAATTAGCATATGTTGCATTGTCTTTGCTAAAATCATATTCTATAGCACCTTTTAAAGCATAGCAGAACCAAAACATTTTATTACTCGATGTAACACTATTTGTAGACCATTTATCACTTACATAAATTGTAATCAAGTTCTCATCACCATAAAACATAGACACCATATTTGTTACATTTTTTGTATCAAAATTGCTTAAATCTAAGCTGGTTAATGATTTACAAGTTCTAAACATATGTCCCATATTTGTTACATTTGCTGTGTTAAAAGCACTTACATCTAAACTAGTTAACGATTGGCATCCTTGAAACATTTGCTCCATATTTGATACTTTTTCTGTATTAAAATTATTTAAATTTAGTTCCGTCAATGCTGAACAACTCAAAAACATACTACTCATATCTGTTACATTGATTCCATTGAAATCGCTTAAATCTACACTTGTTAAACTTGTGCATCCATTAAACATACCACTCATATCTGTTACATTAATTCCATTAAAATTACTTAAATTTACACTTGTTAAACCAGTGCAGTCAAAAAACATACCACTCATATCTGTTATATTACTTCCATTGAAATTGCTTAAATTTACACTTGCTAAACTTGTGTTTCGCGAAAACATATAACTCATATCTGTTATATTACTTCCATTGAAATCGCTTAAATCCACACTGGCTAAACCTGTACATCCCAAAAACATATTTCTCATATCTGTTACATTGATTCCATTGAAATTACTTAAATCCACACTGGCTAAACCTGTGCATCCATAAAACATCCAACTCATATCTGTTATATTAATTCCATTGAAATTACTTAAATCTACACTGGTTAAACTTGTGCATCCATTAAACATATATTCCATGTCTGTTACATTGCTTCCATTAAAATTACTTAAATCTACACTGGTTAAACTTGTGCATCCATAAAACATCCAACTCATATTAGTTACATTTTCAGTATTAAATTGGCTTAAGTCCAAGCTTGTTAATGATGCACACTCTTTAAACATACTCCTCATATCTGTTACATTTGTTGTGTTAAATTGACTTAAATCCAGACTTGTTAATAATGTACAATCCCAAAACATATTACTCATATCTGTTACATTCGCTGTGTTAAATTGGCTTAAATCCAAACTTGTTAGTGATGTACAACCAGAAAACATACTACTCATATCTGTTACATTTTCTGTATTAAAGCCATTCAAATCCAAACTTGTTAGTGATGCACAATCAGAAAACATACCATACATATCTTCAACATTTACTGTATTAAAGCCATTCAAGTTCAAACTCGTCAAAGCAACACAATTAAAAAACATAAATGCCATATTCTCAACCTTTTCTGTGTTAAAACTACTTAAATCTATATTTTTCAATGCTGAACATCCACTAAATAAAGTTCTCATATAAGTTACTTTTCCTGTATCAAAATGACTTAAATCTAAGTTTGTTAAATTTGCACATTTATAAAACATAAATCCCATATTTGTTACATTTTCTGTATTCAAGTTTTCTAGATTTTCTATTGAAGTTATATTGCTTAATCCGGCAAAAATAAGCATATGTACTTGTTGGTTTTATTTCTTCTTCTATATTAACTTTTTTTATTTTATCTACATACTCTGACCATGCTTCTTTTACATTTCCGTGATTCATATTCGCACCCATTGCTTATATCTCGGCTTTTACATACAAATTGTTCTTGAGTATATCCTTCTGACAATTCACCTGTTGAATTAAATATTAAATGATACTCTTCATCACTTATCTTATACAAAACTCCATATACTGGGTTTGACGAATCACTTGTATAATTCACCAAATACTTTTCTAGTGAATTTAGTAGTGTTTGCTCATCTGCTACACTATTGTTGTATTTACCTACCGCGTTTTCGGCATTTCCTATAATGTTTCCTTGTCCTGTTAAAGTAGCTAGTGCTACTCCGGCTAATATTAATAGTACTATTATTGTAATTACCAATGCTATTAATGTTATTCCGCTTTTTGCTTCTTGTGTTTTCTAACACTCTTTGTCTTAATTTCTTTTCTTGCATTTTTTCATACCTCATTTCTTTTGTTTTTTATTTTTCTATCTTATCATATTATCTTCCAAAAACCATTAACCATATACGGATACTTCTTCAAATTAATGAATAGTGAATATTTTTAAATAGTAGAGTAGGCCGCGGAGTTCATATATATTATTTTGAAGTCCGAGGAAGTTATACGTCGTACGCTCCTGCCAGCGAAGCCATGTGAGGCAAGAAATAATATATATGAACTCCGCGGGCGGCTACAACTAAAACCACCCCCTCATTCACACGCAAAACAAAAAGGCACATAAACCTAGCCACAAAGCTAAGTTCATATGCCTTAATACTCTATATATTCCTTCTATTTATTTTCTCTAACAAACCACCTGTGTGTGTGTGTGTGTGTACAGCCATGCGACTTTCAGTCATTTTAATACAACTCCCTCTTTCGTTCTATCTAACATAAACATTATATACAAAACATTTCCATTTGTCTACACTTTTTTCAAAATATAGATGTGTCCCCAGTGGGGTATTATACCCCATTGGGAAACGTCCCCAATGAAAATAATTAAATTCTCTCATATAAATAACTCATCCAGTTGTAAACTCCATTAGCCCAATTTTTATCGCTTGCGTATTTTACATTAACTCCACTTAATGTACTTCCATTATAGTATCTTCCATTTGCTACTTCTCCTCCATAAATGCTGGTTCCGGCAGGGTTTAAATAGTATTTTACCAAAACACGTGCCAGCAAATCTATTCCCTCTGCATATGTACTAAAACTTTTGGCATTATTGTATGGGTCTGAATCGCTTGCTCCATATCCAAATAAATTATTTTTACTCAAAGCAATTTTAGAAGTTCCGAAAATTACTCTCATGAATTGCAACAGCAGCTAAAAAAATCCCATTAATATTGTACTGCTTTTCTGCATAATAAAAATACTCTGCATTGTTTTCAAAAATTCCGTTTTTATCTTTGCTATTACCAGACAATACTTTTTTAAACTGCTCTAATGATAATCCACTAGGCTTATTTAAATTCATATTCTTATTTAAACTTGATAGTAAATAATCTTTTGAATATGAATTTTCTTCATTATAATTATTTGCATTTTGGTCTATATATGTTAAACAATCTGACTGCACCCAGCCTTTATAAGTATTGAAATTAATATAGTACCAATTATCTTGAATATCTAATAATTTAACTTTACTTCCTTTATCTAATGTAATATTTTTATTAGCATCATTATTTGGATTAACTCTAACTGCCAATGTCTCAGAAGTTACATATAATTCATCACCAATTTTAATTTTATAACTACTCTTATATTTAGCAGTACCAACTTCTATTATTTTATCAACTGCGGCAATAGTAATTTGTGTATCTGTTTGTTCATTTATAAGCTCTCCATTTTTATATGTTCTTTTTGTAATTAAACTCTGCTTACCAGTTCTACCTTCCTGCAAAACTTGAATAGTACCACTTGGAAGTTCACTATTATTTTTATAAATAGATGTATATTCCAAATCTTCCTCTTCCACAATTAGTTCCTCTGTTATTAAATCTTTTGTATTTTCATGAATAATATTAGATAAGTCCATTTGATTTTTACTATATTTAAAGTTTTCAATATTTGTTGTAGAGGCATAAGAAATATTTTGCAAAATAATTTTTTCAATTGCAATTGCCCATAATACTACATTAACTAATAATGCTAGAACAAGTACAATAATCCAAATTGCATCTTTATTATTAATTAGTTTTTTCTCTTGTTTCACTAGTAATCACCTAGCATAATTTTAATCTTATTGTCGTATTTTGTCAATGGAAAAAAAGTCCGAAAAACCTAATTATTTATTTTATAAATTTTTTCCCAAAAAACTGAATAATCATTCAGTTTTTTTAATTAATACTTGTTTTATATTACTCATTAGTGTTATAATTTTCTATATTAATTTTGGAGGTAAATATGAATCAAATGAAAGAAATCAAACCTTTGTATGAGGTAAGAAACATTAGTAATTTAAAAGAAATGCTAGACAGCAGTACAAAATTGTTTGCAAACAATCCAGCATTTAAATTTAAAAAAGATGGGAAAATAATAACAAAAACATATGCACAATTTCATAGTGATGTAAATGCTCTTGGAACAGCATTAATTAGTTTAGGTTTAAAAGATGAACATATTTCTGTAACAGGAGTTAATAGTTACAAATGGTGTATGACATATTTAGCAGTAGTAAATGGAGTTGGTACAATAGTTCCAATGGATAAAGCAATACCAACAATAGAAATAGAAAATATACTTGCACAATCTGCACCAAAGGCAATTATTTGTGAAGCAAAATATGTAGATATTTTAAAATCATTACAAGATAAGTATGGATTAAAATACATAATTTGTATGGAAGCTCAGGAAGATGTAGATGGAGTTTTATCTTTTGATAAATTACTAGAAAAAGGGCAAAAACTACTAGAAAAAGGTGACACTTCATTTTTAAATGCTAAAATAGATAATACAGAGCCTAGAATAATGTTATTTACATCTGGAACTACATCTAAATCAAAAGCTGTATTATTAACACATAAAAATCTATGTTCAAATGCAATGGCAATATCTATGGTAGTAAAATATAAGCCAGATGATATTTTACTTTCAGTATTACCTATACATCATACTTTTGAATGTACAGTAACTTTTATTACTGCATTATATAATGGTTCATGCATTGCATTTTGCGAAGGATTAAAACACATTGGAAGTAACCTAAAAGAATTCGATATATCAATATTTGCTTGTGTTCCAGCAATACTAGAAAGTATATATGCTCAACTAAGAAAAGCAAAAGCAGCAAACGGATATGATGATTTTGCTTTTGTAAAAAAACTATATCCACATTTTAGATTAGCAATAGTTGGAGCAGCTAGTATAGATAAGAACACAGTAATAGCATTTAATGAAATGGGAATTAGCTGTCAACAAGGATATGGTCTTACAGAATCTTCACCAGTTATATCTGTCGAAACAGATACATGTAGATGCCCAGGTTCAATTGGTTTACCTTTACCAGGAATAGAAATAAAAATAGACAATCCAAATGAAGAAGGAATTGGTGAAATCTGTGCAAAAGGCGATAATATAATGCTTGGATATTACAAAAATGAAGAAGCAACAAATGAAGTATTAGAAAATGGATGGTTACATACTGGTGACTTAGGTTATTTAGATGATAATGGATTTTTATTCATATCTGGACGTAAAAAAACTGTTATAGTTTTAGACAATGGTAAAAATGTATTCCCAGAAGAAGTAGAAGTTATACTAAATTCAAATGACGAAATTGCAGAATCATTTGTATTTGCTGAGAAAAAAGATACTAGATTAGAACTTCGTGCTGAAATAGTATATGATGAGGCACATATAAAAGAAAAATATGGAGATATTTCAGAAGAAGAATTATATACAATAATAGATAATGTAATACGTAAAACAAACAAAACATTGCCATTATATAAATATATACGTAAATTTATATTAACAACTGAACCAATTTTAAAAACAACAACAAACAAAATAAAAAGATATGCAGAACTAGATAAAATTAAAGCTGTAAAATAAAAAATAGCCACATAATTTTTAAAAATTATGTGGCTATTTTTTTAATAATTTAAATTTACAATATTTATTTGATTTCCATGTTCTTTTATAATATTTAATAAATCATCTGTTTTAAGCCAAACTGTTGCTGTATTTTCATTTGGGTGAATACCTATAATTCCTGGCTCATCTTTAAATTCTTTATCTATGTAGAACTTTACCCTACATTCTTCATCATTCAATATCCCAAATGGACTTACCGAACCTGGTATTAATTTCATTATTTTCATTAAATCATTTTCAGAGCTAAAACTTAGCCTTCTTGTATTATTTTCTTCTTGAAACTTTTTAAGATCTACCCTTTTATTTCCTCTTACTGTTATTAAATAGTAATTTTTCTTTTTATCATCTCGCACAAAAAGATTTTTAGCATCTTGGTCTGGGTATGGCAATTTCACATTTGAAATTTCATTCATACTAAATAAAGCTTCATGTTCTGTAATTTCGTACCATATATTTTTTTCTTTTAAAAAATTATATATATCTTGTTTTTTCATAGCGCTGTACCTCTCTTTGGAATAAAAAAATTATTCATATCGTTTTTTTCAAGTTTTAATAATTCTACTTTATTTTTTATTCCTCCACCATATCCTGTTAAACTACCATTTGTTCCAACAACTCTATGGCAAGGAATAATAATGCATATTGGATTCCAACCAACTGCTCCTCCAACTGCTTGTGCAGACATTTTTTCTATTTTTCTATTTTGAGCAATAATTTTTGCAATATCATTATAAGTTAATGTTTTCCCAAATGTAATAGTATTTATAATGTCTATTACTTCTTTTCTAAATGGTGTTAAATTATTTATTTTATATTTAGGTGTAAAATCTGGCTCTTTACCACTAAAAAATATATCTAACCATTTAGTTGTTTCTTTAAATATAGGTAAATATTTTTCTTCGCAATTTATTTCATGTTTTGAAGAATCTCTTGACCCTTCAAACCATAGCCCTGTTAAATATTCCCCATCACTATTCATTAATAAATTTGAAAATCCATTTGGTGTTTTGTACTTATATTTATATATCATAATAATCCTACTCTTTTCATTATTTTTTTAAATTTATTATTTTAGTGGCCACTTTTTCTATAAAAGTTTCATCATGTTCTACAAAAATAAGTGTTGGTTTATAATTTAAAATAGCTTCTTCTATTTGTTCTCTTGTTAATATATCAATATAATTCAAAGGCTCATCCCAAATATAAATATTTGCTTGATCAGATATACTTTTGGCAATTAAAACCTTTTTCTTTTGTCCTTCACTCATATCTTGAATATTAGTATCAAAATCAGATTGAGAAAATCCCATTTTTACTAGCATTGCCTTAAAAATACTTTCATTTATTTTATTTTCATAAACAAAGTCCTTTAAACTGCCTTTCAAAGTTTCTGTACTTTGAGATACATAAGAAATTTTTAAATCATTTGCTACTTTAAATTCCCCATCAAATTGCAATTCTTTTCCTAATATAAGTTTTAATATGCTTGATTTTCCTATTCCGTTTTTACCAACAATTGCAACTCTATCACTATTATTTACTTCAAAAGAAATAGGATTAAATATTGGTTTATTATTATATTTTATCTGCAAATTATTAGCTAAAATTAATGGTGTTTTATTACTTGTTAGTGGAATAATTTTTAATGCATCATTTCTATCTATATTTTTAAGTAGATTAGTTTTTTCATCTATTGCTTTTTGAATCCTTTGCTGCATAACTTTTGACTTTTTCATCATTTTAGCAGATTTATGCCCTAAATAGCCTCTGTCTATTGTTGTTTCTGAATTGTTTGTTTTATATTTTGATTGTTCTATTTCATTAGACCACTTTGCAGTATTTTTCGATGCAATTTCGAGTTTTTCTATATCCTTATTTAATTTTTTATTTTGCATGTTTTCAAAATTGTCTTGTCTTTCCTTGTTTTCCTTCCAAGATGAAAAATTACCTTTTTGTATTTCAATATTAGTATTATTTATTGAAATAATATGATCAACAATTTTATCTAAAAAATTTCTGTCATGAGAAACAACTATAAATCCTTTTTTCTTATCTAAGTAATTAACTAAATTATTTCTTGTTTCTATATCTAAATGATTTGTTGGTTCATCTATAAGTAAGAAATTGTTGCCTTTTAAAAATAAACTTACTAAAAGTATTTTTACCTGTTCTCCGCCACTTAATAAGTTAAAATTTCTGTATAGTATTTCTGCATCTGTATTTAGTAAATTTAATTCTTTTATAATTTCCCAGTCCTGTGCATTTGGGGCTATTTCATTTGCTATTTCTATTGCCATTCTTTCTTTATGTGCAACTTCAAATGGGAAATAATCAAAATCAACATTTTGGGATATTGTCCCTTTGTATTCATATTTCCCTTGTAATAACTTTAAAAATGTTGTTTTTCCTTTTCCATTTCTCCCAATTAATCCTAATTTCCAATCAGTATCTATATTAAACGATACATTTTCAAATATATTATTATAGCTTCCATCATATCCAAAGCTTAAATTTTTTACACTTATTAATGACACTTTTTCCTCCATATATAACAACAATTTTAAGTACTTTCTTTTATGTAAGCATGTTCTACTTTATCATTTTTCAGGAATCAAATATAAAAAAACCATATCTTTTTAACCAATAAAGATATGGGCTTTTCTATGGTGCCCAGAGGCGGAATCGAACCACCGACACGGGGATTTTCAGTCCCCTGCTCTACCAACTGAGCTATCTGGGCGTGTATAAAAAAAAATGGCGACCTGGAACGGGCTCGAACCGTCGACCTCTAGCGTGACAGGCTAGCGTTCTAACCAACTGAACTACCAGGCCACAAAAAAATGGTGGGCGCAATAGGGATCGAACCTATGACCTCCTGCTTGTAAGGCAGATGCTCTCCCAGCTGAGCTATGCGCCCATTTCTTCTGACATTGTTTAGTATACTAGATTTTGGATTAGATGTCAATAGTTTTTTATAATTTTTTTACAAAAATTTGCCTAATTTTAAAAGGTACAGTTAAAATATATAACAAATAATAATTTGTCTATATTTTTTCCCACATTATTAAGCTTTTTATACTACCAGACATAAAAAGTCAATACAAATATTCTACAATATATGTCATAATACGACTAGGTGATGATATGATTAAAGAAAAGAGGAAGCGTAAAAATTATACTCAGGAGCAAATGGCTCATAAGCTTGATATTAGCCTTAGGCAATATGCAAGAATAGATAAAGAAGAAGATTTACCAAGGAGAGATGTTTTACGTGAAATGATAAAAGTTTTAGATTTAAGTGATGATGAAATTGGTAAATACATTCGTGATATTGTTAATAGATAAAATATTAAAAATCCCAAATGAAACAACATTTGGGATTTTATTTTTATTCATCTAATTTAGTATTTGAACCATATCTTTTTATTTTTTGTGTTGTCGTTTTTTCTAGTTCCTTATCTACAATTTTAAATCCTTTAATATGCTTATAATTAGGTATTTTTGAATTTATTTTTTGTATACATTTTGTTATAACATCCATAATTTGTTCTTTTGTTGGCATTTCTACTTTAAGCATATCTTTAATAGCCTCTATATTAGGGAAAATTTTTGCTTTAACTATTGTATCATTACTTTTTTTATCTTCTACACCAAGAACAATTGCCTCTGCAATTGCATCTTCTTCATTTAAGTAATATTCAAGTTCTTCTGGGTAAATATTCTTTCCATTTGTTGTAACAATAACACTTTTGCTTCTTCCTGTTATATATAAATATCCATTTTCGTCTATTCTACCTAAATCGCCTGTGTAGAACCATCCATCTTTTATAGCCTCTTTTGTAGCTTCTTCATTTTTATAATATCCAAGCATTACATTTGGCCCTTTTACAATTATCTCCCCTACTCCTTCACTATTTGGATTTGCAATTTTATATTCTACATTTGGAATTGGCAAGCCTACCGAATCATGTCTTTTATAAAAATCATTATTACCAGCAACTAGTGGTGAACACTCTGTTAGGCCATAACCTTGTAAAACTCTCATTCCAAACTTATCTATAGAATACGATACCTCTGGATTCATAGCAGCAGCACCAACTATAAATGTATTTAATTTTCCTCCAAAAGTTTTTTTGATTTTTCCTTTAACGATACCTCTTAAAAAGAATGGTATAGCATCTATAATATGTTTTCCTTTATTAAAATACTTTTCTGGTAAAGAACTTCTTAATGTTTTCATTATTTTTTTGTACATATTATCTAATAATAGTGGAACACATAAAATTAGAGTTGGTTTATACTCTTGCATATTTTGAAGAATGTATCTTAAACCTTCACAATGTGCAATGCATCCACCTGAATATATAACTAATAAATACCCTAATGTACACTCATAAGTATGATGGATTGGCAAAATTGAAAGCACTTTTGTTTTAGGTGAAACCTTTACAATTCCTGCAACTGATCTTATATTTTCGCAAATATTTTTATGTGACAAACAAACAGCTTTTGAATTACCTGTTGTGCCAGAAGTAAACAAAAGTATTCTCATTTCATCTGGATTTATTTTTATATCTTTAAAATTTGTATCTTCTTTTAATATTAATTCATTTCCTGTTTTAATAAGAGTTTCCAAACTATTTTCTGTTTTTTCCATTTCAATTAATAAAATATCTTTATTATTTACTTTATCTATATTTGCTTTAATTGCATTTATATATTTGCTATCTCCAAAAACAGCTTCACACTCAGACACATTTAAGAAATTTACAATATCATCAATATGCAACTCTTTATCTAGTGGAACAACCACGCCCACAATAACAGAGGCCATATATGCTAAAGACCATTGATAACTATTTTTGCCAATAACCGCAATTTTCTTACCTTTAAGTCCAGATTTAATCATAGCAGTACCCAAAGCTTCTACATCATTTCTAAACTTTTCATATGAAATTTCTTTAATTTTTCCATTTTCATCCTTCACCTTAAAAGCAGGCTTTTTAGAAAACTTTTCTGTTGCCTTATATAACATATCTTTTAGATCTGTAATCTCATAAGTTTTCATATACTTACTTTCCAACTTTTGTACTAACTCTGGCTTATTTTCCATTTAATTCATATCCTCTCTTATAAAATTAATATTTTCATCTAATTCTAACATATTTTGTCCATTCATTAATTCCTCTATTGGTATTTCTAAACTTATTTTACAAGTATACTTTGAATTATCTTTATCTATAATATTTACATCAAATGAAATTTGTGCTTCAAGTTCAGAAGTTAAAATCTTAGCTTTTTTTAAAATAGTTTCATTATACTCTAATTGTTCCCCATTATTTGTAATTATATAATCCTCTTGCAAATTATTTACATAGCTTACAGTAATAGGAACCGAACAATCATCCAAAAAATCCGCCTCATCACCTTGCGAAACATTAAACTCTAAACTCTCAAAAGTCTCATTAACCTGCTCAAATTTACCAAAATTCTCTATACTTTTCTTATAAACATTAGCAGTTCCAAGCTGTGGTCCATTCTCGATATTAATATTATCAATATATACTCTATCAATTGTCTTATCCTGCAACTTTTCAACATATATTGCAATATCAGTATATTGAAAAACATTAACTTCCCAATATTCCTTTAACTCCTCACTCGGAGCCCCATTTGCTGAACTATACAATGCAATCTTATTAACTCTAAACGCAATCTCTTCATTTAACTTCTCTATTTTAGGAATTTGTATTACATATATACCAACAATTGCAAGCACAACCA
>CALXMH010000020.1 GCA_944389425.1 uncultured Clostridia bacterium
ATTAATACTAGCAGGAGTAGCGTTAGCTACTTTAACAGGGCAAGGAAATATAATAGGAAATGCGGAAAACGCAGTAGATAAATACAATAATAGTGTAGCCTCAGAACAGCAATTATTAAATGAAATAGAGAAATACTTTCAAAACTACCTAGAAGGAGGAAATGAAGGAAATCCACAAATACCACCAGAACCAACAGGACCAGTAGATGAAGATGGACTAGCCACAGAGAACACAACAATAAAGTCAGACACGGATAGTGATATACAAATAACAATACCAGCCGGATTTGCACCAGCAATATTAGCAACAGGCACAACACAAAGTGGCCCCGGACAAGATGGAAGAGTATTAAGCATAATGCCATATGAACAATGGAATAACATAACAGCAGAAGATATAAACAAAGGAATAGTAATAGTAGACAATGCCATAACATATGATGGAGGTAATCTAACAGGAACAAGTCCCGACTTTAATGAATACGTATGGATATCAATACCAAATATTGAGGAAGATTTTCAACAAACAGCATGGACTACATCATATGGATATGATGATAGTGGCAATTATGTAAGTGGAACAGGAGTAACGCACCCTATTGCAAAAAAAACAGCAACAGATGATGAAAAACAAAACAGATACTGGGATGACTCTACAAGTCAAGAATACCAAGATATGCTAGACAGTGTACAATACTACAAAGGATTTTACATAGGAAGATACGAAGCCAGCAAAGGAGCAAACGATATAGCCCAAAGTAAGCGAGGTATATTTCCATGGATAAGTGTAGCACAAACAAAAGCAATAACAGCATGTACAAATAATACAACAACGAATATGCATTTAATGTATGGAGTAGAATGGGATAGCGTGTTAAACTGGTTAAAAGACAACGCGACGATATCATCATCTAACCCAGGAGAGACAAAAACAATGGATATAGGCGACATACAAACCAGCAGTAGTAGTTGGGGAAATTACCATAATGCCACAGGAGATGCAGCAACAAACAGCGGAAATATAAAAAAAACAGGATATAGTGAATACTGGAAAGCAAACAACATATATAACCTAGCCAGTAATGTAAAAGAATGGACCCAAGAAAAATATTCAACAGGTACTAGCAGAGCTGCTAGAGGAGGCTATTACCTCCTTTACGGAGCTAATGCACCAGCAGCTGGCCGTATTGCCTACAATGAAAATACTACGGAGGGCGACGTACGGAGTCCTACGGGTTCCGTAGTAGCTTTTTTGTAGCACTGGACACTTATTAGTGATGTATAAAGCAAGACTCTTACTAGAATGTATAGATTAATCTGAATAGCAGATTACTTTATATTTTATTTAATTTTTCCAAAAATAACTTGTACAAATTGGATAAATGTGATATAAATATGCATATATGAATTAGTGTTTAACTAAAAAGGACGTGATATATCAATGGAAGAAAATTTAGATAATAAAAAAACAATACTTATTGTAGATGATGAGAAACCAATTGTTGAGATTTTAATGTACAATTTACAAAGAGAAGGATATAATACATTAGAGGCAAATGATGGATTAGAAGCTGTTAATATCGCATTAGAAAAGAAGCCGGATTTGATTTTATTAGATATTATGCTACCTAAGATGGATGGACTTGCTGTTTGTAAAAGGATTAGACATTCTCTTCCTAATGTTCCTATTTTAATGCTAACTGCAAAGGCAGAGGAGATTGATAAGATTTTAGGGTTAGAGCTTGGAGCAGATGATTATATTACAAAACCTTTTAGTGTAAGAGAATTAATGGCAAGGATAAAAGCTAATTTAAGAAAAATAGAAGCAAATAATTTAAAAGATGATGGAAATAGAGATGATTTAAATAGTAATGTTATGCAAGTTGGAGATTTAACTTTAAATTTAGATAAATTTGAAGTTAAAGTAAAAGGACAATCTGTTGATTTAACTTTAAGAGAATTTGAAGTTTTAAAATATTTAGCAGGACAGCCAGGACAAGTTGTAACAAGAGAAATACTTCTTGAAAAAGTTTGGGGATATGAGTATTATGGAGATATAAGGACAGTTGATGTTACAGTTAGAAGAATAAGAGAAAAAATAGAAAAAGACACCTCAAATCCAAAAATTTTGATAACAAAAAGAGGAGTAGGTTATTATATTGCAACATAGAAATAAATAATAAAGATTAGGGTGGCAAATGCTGCCCTAAAATTTTTAAGGCAGAAAGAGGATTAAATTATGAAAAATATACAAACACAAATAATTTTAATATTTACAGTACTGGGAATAGCAGTAATAGCAGGACTTGGCATATTTTATAATTATCAATTGCAAGGACTAGAATCTCAAATAGAGATAAATCAAGAGGCAATAGAGTCTGAAATAATTAAAATAAATCAAATAACAGTATATGCAGTAGTATTATTTACAATAATAGCACTAGTAATAGGACTTTTTGTAAGAAAATTAATAATAAAACCTATGTATAATTTAACTAAAAATGCAACAGAAATTGCAGAAGGAAAAATGGTTGATATGAACAATATGATGCCACAAAAAATACGAACAGATATAGATGAATTAGTTCAAGCTTTTTACAAAATGAACAATGAATTAAACGAAAAATTTAATGAAGCAACACGTCAAAAAAAGCAAATTGAAACTATTTTACTTCATATGACAGATGGTATAATAGCATTTGACATTGATGGAGAAATTATTCATATAAATCCAGCAGCAAAAAATCTTTTAGGATTGGTAGAAACAGACAATAATTTTAATAAAATATTTAAAAAATTAGATTTAAATATGAATATAGAAAAAATAATTTACTTAGAAAATTGGACATCAACAGAACAAAAAATAAATGTTAAAGATAGATATGTAAATTTATTATTTGCACCTTTTAAAGATGAAAATGATAGACCAGCAGGAGTAATTGCAGTTATACAAGATATTACAGAACATGTAAGGCTAGATAATATGAGAAAAGAATTCGTAGCAGATGTATCGCATGAACTTAAAACTCCAATTACATCAATAATGGGATATGCCGATACATTATTAGAAGGGGAATATGAAAAAGATATACAAGAAAGATTTTTAAGTGTAATTTCCTCAGAAGCTAAAAGAATGGCAAGATTAGTAAACGATTTATTAACACTTTCTAAATACGATAATAAAGAAAATAAATGTGAAAAAACAGAATTTGATTTAGGAGAACTAGTTAAACAAACACAAGAAAGCTTAGCACTAGAAATTAAGAAAAAATCTCAAAGTGTAGAATGCTATGTAACAGCTAATGTTCCAATGGTATATGCAGATAAATACGGAATAGAAAGAGTAATAATAAATATTTTAACAAATAGTATAAAATACACACCAGAAGGTGGAAATATTAAAATATATGTAGGATTTGTTTATAATGATGCATATATAAAAATAATTGATAATGGCATAGGAATTCCAGAAAAAGATTTATCAAGAATTTTTGAAAGATTTTATAGAGTAGATAAAGCAAGAACAAGAGCATTAGGAGGAACAGGACTTCGGACTTTCTATTGCCAAAGAAATATTAGACCAAAATGGTGGAAGCATAGATATTAAGAGCATACAAGATAAAGGTACAGAAGTTGTAATAAGAGTACCAACAAAAACATTAGAAACAAGACAAAAAAACGATGAGGAAGCTTGATTATAAGTAAATACTAATGTATAATAGTTATACTATTTAAATAGAAAGGAAATAAAAATGATACCTGAGATAAATCCAAAATTAAAAGAAGTATTAGAATGGACTTACTGCATTATAATAGCAGTTATTCTAGCTTTATTGGTTAAATATTACATAGGAATACCAACAGTGGTACAACAAGTTTCAATGAATCCAACATTATATGAAAATCAGAGATTATTACTAGATAGAACAGTAAGAACATTTCACAGGCAATTAAATAGGGGAGATATAGTGACATTCGAATCACCAAGCACAACACAAGTTAGTGCATATGAAGCGGATTTTGACTATCCTGTTGCCAAGTATGAAAATGAACCACAAGGATTATGGAATAGATTTGTATACTATGTACTAGAAACTACAAAGGAAAGTTATATAAAAAGAGTAATAGGGCTTCCAGGTGAACATGTTAAAATAGAAAATGGGAAAGTATACATAAATGGAGAAGAGTTAGATGAACCTTATCTTGCAGATGATGTTGTAACAGAATCTGTTCATGGAGCAGTATACTTAGATATTATAGTACCAGAAGGAACATTATTTTTAATGGGAGACAATAGACCAGAAAGCACAGATAGTAGAGCATTTGGCTGTGTTCCGATAGAAAAAATAGAAAGTAGAGTATTATTAAGATTTTGGCCACTAAATCTATTTGGAACAGTTGACTAGTAGGAGGTAAAATGGCTTTTGAAAAAATATTAGGAAATGAAAACATTAAAGAAACTTTAATTAGAAATGTAAAAACAAATACAATTTTACATGGATATATGTTTGCTGGAAAAGCTGGCATTGGAAAAATGCTATTTGCAAAAGAATTTGCAAAAATGATATTATGCTTAGGAGAAAATAAACCATGCAATATGTGTAAATCATGTGTAGAATTTAACCGGAAATAATAATCCTGATATTAAAATAATAGAGCCAGAAGGAAACTCCATAAAAATAGAGCAAATAAGAATAATGAACTCTAAAATAATAGAAAAACCAATTACATCAAATAGAAAAGTATACATAATAAATGATGGTGAAAAAATGACAGTAGATGCACAGAATTGCTTACTAAAAACATTAGAAGAACCACCTGAATATGCAACTATAATTTTAATATGTAATAATGAAGCTCAAATGCTAACAACAATAAAATCGAGATGTACAAAAATTAGTTTTAAAAAATTAACTAAAAATAACATAATTGAGTATTTTCAAAAACAAATAAATGAAACTGTGAGTACAAGAATTTTAAAACTTTCAGAAGGAAGCATAGGTAGAGCTTTACAAATAAAAGATAAAGAAGAATTATATAAAGATGTAGAAAATATATTAAATAATATAGAAAATATAAAAAAAAGTGAGATATGGAGTCTTTCTGAAACTATATATAAAAATGTAGATGACATTTCCGAAATACTTGACTATATGAATATATTGCTTTTTGAAGAAGGCAAAACAAAATTAGAATATTTAAATTGTATAGAAATAGTGGAAAATGCAAAAAGAAGATTAAAAACAAACAGCAATTATAATATGACAATAGATAATTTATTATTGCAGATATGGGAGGAAATAAATGAAAAATATAGTAGGAGTTAGATTTAAAAAGCCTGGAAAAATATATTTTTTTGACCCGGGAAATCTAAAAATAAAAAAAGATTCATATGTAATTGTAGAAACTGCAACTGGTGAAGCTTATGGTGAAGCTGTAATAGTAAATAGACTGATACCAGAAAATAAATTAACATCACCACTAAAACCAGTAATAAGAATAGCTACTTATAAAGATATAAAACATAATGAAGACAATAAGAGAAAAGAAAAAGAAGCAATGAAAATATGTCTAGAAAAAATACAAAAACATAAATTAGACATGAAATTAATAGATGTAGAATATAAATTTGATAACTCAAAAATTATATTTTATTTTACAGCAGATGGTAGAATTGATTTTAGAGAACTTGTTAAAGATTTAGCAGCAATATTTAAAGTAAGAATAGAGCTAAGACAAATAGGAGTAAGAGATGAAATAAGAAGAATGGGCGGAAATGGAGTTTGTGGAAGAGAACTATGTTGTTGTTCATTCTTAGGAAATTTTGAAACCGTATCAATAAAAATGGCAAAAGAACAAAATATATCATTAAATCCATCTAAAATATCTGGAAATTGTGGAAGATTAATGTGCTGTTTAAAATATGAGCAAGATGCATATGAAGAAAAACTATCAAGACTTCCTAAAATAGGTGCAATAGTAAAAACAGAAGATGGACAAGGTGAAGTATGCAGTATAGAAACATTAAAAGAAAGAATAAAAGTAAAATTTAAAGACGGAGATGAAGTTTTTTATAAAAGATATAATCTTCCAGAAATAAAAATTATAAAAAATGTAGAAAAACAGCAAGAACAAGAAGATGATGAAGAATTAAAAGAATTAGAAAAATTAGAAGCATTAGATCAAATTGAAAATACAAATACAGACGAAATATAAGGAGGTGAAAAAAATGGCTTATAAAATAACTGATAAATGCATAAAATGTGGAGCTTGTGCCGCATCTTGCCCAGTAAGCTGTATATCAGAAGGTGAAGAAAGATACGAGATAGACCCAAACATGTGCATAGAATGTGGAACTTGTGCGGGGGTATGTCCTGTAGATGCACCAGAATTAGATTAATAAAATATTATTAATTAGGATTTACAAATAATAAATTAATAGCCAAATGAAAAAGAAGTATATATATTTCTTTCTCATTTGGCTATTAACATGTAAAAATTATGTTTTTTATTTTTTCTCTTTTTTATTAGAAAAAGCTAAGAATATAGCTCCTACTATAATTGGGGCATAAAAAGTATATAATCTCCAAAATAAAATGGACATATTAATTGTACCTTCTTTAAAAATTGAATTAAATATTAGCAAAAATCCACCTTCTGCACCAACACCTGCACCAGGAGTTGGAATAAAGGTCATTATAAGAAGTAAAAATGCTTGGGCAGGAATAATTTGCCATATTGCTAATCCACTATTACCAAATGCCCTATAAACCATATATGTAATCATATAATAAGATAAGCATTGTACAATAGATATTAGAAACATCTTTAAAATTAATATTTTTTGTTCTTTCATAAATTTAAATTGATTATTGAAATTAGAAAGACTTTCATCAAATTTTTTTATTGTTTTATCTGGATTTTTAAATATTTTAATTTTTCCCAAAAGTTTAATAAAAGGATTTGCAATACTGGATATAATTTTTTTATTAATACCAGCTAATATAACAATAATAATAGCAAAAATATTAACACCAAAACTTAAAATTGCAACCCATAAAAAATTATCCATAAGGCTAATAAAAAAATCAAACTGAAAAATAACAACAACAAAAGTAAACAAAACTAATGCCATTTGGTAAACAATAAATTTAATAGCCAACATAGAGAAAGAATCACTTACACGCTTGCCACTTTTAGTAAGCTCGTATGCTTGCATAGGTTGCCCGCCAGAGCAAAATGGTGTAAGATTATTAAATAATTGACCTATCATAGAGACTTTAAAAGATTCTCCGAATTTTTGATTTGGATATAATTTTTTAAGTGGAAGATGAAGAGTTATTGCCTCACAAATCCAAAAAAATACAATACAAAAAACTCCACCTAAAACCCATTTAAAATCAGCATTAGTGAGTAAATTTACAATATTATTAATTCCATCAACATTAACCATGTATATAAATAGACCAATAAAAATAATAATAACAATTGTTATATTAATAAGCATCGATTTTTTATTGGCTGGTTTTGCATTTTCATTTGTAGTTAAATTATTATCGTTCATTTTTAATTTAAAATACCTCCAAACACTAATAGTTATATAGTAAAATAGAGTAAAAGTCAATAATAAAGGTTTAGAACTTAAAATGCAGATATGTGACATTATATTGTACAAAGTTGACATAACAATACAAATGTTGTATAATAATCACATAATTCTTTGAATAAGGAGGAATCCACAATGGATGCAAAATTTATCGAAACACATTATGAATATTCTGACACTATTGAACTTCAAGGAAGTCGGGATAAGATTAGAGGATATTTAAGAAAAGGCTACAGAGTAAAAGATGAAAGAAATGGCTATTGGATTCTGTTTAAACCAGCACAAATTGTGCTAACTGTTATGGACAACACCTCAGAATGTCGTAGCTATGGCGTAAAGCAAAAGGTTTTGGAGTTTTATGATAAAAAAAGAATAAGCGAAAAAACCTTTAACAAATTCTTAAATGATTCACTTAATGGGAAAATTAAATTTTGCATATCTGAACATGGTGAAGTTACCATTCAGAGAGTTACTAGCATTTAAGCTAGCACAAAAAAGAATCCTATTTTTAGGATTCTTTTTTGATCGTTTATTTCTCTTTATTTGTAATTTCTTCTAAATCTAAAAGAGCTTGCCATCTTGTATCTACTTCTTTTTGGAACTCTTCTATCATCCACTCATTTCCTGGTTTAAACATGTGTTTAAATCTTTTTTGTGGTCTTAAAAATTCTTCGATTGGCTTTTTCTCTTTTGGCTTATAATTAATTTTGTATTTTCCATCTATAACTTCATATAAAGGCCAATAGCAAGTTTCCATAGCCAATTTATTAATAAGCATTAAATCTTCTGTTGGGTAACCCCATCCTCTTGGACATGGTGCTAATACATTTAAAAATGCTGGACCTTCTGTGTATATCGCTTTTTCAGACTTTTCATATAAGTCTTTAAAATTGTTTACTGCAAGTGTTTGTGCTACATATGGTATATGGTGTGAAACCATAATTTCTGTTAAATCCTTACGAGATTGCATTTTTCCAGGTATTACACTTCCAGCAGGAGATGTTGTTGTATCTGCAAATTTTGGTGTTGCAGAAGAGCGTTGAATTCCAGTATTCATATATGCCCCATTATCATATGCTACATATACCATATCATGTCCTCTTTCCATTGCCCCAGAAAGACTTTGAAGACCTATATCATATGTGCCTCCATCTCCACCAAATGCTATAAATTTTGTATGTTTATTCTCTGGTAATTTTCCTTGCCTTTTCATTGCTTTATATGCAGCTTCAACACCAGCTTCGGTTGCAGCAGCACACTCAAAAGCAGTATGAATATAAGAATCTGTCCATGCAGTATATGGATAAATAAAAGTAGAAACTTCTAAGCATCCAGTTGCATTACATACAACGGCGTGGTCTTCTGGCTTTAATGCTCTTAGAACCATTCTTACAACAGGTGGAGCTCCACATCCTGCACACATTCTGTGACCAGAAGTTAATCTTGAAGGCTTAGTAGCCATTATTTCTTTTAAATTATATGCCATTATTTTTCACCTCTTACACCTAAATATCTATAAGGTCTTTCAACCTTACCAGTTTTTACAATTTCTTGTAAATCTGTATATGCCTCTAAAATATCTTCTTCTGTTGTATCACGTCCACCTAAACCATAAATATAACTAATTGCAGGAACATGTACATTATTTGTATACATTCCAGAAGTTACATCTGTAAATAGAGGCCCACCAACTGCATTTAATCCATCTGCTTTATCTAAAATAGCTACTGCTTTTAAATTTTTTAAAGCTTCTGCTATTGTTTCAGCAGGGAATGGTCTAAATACACGAACTTTTACAACACCGGCTTTAATACCTTTTTCTCTTAGTTTATCAGCTGTATATTTTGCGGTTCCAGCAGTTGAGTTCATGCAAACAACAGCAATTTCAGCATCTTCCATTTTGTATTCTTCTATAAAGCCATATTTTCTTCCGGTCAATGCTTCGAAATCTTTAGCTACATCTAATATAACTTTTTTTGCATTTTCCATAGCTTGTGCTTGTTGTCTTTTATGTTCAAATAAATATGCTTGTAAATCCAATGGACCAATTGCTATTGGCTCTTTATCATTTAATAAATAATGCTCAGGGTGATATTCACCAACAAATTTTTTAACACTATCATCATCTTCAAGTTCAATATTTTCAATGGCGTGTGATGTAATAAATCCATCTTGACATACCATAACAGGAAGTAATACATCTTTGTGTTCAGCAATTCTGTGGGCCATTAATAAATTATCATATGCTTCTTGATTTGTTTCAGAGAAAAGTTGTATCCAACCAGAATCTCTAGCACCCATTGCATCTGAATGATCATTATGAATATTTAAAGGGCCAGAAACAGCTCTATTTACTAATGACATAACAATTGGAAGTCTTAAACTAGATGCAATATATAACATTTCCCACATTAAAGACATACCATTTGCAGATGTAGCTGTCATTGCTCTTGCACCAGCAGCCTCTGCACCAATACATGCACTCATTGCACTATGTTCACTTTCAACAGCAACAAATTCTGTATCTACTTTTCCATTACTTACAAAGCTAGAAAAGTATTGAGGAATTTCTGTTGAAGGAGTAATAGGGAAGGCTGCAACAACATCTGGATTTATTTGCCTCATTGCAGTTGCAGCAGCTTCGTTTCCACTTAATCTTTCTCTTATTTTCATAAATTTTATCTCCTTATAATTTAATTTTCTACCATTTCAATTGCTTTAAAAGGACACACTTTTGCACAAACGCCACACCCTTTACAAGCATCATAATCGAAATCTTCTCTTTTTTGTTCTTTATTTACTGGTATTGCATCATCTGGACATACAGGAAAGCAAAGACCACATTGTGTACATTTTTCACTTATATATTTTGGCTTAATGCTACGCCAAGAACCGGTTTTAAATTCTTTGGCATTTCCAGCAGTATAAATATTACCACCAGGTGTAATATCTTGCCATGTAATTTTTGAATCTATTTTTTTATCCAAAATAACTCACAACCTTTCTAAATCTTCTTAATTTCATTTAAAGCCATTTTTAAAGCTTGCATATTACCATCTATTACTTCTGGTTTTTTTGCAAATTTATGTTTAAATGAACCAACCATATCATTTAAAAATTCTTCCTCAGACATAACGCCTGTAACTTTTACAACTGCTGCAAGCATTGGAACATTTGGGAAATACTTCCCTAAGCATGCCATTGAAATCTTTCTTGCATCAATTATATAAATATCACCTTTATAACCATTTAAATGAGATTTGATATAATCATCTGGCTTTGTGGTATTTATAATAATTGCACCTTCACTTTTTAAACCTGATGTAACATCAACAGATTCTAAAAGTGAGTCATCAACAACTGCTACATAATCTGGATAGTATATATTACTATGAATTTTAATTGGAGTGTTGCTAATTCTGTTATATGCAGTTATAGGAGCACCCATTCTTTCTGGACCATATTCTGGAAAACCTTGGATGTATTTGCCAGTATTAAAAGCTGCATCTGCTAAAAGTAGTGATGCTGTTTTAGCACCCTGACCTCCACGGCCGTGCCATCTAATTTCTATTAAATCTTTCATTAAAGAAAAACCTCCTTTACTAACTGTACTAAGTATATTATTTTCTCATAAATATGTCAATAAAAAATGACCACGAAGTTTAAAAAGATATTTGGCAAGAAAATGTACTAATAGAACAGTTTCATTTCACATTTTGTGAAATTTGTGTTATACTATATCCTATGATAAATATCGAGGAGGTAAATATGTTAGAACTTAAAAATGTTTGTTTCCATAAAGATGGAAAAGATATTTTAAAAAATATAAATTTAAAAATAGATGAAGACAAGTTTGTTGCTATTACTGGACCAAATGGAGGAGGTAAATCTACTCTTGCCAAAATTATAATGGGAATATATAAACCTAGTAGTGGACAGATTTTTTTAAATGGAGAAGATATAACCAGTTTAAGTATAACTGAAAGAGCAAAAAAAGGAATAGGGTTTGCATTCCAGCAACCTGTAAAATTTAAAGGAATAACAGTTAGAGATTTAATAACATTATCAGCAGGGAAAGATATTAAGTTTAATGAAATTTGTGAATACTTATCTAGTGTAGGACTTTGTGCAAAAGAGTATGTAAATAGAGAAGTAGATGCAAGTCTATCCGGAGGAGAATTAAAGAGAATTGAAATAGCCTCTGTGGCAGCTAGAAAAACCAAACTTACTGTATTTGACGAACCAGAAGCAGGAATAGATTTATGGAGCTTTAACAATTTAATAAATTTATTTGAAAAAATGCATAATGAAATAAATGGCTCAATAGTAATAATATCTCATCAAGAAAGAATATTAAATATAGCAGATGAAATTATCGTAATTGCAGATGGAACAGTATCTAAAATTGGAAAAAAAGAAGAAATTTTACCAGAGTTATTATATAAAGATAATTGTAAAATGCGTCAAAGGAGGGCAGAATAAATGAATGATATAGAAAAAAATTTACTAAGAGAAGTAGCAGAAATAGAAAAAGTGCCAATGGGGGCATATAATATAAGAGAAAATGGAGAAGGAATAAAAAGAAATGTTACAGAAAATATTAATATAGTAACGAAAAAGGACAAGCCTGGTATAGATATTATAATAAAAGAAAATACAAAAAACGAAAGTGTTCATATACCAGTAATAATTACACAAGGAGGACTTACAGATATTGTTTACAACGATTTTTATATAGGAAAAAATGCAGATGTTGTAATAGTTGCAGGCTGTGGAATACACAATAGCACATGCTCAGATTCTAGGCATGATGGAATCCATAGATTTTTCTTAGAGGAAAATGCCAAAGTAAAATATATAGAAAAACATTATGGAGAAGGAGAAGGAACAGGAAAAAGAGTTTTAAATCCACAAACTGTAATAAAATTAAAAAAAGGAGCTAATTTTGAAATGGAATCTGTTCAAATAAAAGGAGTAGATTCTACTATAAGAGAAACAATAGCTGATATTGAAGATGAAGCTAATTTAACTATAACAGAAAGAATTATGACACATGATGAACAATTTGCAAAAACAATTTTTGAAGTAAACCTAAATGGTGAAAATGCAAGTACACATGTTATATCAAGAGCTGTTGCAGATAATAATTCAAAACAAGAATTTTTATCAAGAGTTGTAGGAAATTCAAAATGTTTTGGACATGTTGAATGTGATTCTATAATAATGGGAAATGGCAAAATAATAGCCAGTCCACAAATTGAAGCAAATAGTATAGATGCAAACTTAATACATGAAGCTGCAATAGGAAAAATTGCAGGAGATCAAATAACTAAACTAATGACACTAGGTTTAACAGAAAAAGAAGCAGAAGAACAAATTATTAGTGGATTTTTAAAATAAAAAAATTAAGGAGAAAAATTGCGTATAAGTGCAATTTGTAGATTAAAATATGGAAAATACCATTTTAAATATAGCTAAAAAAATAGAAAATATTGGTGGCAGAATGTATTTAGTTGGTGGAGCAGTTAGAGATAAGCTAATGGGAGTAGAAAATCATGATGAAGATTATTGTATAACTGGTGTAGAAGTACAAGAATTCTTAAAAATATGCCCAAATGCACATATAAGGGGAAAAGATTTTCCTGTTTTCGATGTAGATGGAAAAGAAATTGCACTTGCAAGAACAGAAAGAAAAATAGGTGAAGGACATAAAGGATTTAAAATAGACACAAACAAACAAATAACTATCCAGCAAGATTTAATAAGGAGAGACATAACAATAAATGCTATTGCACAAGATGTTATAACAAAAGAAATAATAGATCCATTTGGGGGAATAGAAGATATAAATAAAAAAATAATAAGAGCAACCAGTAATAGCTTTAAAGAAGATCCATTAAGAGTATATAGAGTGGCTAGATTTGCCGCAAAGCTAAATTTTAATGTAGAAGAAAACACTTTAAAATTAATGAATTGTTTAAAAATGGAGTTAAAGACAATTTCAAAAGAAAGAGTATTTGAAGAATTTAGAAAGGCATTAAAAACAGATAAGCCATCCATATTCTTTGATGTATTAAAAAAAGCAGGAGTATTGCAAGAACACTTTCTAGAAATTTATAATTTAATAGGAGCAGAACAACCTGAAAAATATCATCCAGAAGGAGACAGCTTTAACCATACGATGGAGGTCGTGGATAGAACTTGTAAAATGACCGAGAGCTTAGAAATAAGATATGCAGCATTAGTACATGATTTAGGCAAAGGAATAACACCAAAAGAAATGTATCCACATCATTATGGACATGATAAAAATGGAGTAGAAGTAGTACAAAAATTTAGTAATAGAATAGGAATCCCAACATCGTGGAGAAAATGTGGAAAAACATCTGCAAAAGAGCATATGATTGGAGGAATATTTTGGGAGATGTCAGCAGCTAAAAAAGTAGATTTTTTAGAAAGAGTAAATAAATCAATATTAGGACTAGAAGGACTTCAAATAATAGTAAAAGCAGACAAAAATGAAAAAATAAAAGAGTTTGCATTCCTAAAAACAGAAATTTTAGATAAAATTAATGGAGACTATATAAAACAAAAATATGGTATAAAAGAAGGTGTAAAGCTCAAAGAAAAATTAAGACAAGAGCGCATTAAAAAAATGAAGGAATTTGAATAAAAAAATACATTTGGTTAATAATCTATATGATATCAAAATAAGAAAGGAAGATTAAAATATGGATAATTTAATCAAATGTTTAAACGAATATTTATCTGACTTAAAAGTATTTTCAGCGAAATTACAAAACTATCATTGGAATGTGAAAGGAAAAGAATTTTTTGTAATGCATGAAAAACTAGAAGAATATTACAACTGCACAAATAATGCGATTGACGAAGTTGCTGAAAGCATATTAATGATTGGAGGGCAACCACTTGGCTCTTTAAAAGATTATATGCAAAATTCAAAAATAGGAGAAGCTACAAATGAAAAAGTGTGTCAAAGTATAATATTTAATGCACTTTTGCAAGATTTTAAATTGCTTTTAGATAAATCTGTACAAATAAAGGAAGAAGCCGAAAGCAAAAAAGCATATTTAATATCTATACTAATGGACAACTATATATCAGATTATAATAAAAAAATATGGATGATTACACAATCTAACTTATAAAATACTATCCAAATAAAAGTGGCTATTGCTATGTTATAAATACTTAGTTAATAGTCACTTTTATTTAAAATCCCATAAAAAGTACTTACGGAAATAAATAAAAGAAAAAAATGTAATATTTTTGTAATATTTTTGTCACATTCATTGACTTTTGCTCAAAAACATAATAAGATATATAAATAGAAAAACATAATTAAAAATCTACAAACATAGATTTAAGGAGGAAGATTATGGGAGAAGTTATAGTAATAACATCAGGAAAAGGAGGAGTAGGAAAAACAACTACAACAGCAAATTTAGGTGCAGCCCTAGCATTACAAGGGAAAAAAGTAGTTTTGATAGATACAGATATAGGACTTAGAAACCTAGATGTTGTTATGGGACTAGAAAATAGAATAGTATACGACATTGTAGATGTAGTAGAAGAAAAGTGTAAATTAAGACAAGCATTAATAAAAGATAAACGTTTTGATGAGCTTTTCTTACTTCCAGCTGCTCAAACAAGGGATAAAAGTGCTGTAAATGAAGAACAAATGAAAGAATTAACAGGAAAATTAAAAGAAGAATTTGACTATATCCTTATAGATTGTCCAGCAGGAATAGAACAAGGATTTAAAAACGCAATAGCAGGTGCAACAAGAGCAATTGTAGTAACAACCGCTGAAATTTCTGCCATAAGAGATGCTGATAGAATAATAGGTCTTTTAGAAGCATCAGAAATAAAAAATCCAGAATTAGTAGTAAATAGGCTAAGACCTGCCATGGTAAAAAAAGGCGAAATGATGGACGTTGATGATATAGTGGATTTATTATCAATTGATTTAATTGGTGTAGTACCAGATGATGAATTCATAATAACACAAACAAATAAAGGAGAACCAGTTGTTTCAAACAAAAAAGCTCCATCTGGAAAGTCTTATACAGAAATAGCAAGGAGAATTTTAGGAGAAAATATAGAAGTATCTATTCCTGGTAGAGAAAAAGGCTTTTTTTGTAAAATTAAAAACATATTTTCAAAAAAATAAATAAAATGATTAATTGGAGGATATAGAATGTTTGAGAAGATAATAAACTTTTTTAAAGGATTAGCAAAAAAGGAAAAACAAGAAGCTAATACATCAAAAGATACTGCAAAGGAAAGATTGCATTTAGTACTAATGCAAGATAGAGCAAATGTATCAGCAGACTTTTTAGAACTTATGAAGCAAGAAATTATAGAAGTAATAAAAAAATATATTGAAGTAGATGAAGGCGCAATTGATGTAAGATTAACAAATAAGGCAAACGATGATGGAACAACAGGAGCACCAGCACTTTATGCTAATATTCCTATAATGAATATCAAACATGAAATGGGAAAAGAACAAAGTGAAAAAGAAAACAAAGAAGAGCAAGAAGAAGTAAAACCAGAAAATGAAAAAGAAGAAAAAAATGAAATAGAAGAAAAAGCAGAAAATAAAGAAAACGAAGAAAACAAAACAAATGATGAAGAAAAAAATGAAACAGAAAAAATAGAAGAAAACAAAGATGAAGAAGAAAACAGCAAAAAAGAAACTGCAAAGAAAGAGCAAGAAGTAGAAAAAAAGGAAGAAATACCAGTAACAAATAAATAATAACAACTTAAAAAACTTCAATTAAATGAGGTACTTTAATGAAAAAAAGATTATTAAAAAACATGGACTGGGGAATACTTATATGCTGTATAGCACTTGTTTTAATAGGACTTGTGGCATTAATGTCTGCAACACAAGATACTGAATATGAAGAATTTATAAAACAAATACAGTGGTTTTTAATAAGTATTCCAATTTTAATTATTGTAATATGCATAGATTATGAACTAATTGCTAGAATATCACCTGTTTTGTATATTATATTTATAGCGCTTTTAATAGGTGTACTATTTACAGAACCAATAAATGGTGCTTCAAGTTGGTTCGATTTAAAAGTATTTCAATTTCAACCAGCAGAGTTTGCTAAAATAATTGTTATAATATTTTTAGCATATGCAATAACAAAAGTTCAAGAAAGAAGAAAAGATGAAATAAATAATCCATTAAAACTAGGATTAATATTACTTATAACATTAATACCAGTTGCATTAATTATAAAACAACCAGATTATGGTACCGCATGTGCTTTTTTAGTAGCAACAGTATTTATGATATATGCCGCTGGAATAAAAAAGAGATACATTATTTCAGCACTTGCAATTGTGGTTATAATTGTACCAATAGCATATTTTTATATACTTCCAGATCATGCAAAAAAAAGAATAGATGTATACTTAAACCCAGAATCAGATCCTCGTGGCTCAGGGTACAACATAATACAATCTAAACTAGCCATAGGTGCTGGGGAATTAGTAGGAATGGGAGTATTAAAAGGAAATCAAACACAATTAGGCTTTCTGTATCCTAAAACAACAGATTTTATATTCTCTGTAATAGGAGAAGAAATGGGATTTATAGTAACAAGCTCAATAGTATTATTATATGTAACTCTCATAGTAAAAGCTATATATATTGCAAAAACAGCTAAGGATGAACTCGGCTCGTATATTGCAGTAGGTATAGCTCGGAATATTTATGTTTCACATGACGGAAAACATAGGAATGACAATAGGACTTCTTCCAATAACAGGAGTACCACTACCGTTTTTAAGTTATGGTGGAAGCTCAATGATAACAAACTTTATATTAATAGGTTTATTACTAAACATAAGTGGAAGACGTCAAAAAGCAATATTTATAGAATAATAGGAGAAAAATATGTACTTAAACAAATTAAAAATAGGTAATATACAACTACCAAACAACATATTCTTAGCTCCAATGGCAGGTATAACAGACCTGCCATTTCGAATATTATGCAAAAATAATGGAGCAGGCTTAACTTTTACAGAAATGGTCAGTGGAAAAGCATTGTACTATGGAGACGAAAAAACAAAAAAACTTCTAAATACAACAAACGAAAAAAGACCAATAGCAGTTCAAATTTTTGGAAGCGACATAGAATCAATGAAAAAAGCTACAGAATATGTAAATGCCATTGCAGATATTATAGATATAAACATGGGATGTCCAGCTCCAAAAGTAGTAAAAAATGGAGATGGTAGCAAATTATTATTAAACTTAGACCTAGCAGAAGAAATTGTGAAAGAAGTAGTAAAAGTAAGTAAACATCCAGTAAGTGTAAAGATAAGAAAAGGCTGGGATTCAAACAACATTGTTGCAATAGAAGCAGCAAAAAGAATTGAAAATGCAGGCGCTTCAATGATTACTATTCATGGGAGAACAAGAGAGGAATTTTATACAGGAAAAGCAGATTGGAACATAATAAAACAAGTAAAAGAAAAGCTTAAAATACCAGTAATAGGCAATGGCGATATAAAAACTTGGAAGGATGCTAAATTTATGTTTGAAGAAACAAATGTAGATGGAATAATGATTCGGAAGAGCTGCACTTGGAAATCCGTGGATTTTTAAACAAATTTTGTATTACTTAGAAACTGGAAAAGAGCCAGAAAAAATATCTAAACAGGAAAAATTAGAAACCATATTAAAACATATTGAGATGGAAGTGAGTTTAAAAAAAGAAGACATAGCAATAAAAGAAATGAGAAAACACATTGCGTGGTATGTTAAAGGACTTAAAGATTCAAGCAAAATAAGAGATGCAGTAAATAAAATAGAAACAAAAAAAGAAATGGAAGAATGTATTACAGAATACTTTAAAAATATATAGAATAAATATTTATAGAATAGCAAATAAGCTATTCTATTTTTTTACATAAATTTTAATTTATAAAAGGAGGTAATTTTGAAAGAAAATACTATTCCTCAAAAGAAAAAAATATTACTTGTATTAATTATGTCTTTAATTTTTTTACTAATTTCTTTTTTTATAATAAAAATCTATTATAAAAATATTATTTCTGGAAATACTATAACTAGTAAAAATACAGATTCAATTGTAAATAATATTTTAAATATGAAATCATATGAGGCAGATGTAACAATAGAAATAACGAGTAATAAAAACAAAAATACATATAAATTAAAGCAACAAAATATAGGGGATAAAGCATATAAACAAATAATAGAAGAACCAAGAAATTTAGAAGGGATGGAAATAATATTTAAAGACAATAATTTAGAAATTAAAAATACAAAATTAAATATTAATAAAATATACGAAAATTATAAGTACATTGCAGAAAACGAATTAATTTTAACATCTTTTGTAAAAGACTATAATCCACAAAATGAAATAAAAATGGAAGAAGATGAAAATCAAATTATATTAGAAGTAAAAATAAAAAAAGAATTAAACAGATATGAAAAATATAAAAAACTCTATATAAACAAGGAAACTGGTTTACCAATAAAAATGGAAATAAAAGATGACACACAAAAAACATTAGTTTACATATTATATAATGAGATAAAGATTAATGGTTTGCAAGAAATAGTATAAATAAATTTAAGCAGGCTAAAATTTGTATCTAATATTTAAAATATATCAAAAGAATCAAAATTTAAATATAGAATTAGTAGGAGTGAATAAAATGGTAATTAAAAGAGGAGATATGTTTTATGCAGATTTAAGCCCAGTAGTTGGATCAGAACAAGGTGGAATAAGACCAGTTTTAATTATTCAAAATGATATGGGGAATAAATATAGCCCAACAGTAATTGCAGCTGCGATTACTTCTCAAATAAATAAAAACAAATTGCCTACTCATATAGAAATAGATTCAGAAGAATTCGGGCTTAAATCAGATTCCGTAGTTCTAACAGAACAAATAAGAACAATAGATAAAAGCAGATTAAAAGAAAAAATAGGACATATAGATGATGAAGAGGTTATGAATAAAATTAATAATGCAATAGGAGTTAGTTTTGGATTATAGAGCTATTTTTAGTATAAAAGTAATAGCCAGCAATTTTGCTGGCTAGGCTTATGTTGTATAATATGTGTTATTTTTTATATCACAAAAAATGTCGAAATTTGCGATGAAAAGTGAAGGTCAAGGTATTTACTTTTTTAAAATAGTATAGTAAAATAATTATAAATTAGTTCTTGAACATTTTTAAAGGAAAGACATAATATTAAGGCAATTCTGCCAGAAAAAATCCAATTAAACAAATTAAATAATGAAAAGGTGGTGATAAATTATACTCTAGGACGAGTATTGTTAAAAATATTGAAATAAAATATATGGGGGTGATATAATTTA
>CALXMH010000021.1 GCA_944389425.1 uncultured Clostridia bacterium
CCAATGAAACCACTAAAATGGTTAAGTCCAAACGAAAAATATCAAGAATATATAAATGGTTAAAGTACAGAATAGTCACATTAGGTATTTCAAACTATATATTTATCAATAAAGTGTGACATATGTTTGACAAACCTACACTCTAGTCCCTTTTTATTTTCAATATACTATTGCAAAAAAAAATTTTTTATTATAAAATTACATATAATTATGGAGGTGTTTGTATGGAACCAAATTCAACTAATGAATTTATTTTAAACCAGCTTCAACATCTTTCACTAGAAGACTTTGATAAATTAGTTAATAACATTACTAAAGAAGAACTTTAAATTTGAAAGGACTTTTATTATGAATAAAATTAAGAAAATAGATGAATTTAACAACATATTAGAGTATTTTTATTATTTAAAAGATTCATTAGATGATTTAAACGCAAAAAAAAATAGAACTGTATCTGATGATACTAAAAAATTCTATCAAGAGCAGATAGATGCAATAATAAAAATGCGTTCTTCTATTCGTGATGTTGTTCTTGCCAAAAAAGAACAAATTGTTCATGAAAAAATGGCATCAATAAAACAAGAACAAGTTAAAAATTTTATTAAAGCAAAAAAGAAGGAAAAAGAGGAAATATCTAAAAAGAAATTAGATTTAGAATTAGAAATAGCATTATATAAATCTATTTATGATTTAGATACAAACTTTTTTGCACCTATTGCTAAATATGCAAAAGAGTATGATTGTTCAGATTTTTTTATAACCGACAATAATTTTTCTAAATCATATTTAATAAAAAGTTCGCATGGAAAATTAGCAGAATATCCTGCTACAATTATATTATCACAATATCTTGACCCTAAAACAGATTTAGTTGATAAATTTATAAAAAGACATGAATTAAAAGAAAAATTTTTAGCTGAATATATTATAGATTTAAGAAAAAATTATCCTAATTTTAACGATACTACATTAAAAAAGCTTGCACATGATAATTTAGTATCTCATAGTCCAGAATTTTTAGAAAAACTAGAAAATAAATATCCAATACATGATGATGAATATAAAGTTCTTGCTAAGGCATATTCGGATTTTAAAACTGATTATAAATATCTAGAAAAAAAAGATATTTTAAAAATGGAAAATGAGCTTAAAAATTTAAAAACTGATTTTGAATTTTTATCTAAGATTCCTGACGAAAAAAACTTAGAAAAATATTTGCTTAACAAATTTAATATCGCTCAGAAAAATTTAAAAACTGTAAAATCTGCATCTGAAACATTAAAAAATGATTCTAATACAGAAAAATATATTAATAAAAATACATTAATTAAAGATATAAAACTATCACCAGAAAATAAAATAGAATATGAAAAAGAATTGTCAAGTCAAAATGATTTATTAAATAAAATAATAAGTGTAGAGCTTGAAGTGCAAAATTATAATGAAAAGCTACAAGAATGCGAAAACAAACTAGATAAATTAAAGCATTCAAAATCTGAACTTGCAAATATTTTTAAAACTGAAAATATAATAAATAATGTTGTAGAAATAGTAGATGATTATACAAATAATTATGTAACACCTTTGGAAAAGCTAAAAAATGAATTTGAACAATATAAAAAGAGCCAAGAGGCAGCTTTGATTCCTTATAAAAGCCCATCTTTTTTTGAAAAAATAATTGGATTTTTCAATGGTAGCAACAAGCTTCAAAACGAATACAATGAAAAATGTCAAATGTATAAGTCAAAAATAAATGTGCTTACACAGAAAGCAGGTATAAATAAACCAAATTATAGTTTTGCTGATAAGGATGAGCTTGCAAAATTAATTGGTCAAGATATGAAAGATTATTTAATAAAAAATCCTGATGTTTCAGACAAAATTGCATGCTCAAATGTTATTAAAAAGTATAAAAATAATTTAAGTAAAAAAGTGGAGGAATTTAAAACAAGTTATGGAGAATTAATATCAAACTTAAATGATTGTTCTTCATACAATGATATTTCAGATTGTTTATTAAATGAAATTAATGATATTCAAGAAGTTATATGCTCTAATAAGGATGCATTAAAAATATTAGAAGAAAATAAAAAATTAGCTTGTGATGAATACAATCAAAATACAACAAGACCTCTTTTGCCAATATCTACATTATCATATTTAGAAAAATTAAGCACAGAACATAAAATACAATTAGACAAGATACATAATTACAAAGGCGAAAGCATAGAAACTCTAAAATACAAAGTTGAATTAGAAAAGCTTTTAGAAACAGATACGAGTTTCATTTCTGAACAAGAAAAGCAGGATTTAGACCTAACAGCAATAAAAAAGGCAGAACAAATACTAACAAGTGCAATAGATAATATCGATGATGCAAAACATGAAAAAAGTAAACCTAAAAGTGAAAATTCAAAGATTAATCCTTTGCAAGTAATTCCACCAAAACATTTGCAAGATGATGCATTAGTTATTTAAATTAATTAATTTAATATAAAAAAGCATGAAAACATGCTTTTTTTATATTAAACAAAAATTTTATAAATTCCATTTGTAATTATGCAAACTAAAATTCCACAAATTAAAGGAATTACAAATCCTAAGGCAGCCCATTTCCAACTTCCAGATTCTTTTTTGATAGTAATTAAAGTCGTACTGCATGGAAAATGTAATAGTGAAAAAATCATAACATTAATTGCAGTTAAAATAGTCCAGCCATTTGCAATTAATATTTCTCCAATACTTTCTACGTTTTCAATATTTATAAGTTCTCCATTTGCCAAATAACTCATTAAAATAAGTGGTAGTACAATTTCATTTGCAGGAAGTCCAAGTAAAAATGCTGTAAGAATATATCCATCTAATCCCATAAGTTTACCTAACGGATCTAAAAAGTTAGCAACATATGTAAGTAAGTTTGTATCTGCTATAAAAATGTTAGACATAAGCCATATAACAATTCCAGCAGGAGCAGCAACAGCAATAGCTCTGCCTAAAACAAATATAGTTTTATCAAAAATAGATCTTGTTATAACTTTTAAGAATTGTGGTTTTCTATATGGAGGAAGTTCTAGCACAAAAGAGCTACTCTCTCCTTTTAATAAAGTTTTAGATAGCAATTTTGAAATTAATAAACTAAATATAATTCCAAATATTATAATTAATAAAACTACCAATGTAGACACAATAGAAGAATATTTATTTGAAACCAAACTACCTATGAAAATTGAAGAAATTGTAATCAAAATAGGAAATCTACCATTGCATGGTACAAAACAATTTGTAATCATAGCAATAATTTTTTCCCTTGTAGAATTTATTATTCTGCATCCAATTACTCCTGCTGCATTACATCCAAAGCCCATACACATTGTAAGAGCTTGTTTTCCAGTTGTTCCGTGCTTTTCTAAAAACATTATCTAGGTTAAAAGCAATTCTAGGTAGATAACCTAAATCTTCTAGTAATACAAATAGTGGAAAAAATATTGCCATAGGTGGGAGCATTACCGAAATTACCCAAGTAGCAGTTCTATACATTCCTGCTATAAATACCCCACTTACCCAATTAGGTACATTCCATTCTATACATAAATCCATTAGTTTATTTTCTATATTTGTAAAAAAAGCAGAAAGTGCTTCTGATGGATAATTTGCTCCTGTTACAGTTATCCAAAAAATTATTCCTAAAAATATAATCATTATAGGTATTCCAAGTAATTTAGATGTTAATATTTTATCTATTTTTCTATCTCTTTCATTATAATTATTAGTTTTTAAAGCAACTACCTTTTTGCAAATTAATTCAACATCTTTCATTATTGTCTCGATAATTGTACTTGTAAAATCGTCTTTTAAACTTTTTAAGTCTTGTTTTGCAACTTGTATGTTTATTTTAGATATTTTTATATTAAATTTTTGCTCTATTTTATTTATAATTTTTTCATTTCCTTCTAATAATTTTATACTAATCCATCTAGATTTTTTATTATTTTTTACTTGTTTTTCTATTTCATTTTGAAGTTTTTTAATAGCATTTTCCACATTTTGTTCATATTTTGTGATTTTGGGTACAGGTTTTATTTCTTTTTTGCATACATTTTCAATTACTTTTGTAAGTTCTTTTAAAGTCTTTTTCTTTCTAGCTATAATACCTACAACAGGAACTCCTAACTCTTTTTCTAAAACATCTAATTTTATTTTTATTCCTTTTTTTGCGGCTTCATCTAGTAAATTAACACATATTACTATATTATCTGTCATTTCTGCAATTTGTTTTACTAAGTTTAAATTTCTTTCTAATCTTGTTGCATCTACGACTATTACTGTACAATCATTTTCTTCAAAGCATATGTAATCTCTTGCTATTTCTTCTTCCTCAGAATTTGACATTATTGAATATGTTCCAGGTAAGTCTATTATTTTGTATAAATTTTTGTTAAATATATATTCTCCACTTGTATTAGTAACAGTTTTGCCGAGCCCAGTTGCCTGTATGTTGATGCATTCCAGTTAAGCTGTTAAAAATTGTACTTTTTCCAACATTCGGATTTCCGAGCCAATACTATTTTATAAGTTGTCATTAAAATCCCCCCAAACTATTAGATAATATAATATATGACAATATTTTCTTTTTGTGTTATAATATTAGTAGAAGATTTTGGAGATGATGTTATGAAATATGAGCTTTCATATAAAAGAGGAATTGAAGCATTAAAGAAAAATGAAATTTATCTTGCAGAAAATATTTTTAAAGACTTAATTAAAAAAAATCATAATGATTTAAGTTCAAGATTTGCTTTGGCTAATTTGTATATGAAAATAGACGAACCATACAAAGCTCGTGCAGTTTTTAGTCAAATTGTTGAAAACACTTCAAACAGAATAAGTTATTGTGTTGAGCTTGGAAAAGATTTTTTAGATAAAAATAATTTTAAGGAAGCTTCAAATTTATTAGAAAAGGCTACAAGTTTATTAACTCCAAATCTCGATGCAAGAAATTATTTGAAAAAGCTTTATAAATATACGGGTGAAAAAGATAAGTTATCTACTTTATTGGAAGAAGAAACTATAATTAATGATTTGTATTTTCGTTCTCAATTTGATATTGGAAATTTACAAAGTAAAGCATTTAGTAAAGATGAGGCAAAAAAATATCTAGACGAATTTTTAGCTCCTCATTTACCTCATTTAACTAATAAAATTAATTATTATGAATTTATACGAAATAATTTTGAAGATTTAGATTTTACTATATTGCCAAGTGGTATTCCTTCATTTAAGCAATTAGTTTCTGATGATGTTCCATATAAGCCTAAAACTAATTCTAAAAGAACTGTTTATCCAGAAGAATTAAGTATTTCTAATCGTTGTAAACATTTATTGGATAAAAAGCCTACACGTGGATATAAAGGTAAGGATAAGTTTACAGGTTATTTAATTTTTGAATATGGAAATATTGGTGTTTCGGTTTTAGAAAAATTATTTGTTCATACTAAAAATAATAAGATTAGAGAATCTTCTGAAAATGCAACATATGTTTTTCCAACACATATGACACTTAGTCTTTCACAATATTCAAAGTCTGATATAATATCTATGATGAAAACACAACCATATATTCAAAGGGTTGTACATACTAGTAATTATTATTCAAATTTAGATAAAAAAATTAAACAAGTTCAACTTTCAAATTTAAAGCATAATGAAGTTTCTCCTACGCATAAAAAGGAGTTAAAGGCTTTAAATAAGGTTATTAAAAATAATAAAGATACATTAGAAAAATAAATAAAAAGTCCAATTTAATTTGGGCTTTTTATTTCTACCATTTTTGCATCTTCATTTCTTATTGCAATTACACTTCCTCTAACTTCATATGCTTTTGGATTTCCAGATGGACTTTTTAGTATTGCTTTTATTTTAGTTCCTTTTACTATTCCTAAATCCATCATCCTTCTTTTAATGTTATTTTCACAATAAATATTTTCAATTTTTGCAATTTTATTTATATTTAAATTATCTAGTGTGTACATTTGTAATCCTCCATTATGCTTGTTTATATTATTATATGTTTTTTTAAAGTAGATGTGAATTTTTAAGTAATTAAGTATTGATATTTTAGCTTGATTAATATAAAATAGCTTTATAAATTTATTTAGAAAAGAGGTTATTAAATATGGAAAGAAAACGTGGATTTGAAATAGTAAAAGGATTTGAAAACAGCAATATAAATTTGCCAGTAAGAAAAACTAAATTTTCAGCAGGGTATGATTTTGAAGCCGCTGAGGATACTGTTATTCCAGCATTTAAACCTGGGACAAAACCTGTTCTTGTAAAAACTGGTGTTAAATCATATTTTGCTGATGATGAAGTTTTAATATTGGCAAATAGAAGCTCTAATCCAATGAAAAAAGGTTTAGTTCTAGCAAATAGTATTGGTGTAATAGATTCTGATTATTACGGAAACCCAGATAATGATGGTCATATTATGTTTGCTTTTTATAATTTTGGAGATCAAGATATTAAAATTTCAAAAGGTGATGCAATTGGCCAAGGTGTTTTTTATAAATTTTTAGTTTCTGATGATGACGCTGCAAATGGTTCACGCGTAGGTGGTTTCGGGTCTACTAGCAAATAAATTTTATGTAGATTTTGTTAATTTCCCCTTTGACTTATGGTAATTTTTGTAGTATAATATTAATAGTGTGATGAATAAATATTGTACTTTGAAAGGAGTTGCTATTATGTTCAATGTTGGAGATAAAATTGTTTACCCAATGCACGGAGCAGGAACTATTGTATCAATAGATGAAAAAAATATTTTAGGAGAAACAGAATCTTATTACACCTTAGAAATGCCTGGTGCTGTTAAAGTTATGGTGCCTACATCAAAAGCTGAAGATATAGGTGTAAGAAGTATTATAGATAAAGAATCTGCTGGTAAAGTTTTCAAAATTTTAGAAAACGATAGTACAGAAATGTCTATGAACTGGAATAAAAGATACAGAGATAACATGGAAAAAATGAAAAGTGGAGATATTTACGAAGTAGCAGATGTTGTTAGAAATTTAAGTTTTAAACAAAAAGAAAAAGGATTATCAACTGGTGAAAAGAAGATGCTACTTAATGCTAGACAAATTTTAGTAAGCGAATTAGTTTTAGCAGAACATGCATCACAAGATGAAGTTGAAAATTTAGTAGATTCAACATTACTTGCTTCTTTCTCAGAAAATCAACATACAGATAAGGCAGAAGGAAATGTTGTAAAAAAATTTATTCCTTTTGATAGTACATTAGATTAACAAATATTGTATAAAAAAATCACTTCCTTAAAGGGAGTGATTTTTTTATACAATTCTTCCTATTAAATCATATTCTTTAACACTAGTAATTATACAATTTATAAAGCTTCCTATTTCTACATTTTTTGTATTTTTAATATATACTAAACCATCCATCTCTGGTACATCCATTCTTGTTCTTCCTATTATGTATTTGCTTGTAACTTCTTCTACTAATACTTCATATTCTTTTCCAATATGCTCTTTTAGTTTTTCTTCTGATATTTTTTGCTGAGCTGCCATAATTGTATTCCATCTTTTACTTTTTATTCTTTTTGGTATTTGTTCTTTTAACTTTTCTGCTGGTGTTCCATCTTCTTTTGAATATTCGAAAACGCCTAATTTATTGAATTTTGTTTCTTCCACAAATTTAAGTAGCTTTTCAAAATCTTCCTCTGTTTCTCCTGGGAACCCTACTATAAGTGATGTTCTAAAAATAGCATCTGGAATTTCTTGTCTTATGTTTTTTATTAAATCTTCAATCTGTTTTCCTGTACTTTTTCTGTTCATTCTTTTTAATACAGTATCTGAAATGTGCTGAATTGGGATATCGAAATATTTGCAGATTTTTTCATTATTTTTTACGGTTTCAATAAGTTCTTTTGTAACACTCTCTGGATAAGCATATAAAAAACGTATCCACTTAAAATTATTAAACTTACAAAGTTCTTTTAGTAATTCTGCAAGCATTGACTTTCCATATATATCTATTCCATATTTGGTTGTATCTTGTGCAATTACAATTATTTCTTTATAGCCTTTATTATTTAAATTTTTTGCTTCATCTAGAATGTCTTCCATTTTTCTGCTTACATATGGTCCTCTTATATATGGAATTGCACAATATGTACATCTATTACTACATCCTTCTGCTATTTTTAAATAAGCAGTAGTATTTCCTGTTGTTAAATATCTGTCTTCATATTTAAGTGCGTATGTGCTAAGCTTTTTATTAATTAGTTGTTGCAACTTTTCTCCAAATTTTTCATATTCATCTATTGTTATAAATAGATCAACCTCTGGTAGACTTTTTTGTAGTTCTAATTTATATCTTTGTACTAAACAACCAGTAACAATTAAAAATTTGCAGTTTCCATTTTTCTTATATTCTGCCATTTCTAAAATTGTATCTATTGCTTCTTGTTTTGCACTTTCTATGAAGCCACAAGTATTAATTAAAATAATATCTGCTTCTTTTTCATTATTAACAATTTCAATCCCATTTTTCTTAGATAAACCAATCATCATTTCAGTATCCACCAAGTTTTTAGAACATCCTAATGATACAAAACCTATTTTCATACTCTTCTCCCTTATTATGTAATTTAATTCTAAACTATATTTTACTACATTTTTCTGTTTTTTTCCACTAGATGTACATAAAAATAAGCTTTGAAAATATCAAAGCTTATTTTAGTTACATCATAGTATTACTTTTACATTATCCAGAACAATAGCAGGTACTTTTTGAAGACCTATTTCACGCGCAAACACTATTTCTGTAAATCCATTAAACAAATAATGGTTTTTGTTTACAATTATAGGTTTTTGCAAAAATCCATAATTTTCGTAGAATCTTTTTATATTATTATATTTTGTTCCTTTGAACTTTTCTTTAAAGAATAATTCTACAATAACAGTTGAAAGTGCAATATCTGTTACCCAATTTTTAGGTAATTCATATATTCTCTTCCTTCTCATTGTTTCATGATACTCATTTACATTTCTTTTTAATATTCGCCGTTCTTTATGGTCTCTTATTAAATGAAATTCTTTGTACTGAGCACATGTCATATTGGATTTTTCACTATTGCATTTTGAGCAAGCTGGAACCATATTATCTGGTATTGTAGGACCTCCTAAATCTAACGGATACATATGGTCTAATGTGAGTTTACCTTTGGAAATTGTTTTACCACAATAAAAGCATTTTGTTGTTCCACTAATTTTGTACGCTAAATCATACATCATTTTTTTAAACGGAACAGTTCCTCTAATAACTAAATACCCATTTTCTACTCGTGCAAAGTTCTCCCGTGATGCCCCCTTGAAATAAAATTTTTCAGGCAATACAATATTCATTGTAATCCCTCCTAATTTTAGATTATTTATAATATATTATGAATAGCTTTTTATGTCAAGGTGTATTTTATGAAATTATATATCTTTTTTAATGTTTTAGAGTAATATTAATTATTCTTTTCCAATTAGCTTGTCTATATCTATTAATGCTTGTAATAATTTTTCATATTCTTCTTCTGTTATGTTTTCAGTATTTCCATTTTCGTATCTTTCAATTTCTTTTTTTACATCTAAAAGTTTGTATCTTTGCTCTGTGTCTTTTCCTCTGTCTAACAAATAAATAGGTGTGTAAGTTACTTTTGTAAGTTTAGTTTCGCCAGTTTTTGAATCTTTTGTAAGTTCAATATCTAATATCATTTCAATATTTGAATTTTTGTATTCTCTTGATGATATAAAATTTCCTGTTGAATAAGCTATAAATATATTTTGTCCTTCACTATTTTCCCTTACTTCCATTGGCTGAATTGATGCTGGATGTGTTCCTAATATAAAATCTGCTCCATTTTCAAATAAGAAATCTGCCAATTCTTTTTGCTCCTCATTTTGAACAGATGAATCTACATCTCCCCAATGCATTAACACAAAAGTAAATTCTGCTCCTTGTTCTTTTGATTTTTGTATATCTGATACTATTTTTTCTTTTTGTATTAAATTTAATGCATATGGAGCTTCTTCTAGGTTTTTTTCATCACTTGTAATTCCATAGGTATAAGCTAGAAATGCAATTTTTATACCTCTTACATCTTTAATTAAAATTTTAGAACTATCTTCTTGTGTTTTGTATGTTCCTACATTTTCTAATCCAGCTTCATGAATATTATTAATAGTTGATTCTATACCTCTAAATCCATAATCTAAGCTATGATTATTAGCAGTATTAATTATATCTATTCCCATATCTTTCATTGAATCTAAAAGTGTAAGTGGTGCATTATATTGTATTCTTCCACTGTATTCTTCTCCATCTACAAAATTAGTTTCTAAACTAGCAAGAGTTATGTCTGCATTTTGGACATATTGTTTCACATCACTAAATATATTTGCAAATTCATAGGTCCCTTTTTCTTCATTATATGCTGCTTCTAGTAAACCTTCTTCACACAAGATATCTCCTGTTGATACAATATTTATAACTTTATTTGGGAATTCTATATCTAGCATTTCTACATTTTCATAATCTTCATCTACAAATAAATTGTATATTATTTGATTTATTTCTTCTTGCTTTTTAGCAATTTCTTGTTTCTTTTGAGCATCTTTTATTCCAAGTGCTATTAAGCATATTATAATAACTAAAATGGAGCAAATTGCAACAATTCCAGCAATTTTAGATGGAAGCTGTACATTTACCCCTCTTCTAGTTCTTAAATTTCTTCTAAAACCAGGCATTTTATTTTCCTTTCATTATTACATAAATAATTGGATTAAAATTAATATAATTGCTCCTGGAATTCCTAGTATTCCAACTAATATTGCTGACCACCATTCAAGTGGAAGTGTAAATCCAAAATTTGCTCCTATCCAGTTAATTCCAAATATGATTAATCCTCCTATTAATCCATTAATTACTAGTTTAATAATTAATTTTACTGGTAATGCAAGTATTTTAAGTACAATATAAAGCACTAACAAAGCTCCAACAAATGGTAATATTACTGATAACTCCATTTCTAATTTCCTCCTTTTTAAATTTTATTACTAAACATATGCTTTCTTGTAATTTCAAGCAAGTTTAATTTCGTAAATTCTAAAATTTGTATTTTAGATCTATCTTTTTTTATATTTTGCTTTAATAATTCAATAATTTTTTTCTTGTTTTCATCTAATGTCATATCTATGTAATCTATTATTATTATTCCATCTATGTCTCTTAATCTCAATTGTTTTGCTATTTCTTCTGTTGCTTCTTTATTTACTGTGTATATTGTTTGTTCTTGATTTTCTTTTCCAGTATATTTGCATGAATTCACATCAATAGCAGTTAATGCTTCTGTTCTGTCTATTGTTATAAATCCACCACATTTAAGCCATATTTTCCTTTGATGCATTCTTTCTATTTGCACTTTTAGACTGTATTTTGATAATGAATCTTCTACCTTTTCTACACTTACATCATTTTTTGGTAATTGATTTAATACTTGTTTTACTTTTTCAAAATCTTCTGATGTATCTACTGTTACTTTTTTTATTTTAAGCCCTATTGTGTCTTTTATTACTTTTGTTAAAATGTCATCACTTTTATATAGTAATTTTATTTCATTACCTTGTGCCTCTTTTTTTATATTGTCCCATGTGTTTTTTAAACTTTTAATTTCGTTATCTATTTCTTTTAATTCAACATTTTCTGCGGATGTTCTTATAATAGCTCCTTCATTATCTAGTAATTTTTCTTTAACATATTGTTTTAATTTTTCTCTTTTAGCATTATCTTCTATTTTTTGAGAAATTGTAATAATATCTGTATCTGGCATATATGCTATATATTTGCCTGGTAAGTTAATGTGTGTAGATACTCTTGCCCCTTTTTTATGATTTGCATCTTTTTTTACCTGCACAATAACATTCATTCCAATTTTAGCAATTTGTTTAATATCTATTGTTTCTTTTTTTATTCCTTTTGTTTCATCTACTTTTGGAATTAAATCTTTTGCCTGTATAAAAGTGTTTTTTCCTTCACCTATGTCGACAAATGCTGCTTGCATTCCTGGAACTATATTTCTAATTTTACCATAATATATATTCCCTTCTAATCTATTATGACTACTTTTGTTCTCATAATACTCTACTAATTTCCCGTCTTCGAGTAGCATTATTAATTTTACATCATCTTTTTGACTTACAATAATTTCCTGCATTATATCCTATCCTTAATTATATTTATTCATTGCAACTTCTATTCCATCTTTTAAAATAGTCTTAATTGCTTCTTTTGCCTTGATAATTCCATCTTCTAGTAGTGCATATTCATTATCACTAATATGTCCTATAACATGTTCAATAAGTTCAATATCTTGACTTGGTTTTCCAATCCCAACTCTTATTCTAGCAAAGTCCTCTGTTTTTAGAGAAAACACAACAGATTTAAGTCCATTATGAGAGCCTGCACTACCTTTTCTTTTAATTCGAATATTTCCTGGTTCTATATCTATGTCATCTAAAATCACTAAAATATCTGAATTTTCAAGTTTGTAAAATTGCTTAAATTGAATTATACTTTCTCCACTTAAATTCATGAAAGTTTGAGGTTTTAGTAAAATAACTTTTTCGTTTTCAATAATACCACTTCCATAAATCCCATTAAATTTTGTTCTATTCATTTCAATATTATATTCTATTGCTAATTTATTAATAACATCAAATCCCATATTATGCCTAGTTCTTGAATAATCGGCCTCTGGGTTTCCTAGTCCTACAATTAAAAACATTTTTTACCTCTTTTCGCTTTTAATATTTTATATTGTTTTATGGTTTTTTGCAATATTTTTTATTATTTTTACAAAATTATATTTTGAAACTCTTCATTTATTTTTCCACTTTTTATTATATAATTGTTGATTTTTATTTTTCATTAATATAAAATATTGTTGGGGAAATTTATTATATTGGAGAAGTAATGAGTAAAACAAAAAAAACAAATAAAAAATTAAAAGATATTGAAAAACAATATAAAAAAACTGCAACAAAAAGAATTTTCCTTATTTGTATGGTAGCATTATTTTTACTTTTAGCATTAGCTTCAAGAACAGCTTGGATTGTTTTTGCAAAAGGAGCCACATATAAGGAAGCTGCATATAATCAGCAAACTTCTATTAGAGTTATTAGTCCAAAAAGAGGAACTATTTACGACTCAACTGGAAAAGCTCTTGCTGTTAGTGCAAGTGTAGATACGGTTTCAATTAATCCTAATCTGATTTCAGATGATAATAAGGAAAAAATTGCCCGTGCACTTAGTGATATTTTTGAACTAGACTATAATTCTGTTTATGAAAAAGTTGCTAGTAATTCAAGTTTTAAAACTATAATTAGAAAAGTAGAAAATGATAAAATAACACAACTAGAAACTTGGATGAAAGAGAACAAAATAACTCGTGGAATAAATATAGACAGTGATTCTAAAAGATATTATCCATATAATAATTTAGCATCAAGTTTACTTGGTTTTTGCGGAACAGATAATCAAGGACTATATGGTATAGAATATACTTGGGATGATGTTTTAACTGGGACTCCTGGTAGAGTTACAACATTAAAAGATAGTAAATCACAAGAAATTCCAGACGAAAATGAAGTATATATTCCAGCAGAAAATGGTAGTGATATGGTACTTACAATAGATTATAATTTGCAGTCAATTGCTGAAAAGTATTTAGAGCAAGCAGTAACCGAAAATAGTTGCAGTCGTGGCGGTAATGTAATTATGATGGATCCTTCAACTGGCGATATTTTAGCAATGGCAACATATCCGGATTATAATTTAAATACACCATTTGAACCTTATACAGAAGAGCTCGCTGCAACATGGGATACACTAAGTTCAGAAGAAAGATCTACCAAACTTGGTGAAGTATATAAAAACAGAGCTGTATCAGATGGATATGAACCTGGTTCTACATTCAAAATATTAACAGCAGCTATTGGTTTAGAAGAAAATATCACTGAATCTGATGTTGAAAATGATTTCTATTGTTCTGGTTCTTTGCATGTAGGTGATAGAGATATAAAATGTTGGAAAACAAACGGTGCACACGCAAATCAAACATTAAGGCAAGCTCTTCAAAACTCTTGTAACCCTGCATTTATGGAATTAGGTGCTAGAATAGGTACAAGAACTTTATATAAATACTACAAAGCATTTGGTTTATTTGATAAATCTGGTGCAAACTTTTATGGCGAAGCTACTGGAAACTTCCATAAAGAAGATGCAGTAACATCTGTTGACTTAGCAGTTATGTCTTTTGGTCAAAGAATTACAATAACGCCTCTTCAGCTTATTACAGCTGTTTCAGCTGTAGTAAATGATGGTGTTTTAATGCAACCTAGAATTGTTAAACAATTAATTAATTCAGATACTAATGTTGTTACAAATTTAGAACCTGTTACAGTAAGACAAGTAATATCACAAGAAACATCTGCTACAATGAGAGATATGTTAAAATCTGTTGTTACAGATGGAACTGGTAAATATGCTGCTGTTGAAGGTTACTCAATAGGAGGTAAAACTGGCACTTCTGAGCCATTAGAGCAAGACCAAAGCCAAGGATATACAGCTTCTTATATTGCTATTGCACCTGTTGAAAATACACAAGTTGTAGTATTAGTTACATTATATGACCCACAAGGAAGCAGCCACGAAGGTGGTCAAATTGCAGCACCTGTAATATCTCAAATTTTATCAGAAGCTCTTCCATATTTAGGTATACCTTCTGATAATGCTGCTGATTCAAATACTAATAATGAAGATAATACAATTAGTGTACCAGATATTAAGAACAAAACTGCGGCAGAAGCTAAATCTATTTTAGAAAATGCTGGATTCAGAACTAAATTATATATATCAGGTGATGAAAATGAAGTTATTATAAAAGACCAAACACCAAAGGGTGGCTCTTTATTAGAAAAAGATTCTTTAATTTGCTTATATGATTCAGATGATATATCTGCAAGAACACCAGTTATAATTCCAAATTTAAAGGGATTAACTGCGGCAGAAGCAAGAAATAGATTAAAAGAAGCAAATTTAAATATAAACTTAGAAGGCACCGGAAGGGTAATTAGCCAATCACCTTCATATGATACTGAAATAGAAGAAGGAAGTATTATTAAAGTTATTTTAAAAGAATATACTTCTGATGTGCATTAATGATTGCCAAAAAATGACTTGAATTATCAAGTCATTTTTTGGCAATTAAAATAAAGCAGGATACTTACAGAAATTATTACAATCGGTTATTAAGATCTCTGGTAATGTGGTATTAATACTTTCCATAGCAAATTTCAAAAATGGATATTTTTCAATTCTCATTGATTCAATAATATCTCTTTTCGTAATTTTGCTTTGTAAAGGTGGATTTTCTTCATCATCAATAATGCTTCGAGGATTAAATTTTATTGGCCAATCACGAACTTTTTGGCATCCACCCTCTTCATCGCTTTTAGCACTAAGTTTCATGCAATTTCTGCACAAATGTCCTCTTAATAATTCATCCATTTTGCTTATCTTAATATACTTTGGTGCTTTGGTATAAAATAATTGACCAAAGAAAATCATTATAATACCAGATTCTTTTTTGTAACGTTTTTTAATAATTTCTTCTTCGGTTATAGGTTCAAATTTTAAAATTTGATCTTCTACAAGTTCAATGCTTTTTGTAACAGGTACAGCATTTTTTCTATACTGCACTATTTTGCAATATCTTTTTAATTCAATTTCAAAATTTGATTTCCGAACCAAATCATAAGTAAAACTCTTTTTGTCTTTTTCTGTCATACTAATTCCTCCTTTAATGCCTAAACAATATAGTATATTTATATTTTACCATATTATGTTAAGTTGGTCAAGATTCTCTCTTTTTTATACTTTAAGTTTCCCGTTTTTTACTAAATTTAATAATAGTGTATTTTGACTTGCTGTACCAGTATAATTGTTAATTCCATTCAAGATGGCGATTCTCTTTCTGTTTTCATAGGAACTATCTATATTTATTTCTTGTAGTGCTTCTACAATTGATACTCCACTATAAGCTTTATTAGCAGCATAATTTGCATTGGTATTAGGTATTTGATAATCCTTGCTGTTATAAGTGCCCTTTTTATTTGGAATTCCCATATAGTTTGCAGGATTTAGTTTTTTTACTGCTACTCCATTTTTAAATTCACGTATCTCAACATGTGTATGTGGAGTTGTACTATTTCCAGTATTGCCCATTAATCCTACGACCGTTGTATAAGTTACTCTTTCACCTACTTTAACATAAATTTTATCTAAATGAGCTAGGTAAATTCTATTTTCTGTTCCGTCTTCTTTTATTCTTACATAATTTCCAAATCCACCATTATCATAACCTGCACGTTCTACTATTCCATTACATATACTATATACTTTTTTGTTTGTACTTCTTAAATCAATTCCTTGGTGAATTCCTGACTTCCAAAGTGTTCCTTTTTGTAAATAAACTGTAATAACCTCAAAAACTCCTGTAAATGGTAATCTAGTAGCCATTTAATTTTCACTCCCTTCAAATTCTAAAACATCATCTATACTTTCATCTGTATAGTGAATTAATTCTCTGTTTTCTATTAATTCTTCCATTATTTAATCACCCATTTATATAATATGGCATTTACAAAAAAATGTTACTATTTTTATGAATTCTATTGCTTTTTTTATATGATTGTTATATTATAATAAAAATTTAATCTTTGTACATTTCTGTACTAATTATCCCTTAAATGTAATTTAATTTTGAAAGGTTGTGATTTTTATTAGTCTTTATAATATTATAAATTCTATTGATCGTGGCTTAGAAAAAAATGTTAAAAATTATGATAATTCATTTCTTGACAATTTTATTGATGAATTGAAAAATCATTTAAGAAAAGAAATTTTAGACAATAATCTATTTGTGCTTGATAGAATTGAAGGAAATACTGCAATTTGTGAAAATATGGAAAATTGCGAAATAATTGAAATTGATAAAAATTTAATTGAAGGAAGTGCAAAAGAAGGAGATGTTTTAATATTTAAAAATGGTAAATATTCAATAGATGCAGAAAAAACTTTAACAAAAAAAGAAGAAATAAATGAAAAGATTGAAAAGTTATGGAAACCCTAAAAACTAATTTTTTATATATACAAAAGATTGTGGGGCATTTTTTATTCCATAGCTAAAAAGGTCTTTGGGAACATTATATTTTTTTACATCTTTTAATTTATACGCTATTGCTTTTTCCTTATTATTAAAATATTTTTTATAAAAATCCTTATTTACTCCGGAATATTTTTTAGTTTTATTCCAAATATTTTCTGGCGTATCTTCTAATATTTCTTCTACTTTTGCCTCTCCTACTACTTTCATAACAGGAAATGTTGAATATATAATTATTTTATCTATATTTTTCTTGCATTTTATTTTCCTGTATTCATACTTTTTAGTTCCATTTAGAATTTTTTCTACATACTCAGGATTTATAGAAATTAATATGTTTTGCATTATTTATTCTCCTTGTTTTAATTTTTTCACATATACTGCTTCTTTTTTTATTTTATTATTATTTGATATCGTATTTTTATATGTATAAAAATTAAATCCATAATTTTTTAATAATTTTATTAAAGATTGTTGTTTTTCAAATGTGGTTATATATATTTCGTTTATATTTTTGCTTAAAGCTTCCTTTATTGTTAATTTTATAAAAAAATCTCCAATATTTTTTCCGGTATCCAATACTTTAAAAGTCGAAATTTTAAGTCTTTTATTGGGTTTAAATGGCTTTTCAAAAAAAGAATAGTTTTCCTTTTCGTCTTCTTGTTTTATCATTAAAAATGAAGTTATTTTTCCATATTTATCTTTGCTTATATATGCTTGTTTTTCTTCCTGTTGTTTCGTTTCAAACCATTTTTCAAAATCTTTATAATCAAATTTTAAACTTGTAAAAAATTCATCTTCTAAGTTAATGTTATATAAATACTCTTTTTTTATGTTAATATTTGATTTGACTAAATTATTTAAATCAGTTTCAATATTATTTTGCATATTTCCCTCTTTCTTATATTAATTCTTTCCATACATCTTCTTTAAATCCAATAAAAATACCTCTGTCAGAAATTAAAAGTGGTCTTTTAATTAGCATTCCATCACTTGCTAATAATTTTATTTTTTCACTATCGCTCATTGTTGGTAGTTTTTCCTTTAAATTTAATTCTTTATATTTTAAACCACTGGTATTAAACCATTTTTTAATTTCTTTGCCGCTTCTTTTAATCCATTCTTCTAATTCTTTTACAGTTGGTGTTTCTTTAACTATATTTCTGTCTATAAAATTTATATCATTTTGTTCCAACCACTTTTTGGCTTTTTGGCATGTTGAACATTTTGGATATTGTACAAATATATTATTCATTCTTATCACTCCTATGTAAAAATTTTAGCATATAGGTATTTTTTTGTCACTATTTCTTAAAAATATTTTATAATATCTTTATAAATTGCCAAAAAAATCAATAATTTTACAGTTTTTTACATATATCTCTTTAAAAAGTTAACTTTTTATGGTATAATTATATATAATTAGAAAGGGTGTTGTTAAATATGATAAAATATATTAAATAATAAATGTAACATTCATTAATATTAAGCATTTATAGAAATATTTATAAAAATATATTAAAAATAATTTCCGAATACAAACAAATATAGATTTAAAAGGAATGTTTTAGTTTTTCCTTATAAATCTAATTGCATGAATAAAATATGGAATTTATTTTATTCATTTTTTGATTTTATCCTTCTAATTTTTGATTATTTCTATGACTTGAACAAGCAAAATTATGTTTTTTGTTTTTATCTGATCTGGCTTGTTCAAGTTTTCTTTTTTTGTTATGTGGTCTAGTATTACATAAATAGTATATTTATGTATCTTTTATACTAAATTTTTGTTATTCTTTATTTATTAATTTGTATCGTTGTTTATTGGTATATATATATATATTAGAATCACATGTTGTATTGGAAAAATTTAAATTTTTAGCCTTCGGGTTATGAGCGAGACTTAGGCCTTTTTTGTAAGTTTGTGAAAATTAGAGTTTTGTTGGTATTTCAGTATTTACAAGAGTTTTTATTTATAGAACATTTGTGTATTTTTAGGGCTTTTTTTGAGAGGATTTTACCCAATTTTTACCCAATAGGTGTAGTACATTTGTTCTTAGAGTTTAGACTCTTGTAAAGAATATTTTATTAATAAAAATTTTAATTTTGGAGGATTTAGATTATGAATAATTTTAGAGAAGTTAATGATGATATTTTAAGAGATTGGTTAAGTTTTAGAGAGGAAATGGTTTTAGGCACACTTACTAAAGAAGATAGAAAACATTATATTTATTTTGATGAGATTGCTGAAAACATTTTAAAGAATGTTCCTAAACAGAATCAAAAGTATGTAAAGAATCAGTTAGATAGACTTGATAAGAATTTTATGGATTATATTTG
>CALXMH010000022.1 GCA_944389425.1 uncultured Clostridia bacterium
GCTATCAATAGTGTAATAAATGTTTTTTTGAATTTCTTTTTAATTGCTCTTATTACTCCAAATACTATTGTTAATATTAGTAGTGTGATAATTAGTACATTAAATCCTATAAATATTATTCCTAATAAAGGAATTACCGTTAAAGCTGCCATAAACAATCCCCCATATAGATTACTATTTTACTTTTTCTATAAATCTATCAATATTCTCGTTTAAAATTTTAATTTCTCTATCTTGTGCTATATTTTTGCTTACCATTTTAACAATGAATTTATCAAAACCTTTTTGTTTTTCTAATATCATTTTTCCACCAAAAGTATCATAAGTAATTGCCTTTTCTAATAATTCTTTTGAAATATTTTGTTCAAAATATTGCTTATAATTTTCTGCAAAACCACAACAAATGAAATATGCTACTTTTTTATTTTTCAATATCTCTGTATTTTTATTTATAAACTCTTTTACTTTTTTATGTATCATTCCCATTCTAATTGGTGAACCTATAATAATTAAATCATATTTATTAATATCTTCGTTTTGTATTGCTGTTAAATTAATTATAGTTACATCTTTTAAGTTTTGCCCTAATATTCCTACACACTTTTCCGTTGTGCCTGTTTTACTTGCATATACAATTAATATTTTCATTTTTTACCTCACATTTTTATATTTCAAAACAAGTATATCATAAAAACTTAAATTACACTATAATATTTATAAATTTTTGAAAAGGAGGATAACAACTGTTACCCTCCATAAAATCACACAAATTTTAAATTAATGTTTTGTAGTCCTGTTTTCATTGTATCAGGCTTACACTATTCTTGCTCCAAAGGGTGCAAGTGAAAGTTTTGCAATTTTGAAAAACTGCAAGCCAAATGGTATTCCTACTATGGTTATGCACCATATACAACCGAAAATCAAGTTTTCAAGTGCCATAGGAATACCAAAGAAGATAATCCATATTACATTTGCAAGCAATGATGGAACGCCACCACCATATTCGATTTCTTTTCCAAATGGAGCAAATGACATTGATGCAAACTTAAAGCATTGTTTACCATAAGGTATTCCAACAATAGTTATACACCAAATTACTCCAGATAGTACCCAAGAAAGTCCACTAAATAGACCTCCAAAGATAAACCATAAAATATTTCCTAATAAACTCATACTTCAATCTCCCTCTCTAAACACTAATTAATCTTTGTGTGATCTTTTGCATAGTTATTTAACTTTTTGCTAAAAAAATTTATATATAGTTTTATTCACTATGCCTAATTTCAAATAAATACTTTTAAAGTATTTTCTACATTATATCAATTTTTCATTTTTATTGCTACTATTTATCCTTACAATTTTCTTGCGTTTTTGTAATTTAAAAGATTAGTTGTGGACCAACATTTATTACTATTAATCTATTTTTATTTTTCTTTATATATAAACAAACAATATAATTATCAAAGAAATATTATATACTTATTTCTAAATATAGAATATTTTTAAATCTTATTTTGCAAATAATACTTTTTCTGATTTGTATTGTTTTATAATATGTGCAAATACTAAACTTATATAAATAATTGTAGATATTGCCATTAAACCAATATTTAATAAATTAATTGTTCCATTGTTTATGTCTGTAAATATCAATGTAAAGTTTAAAAATGGTACTATTGAAAGTATTGGTGTTGTTGTTATACCCATCATAAATGCTATCATACCAGGAAAGAATGATATAAATGTTAGAGGCGTTAATGCACTTTGAGCTTCTTTAAATGTTTTAGAGGTACTTGCAATCGCAATACATAAACCACTTATAAAGAATGAGTATGCTATTATTACGATTACTGCAAATAGTATTGTAATTGGCGAATACATTACATCCATTCCTTCATAAATGCTAAACATATTCTTCGTAATCATCAATGATATTATTGCTAAAGCTAAACTTATTAATCCTGTGATAATTGATGATACTGTAACTCCTAAAAACTTTCCTACAATTATATCTTTGCTTTTTATTGGAAATGTAAGTAATGTTTCTAATGTTCCTCTTTCTCTTTCACCTGCTGTTGTATCTGTTGCTGGGTAGGTTGCTGATACTGTTATTGCCATCATTATAAACAAGAAAGCATAATTTTTAATATAGTTTGCAAAATAGTTATCTTTCTCTAAAACGTTTTCTTCAACTGTTATAATATTTAATACTTCATCTGGGTTTAAATTGTTTTCTTGTAAATAGCTTTGTTGCATAAATTGTTTATATGTATTAAAATAGTTTTCAATTAAACTACTTGCAAATGTACTATTATCAGAACCATCTGTATTTATAATGTATTTACTGACTTGTTTTGTTATATAAAGGTTAATCTCTCCATTATCATATTTTTCTTTTAATTCTTCTTCATTTCCATTTATAATTTCAATATTCATTTCTTCTGCAATGCTTTTTTCTGCTTCTGTCATTTCATAGGCAAATCCTATTTTGTTATATTCACTTATATCTTTGCTAACTTGTGCCTCAAATAATGCTGACATTCCTATTACCAAAAGTGGTATAAATATTGGTATTACAAGCATCATTGCTAAAGACTTTTTATCTCTAAATAATTCTCGAAGTTCTTTTTTTAATATATTCCATAAATTATTCTTCATCTGAAACACCTCCTATCAATGTAAAAAATGCATCTCTTAAATTTGTTGTGTTTGTATCTTTTTTGATTTCTTCTGGTGTTCCAGTTTTTATAATCTTTCCTTTATTTATCATAATTACCCTATTACATATATTTTCTGCTTCTTCCATATAGTGTGTTGAATAAAGTATTGTTTTCCCTTTATCTCTTTCTTCTTTAATAAAATTTAATATTATTTGGCTTGATATAATATCTAATCCTGTTGTAGCCTCATCTAAAATATAGTATTTAGGGTTATGTACTAAACATCTTGCTAAATTTACTTTTTGAGTTTGACCTGTTGATAAATTTGCAATTTTGTTATATAAAAATTGTTCCATTCCTAATACTTTTGTTATATCTTTTATTCTCTTTTCGCTATTTTCTTTGTCTACTCCATAAATATCACAACACATTTTTAATAATTCATAAGTTGATAATGTATCATAAATTTTTGTATTTCCTGATAGATAAGCAATATTTTGTTTGATTTCAATCTCATTGTCTTTATAATTCATTCCGTCAAAACTTATTTTTCCTTGTGTTGGTTCTAATATTCCTGCTATCATTCTAAGTAGCGTTGTTTTTCCTGCACCGTTTGGGCCTAATATTCCAATTATTTCTCCGTCATTTGCCTCAAAGTTGATGTCGTTGTCTGCTAAAAAAACTTCTTTTTCTTTTTTGTTTTTGTTTCTAACAAATTTCTTTGTTATATGCTCTACTGTAATCATCGCTTTCCCCTTTCTTGTTTTATTTTTATAAGCAACATTATTTCATATTTTTAGATAAAAAACAAGATGTTTGAATAATTATATCAATGTATAAAATATTTCTAAAAGTTGCTGTTATTTTTAATACTATTTTTTCATTTTTACGTAAAAAAAGACCAGTTTTGAAAACTGGTCTTTGAAAATTCATTTAATGTAATGTTTCACATTTTTATTTAGGTTACACTTCTTTAATTTTAAGCTTTTATAATTTTTTGTTTTCCGAAAATGCTTTAAGCTCAGGCACTATGCATTTCTCCCACAACAGTTCTTATATTTCTTACCGGCTTCCACATGGGCATGGTTGATTTCTGCCTATTTTTGGTCCGTCGTTTACTATTGGGTCATGTACTATGCTTGTTTGTCTTGGTGCTACTCTTCCATCTATTCCTGCATCTTGCAAACCTTCTCCTGTTATTGTAACAGTTTGTTGTCTTCTTGCATTTTCTTTTCTTTGTATATGTAACATTATTTTTACTACATCTAGTTTTATGTCTGAAATCATTTGGTCGAACATATCAAATCCTTCAATTCTATATTGAACTACTGGATCTTTTTGTCCATATGCACGTAATCCTATACCGTTTTTTAGTTCTTCCATATTATCTATGTGGTCCATCCATTTGTTGTCAACTACTTTTAGTAGAACTATTCTTTCAAGTTCTCTAAGTTCTTGTGCACCAATATCTCTTTCTTTTTCTTCATACATTTCATGTGTTTTATCTAATAGTTCTGTTTTAAGTTTTTCAATGTCTACAAGTTCATCATTTAATGCTTCAACATTTCCTATATTTAAACTTGTTCTTATATCTGCTAGAATTGCTTCTTTATTTAGATGTTTCATATTTTCTAAGCCACTTGTATGTGTGTCTATTATCATATCTACAACAGCATCTATCATATTTTTTATGCTGTTTTTCATGTTTTCACCATCTAGTACTTGTTTTCTTTGGTTGTATATTATTGTTCTTTGTGCGTTCATTACATCATCATATTGAAGTACATTTTTTCTAATTGAGAAGTTTCTTCCTTCTACTTTCTTTTGTGCTGTTTCTACTGCATTTGTTAATATTCTCATTTGAAGAGGTAAATCTTCGTCTGCTCCTAATGTGTTGTATACCTTAGTTACCATATCTCCACCGAATATTTTCATCAAATCATCATCTAATGCTATATAAAATCTTGTTTCTCCTGGGTCTCCTTGACGTCCACTACGTCCACGTAACTGGTTGTCAATTCTTCTTGATTCATGTCTTTCTGTACCAATTATTTTTAATCCTCCTGCTGCCACTACTTTTTCTTTTTCTTGTTTTATTATTTCATCATGTTTTTTTACAAGATTTTTATACATTTCTCTTGCTTTTATTATTTCTGAATCGTCTGTTTCATTAAAAGCTGTTGCTGCACTTATTAATTCTTCTGATATGCCATTTTTACGCATTTCTTGCATTGCTAGGTATTCACTATTTCCTCCTAGCATAATATCTGTACCACGTCCTGCCATATTAGTTGCAATTGTAACTGCTCCATATTTACCAGCTTGTGCAATTATTTGCGCTTCTTTTTCGTGTTGTTTAGCATTTAATACTTGGTGTGGTATTCCTTCTTTTTTCAAAATCCCACTTAATTTTTCTGATTTTTCTATTGATACTGTACCAACTAGTACTGGTTGTCCTTTACTATGGCTTTCTTTTATATCTGCTACTACTGCTCTAAATTTTGCATTTTCATTTTTGTATATTATATCATTATTGTCTTTTCTTATTAATGGTTTGTTTGTTGGTATTTCTACAACATCTAGATTATATATTTCATTAAATTCATCTTCTTCTGTCATGGCAGTACCTGTCATTCCAGATAATTTGTCATACATTCTAAAATAGTTTTGGAATGTTATTGTTGCAAGTGTTTTTGATTCATTTGCAATTCTAACATGTTCTTTTGCTTCTATTGCTTGATGTAGTCCATTATTATATCTTCTTCCATACATAATTCTTCCTGTAAATTCATCTACAATAAGAACTTCACCATCTTTAACTATGTAATCTATGTCTTTTTTCATTATTCCATGTGCTCTTAATGCTTGATTTACATGATGAACTATGTCTGAATTTTCTAAGTCATTAAAATTATCTAATCTAAATTCCTGTTCTGCTTTTTTTATTCCTTTTTGTGTTAAAGATGCAGATTTTGCTTTTAAATCTACAACATAATCGTATTTTTCATTATCTTCTAATTGTGCAGCATTTTTTACATCTTCTTCTACTAATACCTTTGGTGTTAATTTTCTTACAAAATCATTGGCTCTTTTATATAATTCAGATGATTCATTTGATGTTCCTGATATTATAAGTGGTGTACGTGCTTCATCAATTAAAATACTATCTATCTCATCGACAATAGCATAATGAAGTGGTCTTTGTACCATATCATTTTTATATATAACCATGTTATCTCTTAAATAGTCAAATCCGAATTCGTTATTTGTTCCATATGTAATATCTGCTGCATATGCTTTTTTCTTTTCTTCTGGATTCATTCCACTTATTGCAAGTCCAACAGTTAGTCCTAAAAATCTATATAGTTTTCCCATCCATTCACTATCTCTTTTTGCTAAGTAATCATTTACTGTAACAACATGTACACCTTTTTCTGTTAGTGCATTTAAGTATACTGGAAGTGTTGCAACTAATGTTTTTCCTTCACCTGTTTTCATTTCTGCAATTCTACCTTGGTGTAATATAATACCACCTATTAATTGAACATCAAAATGTCTCATTCCCAAAACTCTTTTTGAAGCTTCTCTTACTACTGCAAATGCTTCTGGTAATAGGCTGTCTAATTCTTCACCTTTTTTTAGTCTTTCTCTAAATTCAACTGTTTTTGCAGATAATTCTTTATCTGATAATTTTTCCATTTCTGGTTCTAATTTATTTATTTTTTCAATTAATGGTTTTGTTCTTTTTACTTCCCTTTCGCTGTATGTTTTAAATATTTTGCCCACTTTTAATTCCTCCTAATTTTTTAAATCAAATTATTAATAATATATCACTATTTTTATGTAATTTCAATATATTTAAATCTTATTTATTGGTTTTTATTGGTGTTGTTTATAACGTTACTATTTACATTGTTTAAAGTGTTGTTTTTATTAATATTGTTATTATTTATATTATTTTTTACAGTATTATTAATTATATTATTAGTTACATTATTGTTTATTGTATTGTTTATGTTATTATTAACTGTATTGTTTATAGTATTGTTTTTATCATTATTTATTGTATTTACATTGTTTGTATTATTAATTGTGTTATTTATGTTATTGTTTATCATATTATTTATCATATTATTTGTACTTCCTGGATTAACAATATTAGTAACAGAGTTATTTGTATTATTATTTTGAGTATTCTCCTTTTTATAAGTTTTCCATGGATTGTTTGAATCTGGGTCTGTTGGATCCCAATCTCTTACTGCTACTTCTGATGAGATTTTTTGTGCTGTTGGTTTTCCAAGTGGTCCTGGATTTGAATCTGCATAAAATTCTACTTTGGTTCCAGATGTACAATTATTATAAATCCATTTAGCATCTTGAACAGTTAATCTAATACACCCAGCAGATGCACTTGTGCCTAGTTTATCATATTCCCAATATTCTAATGAACCCTTATCTCCTTTTATTTGATATGGCACTGAATGGAATAATATATGTCCAACTATTCTTGTTGAATATTGACCATATACCCCTCCGAATAATGGTAGCCATGTATATTTTGAGCTTATAGAATATGTACCACTGGTTGGTGTTGCACTCCCTGTTGAACAAAGCATTGCTTTTATAGGCTTAGTATAATTTCCATTCTCATCTTTTCCATATATTGTAACAACATTCTGTGTATAATTTACTTTTATGTAGTAAGGGATTTCTTTTACTGCTTTTTTATTATTGTTTTTATTAGTCGTAATCTCTGTATTTTCTACAGCTTCTCCTTCTAATTCTTCTTGTATTTCTTCGTCCGCAGTTAGTGCTAAAATTATTTCATATTCTGCATTTGTGCAAGATTCTGTTAATTGGGAAACAAAAGAATTATCAGTAGATACTGTACTAATTTCTTCTATATTTCCATTTTTGTTTATAAAAATGAAATAAACAGCTAGTCCAATTATTAATAAAAAAATAATTATAGAAATTAAGATTTTTAGTTTCTTGCTCATTAAATCTCTCCTTTGCTATGTAATATTATAGCAAAATTATCAATAAGTTTTCAATATTATTTGATAAATTTTATGTAGAATAGTAATTCATTTTTTTACATAAAATTACAAGATATATGATTTTTATTTATAAATGTACTTTTTTCTGCCAAATATGAAAATAGCGAATATGTAAAAATGTATATTTTAAAATATATCCTTACATATTCGCTATTTTCTTATCTTGGGATTTTATCTGAATTAGATAATTAGACATTTCCCTTGTGTTTGTACTTCTTTTGCAATAATATCAATGTATTTCTTTAAATCAAACAAATCCCTTTTGTGCATGTCAATAATTCTTCTTTCTGTTTGTTTTAGCTCTCTTTTGAATTCTTTTCTCATTTTTTGTTGTTCTTCTTTTATTTCATTTATTTGAATTTGTTGTTTTTGTTGTATTTCTTTTATTTCATTTATTTCAATTTGTTGCTTTTGTTGAATTTCTTTTATTTCATTTATTTCGATTTGTTGTTTTTTCTGTATTTCTTTTATTTCATTTATTTCAATTTGTTGTTTTTTCTGTATTTCTTTTATTTCTTTTATTTCAATTGCTTGTTTTTGTTGTACTTCTTTTATTTCTTTTATTTCGTTTTTTATTGCTATAATTTCATTATTAAGTATAAGTAAATTATTATTCATTCCAGTGATTTGATTTTGAATTCCATTAAGAACATCAACTATTTTTTCATCATACATCGCTTTTTGCCTCCTTTCATTGTTCATGTTTATATTCTAGCATATGGATAAAAGCTGGTCAAGATTCTATGAGACAAATTTCTGAGTATAAAAAGACCACTAAATATTAGTTTCATGCCTAATATTTAGTGGTCTTTTTTTCTAATGGTCTATTTTATTTAAAACTACACTAATTGTAATATAGCTACTTCTGCTGAATCTCCTTTTCTAGGGCCAGCTTTTACTATTCTTGTATATCCACCAACTCTATCTGAATATTTTTCTGCTATTTCTCCAAATAATTTTGCTGGTAAATCGATATTTTTTCCATCTGCATCTTTGACTTTGTTTATTTTTCTCATTATTTTTCTTCTAGCATTAAGTCTAGATGGTCTATCTTTTTGTCTAGATTCTGTTGTTTCTTCTTTTACAACTTTTAGGTATTCTCTACCATTTTTACTTTTAACTAGTTCTGTAACTTTATTACCTTTGCTATCTAGCTTAGCTTTAACTACTTTAACATCAACCATGTCATAATTATCTTTTTCTTTTATTGCTAATGCTATTATACTATCTGCAATTGCTTTAACTTCTTTTGCTCTTGCTTCTGTTGTTTCTATTTTACCATTTAAAATTAAATCTGTTGTAAGTCCTTTAAGCATTGCTAATCTTTGATCTGTTGTTCTTCCTAGCTTTCTATTTTTAGCCAATTTTTTCACCTTCCCTTTTTGTTAATATTTTTTACTCGTCTTCCTTAGCGAATTCTAAATCTAGTGAATGTAATTTATTAATTACTTCATCTAAAGATTTCTTTCCAAGATTTCTAACTTTCATCATATCTGCTTCTGATTTGCTTGCTAAATCTTGAACAGTTGTAATTCCAGCTCTTTTTAAACAATTATATGATCTTACAGATAACTCCAATTCTTCTATTGGCATTTCTAAAATTTTCTCTCTTTTAGACTCTTCTTTTTCAACCATTACTTGTGTATTTTTTGCTGTCTCTGATAAATCTATAAATAATTCTAAGTGTCCTGTCATAACTTTTGCAGCTAAGCTTAATGCTTCATATGGTTTTAAGCTTCCATCTGTCCATACATCTATTGTTAATTTATCGTAATCAACTCTTTGCCCAACTCTTGTATTTTCTACTGAATAATTTACTTTTTTTACCGGAGTAAAAATTGAATCTATTGGAAGAACATTTATTGCTTGATTTTCTTTTTTATTTTTATCAGCTGTATTGTATCCTCTTCCTCTTCCAGCAGTCATTTCCATTTTTAAATGTCCGCCTTCTTCTACTGTTGCTATATGTAAGTCTCCATTTAATACTTCAATTGTTCCATCTGTTATAATATCTTTTGCGGTTACTTCTCCTGGTCCTTTAAAATCAACTCTTAATACTTTTTCATCATTATCAAATGTTTTAAGTCTTACACTTTTTAAGTTAATTATTAGTTCAGGAACATCTTCTACTACATCTGGAATTGTTGCAAATTCATGTACTACGCCATCAATTTTAACACTTGTTATAGCAGTACCTGGTAAAGATGATAATAGTATTCTTCTTAATGAATTTCCTATTGTCATACCATATCCTCTTTCTAATGGCTGACATTCAAATCTTGCATAGTTATTTTCATTATCTACTTCTAAGCACTCTATATTTGGTTTTTCGAATTCAATCATCATTTATCTCCTATCTTGTAACTAAAATATAATATTATATTTCTTATTACAATTATTAATTTATAGATTTTATTTAGAGTATAATTCAACAATTAAGTGTTCTGCAACTGGAATATCTATATCTTCTCTTGCAGCAAGTCTTACTACTTTTCCACTTAATGTTTTATTGTCTTTTTCTAGCCATTCTGGAACTGGTCTTGATGCATTTTCTTCTACATTTGCTTTTATTGTTTTATTGTCTTTTCTAATTTCTCTAACGGCTACTACATCTCCTGGTTTTACTAGATATGATGGAATATCAACTTTTTTACCATTAACTTCGAATTGTCCATGGTTTACAAGTTGTCTTGCTTGTGCTCTAGAACTTCCATATCCTAATCTATATACTACATTGTCTAATCTACTTTCTAATATTTGTAGTAAACATTCACCAGTAATTCCTTTTCTATTTTCTGCCATTTCAAAATATTTTCTAAATTGCTTTTCGCCAACTCCATAATATGCTTTAGTTTTTTGTTTTTCTCTTAACTGTGTGCCATATTCAGAAAGTTTTTTCTTTTTTTGTCCATGTTGACCAGGTCCATAATTTCTTCTTGTTATACTACATTTATCTGAATAACATCTTGAACCTTTTAAGAACAATTTTTGACCTTCTCTACGGCAAATACGGCATTGTTCATCTTTATATCTTGCCATTTATAATTTACACCTCCATAAATATTTAGATATCATATATCTATAACATAAAGTTTATTCACCTATACTCTTCTTCTTTTTGGTGGTCTACAACCATTGTGTGGTATTGGTGTTACGTCTTTTATCATGCTAATTTCTAAGCCAGCTGTTTGAAGTGATCTTATAGCTGCTTCACGTCCTGAACCAGGACCTTTAACATATACTTCAACTGTTTTTAGTCCATGTTCCATTGCTGCTTTTGCTGCTGTTTCTGCCGCTTGTCCTGCTGCGAATGGTGTACTTTTTCTAGAACCTTTGAATCCTAATCCACCAGCACTAGCCCATGAAATAACATTTCCTTGAACATCTGAAATAGTTACTATTGTATTATTAAAACTAGAATGAATATGTGCTGCACCTTTGTCGATGTTTTTTCTATCTCTTCTTCTAGTTACTGTTTTCTTAACTGAACCTTTTACAGCCATTTGGTTTCCTCCTTAATTATTTTTTACTTTTACTTACTAATTTTCTAGGACCTTTTCTTGTTCTAGCATTAGTTTTTGTTCTTTGTCCTCTAACTGGTAAGCCTTTTCTATGTCTTAATCCTCTATAACATCCGATTTCTGTTAATCTTTTAATGTTTAAAGCTACTTCTCTTCTTAAATCGCCTTCTGTTTTATAGCCTTCCATAGCTTTTCTTATGCTGTTTACTTGATCGTCTGTTAAATCTTTGACTCTAGTGTCTGGATTTACTCCTGCTTCCTTTAGTATTTTTTGAGAACTTGTTAAACCTATACCATAAATATAAGTTAAACCTATTTCAACTCTTTTTTCTCTAGGCAAATCTACTCCTGCTATACGAGCCATATTTTTTAGCACCTCCGTAAAATATTTTTTGTCTTTTCTTTTTTTATTTGAAATGTATTTTTCTATAAATTAAAGTTTAAAATTAAACTCTAATTTATAGAAAAATAGTTATAAAAAAAGATTAGACTATATATAAACACAAATTAGAAATGTAAACTATAAAAAGTTTATCACAGCCGCTACTAATTTATGTAAATACCAAAATTAACCTTGTCTTTGTTTGTGTTTTGGATTTTCACAAATTACTCTTATGACACCTTTTCTTTTGATTACTTTGCATTTTTCACACATTTTCTTAACTGATGGTCTTACCTTCATTTATTACACCTCCTAAAAATTCTAGAAGTTAGTTTAAGAGATAGTTGGGTTAAGTACAAATCTCCATCTAACAATTATATATTATTTATCTCTCCATGTAATACGTCCTCTTGAAAGATCGTATGGTGATAGTTCAAGTTTTACTTTATCACCTGGAAGTATTTTTATATAATTCATTCTTAATTTACCAGAAATATGAGCTAATACCTCATGCCCATTTTCTAATTGAACCTTAAAATTTGTATTTGGTAATGCTTCAATAACAGTACCTTCTACTTCTATAACATCCTCTTTTGCCAAGTTTTTCCCCTCCTTGAAAAAGATTTTATCTACTTTTTCGCATATAGCTTATATAGTATATAATAATTTTAGAAAAAAGTCAATATTTCTGGCTCGTTTTCTGTTATTAAAATTGTATTTTCATAATGTGCCGTTAAACTACCGTCTTCTGATACAATTGTCCAGCCATCATCTAACTCTAAAATATTAGGGCTTCCCGCTATTACCATTGGTTCTACTGCTAATGTCATTCCTGGCTCTAGTCTTAAACCTTTACCTGCTTTTCCATAGTTAGGTATTCCTGGTTCTTCATGCATTTCTCTACCTATACCATGACCTTGAAATTCCCTTAGCACTGAATAACCATTTTGTTTTACATATTCTCCAATTGCATGTGATATATCTCCAACTCTGTTTCCTGGAACTGCATATTTTATTCCCTCAAAAAATGCTTGCTGTGTAACATCTACTAGTCTTTGTTTTTCTTTTGTTGGAGTTCCTACAATATATGTTCTAGCAGCATCTCCATGGAATCCGTTTTTTAGTACAACTAAATCTATACTTACAACATCTCCATCTTTTAAAATTACTTTTTTAGATGGTATTCCATGTATTATTTCATCATTTACAGATATACAAAGTGTTGATGGAAAATTAGGTACTCCTTTAACTCCACTTGGATAATTTTTTTGTGCAGGAATAGCATTTTGGCTTATTATAAAGTTTTCAGCAATTTGGTCTAATTGGTATGTGCTTATTCCTGGCTTTATATGTTTTTCTAGTTCTTTATATGTTAAATATGTAAGCTTACATGCTTCTCTCATTAATTCTATTTCTTTTTTTGATTTTATATATACCATTTTCATACTCCTATTTAAATTGTATACTGTATAGCTTTCTTAACTAATTCGTCTATACTTGTATTTTCATCTGCATTAATATTTTTAAGTTTAGATTGTTTTTCGTAATAGTTAATTAGTGGTTTTGTATTAATTTCATATGTATGCAGTCTATCTTTTATGGTTTTTTCATTATCATCTGTTCTTTGTATTAGATTACTTCCACAATTGTCACAAATTCCTTCTTTTTTAGGCCTTTTCCCATATTTTAAATTGTATATTGAATTACAGTTTGGACAAATTCTCCTATTTACTATTCTATCAATTATAAGTTCACTAGGCACATCAATGTTTATTGCCCAATTTACTTTTACCCCTTTACTTTCTAGTAGACTGTCTAAATGTTTTGCTTGTCCTTCGGTTCTAGGATATCCATCTAATATTAAATCTGTATTTAAATCTTTTGGCAAAATTCGGTCTATAAATGTTTTTATTGCAAGTTCGTCTGGAACAAGCTTTCCAGAATTTATGCATTCTTTTATTTCTTTTGCAAGTTCTGTTTCTTCATTTACAATATTTCTAAAAACATCACCACTTGCTATATAATTTGCATTGATTGCATTAGCTAGTTGTTTACCTACTGTTCCTTTTCCAGCACCAGGAGCACCCAACATTATATATACCATATTTTATCTTCTCCTTTAATAAAAAGTATTTATAGTCTTTTAAAAATGAATATATTTAAATATTCACTTTTAAAAAATCATAGAGGGCAAATAATAATTTTAATTTGCCCTATACTTTTTATTCTAAGAATCCTTTATAATGTCTCATTACTAATTGAGATTCTAATTGCTGTACTATTTCTAGTGCTACACCAACTACGATAAGAATTGATGTACCTCCAAATGCAATATTTAAATCTGTAAATCTAATTAGCATTGGTAATACTGCAATTAATGCTAAGAATAATGCACCAAACCATGTTAATTTTGATATTATAGATGATAAATATTCAGTTGTTGGTTTACCAGCTCTTATTCCAGGTATAAATCCACCATTTTTCTTTATGTTATTAGAAACTTCGGCTGGATTAAATGTAGCATATGTGTAGAAAAATGTAAATCCTACTATTAATAATAAATACACTACTGCATTTGCTATTGAATATCCAATAGGAATACCAACTGATGTTGATGTAGCTATTGAAAATTTGTATACACCTGCCCAAAATCCTGTTTGAGTAGCAATATCACTTATAAATATTTGTAAAAACATTGCTGGGAAAGTCATAAATGCTGATGCAAAGATTATTGGCATAACACCTGCCATGGCTAATTTTAGAGGTATATGTGTACTTTGTCCTCCATACATTTTTCTTCCCACAACTTTTTTAGCATATTGTACTGGCACTCTTCTTTCAGATTGTTGAACAAATACAACACCTGCAATTAATATTATTGCACCTATTAATAATCCTAATGCTGTTATTAATCCTGCTGTATTGAATCCTGCACCTGTAAATATTAAGTCTTTTAATGTAACTATGAATCCTGGTAATCCAGATATAATACCTACAAAAACTAACATTGATATACCATTACCAATTCCTTTTGCAGTTATTTGCTCTCCTAGCCACATAAGAATTGCAGTTCCTGCAACTAAACTTAATACTACTGTAAGTCCAGTCATAAATCCTGTATCTAAGAATATTCCTGTATTTTGATATGATATATATATTCCAGCAGCTTCAACAGTTGCTAAAATTATCATAAGAATTTTTGTGTATTTGTTAACTTTTGCTTTTCCTGCTTCTCCTCCCTCTTTCATTAATTTTTCAAGTGAAGGAATTATCATTCCAAGCAATTGTATAACAATTGATGCTGTAATGTATGGTGTTATTGACATAGCAAATACTGATAATCTAGAAAAAGCACCACCAGAAATTATATCTATTAAACCAGATATTCCATTTGCTGATGATTGCATTTCTTCGTTTAGTGCAATAGTATCAACACCTGGTACAGCTATATAACATCCTAATCTAAAAATAACTATTAATACTAGAACATATAATAATTTTTTTCTAACATCAGGAGTTTTTAGGGCATTTTTTATAGTTCTAAACAACTAAATCACCTCAGTCTTTCCACCAAGAGATTCTATTTTCTCTTGTGCAGATTTAGTAAATCTTTTTGCCTTAACAGTTAATTTCTTTTCTAAACTTCCTGTACCAATTACAACTATACCATCATTAATCTTGCTAATTATTCCGTCTTTTAATAAGCTTTCTGCTGTAACTTCTTCTGTTTTAGCTTTATTTAGCATTGTTAATGTTACTTCTACATATTTTTTAGCATGTATATTTGTAAATCCTCTTTTTGGTAATCTTCTATATAAAGGTGTTTGCCCTCCTTCAAATCCGCGTCTTACTCCACCGCCTGATCTTGCTTTTTGTCCTTTATGTCCTTTTCCAGAAGTTTTTCCAAGGCCTGAACCAACTCCACGTCCAACTCTTTTTCTTGTTTCCTTTTTTACTGCTGGTTTTAATTCACCTAATTCCATTTATGTTTGCACCTCCTATTTATCTCTTATAAAATACTTTTAATTAAAGTATTTCTTCTACTTTTTTACCTCTCTTTTTAGCAATTTCTTCTACTGTCTTCATGTTTTCAAGAGCATTTAATGTAGCATAAACTACATTTCTAGGATTGTTTGTTCCTATAACTTTTGTTTTTATATCTCTATATCCTGCAAGTTCTAACACTGGTCTTACACTTCCACCTGCTATAAGTCCACTACCTTTTTCAGCTGGTTTTAGTAAAACACTTGCACTTCCAAACTTACCAACATATTCATGTGGTATTGTTGTTTCAACAATTGGAACATTTATTAGGTTCTTTTTAGCATCATCTATTGCTTTTTTTATAGCATCTGGTACTTCGGCTGCTTTACCATTTCCTACTCCTACATTACCATTTCCGTCTCCTACTACAACAAGTGCACTAAATCTAAAAGTTCTACCACCTTTAACAACTTTTGCAACTCTGTTAATAGCAACAACTTTCTCTTTTAATTCAACTGCATTTTCTTCCATCTGTTTTTATTTCCCTCCTTTTTTATTGTTAGAATTCTAAGCCACCTTCTCTTGCAGCTTCTGCTAATTCTTTAACTACTCCGTGGTATATGTATCCACCTCTATCAAAAACTACTGTTTTTATATTTTTCTCCATAGCTCTTTTTGCAATTAAAGCACCTAGTTCTTTTGCAGCTTCTTTATTGCTATGTTTTGTTTTTATTTCTTTGTCTAGTGTAGATGCACTAGCTAGTGTTGTAGCTTTTTCGTCATCTATAACTTGAACGTATAAATTGTTATTACTTCTAAAAACACATAATCTTGGACATTCAGCTGTTCCAGATATTTTTGTTCTAACTCTTACATGTCTTCTTTGTCTTTCTTCTTTTCTATTTATTTTTGATATCATTTAATTTTTTCACCTCTTTTTCATGTGATGTTAAATTTTAATACCTATTTATAATTTAGGTTTATTTTTTACCAGCTTTACCTTCTTTACGTCTAATAACTTCCTCAGCATATTTAATACCTTTTCCTCTATACACTTCTGGTGGTCTCTTTGTTCTTATTACAGCTGCTGTTTGACCAACTAATTCTTTGTCTATACCTCTTACAATAATTGTGTTTGGATTTGGAACTTCATATGTGATTCCTTCTGGTGCTTCCATTTCTATTGGATGTGAATATCCAAGTGTTAGCACAAGTTTAGTACCACTTTTTTGTGCTCTATATCCAACACCATTTATTTCTAATTGTCTAGTAAATTCCTTTGTTGTTCCTTCTATCATATTGTTTATTAATGTTCTTGTAAGACCATGTAGTCCTCTATTTGCAGGCTCATCATCACATCTTGTTAATGTAATTGTATTGTTTTCCATTTTTACATCTATATTTTTATGGAATTCTTTTGAAATTGTACCTTTTGGACCTTTAACTGTTACAACATGACCATCTATTTTTACTTCTACTCCGTCTGGAACAACTATTGGTTTGTTTCCTATTCTTGACATCTTGTATTTTCCTCCATTCTTAAATAAATACTTTACCAAATATAAGCTAAAACTTCTCCACCTATGCCTTTTTGTCTAGCTTCTCTATCTGTCATTAATCCTTGTGATGTTGAGATTATAGCAATTCCTAAACCATTTAGAACTTTTGGAAGTTCATCTTTTGATGCATAAATTCTAAGTCCTGGTTTACTAATTCTTTTTAGACCTGCTATTACCTTTTTACCTTTTTCATCATATTTTAATGTTATTCTTAAAATACCTTGTGTTTCATTTTCTATTTCTTCAAATGATTTTATATATCCTTCATCTAGCAATATTTGTGCTATTGATTTTTTTATATTTGATGCTGGTATATCAACTGTTTTGAATTTAGAAGTACTTGCATTTCTAATTCTAGTTAACATATCTGCTATTGGATCAGTAATATTCATTCTAGCTTTTACCTCCTTTATTTCTTTATTTGTTTACCAACTTGATTTTTTTACACCTGGAATTTCACCTTTATGTGCTAATTCTCTAAAACATATACGGCAAATTCCAAATTTTCTAATATAAGCATGTGGTCTACCACAAATTTTACATCTGTTATAGTATCTTGTTTTGTATTTTGGTTCTCTTTGTTGTTTTACTATCATTGATTTTTTAGCCATTTGCTTTATTTCCTCCTTTATTTAAGGTTTAGATATTTTAAACTCTAAATGGCATTCCAAGAAGAGTTAATAATTCTTTTGCTTCTTCATCAGATTCAGCAGTTGTAACAAATATAATATCCATACCTCTTATTTTATCAATTTTATCATATTCAATTTCTGGGAATATTAATTGTTCTTTTATACCCATTGAATAATTTCCTCTACCGTCAAAAGAATTAGTTGATACTCCTCTAAAATCTCTAACTCTTGGAAGTGCTACGTTGAATAATTTGTAAGCAAAATCATACATTTTTCCACTTCTTAATGTAACTTTGCATCCAACTTTTGCTCCTTCTCTTAGTTTAAATGCTGCTATTGATTTTTTAGCCTTAGTAACAACTGGTTTTTGACCTGTTATTATGCTTAAATCGTTCATAGCATTATCTAATGATTTTGGGTTGTCTTTTATATCTCCAAGCCCAATATTTATAATGATTTTTTCTAATTTTGGCACTTGCATAACAGATTTATAATTAAATTTTTTCATTAATGCAGGTATAACTTCTTTTTCATATTGTTCTCTTAATTTTTCCATTTACAATAAATCCTCCTTCCTATTTAATTTTTGTTCCACATTTTTTACAAACACGAACTTTTTCGCCATTTTCTACTTCATAACCTATTCTTGTTGGTTTTGAACATTTTGGACATACTACTGCTAATTTGCTGCTATGTATTGCTGATTCAATACTTAGTATTCCACCTTCTTCACCTTGTTTTCTAGGTTTTACATGTTTTTTTCTTATATTAACACCCTTAACAATAACTTTTTGTGTTTTTGGTATTACTTCTAAAACTTCACCAGTTTTTCCTTTATCATTTCCAGATAAAACTTGAACTGTATCACCTTTTTTTATTTTCATTGTGAATGTTTCCTCCTTTTTTATAATACTTCTGGTGCTAATGATAATATTTTCATGTAGTTCTTGTCTCTTAATTCTCTTGCAACTGGGCCAAATATACGTGTACCCTTTGGATTTCCATCGTCTCTAATTATTACAGCTGCATTTTCATCAAATTTAATATAAGAACCATCTGGTCTTCTAGCACCTTTTTTTGTTCTAACAACTACTGCTTTAACAACTTCACCTTTTTTCACAACGCCTCCTGGTGTAGCATCTTTAACAGAAGCTATAATTACATCACCAATTCCAGCATATTTTCTATATGAACCGCCTAAACATCTGATGCACATAATTTCTTTTGCACCTGTGTTATCTGCTACTTTTAATCTTGATTGTTGCTGTACCATTGTTATAGTCCTCCTTTTTTATTTCTTTATTTAACATCAGCCTTTTCCATTATTTCTACAACTCTCCATCTTTTATCTTTTGATAGAGGTCTTGTTTCCATAACTTTTACTTTGTCTCCTACTTTGCATGCATTTTCTTCGTCATGAGCTTTTAATTTATATGTTCTTTTTACTATTTTTCCATAAATTTTATGTTTTACATTAGTTTCAACTGATACTACTACTGTTTTATCCATTTTATCAGATGTAACTGTACCTATCATAACTTTACGAAGATTTCTTTCTGACATTGAAATTTCTCCTTTCTTTTAGAGATTAAAACATATTTTTTTATGCTTTTTGTTCTGCTAATTCTCTTTCTCTTAAAATTGTTTTTATTTTTGCAATATCTTTTTTTACTTCTTTAATTTTCATAGGATTATCTAATCCATTTGTTGCTAAACTAAATCTTAATTTAAATAATTCAGATTTTAGTTTGTCTAATTCTTTTTCTAACTCTGGTGAAGACATTTTTTT
>CALXMH010000023.1 GCA_944389425.1 uncultured Clostridia bacterium
GAAGAATATACTATAATTGTAAAAGGAGATGTAAATGGAGACGGAGTTGTTACAACAACAGATTTATCTCAACTTAAATTACATGTAGTAGAAGCAACATTATTAAAAGATCCATATTTAAAAGCAGGAGATTTAAACCTAGATGGGAATGTATCAATAACAGATTTATCACAACTTAAACTAGTTTTAGTAGGAAGCATGGAATTGTAATACAAATGAAATAAAAAAGTAATATAAATGTAATATAAAGAAAGGCAAGTCATGTATCCGTTGACTTGCCTTTAAAATAAACGATAAATAATTGTAATACAAAAAAAGTCATCTTGATTTTTAGGTTAATTGTAATATAATATAAATAAGTATAGAAAGGGGCAATAATGCGCAAAAATAATAAAACAATAAAATTAAAAATAATTATATGCTTCATTATTTGTATAGCTTTTGCTCCATACACTTTTGCAAGTTCAGAAATTATAGAAACACAGTATATACCACAAACCAAAAATACCTTATTAACGAAAGATTCAGTATTAACACAAAAAAGGTTACTTGCAAATACCCAGTTTGACTTAAGAGACAAAATAGACATAGAAATAAAAAATCAAAGCAGTTCTTCTGCATGTTGGGCGTTTGCTACAAACACAGTACTAGAAACAAATTTGCAACTTAGAAGTAATGAAAAATATGACTTTTCTGAAAGGCACTTGGTATATTCTACATCAAAAACATTTACAGATGGCATAAATAGTTTAGGACATAATAAGGAAGTAAAAGATGGAGGAAATGAACTAATTGCAATGGCATATTACACAAGTGGAAGAGGGCCAGTATTAGAGGAAGATATGCCGTTTGATGTAAAAGAAGAGCCAATCTCATTATCTGAAATTGAAAATAAAACTGTGCAAAAAAAAGTTTCTGATTATATTATATTTCCAGATATTTTAAAAGAAAAAGATGAGAGCTCAAATATAATATATACAAATAATGCAAAAGATAAAGAATATACAGAAGTAGAAGTAAATCTAGTTCGAAACAGCATAAAAGAACATATCATGAATTATGGTGCTGTTGTTACTATGACCGTATCTGGAAGTGGATACAGTGATTATTTTAATTATGAATTAGATTATCCAGCATTTTATTTAGATAATCCAAATTATGTACCAAATCATCAAGTTGTTATAATTGGATGGGATGATAATTATCCAGTAGAAAATTTTAACGAAAAACACAGACCAAGTAAGCCAGGTGCATATTTAGTGCTAAATTCATATGGGACAGATAATTATAAATATGGATGTTACTATATTTCATATGAGGATTGCTATGTAGAATGCGGAGCAGTTGGAGTAATTAATGTAGAAAACATAGATTATACAAACATATATCAATATGATCCACTTGGATTATCTAGTAATGTATGTATAGAAAATGAAAATACATTATATGGTGCAAATGTATTTACAAAAGATGCAACTTCGTCAGAATTGCTAAATGAGATAAGTATTGCATCAACAGTAGAACAAAATATAGAAGTATATGTTAATCCAACTGATGGAGAACTTTCGAAAGAAAAGCTTCAAAAAGTAGAAATCGAGCAAGATTCAATAAGAAATGGTTATACAACAATAAAATTTAAAACACCAATAGAGCTTACAGGTGAAAAATTTGCGGTTGCTGTAAAATATATAAACAATAATAGTACAGCATATATCGGAATAGAAAGACCAAGTACAGCATTTTGGTTAACTGCAAGAAGTAATCTAGGAGAAAGCTTTTACTCAGAAGATGGAAATACATGGCTTGATTTAAAAGAAGAAAATATTGATAATGCAAACATATGCATAAAAGCATTTTCAAAACTATTAGGTTATAATATTATATCTGACTCTTATAAAGTAGAGGAAGAATTAATATATAGAGTGTCACCGAATACGCAATTAAACATATTTAAGAACAATATACAAACAAGTGGAAACATAAAAATACTTAAAAACAACATAGAATTGCAAGAAAGTGACATAATAACAACATCAACCACAGTACAAGTAGATGATTACAAAACTTATAAAGTAGTTGTATGTGGTGATATTACAGGTACAGGTAAAACAACACCAACAGATGTTTCAAAATTAAAACTTTATCTAGTTGGAACACAACAATTAGATAGTATAGAGCAAATTGCAGCAGACATGAATTATTCTGGGGATGTAACATTAACTGACCTATCTCAAATGAAATCGGCTCTTGTAGGGCTAATAAATTAATAGGAGAAGATAAAAATGAAAAAAACATTGGTTACTTTTATTATTACAGCACTTATTTTAACAGTATGTGCAACAACAGTTCAAGGATTAAGCTTTGGAGTAAAAATTACACCAAGTGCAACAAGTGTTGCGAAAGGACAAAGCGTTACACTTGTAGTTGGAGTAAATAACTTAGATGTAGGAGCAAATGGTTTAAATACATTTTTAACAACAATAGAATATGATAAAAGTGTGTTTAATACATTAACAACAGATGATGTAAAATCATTAAATGGATGGGATTCACCAACATTTAATCCAGACAATGGAATGATATTAACAGCAAAAGGCTCATTTGTAAATTCAGAAAGCGACATATTACAAATTACATTAACTACAAAGCAAACAGCTCCAACAGGTAATACAACAGTAACATTTAAAGATGTAGAAGCATCAAATAGCCAAACAGATATAAATGCAGGTAATGCATCTTATATATTAAATGTAACAGATCAAACAACTGGGGGAGATGATACACCAGATGCAGCAAAACCAAGTATAACTGTTAAATATGACGAAGTGTCAAATGGTATAAAAGTTACACTAATATCAGACAAACCATTAAAAGCAGTAGCAGGATGGACATTATCATCTGATAAATTGCAATTATCAAGAGTATATACATCAAGCTATAATGGTTCAATGCAACTAGAAGCAGAAGATGGAACTGTAAGTGATCCAGTAACAATTAATGTTGCGATAGATGATGGAGGAGATGATAATGAGAATCCAACACCATCAGATACAACAAAACCAACAGGAACAGTAAAATATTCAAAAGATTCAACAACTAATAAAGTAACTGTTACAATAACAGCAAGTGAAGAAGTTCAACCAGTAACTGGCTGGACACTATCATCAGACAAAAAGACATTAACAAGAGTATTTACAGAAAATTATACAGGAACAGTAACATTAACTGACCTAGCTGGAAATAAAAGTGACCCATTACAAATAAAAGTAGATTTATCAAATCCAAATGGTGGAACAGATACAAACAATAATGGTAACAACAATTCAGGAACAGCAACAGATAATTTACCACATGCTGGATTAGAAACATATATAATACCAGCAATAGCAATTATTGCAATAGTAGGGACAATAGCATTTGTAAGATATAAATCAATGGAATATTAAAAAATAAAAAAATACAATTAAATGAAAATTTAATTGTATTTTTTTATTTTGAAACTTTTTAATTAATAAAAAGAGTATTATATATGAGAGGTGGTATATATGGATAAAAAGATATTAAAAATAATAATTATAATAGTTATTATAGTAGCCGTTATAGCAGGAATTATGTATTTCATAGATAAAGATAGAATGCAAAAAGGAGAAGAAGTATTATTTAGCACATGGGGAGCAAAATATGCACCAGTAGTAAAAACAAATCAAAACGAAATTAATACTAATTATGAAAATACCGAAAAATATTCTAAAACAATAGAAAATATAAAAATAGAATTAAGCATTCCAAATGAATGGAACTATGAAGAAATGCAAAAAAATGAAGAAAACGATTTTTACAAATATGCTTTAAAATTATATAAAAATAGCAAAGAACAATATGCAGTATTATATTTATATCATAATCCATTTGGTGTGTGTGGTACAGCAAGAACAGTAGAAGACATAACTTTAAACAATGGCAAACAAGCAACAATAGGATATTACGATGGAAGCAAAATATGGAGTGACATTTCATTTTATAATACAAATAAAAATATAGCAGTTATAAACTACAACCTAACAGATTCAGAAGCAGCAGAAGTAATAGAACTTATAAAAACAATAAATATAATAGAAGAGATATAAAAAAATTCACTCAACAAACAAAACTATTACAAAATAAAAGACCTGAAATCAACAAATTTCAGGTCTTTTACACATATTATCACCAGTTTGTTACTACTTTTTATATCCAAACTTCTCCATTCTTTCTTCTTCATTCATCATTATAAAGAATGGCATAAGTTTCGGCATAAGTAAGTGTACTTCCTTCAATAGCATTTGAATGCAGTTAAATCAACATATTAAATAAAATTTAAATTTTTGCATATAATATAAAAAATGTTCAATCTACTTGACATTTTTTATAAAAAATTATATAATTTTTATAACAGAACAAAAGTAGGCTGATGTAGCACCAACAGAAGGGTGTGTTAGGTTAGACGACTAACCTCATCAGCCACTTTTTTTTTATTTAAATAATTTTATTCCATATCCGCATAAAATTATTTAATTTATTAGCTCTGACAGCAGGTAATAATGATTTGAAAAATGTATCCTCATTATTTTCAAATTTTTTATGTATTGCCCCTGCACAGAAATCTGCACATTGTATTCCGCAAGAATAGTTTGAATCTATAAACACTAAACTTTCACAGAAATTGGGAAATTTTATATAATGTGTACCAAGACTTCTTGCTCTTAAATAAGCAATTTGCAATTCTTTGTCTAATTTATTGTTATTATCATTTTTTCTACTATCTGTAAACATCAAAGCAGGAGTCATTGCATTTCTTCCATCTCTATCCGAGATTTCCATACATACTCTTTCCATTAATAAGTTTAATGCAAATGCATATAAATCATTATGGTTTTTTATATCAGTACGATTTTTGTAACAATTTTCTTTATCCATTATAATTCCAATAACAGAATTTTTATAATTTGAGATCATATTTATAATATCTTGTTTCATATTTTTATATTGTTCAAAATTTAAGCCTAATTTAGAATATGTAGAACTCCATTTTACTTCGGTAGACTTTTTTAATCCATATTTTATTTTTATATCTTTAAATTTTGTTTCTATTTCTAATATATTATCTGCATTAATCATAAAGCCACTTAATGTAAAGAATTTACTACAATCTTTAGTTAAACTGTTTTTTTCACTATCCCAACCTCCAGGTTGTCCCGATTCATCTATAAATACTATATACATAACTTTGTCCTTTCTACTGTTTTGCAAAATACTAGACATATCATCGTTGACTTTTTAGATGTCTACATATATAATATAAGAAAAACTGCTATAAGTCAATATAAATCAAAAAAATAAAATGGACATTATAAAAAATTTAAAATTGTATATATTAAATGTCTAGAGGAGGTTTTATGAAATTAGAAAAAAAATACCCAATTGATATTGCTTTTATGACAGGTAGTGCATTGGATAAAGATAATAAATATTATATATTAAATTCTAATGAATTTAATAATAATGAATATCCTATTCTTAATATAGGGCAGATTGCAGTTGATTATTTTAATATGGATTTGCATAAGTGGGCATCTATAATAGATAACAGTAAAGGTAATAATTTTACAGAATTTTTAATAAATATAATTAAAGATTCGTCAAAGGAATATAACTATGTTTTATCTGTTCTATTATACAATGAATTAATACTTCTTATTAATGAACTATTGGATTCAAAAAATTATACAACATTTTACGAAAATAAATTTCATGAAATTTCAGAGTTTTATGATACATATTTAAAACATTATGGAAGCATTCCAAATGAATCTAGTGATATTCAAGAAATATTAACAAGTTTAATAACATATATAGGTACTTATAAGAATTTATATAAAGTTTTTATTAAAGATTTTTTTGAGGATAAACAAGAGGCTGTTAGCATTATTAATGAACTTTTTCCAAACAGTATGGAATTGAAATATACAATTATTCCCAAAATTGATATTAAAAATAATACTTATTTTTTTCAAGAAGTTTTTAAAATAACTACATTAAATGATTTTATGAAGTATGATATATTAAAAATTATTGAAAGAAAAATCAATATAAATATTTGCAAAAATTGTGGAAAGTATTTTATTCCAAAAAATAAATCAAACGAGAAATATTGTAATAATATTTTTGAAAATGGAAAAACATGTAAAGAGCTTTCATATCAATTAAAATTGAGTAATGATGAAGTAGAAAAAATTTACAGAAATTCATATAAAACTCAAAATGCCAAAAAACAAAGGAATAGTCATATAAAAAATATTGATAAAAAATTTAAAAATTGGTCTATTAAGGCAAAAGAGCAAAAAGATTTGTGTAAAAATGGAACAATAACAATAGATACATTTAAAAAATGGCTAGAAAATAATAATAATTGGCATAAAAATAATTAGCAAAGAAAAAAATCTTTGCTAATTATTTTTATATCCAAACTTCTCCATTCTTTCTACTTCATTCTTAGATAATTCTTTTAGCCATTCAGCTAAGCTATTTACTTCATTATTTTTTAAAAATTCAAAATACTTTACCCTATCTTCTTTAGCTATAACAACAGGTGGCAAGTCATTTTTTAATAATTCATAATTTATAAGTAATCTACCTGTTCTTCCATTTCCATCTTCAAAAGGATGTATTCTTTCAAAATCAATATGATATTTAGCAATTTTAGTAAAAATATCCTGTTCATCGTGATTATAATTATATATATAATACATCATTAAATTTGGTACTTTTTCAGGTTCTGGTGGGATATGTTCACTACCTTGAATAAATACTTGTACAGTTCTATAACCTTCTGTATCTTTAATATCTTTATTTATAGTTTCATTAATTTTTTTTATAAATCTTTCATCAAATTCTTCATTATTTTGCAAATTCGTAAAAACTAATTCTAATGCTTTTTTATGATTAATAGCTTCATATATTTCTCTTGGCTCTTTTTCATTAATTTTAAAACTATTATCATTATAAAGGATAGCATAAGTTTCGGCATAAGTAAGTGTACTTCCTTCAATAGCATTTGAATGATAAGTACTTCTTGTGATTAAATCTTGTAAATATTCTTTATTATTCAAAATAAATTCTAAAATTCTCATAAATGTTTCCCCATTTCAAACTTATTGTACTATATTATAAAAAGAGTATTAATCAAATATTTTGATTAATACTCCTCAGTATATACAAAACTGGTCGAGGTGACAGGGATCGAACCTGCGGCCTCATGGTCCCAAACCACGCGCGCTACCAACTGCGCCACACCTCGTTTACTGACTAATATAATATAACATATTTTTATTCTAATTTCAAGTGCTTTGTTATATTTTTTTCAATTTTTAAAACATATAATTAATCAAGGAATGGCTGAAATTGCTTATTTTACATTAAAAGACTTTTCTTTTATAAAAAAATATTGTATAATATTATGAAATTGTAAAAGCTTGAAAGGAAGATGATTAAAATGCCTTATAATTTTAACGAGATAGAGAAAAAATGGCAAGAATATTGGGAAGAAAATAAAACTTTTTATACAGATGTATGGGATTTTTCAAAACCAAAATTTTACGCATTAGATATGTTCCCATATCCATCAGGACAAGGTTTACATGTAGGGCACCCAGAAGGATATACTGCGACAGATATATTATCTAGAATGAAAAGAATGCAAGGATATAATGTACTTCACCCAATGGGATGGGATGCGTTTGGACTTCCAGCTGAACAATATGCCATAAAAACTGGAAATCATCCAGCAGGATTTACGCAAGCAAATATAGAGACATTTAAAAAACAATTAAAAATGTTAGGATTATCATTTGACTGGGACAAAGAAATTTCAACTTGTGATCCAAATTTCTATAAATGGACACAATGGATTTTTAAACAACTATATAAAGATGGACTAGCTAAATTAGTTGATATGCCAGTAAATTGGTGTGAAGAATTAGGAACAGTTTTAGCAAATGATGAAGTAATAAATGGAAGAAGCGAAAGAGGCAATTACCCAGTTGTTAGAAAAAATATGAAACAATGGGTATTAGATATTCCTAAATATGCCGAAAGATTATTAGAAGGATTAGAAGAAATAGATTGGCCAGAATCTACAAAAGAAATTCAAAGAAATTGGATTGGCAAATCTATTGGAGCAGAAGTAAACTTTAAAATTGTAAGTGATAAAAACTTAGAATTCACAGTTTTTACAACAAGAGTAGATACATTATTTGGAGCTACATATTGTGTATTAGCACCAGAACATGAGTATGTAAAATTAATTACAACACCAGAGCAAAAACAAGAAGTAGAAAATTACATAAAACAAGCAGCATCAAAATCAGATTTAGAAAGAACAGAATTAAACAAAGAAAAAACAGGTGTATTTACAGGAAGCTATGCAATTAACCCTGCAAATGGAAAACAAATACCAATTTGGATTTCAGACTATGTTTTAGCAAGCTATGGAACAGGGGCTATAATGGCAGTTCCAGCACATGATGAAAGAGATTATGAGTTTGCAAAAAAATTCGGATTAGATATAATTCCAGTACTAGAAGGCGGAGATATTTCAAAAGAAGCCTTTGTAGGAGATGGGCTACACATTAATTCAGAATTCCTAAATGGACTAAACAAAGAAGATGCTATAAATAAAATGATAGCATGGGTAGAAGAAAAAGGTGTAGGACATAAAAAAATAAACTATAAACTAAGAGAATGGATATTTGCAAGACAAAGATACTGGGGAGAACCAATTCCAATAGTATATGTAGATGGAGAAATGAGAGCTATTCCTGACGAAGAATTACCACTAATTCTTCCAGAACTAGAAGATTACAGCCCAAGTAAAACAGGTTCATCACCACTTGAAAAAGCAACAAATTGGGTAAATACAGTAGTAGATGGAAAACCAGCAAAAAGAGAAACAAGTACAATGCCTGGTTCAGCAGGTTCAAGTTGGTACTTCCTAAGATATATAGACCCAAGAAATAATGATGAAATAGCAAATAAAAAACTTCTAGAATATTGGCTACCAGTAGACTTATATGTAGGTGGACCAGAACATGCAGTAGGACATTTATTATACTCTAGATTTTGGAACAATTACTTATACAATAAAGGAGTAGTTCCAGTAAAAGAACCATTTGCAAAATTGCGTCATCAAGGAATGATATTAGGTACAAATGGAGAAAAAATGAGTAAATCAAAAGGAAATGTAATAAACCCAGACGATATGGTAAAACAATATGGAGCAGATGCTTTAAGAGTATATGAAATGTTCATGGGACCAATAGATGCAGCTAAACCATGGGATCCAAACGGAATAGAAGGCTCTAAAAAATTCTTAGACAGAGTATGGAGACTATATACAGCGTCTGGCAAACTAAAAGATGAAGAAAATAAAAACTTGGAAAAAACATACAACTATACAGTAAAAAAAGTAACAAAAGACTATGAAAATATGGACTTTAACACAGCTATATCTCAAATGATGATATTTATAAACAATGTATACAAAGAAGAAGTATTCCCAAAAGAATATGCAAAAGAATTTTTAAAACTATTAAATCCAGTAGCGCCACACATAACAGAAGAATTATGGAATACCGCACTTGGAAATAATGGAAGCATTGCATATGAAAAATGGCCAGAATATGATGAAGAAAAAATAAAAGACGATGAAATAGAAATTCCAGTACAAGTAAACGGAAAAGTAAAAACAATAGTAAAAGTAGCACTAAATGAAAATGATGAAACAGTAAAACAAATAGTACACGAAAACGAAACAGTAAAAAATGCAGTTAAAGACAAAAACATTGTAAAAGAAATATATGTAAAAAATAAAATATATAATATTGTAGCTAAATAAAATAAAAAGGATTAATCTTATAAAGGTTAATCCTTTTTACATAATACAATTGTAACAAAAATGTAAAATATGAAAATTAGCAAATTTATTTACATATTTTTTGTTTATGCTATAATATTTATGAAAACTAAATGAGAATTAAATATATATAAAGTAAAAATACGGAGGTAAAAAATGCCAAAAGAAAGATTTGGAGCTATATTTATGAATGGCAAAATGATAGATATAGATGATGCATCTTTATTAGAACTTAGAAATTTATCAGATGAATTAAAAAAACAAGAAACTGATGTAAGAAAAAAATTAGGAGAATTATTAAAAAAATAGGAGAAAACAATGGAAGGTACAAATCAAGATAAAAAATTATATGAATTGCTAAAAAAATTAGCCGACTTAGAATGTAATCATGCAAAAGTAGAAGCAATTACATTTGCAAAAAAAGGCTCTTTATTAGTTGCGGGAAAAGCAAATGATATGGCAAATTGTATAGTTGAAAATGCAAAAGAATATGGCAAAAAAATAGAATTTGTAAATAACACAGAAAAAATCAAAAGTGCAATTGAAGCCAATATAATTAGAAACTATATTTTATCATTAGAAAATGTAAATAAACAGTTTGATATAAAATATAAAATGATTTTAGAACAAAAAATGAAATTACAGAACAAAGCTCTTGAAACAGAAATGATTCAAAATTACATAGCAGGCAAGAGAGATGAAGCTAAAAAATTACCAGAATATGCAAGAGAAAAGCAACTACAAGCAGAAGCAAAATTTGCAATAGATGATGGAAACTACGAAAAATTAGAAAAAATAAATAAAGAGTTAAAAGAAATAAGCAAAATAAATAAAGCAACACAGTATGAAGTAAAAGCAAAACAGTTAAGAGCACAAAGAGCACAATTAGAAGAAGCAATAAATAATTGTGATGTAGAATTACAAAACTGCTTAGTAGAAAGAAAACAAGCAATAGAGCTTATTGCCGGAAAAAAAGAAAACTTACTTAAAACAGCAGAACAAAAATATTTACTAGTATTACAAAATACAAATTGGATTCAAAAAACATGGGGAAAAATACTAAATAAATTAAATGGAAGCAAAAGATACACAGAAAATGTAACAAATGTGCTTTCTAAAAAAGTAAGAGATATAAATTATAAATCTATTCCAGCACTTAAAGAAAAATTACAAAAAGAAACAGCAGAAATTATAGATAAAACAACAAAAGTTGCAGAAAACATTAAAAATGAACCAATAAAACAAACAGATACAAGAATTATGAAAGGAACAAAGTACACAGTAAAAGGCTTTAATAGAGCTACAAATACTACTAAATTTGTTCTAAGAGAAGGAAGAAACACTGTAAGAAGAGGAAACAAAAAAGTACAAAAATCAAGTAGAATTCTTTGGAATAGTGCAAAACAAACATATAGTTCAACAATAGAAAAATATAGAAGTGCTAGAATGTGGACCATAAACAGAGTAGAACAAAGAATAGCAAAACTAGAAAGCGAAAAAGAAAAAGCACAACAAAAACAAGTAGAAGAGCAAAGATAGAATGGGAGAGTAATAAGAACAATGAAGTTAGAAATAATAAAAAACGCTGAAAACCGCATAGTTGTACACACACACACACACAGGTAGTTTATTAGAAAAATTAAATAGGAGAAATATTTAGATTATTAAGACATATGGACTTAGCTTGGTGGCTAGGTTTATGTGTCTTTTTGTATTGTTTGTGAATAGGTTGTGGCTCTTTTTAAAGGTAGCCGCCCTAGGAGTTCATATATATTATTTTTCGCCTCACATGGCTTCGATGGTAGGAGCGTACGACGTATAACTTCCTCGGACTTCAAAATAATATATATGAACTCCTAGGGCTACTCTACTATTTAAATTATTCATTAAATTTGCAAAATAGCGATGTATGATTAGTAGCCTTTAAAGAAAATATGTTAAGATAAAAGTATGAAGATTGGAGTGATTACATATGAAAAGGAATAAACGGAATTACGTTAATAGCATTAATAATAACAATAATTGTGTTATTAATATTAGCAGGAATAACTTTAAATTCTATAATGGGAAATAATAACTTATTTAATACTAGTGATATAGCAGTAAGTGAGTATAATAAAAAGCAAATTCAAGAAAAAATAGAACTTAACATTTTAGGATTAATGTTAAAAAACAAAGGAAATGCAACAATAGATGAAATAATAGAAGAACTAATAGAAACAGGGATTACAACAGAAGAAACTAGTGATAGGGAAGGTGGAACTATTATCACAGAAGAGGGATATTTTGTGGAAATCGTCAACCAAAATAATGGAAAATGGGAAGTTATTGTTGGCGAAAAGGGAAAACCTAATATACGATTAAATTGTATTACGGATACAGAAGAATTAACAGGAAAAGTTGAAGTTCAAATTACAGGTAAACTTTTAAACATAGGAATAAAACAGCTAATTTTCCCAGATGGAACAAGTAAAGAGTATACTGAAAATACAATAAATATAAAAGAATACTATAATATTTATAAAAATGGAGATTATACATTTACCTTAATTGGAAATGATAATCAAAAGATAGAAAAGAAAATTTCAGTTGAAAATATACTTGAAGAAAAAATAGATATTACTGTAACAAGAAATGATGAAAGTGTTATAGAAGCAACTATAACATGGCCAGATAAAGCAAAAGATTTTAAAAAAGAAATTAGCACTGATGAAGGATTAACATGGAACCAATATGAAGGTGTTGTACAAATAAATCAAAATTCATCTATTATAGCTAGAATTAGTAATAATGGAAAACTAGTTAAACAACAAACATTAATTGCTTATATTACATCTGGAAGTTATAAATTTACCATGGAGAAAGATTTAAACGAAATTACAATAGTTGTTGCAGGGGCAGGTGGTGGCTCTGCAAGTGGAACATATGGATCTCCTAGGTCACGAGGAGGATATGGAGGATATTATAAAGACGATATAACAATAGAAACTGGAATTGAGTATAATATTACAGTTGGAAAAGGTGGTTATAGAGGATATTACTATGGACATAGAAACAATGGAAGAGCAGGAGGTTCATCTGCATTTGGAAGCTATTCAGCGAGTGGAGGCGGTGGAGCTACTACTTCTAATGTAAGCGGAAAAGACGGAGCTACAAATGTCCCAGGAGTTTATGGAGGAAAAGGATTTTTAAGCGGAGATTATGGAAGCTATGGACAAGATGGATGGGTTACTGTTTCATATGAAGAAGTTTAAATAAAAAATCCTTATAAGAGAAGTAATTTTCTTATAAGGATTTTTTTAATATGTATTCTAAAATTATTTACACTCATCAAACGACTTATGTATTTCTGGGTAATTTTTCTTTATATTTATAGGTTTAAGTTCTGGTGTTGTAAAGCAATGCTTAGTTTCTCCTGTTAGAACTAATTCACCAGTAGCTTTATTGTAGATTTCATACTTCATATTTAATCTAACTCCATTGTAATCTTTAAAAGCACAATTAATTATAATTGTATCTCCAAAAGAAACATGAGTTTTGTATTCGCAAGTAACTCCAAGAACTGGAATTAATATTCCCATTTTTTCTAGCATATCATAAGGCACATTCATTTGTTTCATAAATTCTATTCTTGCTTCTTCCATAAATCTTATATAATTAGAATGATGAACAATTCCCATTCTATCTGTTTCATAATAATTTATATTTCTTTCCATACTAAATTTCATAATATACCTCCTAAACCATAATATATATAATAAAACATGTGGTAAAAGATGTCAAGCTATTGTAATTAACCTAAAAATTGTGTATAATACTTATTAGTAAATTAAAGGAGAGGACAATATGTTTGAAAAATTAGAAGATGTAGAGAAAAGATATGAAGAGCTAAATGCTAAAATTAGTGATCCAGAAGTTATTGCTAGACAAAATGAATGGAAACAATTAATGAAAGAGCATAGCGATATTTCAGAGGTTGTTGCAAAATATAGAGAATATAAAAAAGTGTTAAAAGATTTAGAAGAAGCAAAACAAATGCTAAATGATAAAGAACTTAAAGAATTAGCAGAAGCGGAAATGCTAGAAGCAAAAGAAAAATTGCCTGTACTTGAAGAGGAATTAAAAATGTTATTAATTCCAAAAGATCCAAATGATGATAAAAACATAATATGTGAAATAAGAGCTGGTGCAGGAGGAGAAGAAGCAGCACTTTTTGCTGGAACATTATTTAGAATGTATTCAATGTATGCAGAAAGAAAACACTGGAAAGTAGAAATTCTAAACGAAAACGAGACAGGACTTGGAGGGTACAAAGAAATAACTTTTATGATAACAGGGAAAGGTGCATATAGCAGACTAAAATTTGAAAGTGGTGTTCATAGAGTTCAAAGGGTACCAGATACTGAATCTAGTGGAAGAATTCACACATCTACTGCAACTGTTGCAGTTCTTCCAGAAGTTGAAGATGTAGAGGTAGAAATAAATCCAGCAGATATAAAAATGGAAGTATATAGAGCATCTGGTGCAGGTGGACAACATGTAAACAAAACATCATCTGCTGTAAGACTAATACATGAACCAACAGGAATTGTTGCAGAATGCCAGACAGAAAGATCACAAGTTCAAAACAGAGAATATGCAATGAGAATGCTTAGAACCAAATTATATGAAATAAAACAAAGAGAACAAGATGAAAAATTAGCAAAAGAAAGAAAAAGTCAAGTTGGTACTGGGGACAGAAGCGAAAAAATTAGAACATACAATTACCCACAAGGAAGAATAACAGACCACAGAATTGGACTTAGTATTTATCAAGTAGAAGATTTTTTAAATGGAAATTTAGATGAAATGATAGATAGCTTAATTGCAACAGATAGAGCAGAAAAATTAAAAGGCAACGAAGAATAATAAAAAAGCATAATTGGTTAATAATAAATAAAATACCAATTATGCTTTTTTCAGCAAGAAAGGATAGTTATGAGAAAACTATTTACATCCGAAAGTGTAACAGAAGGACATCCAGATAAAATTTGTGATTATATTTCAGATAGTATTTTAGATGCATACTTAGAAAAGGATACTAAAGCAAGGGTGGCATGTGAAGCGGTAGTGGCAAAAAATCAAGTTTTTATTACAGGTCAAATTACATCATCTGCTAATGTAAATATAGAAAAAATAACAAGACAAGCTATTAAAGAAATAGGATACAATAATGAAAATATAGGGTTTGATTTTAAAACTTGCAAAATAGATATAAATATAACAAAGCAATCTAAGGATATTGCGCAAGGTGTAGATAAATCATTAGAACAAAAAAATGGAAGTAATATCGTTTCAGAAGGAGCAGGAGACCAAGGAATGATGTTTGGATTTGCTTGCAATGAAACAGAAGAACTAATGCCACTACCAATTTCTATTTCTCATAAAATTACTAAAAGGCTTGCAGATATAAGAAAAAATAAGGAAGTTAACTATTTACTGCCAGATGGAAAAGCACAAGTAACTGTTGAATATGAAAATGAATTTCCTAAAAGAATAGATACAATTGTTATATCTGCACAACATAAAAATACAGTAAGTTTAGAACAATTAAAACAAGATATTTTAAGTTTGGTAATACAAAAAGTTGTACCTTTAAATTTGCTAGATAGTAGCACAAAATTTTTTATTAATCCAACAGGAATGTTTGTAATAGGAGGACCACTTGGAGATAGTGGATTAACTGGAAGAAAAATTATGGTAGACACATATGGTAGTTACAGCAGACATGGTGGAGGAGCTTTTTCTGGGAAAGATGCTACAAAAGTAGATAGGTCGGCAGCATATATGGCAAGATTCATTGCGAAAAATATTGTTGCAAATGGGCTGAGCCAAAAATGTGAAATTCAGTTATCATATGCAATAGGAGTTGCACAGCCAATTTCAACTTATGTAGATACTTTTAAAACTGGTATAATTCCAGATGAAAAGATTGCACAAATTATAAAGAATAAATTTAACTTAACGCCTAGAGGTATTATAGAATATTTAAATTTAGAAAAGCCAATTTATAAACAAACAACTAATTATGGACATTTTGGAAAACCATATCTTCCATGGGAGCAGAGTATTAAATTATAGCGAAATAAAGAATAAATTTGATATAAAAAGAATAGTATTATAAAAATTGTTTTATTAGGAGGCATTTGTTTGGAAGAGTTAATGCAAACTACTCTCCTAGGATTATTTTTTGGAACGTTTGGTACAACAATAGGAGGAATTATAGGAGTTACTTTTAAGAATCCCTCAAATAAAGTTTTGAGCTTTATATTACAATTTGCAGCAGGACTAATGCTTGCAATAATTTGCTTTGATTTAATTCCAGAGGCATTAGAGGTTTCTAATTTATCTAGTACATTCATAGGCATTTTTGTTGGGGTTGCTGCTATGATTGTATGTGATAATTTTGTTAAGCAGATTTATTCTAAAAAAGGTAAATATAAAAATAATAGCAATTCTTTATTAAAAACAGGAATAATAGTAGGAATAGGTTTAGCAATTCATAATTTCCCAGAGGGCCTAGCAATTGGTTCTGGTTTTGAATCTTCTATTAAACTAGGATTTTCTCTTGCATTGGCAATAGCTCTTCATGATATACCAGAGGGGATTTCCATGTCTGTACCTATGAAAAATGGTGGTATGTCAAAATGGAAAGCTATTTTTTTAACATTGCTTTCAGGAGTTACAACAGGAATAGGGGCTTTTTTTGGCGCAATTGTGGGAGGAATTTCAGAGACTATAATAGGAATATGCCTAGCATTTGCAGCAGGAGCAATGCTGTACATAGTTTCGGGAGAATTAATTCCGGAGTCGAATAAAATATATAAAGGAAGAATGGGAAGCTTGGGAAATATACTTGGGTTTGTAGTGGGAATATTGGCAACGCAGCTATAAATTTTTTAAATTTTTATATGGGGACGTTTCCAAATGGGGTAAAATACCCCACTGGGGACACATCTATATTTTGAAAAAAGGTGTAGACAATTTTTATTCTTTTGTATATAATGCTTATGTTAGATATAACGAAAGAGGGAGTTGTATTAAAATGGCTGAAAACCGCATAGTTGTACACACACACACACACAGGTAGTTTGTTAGAGAAAATAAATAGGAGGAATATATAGATTATTAAGGCATATGGACTTAGCTTGGTGGCTAGGTTTATGTGTCTTTTTGTTTCGCGTGTGAATGAGTGAGTGCTTTTAAAGATAGCCGCCCTTGGAGTTCATATATATTATTTTTCGCCTCACATGGCTTCGCGGGTAAAAGCGTACGACGTATAACTTCCTCGGACTTCAAAATAATATATATGAACTCCTCGGGCTCCTCTACAAAAAATTATTCATTATTCATTAATTTGAGAAAGTATCCGTATAGGGTTAGTAGTTTTTGGAGATAATATGATAAGATAATAAAAATAAAAAACAAATGAAAGAAGGAATGAAAAAAATGCAAGAAAAGAAATTAAAACAAAAAATATTAGAAAACACAAGAAGCAAAAAGCGGAATTACACTAATAGCATTAGTAATAACAATAATAGTGCTATTAATACTAGCAGGAGTAGCACTAGCCACATTAACAGGGCAAGGAAATATAATAGGAAACGCGGAAAATGCAGTAGGAAAGTACAACAATAGCGTAGCCTTAGAACAACAATTATTAAATGAAATAGAGAAATACTTTCAAAACTACCTAGAAGAAGGAAACGGAGACAACCCACCAACTCCACCAGAACCAGTAGATGAAAATGGATTAGCTACTGAAAATACAACAATAACAACTGATGAAGAAAATATACAAATAGTAATACCAAAAGGATTTGCACCAGTTATACTAACCGGGAGCAATTCAACATATAGCTTACCAGGACAAGATGGAAGCGTAAAAGAAATAATGCCATATGAACAGTGGAGTAGTATAACAGCTGAACAAATAAATCAAGGAATAGTAATAGTAGATCACGCTGTAACATATACAGAAGGAGTACCAGATTTCAATGAATATGTATGGATATCAATACCAAATTGTAAAGAGAATTTTAAGAGAACGGAATGGACGACTTTATTAGGCTATGACGAGAATGGAGAATTAGGCAGTGGAGAAAGAAAACATTTATTAGCAGAAATGGAGACAGTAAATAGATTTTGGGAAGAAACAACAACACAAGAATATCAGAACATGATAGATAGCGTTGAATATTATAAAGGATTCTACATTGGTAGATATGAAGCAAGTGAAGATACCGAAAATATTGCTCAAAGTAAACGTGCTAGATTGCCATGGGGTGGTATATCACAACAAGAGATAATAACGGCATGCAAAAATAATAATGATAAAACTGAAAATATGCATTTAATGTATGGGATAGAATATGACAGCGTATTAAATTGGCTAATTGGAAAAGCAATAATATCATCGCCAGTAGAAGGAGAACAAAAAACAATGGAATTAGCAGACATACAAACTGATAGTGGAAGTTGGGGAAATTATGCTACTTCGAAAGGAGATGCAGGTATTAATAACGGAAAACCACAAAATACGGGAGCAAGCGAATACTGGAAAGCAAACAATATATACGATTTAGCTGGAAACGTATGCGAATGGACCCAAGAAAAATATTCAACAGATACTGGTAGAGTTTTGAGAAATGGTTATTATTTTGGGAAAGGAACTGAAAAGTCAGCGGCAAATCGTTATGTCAAAAACCATGACATAACAGCAGATAATTTTGGGTTTCGCAGTAGCTTTTTTGTAGCACTGGACGCTGGTAGCGATGCATAAGGCAAGACTCTTACTAGAGTTTATAGATTAATCTGAATAGCGGATAATGGATTTGTGCGCGGTAGTGGCAATTCATTGTCTGCTATTTTTGATAATTCATTATCCGCTTGTTTACATAAAGCAGCTTTTTTAACTGTTTATGATAGAACAAAAAAATTTTACATTAATATAGTATTTACAAACAAGTGCGAAAAATGTCAAAATTTGCGATGAAAAGTGAGGTTTAATGTATTTACTTTTGAAAAATATTATAGTAAAATAATTGTAAATTAGTTCTTGAACATCTTTAAAGGCAAGACATAATATTCAGGCGATTCTGCCAGAAAAATCAAATTAAACAAAACAATTAAATAATGA
>CALXMH010000024.1 GCA_944389425.1 uncultured Clostridia bacterium
TCCACTATTACTATTCCTTTGTTTATATCTTCTACTGTTATGCTATTCCATTGTTCATATGGCATTATCTTTTTTACACTTCCATTTTGTCCTGGCAAGCTTTGTGTTATTTCTGTGGCTAATATGGCTGGTGCAAATCCTGTTGGTATTACTATTTGTACATCACTATTTAGGTCAGGCTTTATTGTTAGATTTTCTGTGGCTAGTCCGTTTGAATCTACCTTAGGTGGTTCTATTGGTTCCGGTGGAGTTGGTGGATTGTCTCCGTTTCCTCCTTCTAGGTAGTTTTGAAAGTATTTCTCTATTTCATTTAATAATTGCTGTTCTGAGGCTACGCTATTATTGTATTTACCCACTGCATTTTCCGCATTTCCTATTATATTACCTTGCCCTGTTAAAGTAGCTAGTGCTACTCCTGCTAGTATTAATAGCACTATTATCGTTATTACTAATGCTATTAGTGTTATTCCGCTTTTGGCTTCTTGTGTTTTCTGATATTTTTGGTTTTAATTTCTTTTCTTGCATTTTTTCATACTTCCTTTCATTTGTTTTTTATTTTTATTATCTTATCATATTATCTCCAAAAACTACTAACCCTATACGGATACTTATTCAAATTAATGAATAATGAATAGTGAATAATTTTAAAATAGTAGAGTAGACCGTGGAGTTCATATATATTATTTTGAAGTCCGAGGAAGTTATACGTCGTACGCTCCTGCCCTCGAAGCCATGTGAGGCGAAAAATAATATATATGAACTCCTCGGGCGGCTACTTTTAAAACCACCCACTCCATCACAAGCAAGACAAAAAGACACATAACCTAGCCCAAAAGCTAAGTCCATATGCCTTTATATATCTATATATTTCTCCTATTTAATTTCTCTAACAAATTACCTGTGTGTGTGTGTGTGTACAACCATGCGACTTTCAGCTATTTTTATCATGTAATTCTCTCCTTCTTTCGTTATATCTAATGTAAACATTATATACAAAATAACCATATTTGTCTACACTTTTCTCTAAATATAAACCTAATCTTTTTTCTAAAAAATAGCACAAGCAAATGAATTTTGTCTTATTCATTATTACTAGAATCAACTGTTATAAAAAAACTTGCACGAAATCCGTAAGTCATAATATTCTAGTGTTATATCTTCAATATATCGTGAAGCTGCTGGAATACCATTTGCTATACCGTTATAGTCTCCTCCTCTATATGATATAGAGGTACCATCTGTTGAGTATACTTCTTGTGTCCATTCCACTGCATTTCCAGCTAAATCATATATATTATTTGCCTTCCAAACCTCATTATGTCCAGTATTCCATAGAGTTCCTTTATCTGTTTCAGCATCTCCTATAGAATTAGAGTAATTTCCCCAAGTACTACTATTATTTTGAGCATCAGCCAATTCCATTCTCTTAGTTGTTTTGGGTGTATTGGCTGATATAACTGCATTATTAATTAGCCATTTCAAAGTACTATCCCACTCTATTCCATATACTAAGTGCATATTAGGCGTTGAATTATCACTACAAACTTCTATGGCTCTTGTTTGTGATATATTATTCCATACAGGTTGATTGCGCTTGCTTTGAGCTACATCATTCCCATTATTACTAGCTTCATATCTTCCTATATAAAATCCTTTATAAAAATTAACACTATTTATCATATCATCAGGCTCATTTTCCCAAAAACAATTTTCTTTTGCTATATCTGATAATTGATGAACACCATTTTCTAAGCTAGTAATCCAATATGGACCATTCCACGCAATTCTATCAAAGTCAGTTTCTTCTGCTATTGGCACCCATACATACTCATTAAAATCCGGTATTGTTCCAGTATCTTTCCCATTATCATATGTTATTGCATTATCTACTATGACTATTCCTTGATTTATTTGTTCTGCTGTTATACTATACCATTCTTCTGCTGGCATTATTTCTTTTACACTTCCATCTTGTCCTGGCAAACTATATGTTGAATCACTTCCTTTTAAAATGGCTGGTGCAAATCCCGCTGGTATTACTATTTGTATATCACTATCTGGGTCAGGCTTTATTGTTGTGTTTTCTATTGCTAGTCCATCTTCATTGACCTCTGGTGGCTCTACTGGGATTGGTGGTGTTGGTGGATTTTCTTCGTTTCCTCCTTCTAGGTAGTTTTGAAAGTATTTCTCTATTTCATTTAATAATTGTTGTTCTGAGGCTACGCTATTGTTGTATTTACCTACTGCGTTTTCCGCATTTCCTATTATATTTCCTTGCCCTGTTAAAGTAGCTAACGCTACTCCTGCTAGTATTAATAGCACTATTATCGTTATTACTAACGCTATTAATGTTATTCCGATTTTCTTTTCTCTTTATCATGTATCTTCTCCTTCTTTCATTTGTATTATTTTTACATTTTATATCTTATCACATTATCTCCAAAAACTACTAACCTTATACGGATATTTTGTCAAATTAATGAATAGTGAATAATTAATAATGAATAATTTTTTGTAGAGGAGCCCGTGGAGTTCATATATATTATTTTGAAGTCCGAGGAAGTTATACGTCGTACGCTCCCACCCGCGAAGCCATGTGAGGCAAGAAATAATATATATGAACTCCATGGGCGGCTACTTTTAAAACCAACCACTCCATCACAAGCAAGACAAAAAGACACATAAACCTAGCCCCCCAAGCTAAGTCCATATGCCTTAATACTCTATATATTTCTCCTATTTAATTTTTCTAACAAATTACCTGTGTGTGTGTGTGTGTGTACAACTATGCGGTTTTCAGCCATTCTATTCATTTCCTCGTTCACTCTCTCTTTCGTTATATCTGATGTAAACATTATATACAAAACATCTCCCTATGTCTACACTTTTGCCAAAAACAGATTAAAATTTAACCACCAATTTATCAACTTTTTGCTTTATATATTTTTCCAATTTTCCCATAAATTCATCTGGCTTTATTTCTTTTTTAGCAACCATATCTAATCCCTTTTCCCAACTTGCTGTTAATTTTGGGTTTAACATATCTGACATAGATAAATTTACTACATCATATATTGTTTCACCTTTTTTAGTTGGTGTTATTATTTGCGTTTTTGAATTTATATCTATGTATTTAATTTTTTCTAGTTTCTTTATTATTTCTGCTCTTGTTGCACTTGTTCCTATCCCTGCTCCTTTTATTTGTTCTCTTAGTTCCTCGTCTTCTATTAGTTTACCAGCATTTTCCATAGCTAAAATTATTGAACCTGAATTATATCTTGTTGGAGGTGTAGTTTCCGCTTCTTTTGTCAAAAACTCTTTTACCTCTATTTCCATTCCTTTTTTTAGGCTATTTAAAATTTCAATATTTTCACTGTTTTCTACATTTTCAGTCGTCTTTTTTGTACTTTTTAAAATTTCCTGATACCCTTTTTTTATGCAAACTCTTCCACTAGCATAAAATTTTTCTTTTTCTACTTCAATTGTAATATTTACTTTATTAAATTCAGCAGCTGGATAAAATATTGCTAAAAATCTTTTTACTATTAATTTGTATACATTCTTATTTAGCTCATTTAACCCTTCATAATTTTCAAATCCTTGTCCTGTTGGAATTATGGCATAATGATCTGTTATTTTACTATCATCTACATACTTTGTTTTTATTAAATCTGTTTTGTATTTTTCTTCTGCCATTTTTTTGATATATGCTTGTATTTCTTCATCTTTAAACCCTTTTGCAATTCCATTTAAATTTTTAGTTATTTCTTTTGCAATAGCAGTAGATAGCACTCTTGCATCTGTTCTAGGATATGTAACTAATTTTTTCTCATATAAATTTTGTATTATTTCTAGTGTTTCATCTGGTTTTATTTTAAACAGTTTTGTACATTCATTTTGAATTTCTGCCAAATTAAATAGTAAAGGTGGGTTTTCCTTTTGTTTACTCTTTTTAATTTCTACAACTACTGCTTTCTTATTTTCTAAACTCTCTATAAATTTATTTGCATCTTCTAGTTTTTTAAATCCACTATCATTGTATAACTTGTTAGAATTATACATGCTTGAATTTTCGTCTACTTTCCACTCTGCTTTAAAGCTGCTTTCTTTATTACCAAAATCTCCGGTTAATTTTATAATATTTTGTTTTTACAAAATTCCTAATTTCTCTTTCCCTTTGTACTATCATTCCAAGTACACATGTCATAACCCTTCCTACTGAAATTACTATTCTATCTTCCCCAATTTGACCGTGCAACTCTTCTTCCATATATTACAGATAATAATCTTGAAAAATTAATTCCTATTAAATAATCTTCCCTGGCCCTTAAATAAGCAGAATCTGAAAGGCTGTTGTATTCATCTAAATTTTTAGCTTCATTTATTCCTCTTATTATTTCCTCTTCTGTTTGAGAATCTATCCATATTCTTTTTTGTTCTTTACCTTGTACATTAATCATTTGTGCTACTAGTCTATATATATACTCTCCTTCACGTCCAGAGTCTGTTCCTACATATATTGTGTCTATATCTTCTCTTGAAAATAAATTTTTTATAATATTAAATTGGTTTTCTACGGCTGGTATTACTTCATATTTATATTCTTGTGGTATAAATGGTAGTGTATCTAATCTCCAATATTTATATTTTTCATCATACTTTTCTGGATAAGACATTGTAACTAAATGTCCTACACACCATGTTATTACCCATTTATCTGATTCTAAATATCCATTTTTTCTTACTCCATTTGCTTTTAGAACTTTTGCGAATTCCATTGCTACCGATGGTTTTTCTGTTATTAATAATTTCTTTGCCATGTTTTCCCTCTCCAATAATTTATGCTAATTATATCATATTTTTATTTAAGTATGTATATGTTTTTGATTTTATATGAATTTTGCTTTTATATTTATTTTGTGGTATAATTATATTATGTAAAGCACATTTTATAAGGAGGATAAGCAGCATGATTCAAGACTTATTTCACATTATCCGGTTATTGTTACAATTAGTTCATTTATTTTTGCTAATTGCAACATGCATCTATCTTGTTAGATATTCTAACAGCACTAGTACTAGCTTTCTTCAAAGAGCTACTTATTGGGGATTTTTAACAATTTTAATTTCAATAGTATTAATTATTGTATCTCTATTTGTTGGCAGCATCCCTGACTGTATCTTTTACATTGTCAGCTTGCTTATTGCAACTATACCGCTGTTTGTTATTATTTATACAAGGTAGATTAAAAAGAGGTTCATATTTGAGCCTCTTTTTATATGTTATATCATATCTAATATTTCTATCATTTGATTATAGTATTTTGTATCTTTTTCTATTTCTTCTTTTCGCAAATTATGTATTTTTTCTTTCATTTTATTTGCTTTTAACAAATCTTCTAGTTCTTTTTTATTGTATGGAGTTTGTTGTAGCTTAAATAACAGGCTAGCTGTTTCGAATAATATTCTGATATCTACTTTTTTTATGTTTTCATTTGAATTTATTTTCCATTTTTCTAAATATTCATGCAATTTACTATAAACATTTATACATGCCTCTATATTTCCCATTATTCTGCTTATGTCTGATGTTCTTGTTAGGCTTGTTGGTACAGCTACGTAATTATACAGCACTTTATTAGATAAAACTATTTTTTCGGCATTTGAAAATAGTTCAATATTTAATAAAAAGTCTTCTCCAAATGACAATCTTTGTTTTTTGTCTATGTTTATTTTAGTAAATAATTCTCTTTTTACAATTTCATTATTTATTGAATGTAATTGATATCCTTCTAAAAACAAATCATATATATTTTTTTCAGAATCTGTATTTTTTAATATTATTTTTTCATCATATTTTGAGTATTTTTCTTGTTCTACATTTTTAGGAATTCGTATATATCTATATTTTATAATATCTGCATTGTATTTTTGAATTAATTTTATCAATTCACTTACTGCGTTTGGTTTTACATAATCATCAGCATCACTAAACATTATATAATCACCTTTTGCATGTTCTATACCATTAAATCTAGCTCCCATTACTCCTTTGTTTTCTTGGTATATGTATTTTAATCTATTATCATTTTTTGCTATTTCTTTGCACTTTTCTAAGGTCCCATCTGTTGCTCCATCTATTACTACTATTACTTCTATGTTCCTGTATTCTTGATTTAATAATGCTTCTACACTTCTTACTATGTATTCTTCTGCATTATATGCTGGTATTATTATACTTATCAATTTTTCCATATTTTCCACCCCATTTTTAATTAAAAAAGAAATCTTTATATGATTTTTTTAATTTTGTACTGCAAAATAAATTTGAACGTTTTATATTTTCATTTGAAAGTTCTTTTAGTAAATTTCGATTTTCATATAGTGTAATTATTGCATTTTTTAATTTTTCTCTAATATAACTATCTTCATTACTTGTTCTATCCCCTATAATGAATTTTTTTTGTTTGTCTCCTAGAACTTCTGGTATTATGCCAACATCAGTAGCAATTATAGGTACACCACATGCCATTGCTTCTATTGCTGGCATTGGAGTTCCTTCTTGATAAGAACAAGTAATATAAATATCAATATTTTTATAGTATTCTGGCATTTCATTGTTTGGAATAAAATTAGTTTGTTTATCTGCAAATACTCTTTTTATATTATATCCTAAATTTTCTAATTCTGTTAATACTGGATTTAAAATAGTATGAAATCCCTTATAGTCTATATTGAATTTATTTACACTATTCCAAGCTGAATTACCTACCCAACCAATGTAAAGAGGTCTGTTTGATATATTTTGTATTTCAAAACGTTCTAAGTTTGCTGGTGTAAATTTATTAATATCAAAAGTATCTCTTATAATAGTTGCAGGTTTCTTGTATTCTGGAATATTTTCATATATTTTATAAAGCTTTTCTGAAATAGTATAATATTTTCTTGAAAATTTGTTAAAAACATCTTTATACTGTTTTATTTCTTCTGGCGCTAAAAATAAATGATCACAAACAGCTGTTGTTATTTTTTTCGAAAAAAATTCTACATATTCATTATAATCAATACTATTATCTTTTAAATTTTGCTTAAATTCATCTGAGTTAAATGAAAGAAGGTTTTTTCTCCATAAGAAATGTATATAATCATAATTTTTTACTTCCTCTAGCAGCATAAATAAATTATCATTATATGGCTCTACATGAATTGCAAAAATGTCAATATCCACTATATCTTGCAATTCTTGCTTCATTAGATTTGCTATGTTATGAAAAGCCCAATTAGGAATATCTATTATGATTGCCATTTTCTTTTTTATTTGCATATTAGCTATTTCTCCTTATTATATTATTTTGAATATTTTTCATCTAATAATGATATTTCTTTATATTTATCAGGTCCAGGTTTTGACATGCTTTCTTTTTCTTGCATTGTCATGTATGTCCTTGCTTCTCTTAATATTTCACAATATTTTAGTGCAATTACATAGTCTCCATTTATTACCCTGCCAATTATTTTTTCTTCTGCTTTTTGACATGGAGGAACTTCTAGTTCAATTGTTAACTTATAGAACCATAACATTTCTTGCAAAATTTCTTTTCTCTCTTCGTCTGTTAATAAAACTGAGTCTATAAATTTATACATTATATAATTCATACTTTTAGAATAAAAATATCTATAATATCCTAAATGACCATTATCTCTAAAATTTTCATATATAATTCTATATGCCTTATTTATTCCATCAAAATACTTTCTTGAACAGCTATTGCTTATTGATCCTTCTGCTCTTTGCCTATAATTTAATACAATATGTGGTGTATAATATACTTTTTCTGCTTTCATAAAACAATATGTTGTAAATATCGCATCTTCTGCTGGCAATCCAAGTACAAAGCGTAAATTTAGTTTATCTATAAATTCTTTTTTAAATATTTTATTCCATACACCAGAATTCATTATAAAGAATGAGTTTTTATAATCATATATTGATAATTTAAATGGCTTGAATTTTTCCAAATCGAATACTGGTCTTTCCCATTTTTCTCCCTCATCGGTTACATTTATATAATTTCCTATTACATAATCTGCGTCTTTTTCTTCTATCTCGTTATACATTTTTTCAGCAGCATCTAATTCAAAGAAATCGTCTGAGTCTAAAAACATGATATATTTCCCTGTTGCATTGTCTAATCCAGCATTTCTTGCATCTGATAGTCCTCCATTAATTTTATGAATTACTTTTATTCTATCATCTAACTTTGCATATTCATCACAAATTTTTCCTGAATTATCTGTGGAACCATCATCTATTAATATAATTTCTAAGTTTTTATATGTCTGATTAATTGCAGAATCTATTGCTTCTCTTAAATATTTTTCTACATTGTAAACTGGTATAATTATTGTAACTTTATCCATGGTCTTCCTCCTTTTATTTTGCATTATTCTCTTCTTTTTCTTCTTCTTTTAGTTTAAACATGCTATGATATCCAATTGCTATTGCTACAACTATCATTAGAGCAAATGAAATAGCTTTCCATATTCCACTCTCTAATAATATCACGGCAAACATTCCAAAGGTTGCACTAATGCCATACAAAATTAATACTGCTTGTTTTTGTGTATAACCCTTGTCCAATATTTTATGATGCAAATGACCTCTATCTGGCATTATTACTGCTTTTAGCGATTTTCCTTTTATTATTCTTCTTACTATTGCAAATAGTGTATCAAATACTGGTAATGCTAATACTATAAGTGGTGCTACTATAACTATTGCTGTATATGTTTTTGCAACTCCTAGTATTGATATTACAGCAAGCGAAAATCCTAGGAAATCTGAACCTACATCTCCTATGAAAGTTTTTGCTGGGTTAAAATTATACGGCAAGAAACCTATTAATGCTCCTGCTAGTGCTGTTATTAATATTATTGCTAATAAAGGTGCTCCATTAAGTGAAAAAATTATAAGTAATGATATTGATGCAATTATTGTTACTCCTGTTGAAAGTCCATCTAGTCCATCTATTAAGTTTATTGCATTTGTTATTCCTACAATCCATCCTATTGTTAAAATTGTATAAAATGCATCTCCCCATGGAGCATCGTTAATAAACGGAATTTGAAGTCCATCTATCTTTACTCCTGAGATTACCATTACAATAGCTGCAATTGTTTGTGCAGTTAATTTTATAAGCGGATGTACCCCACCTTTTGAATCATCTATATAGCAAACAATACCTATTATAATTATTCCTATTATAAATCCAAGTAGTTTTTGCCAATAGATTTCTGGTCCAAATAAATCTATGGTATCTTCTATACTCATTACTATTAACAAATAAACAACAGAAACTATAAAGCCTGCAATTACCGCTAGTCCACCGGAGTCTCGGCATTGGTTTTGTGTTTACTCTTCTTTCATCTTTTGGATAATCTATTGCTCCTACCTTTTTAGCTATTCTTATTGTATATGGTGTTACAACAAAGGCTATTATAAAAGCTAGAACAAATGCTATTGCAATATCTCCCCACATAAGATACCTCGCTATTTCATATTTTCATTTTCTATCTCTTCTATCATTTTTAGTCTATCACTATGTCTTCCACCTTCAAATGGTGTTGCTAAAAATACTCGCAATATTCTTATAGCATCATGTGCTGTTAAGTGTTCTGCTCCTAATGCTAATATGTTTGCATTATTGTGCATTTTTGCAAATTTAGCTGTTTCTTCATCATAACATGGTGTACATCTTATTCCTTTAAATTTATTAGCGACTAAACACATTCCAAAACCTGTTCCACATATTAAAATTCCAAGTTCACATTCTTTGTTTTGAACTGCTTTTGTTGCTTTTGTTGCTACTTCTGGATAGTCCATTCTTTCTTCCGAATATGTTCCAAAGTCTTTATATTTTATATCGTTTTCTTCTAAATATCTTTTTATTTCTTCTTTAATTTTAAATCCTCTATGATCAGAGGCTATTGCTATTGTCATATGTGATTCCTCCTTTATATACTAACATATATATCATAGCACAAATTGTGTTTTTTTACAACTGTAAGAAAATATGTTATAATATCAGTGTATTTTTAGTTTTATTAGATTTAATTTCTAATAGGTTAGGAGTTTTTATGTTAAACGAATTTAAAAAATTTGCAATGAGAGGTAACATTATGGATTTAGCAGTTGGTGTTATTATTGGTGGTGCTTTTCAAAAAATTGTTACATCTCTTGTTAATGATATTATTATGCCAAGTATTTCTGTTATTACTGGCAAGGTAGATTATAGTAATTTAAGTATTACAATTGGTAATAGTTCTATTAAATATGGAGCCTTTTTAACTTCTGTTATAGATTTTTTAATTATTGCTTTTTCTATTTTTATTATGATTAAATATATCAATAAAATGAACTCTAAGCTTGAAGAAATAAATGAAAAAAATAAGGAAAATGTTAAGCAGAGTAAATTTTTTAAGAAAATTAAGAAAAAATTAAATATTAAAGAAGAGAAAAAAGAAGAACCAGCACCTACCACTAAAACATGTCCTTATTGTTTTTCTGAAATAAACATTAAAGCTACAAGATGTCCTAATTGTACTTCTATGTTAGAAGAAAAAGCAGATGATTTACAAAAAGAAGTAACAGATATTCCTAGTAATTCTTCTGAAAATTAAGTTAAAAGAGAGAATCTATTAAGTTTTACTTGCATTTTGCAAAGTTTCGTGGTAGAATATATAAAGCAAAATTTAAGAATCACTAAGAGGAGGTGCAAAAATGCCAAACATTAAATCTGCTGAGAAGAGAGTTAAAATTATAGAAAAGAAAACTTTAAGAAATAATATGGTTAAATCTGGATATAAAACAGCTGTTAAAAAGTTTGAATTAGCAGTAGCAAATGGAGAAAAAGAACTTGAACCACTTTTTACAGAAGCTGTAAAAAAAGTTGATCAAGCTTGTTCAAAAGGAGTTATTAAACTTAACACTGCATCTAGAAAAAAATCAAGACTTGCAAAATTATTAAATAGTGCAAAATAAGTTTTTATTTAAGAAAAGGATAATTATTTTTATTAGTAGAAATAAAAATAATTATCCTTTTCTTCCTTTAATTACCTTTGTTTTGAATATATTTTTATGTTAGGATATACATATGAACATATTTAAATTCGGAGGTAATTTTTTATGATACATAAATTTTTAGATAACATTTTTCGCATGGATAAACCTATCAGCAAAGTTGTTAAACTAGGGCTAATTTTTTCTATGATTATATGTATCTCTTCTGTTATTTTGTTTTATTTTTATAATTCTTTGTCATTAGATTACATATATTATGAAATTAGTTTAGGTTTATTTAGAGCTGGTATAATGTTTGTAGTTAGCTTTCTTATTTGCGGAATTGCTACTAATGCATTGCATAAAGAAGAGTAATAAAAAATGTCTCAATTTTAGTATTGAGACATTTTTGTTTTTTATTTTTTCAATTCTTCTAAAAACATTTTATTTAGCATTCCTGGGTTTGCTTTTCCTTTTGTTGCTTTCATTGCTTGACCTACTAAATATCCTAGTGCTTTGTCTTTTCCAGCTTTGTAGTCTGCTACTGATTGTGCATTTTCAGATAATACTTTTTGAACAACTTCTTTTATTGCTCCTTCATCTGAAATTTGTACCCATCCGTTTTTTTCTATTATTTTTGCTGGTTCTTCTGGATTTTCAAACATTTCTGTTAATACTTTTTTACCTATACTTGTACTAATTGTTCCTTTATCTATTAATACAACTAAATTTCCTAATTGTTCAGCTGTAAATGGTATTTGGTCTGGTTCTATTTCTTTTTCGTTTAATATTCTTGTTATATCAGACATAATCCAGTTACTTACGGCTTTAGGATTATTACATACTTTGCTTGCTCCTTCTAGTAAATCAGATAAATATTTTGATGCTGTTATTAAAGAAGCATCATATTCTGGAAGTTTATATTCCTCCATATATCTTTTCTTTCTACTTTCTGGAAGTTCTGGTAGATTTTTTCTTATATTTTCTACATATTCATCTGAAATTCTAATTGCAACTAGGTCTGGGTCTGGAAAGTATCTGTAATCTTGTGCATCTTCCTTATCTCTCATTTGGAATGTTTTACCTGATATATCATCCCATCTTAAAGTTGTTTGTTCTACTTCTCCCCCAGCTTCTATTAAGTCTATTTGCCTATTTGCTTCATATTCTACTGCTCTTACAATTGACCTAAATGAATTCATGTTTTTCATTTCTGTTCTTGTTCCAAATTTTGTATCACCTTTTTTTCTAACAGATAAGTTAACATCTGCTCTTAATGAACCTTCTTGCATTTTACAGTCTGAAACTTCTATATATTCTAGTATTGATTTTAATTTTTTAAGATATGCTTCTACTTCTTCTTTGCTTCTTAAATCTGGTTCTGATACTATTTCAATTAATGGAACTCCTGCTCTATTTAAATCTACAAAGCTTCCTCTTCCATATTCATCATGATTTAATTTTCCTGCATCTTCTTCTATGTGAATTCTTGTAATTCTTATTTGTTTTGGTCCATTTCCTGTTTCTATTTCTACATATCCTTTTTCACAAAGTGGCATGTCATATTGTGATATTTGGTATGCTTTTGGTAAGTCTGGATAGAAATAATTTTTTCTATCGTTTTTACTATTTCTTGCTATTTCACAATTAGTTGCAATTCCTGCTTTTACAGCATATTCTACTACCTTTTCATTTAATACTGGCAAAGTACCTGGCATTGCCATACATACTGGGCAACAGTGTGTATTAGGTTCTCCTCCAAATTCGGTAGGGCAACTACAAAATATTTTTGTTTTTGTTGATAATTCGCTATGAACTTCTAGTCCTATTATAACTTCATAATCTTCTCTTGCCATATACTTTCCTCCTTATTTTTTAAATGTAGGTTTATTTTCTCTAAAATTAGTATTTTTCTCGTATGTGTATGCTGCTCTATATAATGTTTCTTCATCAAAATGATTTCCTATTAATTGAAATCCAATTGGCATACCTTGACTATCTAATCCACATGGTACAGATATTGCTGGAACTCCACCTATGTTAATAGATACTGTACAAATATCTGCTAAATACATTTCTAGTGGATTATTTGATCTTGTTCCAATATCAAATGCTACTGTTGGTGATGTTGGTGTAAGAAGCACATCATATTTTTTAAATAATTCTTTAAATGCTTGTTTTACAAGTGTTCTTACCTTTTGCGCTTTTTTATAATATGCATCATAATATCCAGAGCTTAATACATATGTTCCTAATATAATTCTTCTCTTTACTTCTGAGCCAAAACCTTCACTTCTTGAATTTCTGTATATGTCTTTTAAGTTAGAGAAGTTTTCTGTTCTGTATCCATATCTAATTCCATCAAATCTACCTAAGTTTGAGCTTGCCTCTGCACATGCTATGATATAATAGGTTGCAAGTGCATAATCTGTTACACTAATTGAACATTCTTCAACAGTTGCACCTAATTCTTCATATTTTTTGGCAACTGCCATTACAGATTCTTTAACTTCTGGATTTATACCTTCTCCAAAATATTCTTTTGGAATTCCTATTTTAAGCCCTTTTACATCATTTTTAAGAGCCTTTGTATAATCTTTTTTCTCTATATTAGCTGATGTTGAATCTCTTCTATCATGTCCTGCAATTATATTTAATAAAATTGCATTATCTTCAACATCCTTTGTAATAGGTCCTATTTGGTCAAGTGATGACGCAAATGCAACTAGACCATATCTTGAAACTAATCCATATGTAGGTTTTAGTCCAACAGTTCCACAGAAAGATGATGGTTGTCTAACACTTCCACCTGTATCGCTTCCTAATGCCCATGGTACCATATCTGCTGCTACTGCTGCTGCCGAACCACCACTAGAACCTCCTGGAACTTTATTTAAATCCCATGGATTACTTGTTTTCTTAAAATATGAATACTCTGTAGAAGCTCCCATTGCAAATTCATCCATATTTAATTTTCCTAGCATAACTAGGTCTTCGTCTTTTATTTTTTCCATAACAGTTGCATCATAAGGTGAAACAAAATTTTCTAACATTCTAGAACTACAAGTTGTTTTAACACCTTTTGTGCAAATATTATCTTTAATACCAATAGGAATACCTGCTAAACTAGAAGTACATTTTCCTTCTTTTATCTTCTTGTCCACTTCTTGTGCATTTTTTAAAGCATCGTCTAATGTAGTATTAACAAAAGCCTTAACCTCTGGCTCTTTTTCTTCTATTCTTTTAATATAGCTTTTTGTAATATCTTCTGATGTAATTTCTTTTTTAGCCAACTTATCTCTAAGCTCATGTACAGTTAATTCATATAGCTCCATAAGTGCTCCCCCTTTTCTTATCCAATAACTTTTGGTATTCTAAACATTCCTTCATCTTGTGAAGGAGCATTTTTTAATAACTCTTCTCTATCAAAGCTTTCCCCTATTTCATCTTTTCTAAACACATTATAATTATCAGCGCCAATAGTTTCATCAACATTCTCTGTATCTACATTATTAACTGTGTTTGCAAAATTTAGTATATCCTCCATATCGTTTGTATATTTATCAATCTCTGCATCTGTCAAATTCAAATTAGCAAGTTTTGCAATATGAATGATTTCTTCCCTACTTATTTTCATGACTCCATCTCCTCCTAAACAAATATTAGTCAATTAATGCAAATATTATATACTTTTTTCCATAAAAATACAAGTAAAATAAAGAAAAAACTACCATAAATGGTAGCTTTTTCATATACAAAAATTTAAATCCAGCTTCATTCTCTTAAATTGAGTCTTTTTCTAAGCACTTCTCTAATAAAACTTCCAAATCACTAGTATCCACCACAGACTTAATACAAGCTGCTAGCATTTCCTTAGGATTTACATTTTGTAGATTTAATAAATATCCATTTTTTAGCGCAAGTTGTCTAATAAACTCCCTTAAAGTTCTTCCATTTCCTTCTCTAAATGGATGCAAAACATTAAGCTCAGCTAGGTAATACGCCAATCTTTTTGATAGTTCTTCCTTATCTAATCCGATCTAAATACTTTTCATTTTTTAGCTGTTCTAGTAGTTTTCTAAGTTCATCTTCTATAAACTCCCACTCAGCAAATCTAAAATTATCTTTAGCAATATTTTCAGTTCTAAAAAGTCCTGCAAAAGGATAAAGCTCATTAAACAAATATTTATGAATTCCAATAATATGCTCAATATCAAAATTACCAGTAATTCCTTCTTGCCTAAGTTCAAAAGACTTATACACCACAATATCTGTTTCTACTTCCATAAGTTTAGCATAATCCTTAATATTAAACTTATTAACAAGAACATTACTATCCGGATAGCAATAAATCGAATTTCTAGCTTCATAAAAATCATTCATGGCACTAATTCCTTTCCATTGCATCTTTTTTAATCTTATTCATAATATCATCCATACTAATTTCATTATTAGCATATCTTCTCAAATTTTCAACATGTTCCTCTGTAACAATCATATCTTCCATTGCTAAATCTTGTTTTATATTATCAATATCATAATAAAATTTCTTTTCCATAAACATTCAAACAAATCTCCTTTTTTAAAATCTCCCACTCTTATATTATACCATATTTTTATTGATTTTACTAGTGTTTTATTGGATTTTGAGCATGCCTGTTTTATACTTTTTCTGCACACAATTTATTTATCTCTTCTCTTCTCAATCCTGTATATCTTTCTATTATTTCAAATTTCACATTATCCTTAATCATAGCCTTTGCTGTTTCTAATTTACCATCTTTTATTCCACGTTTTATACCGAATTTTTTCTCCATCACTCTTCCCTGTGTCATATGCAGATATTTCATCTCTTTCTGCTTTCTCTCTTAACTCCTGCCATCTTCTTGTTGCTTCATCCCCTGTTAGATATTCATACTCTTTCTCTGCTTTTGCTACTAATTTGTTTTGTACCATTGCCATATCTATCATCTCCATATTTATTATAATTTACACAATTAACAAAAGCAATACTTTTACAAATACTCGTCTTGCAGTATAAATGCACACTCCCTTCATTTTTGATTTTTAATTTTAAACATTGATTATTTGGGCGGAAACGCCTGATTTTAATTTAAAATAATTATTTATAGATTTAATACACTCCTATTTTACTACATTTATTTTCCAAAGTAAATACTATCTATCCCACTTTTCATCGCAAATTTAGACATTTTTCGAGCTTTATATGCTCTATGACTTTTTGTCATGCATTTTATATAGCAAAAGCTGGAAGATTTATCTTATCTTCCAGCTTTTACTCAATTTCATGTGGATTTTGCCTCTGTATCCATTGCCACTCTCAGGTTTGTTCAAAAATATCCAGTTATCAGTTATTTTACAATTTTATACTCATTATCACTTATTTTCTCCAATTTAGTTTCTTTTTTTAAGCAAATTATCGGTCTCAGTTTCGTACCACTACTATCATATCTATCACGACTCACATCGCCGTCTTTCACTTATAGCTATAAGATAGTCACTTCTATAAGCTGCTGGTGACGCTAACCACATATACTTATATGTTGATGTGATTGTATTGGATTTTATACAATACAAATCATTATCATCTTCTATTTTGTTATTAACATACTCACTATAGTCTGTTTCATAATTCCATTTTATTTCATAACCCGTGCTGTTATATCTATACTCTATATAATAGTCATGAGTGTCTTTATATGATGCTGCAAACAATTCTATTGTTGGTCCACCTATTGCATATTCTGCATAGTCTTGGTTTCTATATTTTTTATTCCAAGCATCCGTATCCAACATAAATGCTACTGATTTTATACTCGCATTTGTTGAGTTTGGATAATCTTTTACATAGTTTATCCACTTTATTATTCTTTGATCTGTTATGCTACTTGAACCTGCATAATCATTAATTACATTATTAAATGATACTTCATAACCAGAAGAATAATAATCTAATTTATTATTGTTTGACTCTGGTGCATAATTAACATGTATGTAGTCATCTGCTATTAAATATATATTACTCTCATCAGCATAAAATATTCTCCATTTTACATTTGGGTCTCCACTTGGTGTTGTATAATTTGTTACATATGCACCATATTCTGAAGCTGGTAATAATGTCAATTTTTCTACTATTATTTTAATACTTGCACTTGCTGTAAGTCCATTTGCCTTAGTTACAGTGCATGTTATTGTATGTGTTCCTACACTTAATGTATTTGTATTATTTACTGTTGTACTTCCTTCTTTATATGTTGTGTTTGTTATTGAAGCATTTCCGTTTTTATTTATTGTAAAGTATCCACTTATACTATTACTTGCTCCTTCCTCTATTGTTACACTACTTTGTTTTGCTGTTACTATTGGGTTATTTATATCTATGTATAATCTTTGTGCTGTTGACCATGCTCCTTTGTTTGTTGCATTATCTATTGCTCTAAAATATACATAATATCCTGCATAATTTGTATTAAATACTTTACTCTTTTCATTTGCTGTTGTTCCTACTTTTCCTGTTGCTGTTGTACTATTTGTTGGTACTGCACTATTATTTGTTAAATAATATTCATAATATGCTATTCCACTTTCTATCTCTGTTGGCACTGTACTTACACTTATTGTTCTACTTGTTGCATAATTTGTGCTTCCTCCGGTTATTGTTGGAGCAGTTGGTGGCGTTTTGTCTATTTTGTTTATTGTTAAGCTGGCTGATGTTCCTGTTTGATTTGTGCTGTCTATTAATCTTGCTTTTATTGTACAATTGCTACCTATTGTTACTGGTCCTGTATATGTTTTCCATGTCACTCCATTATCTGTACTTATTTGTTTTGTTACTCCTGTTGTATCACTTGGCCATGTTACGGTTACTGTTATATCTTTATTTGTCCATCCTGTTGTGCTCGGTGTTATTGTTATGCTATCTTCTCCTGCTATGCTTGTTGTTATTATTTCTGTTGCTTTTGCTACTGTCTCATTTCCAGCTTCATCTACTGCTTTCATTTGCACTGTATATGGGGTTCCTTGTGTTAAGCCTGTGAATGTATAGCTTGTACTTGTTTTATTTTCATTACTTACCCATGTTGTTCCATTGTTTATACTAAAATAGTATTCTAGTATTTCACTACTGCTACTTGTTTGTGTTGCTTCTTGATCTGTTGTACTTCCACTTATTGTTATACTATTACTTGTTGCTGTTGCTACTGATGTAAACTCTTTTGGTTTTAATGTATCTATATTACTTATTGTTAATGTTGA
>CALXMH010000025.1 GCA_944389425.1 uncultured Clostridia bacterium
CTATATTTACTATCTACTATTACTGTATCTGTACTATATTCTTCTGTTTCTAATATATTGTAATTTAATATACTTATAAAGTATATATCTTTTATGTTATCATATGTTTCTTTAACCTTTAAACTACTTGCTAATATCTTTCCTGCGTAAAATAATGCTCTTTTGGACATATTACAATTATCTGTCCTTTGCATTTCTATTATTACCATTATGTTTTTGTTTACTATTACCTTTAAGTCTAATTTGCCATATTTTTCATTTACATGCATCTTACTTAATTCTACTTCTTTTTCTACCTCTATTTCTTCTACTTTTATTTTTAGTCCTTCCTCTATTATTTCTGCTAACATTTCTTCATTTCCATTTTTAGAAAATAAATTCTTAAAAATTACATCATTCTTGGGTTTTAATTTTTGTTGTACTGTCAAATTAAATTTCTCCTTTCTTAAATTATATCACCCCCATATACTTAAATTCAATATTTTTTATAATACTCGTCCTAGAGTATAAATTATCACCACCTATTCATTATTTTATTTGTTTAATTGGATTTTTTCTGGCAGAATTGCCTGAATATTATGTCTTTCCTTTAAAGATGTCCAAGAACTAATTTACAATTATTTTACTATACTATTTTTCAAAAGTAAATACTTCAAGCCTCACTTTTCATCGCAAGTTTCGACATTTTTCGTACTTGTTTGTAAGTACTATATTAATGTAAAATTTTTTATTCTATCATAAACAGTTATATCAATTTTATGTAAATAAGCGAACAATGAATTGCAACTACCGCGCGCAAATCCATTATCCGCTATTCAGATTAATCTATAAACTCTGGTATGAGTCTTGCCTTATGCATCGCTACCAGCGTCCAGTGCTACAAAAAAGCTGCCTCGGAACCCGTAGGCCGCCGTAGCTCGTATTGCTCTCAATGTTGCCGTTACGACTAGCTGCTGGACGGCTGTCTCCATCAAAGTCGAAATTGCCTCCTCTATAAGCTCTGTAAGCCCCTGTTGAATATTTTTCTTGGGTCCATTCATTTACATTACCAGCTAAGTCGTATATGTTGTTCGCTTTCCAATATTCACTTGCTCCTGTATTTTGTAGTGTATTTCTTACCCATGGTTCTGATGCTGAATCTCCTGTGGAATTACGATAATTGCCCCAGCTACTACTGTTGGTTTGTATGTCGTCTATGTTCATTGTTTTTGTTTGTCCTGTGGTAGATGAGGATATAGTCGCATTGTCTTTTAACCAGTTTAATACACTATCCCATTCTATTCCATACATTAAATGCATATTGGCTGTTGTTGTATTGCTTGTACATGCTGTTATTGCTATTGTTTGTGGTACGCTTACCCATGGTGATATATTACGCTTACTTTGGGCTATTTCGTTTTCTCCTTCGCTGGCTTCGTATCCTCCGATGTAGAATCCTTTGTAATGTTGTACACTGGCTAGCATGTCTTGGTATTCTTGGGTTGTGGTATCTTCCCAGTATTTGTTTTGTTTGTCTGTGTCGCTTGTTGGATTTTTAGCAATTGGATGTTCTCCTGTTGTCCAACTACTTCCATAATATGGTCCATTCCAAGCGGTTTGTTGGAAGTCTTCCTCAAAATTTGGTATTGGTATCCATACGTATTCATTAAAGTCTGGCATTGTTCCAGTTAGTTGTCCATTGTCGTATGTTATAGGATTATCTACTATTACTATTCCTTTGTTTATATCTTCTACTGTTATATTATTCCATTGGTCTGCTGGCATTATACTTGCTACACTCCCATCTTGTCCTGGTAAACTTTGTGTTGAATTACTTCCTGTTAATATGGCTGGCGCAAATCCGGCTGGTATTGTTATTTGTATATCACTATCCGGGTCAGGCTTTATTGTTACATTTTCTGTGGCTAGTCCGTCTGAGTTTACTTCTGGTGGCTCTACTGGTTCCGGTGGAGTTGGTGGGTTGTCTCCATTTCCTCCTTCTAGGTAGTTTTGAAAGTATTTCTCTATTTCATTTAATAATTGCTGTTCTGAGGCTACGCTATTATTGTATTTACCTACCGCGTTTTCGGCATTTCCTATTATATTACCTTGCCCTATTAAAGTAGCTAGTGCTACTCCTGCTAATATTAATAGCACTATTATTGTTATTACTAATGCTATTAATGTTATTCCGCTTTTTGCTTCTTGTGTTTTCTAATATTTTTGGTTTTAATTTCCTTTCTTTCATTTTTTCTTACCCTCTTTCATTTGTTTTTTTATTTTTATTATCTTATCATATTATCTTCACAAACTACTAACCTTATACCGCTATTTTGCAACTTTTTTTAATTTTTCACCCAAAGTTACCTCTCACACTAATTCATTTAATAAATAATGAATAATTTTATTTTGTAGAGTAGCCGAGAGGAGTTAGATTAAAATTTATGGAGCGACGAATGTAGCCGGAGTGGTCGTACAAACTCTTATTAACATTAAATGAGGGCGCGTTCTTTCGAGAGGCTCGTTTGATGTTCTATTAGAGTTTGTGTGGCCACGCAGGCGTGCCGAGGAACGTAATAAATTTTAATCTAACTCCTCTCGGCGGCTACCTTAAAAAAGCAACACAAAAAAGACACATAAACCTAGTTATCACAATAACTAAGTTCATATGTCTTAATAATCTATATATTTCTCCTATTTATTTTCTCTAACAAACTACCTGTGTGTGTGTGTGTGTACAACTATGCGACTTTCAGCCATTTTATTCACTCCCTCTTTCGTTCTACCTAATGTAAACATTATATACAAAAGAATAAAAACTGTCTACACTTTTCCCCAAAAAAAGTCCTCAACAAAAGTTGAGGACTTTTCATATATATCTAGCAGCATGTATTTCTTCCGCAGCATCCTTTGTTTGTAAATAATAACAAGAATATAATTATGAAAAATAGTATTTCACTATCTCCACCGCAACCTCCAAAAAGGCCACCTAATCCTCCGTTACATCCACATCCTGTTGTGCAACCACAATTTCTCTCTTCTGGCATTATATGTTCCCTCCTTTTTCTATTTATAGGATATATTATGCTTTTTTATAAAAATATGTTACAATAGAAGAAGTAAATTATTTTGAAAGGATTTTATTTATGAATATGCCAGAACTACTTTCTCCTGTACGGGGATTTTGAATGTTTAAAAGCAGCAGTTCAAAATGGTGCAGATTGTGTATATTTTGGAGCTTCTAATTTTAGTGCAAGAGCCTCTGCCAAAAATTTTGATTTAGCTGAACTAAAAAATGCTATACAATACGCTAAACTAAGAAATGTAAAAACAAACTTAACACTTAATATTTTAATAAAAAACGACGAATTTGAAGATGCAGTTTATTTAGCAAGTAAAGCATACGAATATGGTATAGATGCATTAATTGTACAAGATTTAGGACTAGCTAGATTTTTAATTAAAAACTTTCCTAATCTTCCAATACATGCCAGCACTCAAATGACAATTCACAATTTAGAAGGTGTAAAAGCAGCAGAAAAACTAGGATTTAGTAGAGCTGTACTTGCACGTGAATTAAATTTGAACGAAATTAGAGAAATATGTAGCAATTCAAATATAGAAATAGAAGCATTTGTTCATGGTGCATTATGCATGTCATATTCTGGCAGATGTTTATTTTCAAGCATGATAGGCGGCCGCTCTGGTAATAGAGGAAAATGTGCACAACCTTGTAGGCTTCCTTATGAATTAGTTTGCGAAAATAAAACTTTGGATAAAGGCTATTTATTAAGTCCACGTGATTTATGCTCTCTTGAATATTTACCAGAACTAGTAAAAGCAGGAGTAAAATCTTTTAAAATAGAGGGCAGAATGAAAACACCTGAATATGTTGCCACTGTAACTAGAATTTATAGAAAATATTTAGACAAAATATTAAATAATGATTCTTATATTATAGAAGAACAAGACAAAAAAGATTTAATGCAAGTATTTAACCGTGGTGGTTTTTCAACTGGTCATTTAGATGAAAATTCAAATAAGAATTTAGTATTTAAGGAAAAGCCAAACAATATGCGGATTGCCTATTGGAAAAATAAAGCGATATATCCCTGCCAAATCTTATATTGAAGTAGATTTGCAAGAAAAACTTGCAATAGGTGATTCTATAATGATAGATAGTGAGCAAAATAAATATAATGTTTCTGAATTGATTTTAAATGGAAAAAACCAAAAAATAGTAAATACTGGTACTGTTTTAATTGGTAGACTTAAAGGAAATATAAAGGTTCGGAGATAATGTATATAAAATAGCTAACAAGGAATTTTCATTAAATACTATTTCTACTTTTGATAAGGAATATAAAAAAATTCCTCTTAAGGCTAGTATTTCCATAAAGGAAAACAAGCCTATTACATTACATGTTGAATCTATTGATGCTTTGCCTAATAGTACATATTATAATTTAGAAATAGCACAAATTTCTGATATAATTCCTGAAAAAGCAGTTAATGCTCCTATTGACAAAAATAGAATTATTTCTCAGCTTTCTAAAACAGGTAATACAGAATTTGAGTTTAAACATATAGATGTAGATTTAGATGAAGGATTATACATTCCTAGTATTAGCAAACTAAACCAACTACGCAGAAATGCATTAGAAAAACTAGAAAATTTAGCTATAAGTAAATTTTCTAGAGACCCAATTACAATTTCTTTTGAAAATAATACTAAAATTACAAAAAATGAAAATACTAAAATCTCTTTGCTATTAAACGAATTAAATTTAGAGTATGATTATTCAGTATTAGAGCAAGTAGACAAAATTTATATACCATTTAAGTATTTTCTAGATAAAAAATATTTTAATATTTTAAATTCTTTGTCTAATAATTTGTATATATACATGCCAAGTATTATACGAAAAAATTACAAAAAATTAATAAAAACCAATTTAAATAGTATTTTAGAAAATTTTAAAATATCTGGATTTGTAATTTCAAATTTAGCAGATTTAGAATTGTTGCCAAAAGACTCTAAATACGAAATAATAGGAAATTACACCTTAAATGTATTTAATAATTATACAATTAAAGAATTGGAAAATTTAAATATAACAAAAACTACATTATCACCTGAGCTTAGCAAACTTTCTTTAAGCCATAATATTATTATAGATGCAGAATTAATTGTGTATGGAGCTACTGCTGTTATGACCGCAAATTATTGTTTACTTGGAAAATCTAATCATTGCTATTTAGATTGCACCAGAATGTGTAATTTAGAAAATAAATATTATTTAAAAGATAGAATGGGATTTAATTTTAGAATAATTCCAGATAATATTGAAACAGTAACTACAATTTATAATACTAAAACAACATCAATTTCTATTGAAAACTTAGGTTTTAGCTCATATAGAATAGATATATTAGATGAAAACATAGATAAAATTAATTTTGTAATAAATCAAGTAAAAAATGGCTTACGCTTAGAAGGAGCTAAATTTACAAATGGTAATTTTAATAGAGAAGTTTAAAAAAACTTCTCTATTAAAATTTCTAATTTATTGCAAATTGCACAAACAACGTCTTCTACATTTGCATTTTTTATATTATTTAAATATAAAGATGTTGCACTATTTTCAAGCTCTTTACTAAATCTTGTTTGCTTTACATTAAATCCAATACCTATAAAAAGCTCTTTTACTATTTCCCCTATTGTATCTATTTCTGTTAATATACCACCAATTTTTTTGCCATTTATTATTAAATCATTTGGTTTTTTTATTTCTAATTCTATATTGTATAATTCTTTTATAGCAAGGCAAATGGAATTTGCTATTTGGGTGGTTATATTTTCTAAGTTTTTTATATTACATTCTGGATACAAAATTATAGTAAATGTTGCATTCTCAAAAGGCTTACTTTCCCATGTTCTTCCATGTGTTCCCTTTCCTTCTGTTTGATTTTCTGTAATAACAATTGTTCCATTTAAAATTTTACCCTTAGCAAGTTTCTTTGCTTCCTTTTGGGTAGAATCTATGTTTTTATAGTACACCATATTTCTTGCTATAAATTTTGTTTTTAAATTTTCTAATTTCATTTTTTCTCCATTATTTATATTATGCTTACTCTTTCTTTTCCAATTAATTCTTCAAATTCTACTAAGATTTCATCTGTTAAATAAATTGCACCTGCTTTTGCAAAGTTTTCTCCATTTTCTATTTGAAGCATAATATTATTTTTATCACCAATAAAAAATTTAATTATTCCTCTTAATTTATCTTTTTGCTCTTCTGGTAAATTTGTAATATTTAAATTAAGTATTTTAGAAGTATTTTCTTTTAATTCTGTAATTTCACGTGCAATTATTGTTGTAGAATCATCTTCTCTTACGCTAAGCCTTCCTTCTACTAAAACAATGCTATCTTCTATTAATAAGTTTGAACATTTTGCATAACAGTTTTCAAATACAATTACCTCACAAGAGCCATATAAATCTTCAATTGTTACAAATGCCATTCTTGTATTATTTTTTGTAAACTTTTTCTTTACAGATGTAATAATTCCTGCATATTTCACATTTCTACCATCTTGTGACAAATCGTTTTCTTCTTGCATTTTTAATATCTGCATTGTATTTATTGTAGATACTTTGTTTATTTGATTTCTTAATTTATCAAGAGGGTGACCTGAAATGTATATACCTAGCATTTCTTTTTCATATTTTAGTAATTCTCTTTCTGGATATTCTGGCATAACGTTAAATGTATATTTTATTTCATCTAATTTTTCATCATTTCCCCCCAAGTCGAACATAGTTACTTGACCTGCCATACTTTTTTTGTTACTATCATTAATTGTATCTATTATTGATTCAAATGATGCTACTAAGGTGCTTCTTGTTTGCTGAAAATCATCAAATGCACCTGCTTTAATTAAACACTCTATACATTTCTTGTTTACAGATTCACTTTGAATCCTTTCGCAAAAGTCTGTAAAGCTTTGATATGGTCCATTTTTTTTTCTTTCTTCAACAATAGCATCTACTGCTGCAAATCCTACATTTTTTATACTTCCCATTCCAAATCTAATCTTTTTATTATCTACTGTAAATTTTGTAAAGCTTTTATTTATATTTGGTTTTAAAATTTCTATTCCTAATCTTTTACATTCATCTATGTATTCTGGTACTTTATCTAAATTTCCTAAGAAACTATTCAATGTTGCTGCCATAAATTCTTCTGGATAATATCTTTTTAAATATGCTGTTCTGTATGATACTACGGCATATGCTGCTGCATGAGACTTATTGAATGCATATTTTGCAAATTCAGCCATTTCATCGAATATTTTATTTGCAGATACTTCGTCTATTCCATTTCTTATACAACCTGGGATAATTACATTTCCATTTTCATCGGTTTGACCATGTATAAAGTTTTCCCTTTCTTTTGCCATTACATCTAGTTTCTTTTTTCCCATTGCTCTTCTTACTAAGTCGGCTCTTCCTAGTGAATATCCTGCAAGTTCTCTTACTATTTGCATAACTTGTTCTTGGTATACCATACATCCATATGTTACATTTAATATTGGCTCTAATGCTGGGTGAGTGTACTCTATATGGTCTGGGTGTAATTTATTTTTTATGTATCTTGGTATTTGATCCATTGGCCCCGGTCTATATAAAGATACCCCTGCTATTATATCTTCTAATCCATCTGGTTTTAGTTCTTTCATAAAGTTTGTCATACCAGCGCTTTCAAATTGGAATATTCCAGAAGTTTTCCCTTCTGCCCATAATTTATATACCTCTGGGTCTGACATATCTTTGTCTATTTCTACATCTATTCCTCTACATTCTTTTACAAGCTCTATTGCATCTGATATAACTGTTAATGTTCTAAGCCCTAAAAAGTCCATTTTTAAAAGTCCTAGTTCTTCTAATGTTGTCATTATATATTGTGTTGAAATTGCACCATCTCTTACATATAGTGGCACATATGTATCTACTGGGTCTTTTGTTATAACTACCCCGCAAGCATGTGTTGAAGCCTGTCTTGGCAGTCCTTCTAATGCCATAGATATATCTAAAAGTTTTTTTATTTCTTCATCATTTTCGTATTTTTCTCTTAGTTCTATATTCTGCTCCATAGCTTTTTTTATGGTTATGTGTAATTCAAATGGTATCATTTTTGCAAGAGAATCTACTTCTGCATATGGTACATCTAATGCTCTTCCTACATCTCTTATTACCATTCTTGCAGACATTGTACCAAATGTTATAATTTGTGCAACATGGTCTGTGCCATATTTTCTAGCCACATAGTCGATAACTTCTTGTCTTCTTTCGTAGCAAAAGTCTATATCGAAATCTGGCATACTTACTCTTTCTGGGTTTAAAAATCTTTCGAATAGCAAATTATATTTAATTGTGTCTATATCTGTTATTCCAATTGCATATGCCGCAATTGAACCCGCACCAGAGCCACGGCCTGGTCCTACTGATATTCCCTGAGATTTTGCGTAATTTATAAAATCCCATACTATTAAGTAATAGTCCACATAACCCATTTTTTCTATTACGCTAATTTCATATTCTAGTCTGTCTAATACTTCTTTACTTGGTTTTTCTCCATAGCGATTTTTTATTCCATCATCACATAATTTTCTAAAATATTCAGCATGTGTTTTATATTCTGCTGGAACTTCATAATTAGGTAATTTTGTTACACCAAACTCAAAATCGAAATTACATTTTTCTGCTATTTTTACAGTATTTTCAGTTGCCTCTGGAATATTTTTAAAATATTCTAGCATCTCTTCTGGGCTTTTTATGTATAATTCATCTGTTTCAAAACGCATTCTATCTGTATCTGTCATTCTTTTACCTGTTTGTATACATAGTAAAACTTCATGATTATATGCATCTTCTCTTTTTAAATAATGGGCATCATTTGTTGCAACAAGAGGAATATTTAGCTTTCTACTAAGTTCAATTAATTTTTGATTAACCATTACTTGTTCTCTTAATCCATTATTTTGTACTTCTAAGTAATAATCCTCTTTAAATACACTCTTATACCAAAGTGCAACTTCTTTTGCTTTTTCCATGTTTCCTTTTAGTATTTCTTTATTTACTGCTCCGGCTAAACATGCACTTAAACAAATTAAGCCTTCGCTGTATTTTTCTAATGTTTCATTGTCTATTCTTGGTTTATAGTAATATCCATCTATAAATCCTATTGAAACTAGTTTTATTAAATTTTCATATCCTTTTTTATTTTTTACTAGTAATATTAAATGTGAATATTGATTATCTATTCCTGGTTCTTTATCAAATCTGCTTCTTGGTGCTACATATACTTCACAGCCAATTATAGGTTTTATAGCATTTTTTTTGCATTCTTTATAAAAATCTACAACTCCATACATTGCGCCATGGTCTGTAAGAGCAATTGCATTCATTCCTAGCTCTTTTGCTCTTACTGGTAAATCTTTTATTCTATTTGCTCCATCTAACAGACTAAATTCGCTGTGGACATGTAGGTGTACAAAATTAGACATATTTCCCTCCATTTACATTACTTTAATTATTTCACCTATATCTTTTCCGCTTCCCTTTGGTATTTGCAAAATTTCAAATTTAGATACTTTATCTCCAAATTTTATTTCTACAATATCTCCTATTTTTACTTCATAACTTGGTTTTACCACTCTACCATTTACACTAATTCTACCAGAATCTGCCGCTTCATTTGCTACTGTTCTTCTTTTAATTACTCTACTTGTTTTTAAAAATTTATCTAATCTCATAAATAACCCCTTTTATATGTTTAATGTACCATTAAATGTTGTGCATGTTTTAAAGATACTTCTGTTATCTCTCCTGTTGCTATTCTTGCTATTTCTTTTATTTTGTCATCTTTATTTAGTTTCTTTATTTTTGTTTTTGTTTTACCATTTTCTATTTCTTTGCTAATATAAAAATTATTATCTCCCTTGGCCGCAATAGGTGCCAAATGTGTTATACAAAGCACTTGATGATTTTTAGAAATTGCCTTTAACTTTTCTGCAACTTTATTTGCAGCAACACCACTTATTCCTGTATCTATTTCATCAAACACAAGAACAGGAACATTATCTACATCTGCTAAAACTTTTTTAATTCCAAGCATAATTCTAGACATTTCCCCACCAGATGCAATTTTTACAAGTGGTTTAAATGTATCTCCAACATTTGTTGCAATCAAAAATTCTATTTTGTCCAAACCATTTTTATTAAACTCTTCCACACTTTCTATGTTAACATGAAAAGATGCACTTTTCATTTCTAAATCTACAAGTTCAGCTGTTATCTTCTCATCTAACTTTTTAGCTACATCCACCCTTATGTTATGCATTTTTTTTGATAAATCATGCATTTTGTTTTCTAATTCTTTTAATTCTTTTTTAAGTTTATTATTATATTCTTCTAAGTTTTCTATTTCATATAATTCTTTTTTTATTTTATCGCAATACTCAAGTATCTCTTCTAAACTATTTCCATATTTTCTTTTAAGAGAAAATATTAAATCTAGTCTTTCTTCTATTTCATTTCTTTCTTCCTCATCAAAATTATTATCTTCATTTAAACTACTAATATCTCTTGCACTTTCTTCTAGTTCGTAATACACAGTTTGTAAGTTTTCTAAGACTTTATTGTATTTTTCATCTAATTCTGAAATTTTTTCTAGACTTCTTACTGCCGTATTTACTGCTTCTAGCGCAGTTTCATTAATATTAAAATCCGCATTTTTTATATTTTCAACAATTAATTCTGAGTTTAAAATAATTTTTCTTTTTGAATTTAGTTCTTCTTCTTCATTTGGCTGTAACTTTGCCGCTTCAATTTCATTTATTTGATATTTAAGAAGGTCTACCTTTCTTTGTTTTTCTTTTTCATCTCCATAATTTCTTTTTAGTTCTTGCTTAATTTCATTTCTTTTTTCATATAATTCTTCATATTCTTTATATAAATTTAAAAGCTTGTCTCCTGCAAATCTATCAACATATTCAATATGAGTTTCTTTATCTAAAATAGATTGATTATCATTTTGTCCATGAATGTTAATAACATTTTTCATAAATTCACGAAGTTCGCTTACAGTTGCAAGTCTTCCATTAATTTTACAAATATTCTTACCAGATAAATTTGTCTCCCTAGATATAATTGCAGTATCTTCTTCTAAACCACGCCCTGGCAAATACAAACTAAGCTCAACAAACGAACTAGGTTCTCCTGTACGAATCATTTCTTTTGAGAATCTACCACCTGCCAAAATCTGCAAAGAATCAATAATTAAAGTTTTCCCTGCACCAGTCTCCCCTGTAAGCACATTAAAACCTTGACCTAAATCTATACTCAAATCATCAATAATTCCAATATTCTCTATATGTAATGTATTAATCATATTTTTAACCTCTGAATTAAATTATTATGATAAATTATATTCTATTTTTGCAAGATTTTCAAGAGAAAAAAGAAACATTTGTACCTTTTTTATTAAAATAATATTTAAAATTAATACCTACTATTTCTCTGTACAATGTCTACTATATCTGATATAAAGTTTCCTATAACAGGAATGTTTAGCATTACTATTTTTTGTAGTACAAATACAATTATAGCAGTAATAATTGTAACTCCTATACCTATTCCAATTCCTCTTCCAATGCCTGCCCATACATTCCTAAAAAACATTTTCTTTTTGTTTCCTAAAATGTATACTATTTCGCTAATATTTGCCATTTGCATGGCTTTATTTAATTCATCTATTTGTTTACTTAATTTTTTAAATAACACTTAAAAGACCACCTAATATATATGGTGGTCTTTATTTTATTAAATATTCATTAAATTTGATTTTCAATGCTATTAGTTATTGTATTATTTTCATTTACTAAGTCAGAATCTATTTCTGTATTTTCTACATTTTCTGTTTCGTTTATTAGTTCTTCTAATTGCTTAATTAAACTTTGAAGTCTGTTTATATCTTTTCCCATTAGCTCCCAATCACTATTTGCACTAGATTCGCTTAAATTATTATTAGCTTTTATTATTGCTTCTATTAGTCCTTCTTCATTATCTGTATTTTCTATTTCTATTCTAGATGCCTCTTGTGAAACTAATTTTTCTATTGCATCTTGCAAATTATTACCTATTGCTAGTTTATTTCCAGATGCCACAACCACTTTTTTAAGAATTGGAACTTGTGATTCATTTAGTAAAACTTGATAAATTGGTTGTACGTAAAGCAATGTATTTTCAATTGGAACAATTATCATATCTTTTATAAGTTTGGTTCCTGCTACATTTAATGCTTTTAGTTCTTCTGAAATAGCTTCATCTTGTTCTATTTGGTTTTCTAATTGCATTGGTCCTAAAATATTATTATCTGAATTGAATTTGTATAATTTTAGTTTATTATCATTTTCATATGTACCCACTAAATATGCAATAATATTTTGTTTATTATATGGAGTATATGGTACTACTAATTCTAATTTTTCTTCACTAGAATCACTTGTTTTAAGCATTGTATAGTATGAATCCATTTTTGTACCTATACTAGAAGCAGATTGCCTATTAGCAGTATTTCTTGCAATATCCCATAAATCATCGTTTCTATATAATACCTCTGTTTGTACATTGTGGTACATACTTAACATATCAGCTTGAATATTGTATAACAATTGTGGATATACCATATGTTCTGAAATATCTTCTGGTATTTGCGCATCTAAGTCCATAAACAAATTAGGGTATATATTTCTGTATGCCATAGCAATTGGATCTGTTCTATCTGTTATATAAAATTGCATAGTACCATCATATGCATCTATTAATACTTTTACAGAGTTTCTTATATAATTTATTCTTGTTCTTATACCATCTTTTTCTATAATAGATTCTTGTGAATATGGATATGAATTAGATATTGTATACGCATCTAATACCCATACCTGTCTTCCTGTATTTGTAATTACCATATATGGATTTTCATCATACATTAAATATGGCATTAAAGTTTTTGCTCTTTCTATTATATTTCTATTTGTTATTACTTTACTTTCAGAATTCATATTTGTATTAAAAGCTATTTTAAAATCGCCTGTGTGTATTCCTAAAATTAGTCTATCTAACAAATTAAGTTTAATTCCAGCTAAACCATCATATACATTTTCTGCATTTGTACTGCTAGTTATTGGATAATCATACTCTTTGTTATTATTTACATTTGTTATTATAGTTTGATTTGTTTGTAATCCAAAATATATTCTTGGCTGTTCTACTTTTATTGGTCCATTATCATCTAAACCTTTTTGAATATATGTTATATTATTAGAATCATCTAATGTAGAGGCAGATGTTATTATAGCTCCATATCCATGTGTATATTCATATGTTTTACTATTATATGTTCTTCCATTATCACTAACTATTTCTCTTGGAGAAATATAGCAAATTTCGTCTGTGCCATTTATGTTGTATTTTGCAATACTAATATTTCTATATGCATAATATCCTGTACTTGTTTGATATTCTTCTAGATTTTTAAGAACAACATCTTTTGTAACAATTGGAATATTATTTAAAACATTACTATTTCTAATTACTTGTTCATTTGTTATTGTACCAGTATGTGCTATTTCTATTTCTTCAATATCTATATTATATGCCTGTTTTGTGCCATCTATATTGTTTTGTATATATGTTTTTTCTTTGTCTAGTTCATTTGGTGAAACCATTATTAATTGAAATAATGTCATAATTACAAACATTCCAACTAAATATGTAGGAATTGTTCCAAATGCTAATATTGCTTTTTTGTTTTGAGATTTTCGTATAAAACTTATACCAATATATACTGCAATTGGTATTAATATGGCAAATATTCTATATCCCCATACTTTTATTGTTACATCTGTAAGACCTCCACCATACAGTACTAAATCTTGCCCTATATTTATCGACTTTTCAAATATTACATTATTGGAATTTACAAAAGTTATTCCTGCTATTGCAAGTGCTATTACCATAATGTTAAATATAATTTGTTTTATTACAGTATTCTTTTTTAATGTTTCAATATTTATTCCATCAAAATAAATATTGAATACAGTTATATAATAAATTGCTATGTAAATAGATAAAACTATAAACACAAATATTATGTAATATAATAGCATTTCTATAAATGGTTTAGTAAATATGTAATAACCTATATCTATATTAAAAATTGGATCTGCTATTCCAAATTGTGCAGAATTTAGTGCTAGCATAGTTTTTTCTATCATAAATGGTGATGTAATTATACTTAAAATTGCACCAGCTATTAATGCAACTGATTTATTAGGCAATTTAGGCATTTCAATTTTGTCTTCTTCAAAAAATTTTTTTAGTCCTCTTTTTATAAATCTTGTTGTAAAATAAATTAAGAAAAATAAAACGGCAAAATTAATTCCAAATACCATATATTGATATTTAATTGTTTGAGTAAATACATCTATATAATTTTCCCCTATTGAAAGAATATTTAAATATTCACCTCTTAATTTAACAAACATAAATAAACTTACTAGAACTATAAAAATCAAAACAAGTATTACTCTTTTTTTGTAATTAATTTTTTTCTTTTGCACTGATTCTTTATTTGCATCTTCCACCTTATATATTCTCTCCTATCTTTAAATAATAGCTTTTACAAAATCCTCGCTACTAAATATTTCCATATCGTCAATTTGTTCACCAACACCAATAAATTTTACTGGTATATGGTTTTTATCTACTATTCCTATTACAACTCCTCCTTTTGCTGTCCCATCTAGTTTAGTTAGTACTAAGCCTGTAATATTTGCTGTTTCTTTAAAAGCTTTTACTTGTTCTATTGCATTTTGCCCTGTTGTTCCATCTATTACAAGTAATACCTCTTTATCTGCATCTGGTAACTCTTTATCTATAACTCTTTGTATTTTTGCAAGCTCATCCATTAAGTGTTTTTTATTGTGTAATCTTCCTGCTGTATCGCATATTATAATGTCTGTTCCATTTTCTTTTGCAACTTTTATTGCCTCATATACAACTGCTGCGGGGTCTGTCCCTTCTTCTTTTTTTACAATATCTACACCTGCTCTATTTGCCCAAATTTCTAATTGTTCAACAGCTGCTGCTCTAAAAGTATCGGCAGCTGCAACAATTATTTTTTTGCCATCCTTTTTTAGTCTATTTGCTATTTTACCTATTGAAGTAGTTTTTCCTACACCATTTACACCAATCACTAAAATTACAGATGGTTTTGTACTTAAATGTAAATCTGGTTTTTCTATATCTAATATTTTTTGCATTTCTTCTTGAAGTGCCTTTTTTACAGATTCTTCATCTTCTATTTTTTCTTTTTTAATTCTGTTTCTTAATCCATCTATTATACTCAAAGATGTATCCATTCCTACATCTGACATAATTAATATCTCTTCTAGCTCTTCTAGTAATTCTTCGTCTACTTTTCTAAAATTACTAAAAATATCATTAATCTTCTCATTAAAAGAATTTTTTGTCTTTCCCAAGCCTTGTTTCAATTTATCAAAAAATCCCACGCCGTTTCCTCCTCTTTTTTAATATCATAACTGCGATACTTATAATTTAGCATATTTTTGATATTTTTACAAGTAGCTATATAATTAAAATAGAGAGCTAAACACATAGGTTTTACTCTCTTTAGCATATGATTAATATAATAATGGATTATTTATATTAATTATCCATATAATTATTGTTATCACAATACATATTAATAAAATTATATTTTTATTAATTTCTATAAATTTTTTTAATGTATTTTTTTGTTCTATAATATCTTTACATTTCCATATAAGTAATATAACGCATACTATTCCAATTATAATTGGAAGTGGATTATAATTTATGGACTGTATTACATTCCCTTTCAATAATTCAATTACCGCCCTCGTACACCCACAACCTGGACATGGTATATGAAACACATTATATATAATACATACCCTAATATTAAGTAAGTTTAATATTAGAACTAATAAAACTACAAAAATATATACAATCATACTTTTACATTATCAAACTCACTTTTGACAAGTTAAGTTGTTTTGTTTTCTTTGAAATAGTAAACCAGTCTATAATAGTTAAAATTCCACAAAGTCCACCTGTTAATAGTTTTAATACTCCAATTCCAATATCTCCAAGCATGAATCTATCAATTCCTAGTACACCTAAGAAAATAGAAATTATTACCATAAGTGTTGGATCTTTTAAGTCTGTTGCTTGTAAAGTTAATAAAGTATCGTCTGATGCATTCTCCATTTTTTGTCTTAGAATAGGAATTGCTGTTGGTTCAAAATATTTTGCATTTGTTGTTAAATATAAATCAATTTTTGATTTTTCCATAAAAAATCCCCCTTTTTTATTGTTTATATTTACATTTTAGCATATCTATATACTATTTTCAATGTTTTTCGACATTTTTAAATAGCTTTTCGCCAAAGTTCAACAAACAAAATAGTGAATCAACAATTTACAGTTTTGGAGCTATTAGGCGGAATCGAACCGCCGACCTACAGGTTACGAATCTGTTGCTCTACCAACTGAGCTATAATAGCACTATTTACATATATTATAATAAAATAAATTATGGTAAAAGTCAAGATAATATACTTTGTATATGGCAAAATAAAAATCCCTATAATAGGGATTTTTGTTAACATTAGAGACCATACTCATCTAAGACTTCAATTATTTTTTTAATCTCGCCTCGTGATAAAGGTTTTTCCCGGTTTAGTGCTTTTGCCAAGTCTTTTCCAACAATTTTCAACACTTTTGAATCATCTTCCTCTTGTACAGCATCATCATTATTAGGCTTTTCTAATTCAATTTTAATGAAAACATTGTCTCTTCCAAAAATTAATACACATAATACCAATAAAATTAAAAATACTTTTATTAATATTAAAGTATTAAATGCTTCTGGATGGCTACTAAAATCTCCTGCAACAGAAAATATTAGTGTAAATAAAGAAGCAATAACAAAAGCTATAAGTAATTTAATCCGACTTTCACCATAAACCATAATACTCCCTCCAATGCTAAAATCATAAGCTACTTAATTAAAAAGCTTATATGAAAATGGATTACTTATTTAGTATAGCATATTTTATGTAAATTTACAATATAAAAATTATAACACTATTCATTTTACTCAGTTCTTCAACCACATTTACAATTATATACATTTGCCTTTTTCATTTTTATAAAAAAACAACTTACAAACTTTACAGTTCATAAGTTGTTATAGTTTGGAGCGGGTAGTGGGAATCGAACCCACGTAGCCAGCTTGGAAGGCTGGAATTCTACCATTGAACTACACCCGCATATTAAATTGTTTTACTGCCCCCTGACAAGTATAAATTATAAACTATATTAATTTGGTTGTCAATAGTTTTTTGAAAAAAAATTATATTTTTTTAGCCTATTTTTACCCAACAATCTTTATCCCATATTTAAACATATTTCAAACTTTTGATTTATACTGTTCAGGAATATTAATAGTAAAAACTAGAAGATTTATCTTTTCTTCCAGCTTTACACCAATTTTGGACGGATTTTTTGCATCTGTATCCATTGCAAAGTTATTTTATATTTGCGGAAATGACACGAGCTCACTGTATTGTCTTTTTAGCAAGTGTAGTCATTAAAAATTTTTGGGTGCTCTCGCACCCATTGAATCAGGTATCAGTACCACCAAGTGCTACACCCCACGAGCCAGCACAGCGCGG
>CALXMH010000026.1 GCA_944389425.1 uncultured Clostridia bacterium
AAATATTTTATCATATTTTTGGTATTTCCTATTTTTATTTTTTATATTTGCTGTGACATATCTATTGTAAACCTATAATATTGAAAATAAAAAGGGACTAGAGTAAAAAGGAAAAATTAGCATTAAATAATACTTAACATAAAGAAGGATTTTGGTAGTATCTGTCGAATAGTATACGTTAAGAAAGGTTAAAATGGTATGACACGATACAGTGATGAATTAATTGAAGAAATAAGGAGTTCTAATGATATAGTAGATATAATATCACAATATGTAGTGTTAAAAAGAAGTGGTAGAAACTTTTTTGGATTATGTCCATTCCATAAAGAGAAATCTCCTTCTTTTTCTGTTTCACCGGATAGGCAAATTTTTCATTGCTTTGGATGCGGGGTTGGAGGAAATGTAATACATTTTGTAAGTAAAATTGAAAACATCAATTTTATAGAGACCATACAACTTTTAGCAGAAAGAGCGAATATATCGCTTCCGACACTGGACAGTACAGAGGACAATAAAGTATTAGAACTTAAAAACAGACTTTACAAAATAAACGAGCTAACAGCCAAATTCTATCACGAAAATCTATACAATCCAAACTCAAAACCAGCACAAGAATATGTAAAAAAAAGAAAATTGGATAATAAAACATTGAAAAAGTTTTTAATTGGATATTCTTGTAATTATAACGAACTATATAATTTCCTAAAAGGCCAAGGCTTTACAGAAGAAGAGATGTTAGCATCTAACTTAATATGTAAAAATCAAAATGGACAAATGGTAGACAGATTTAGAAAAAGGTTAATGTTTCCAATTCAAGATGTAAAAAACAGAACAATAGCATTTGGCGGTCGAGTACTAGATAATTCATTACCTAAATATATTAATTCACCAGAAGGATTAGTATATAGTAAGGGAAGAAATTTATTTGGACTAAATATAGCAAAAAATAGTCAAAATAAAAATATTATCATAGTTGAAGGATATATGGATGCAATATCATTACATCAAAGAGGAATAGATAATGCAGTAGCATCACTGGGAACAGCTTTAACAGAAGCACAAGGAAGATTACTTACAAGATATGGGGAAAAAGTGATAATAGGATACGATTCAGATGGAGCTGGACAAGCTGCAACTCTTAGAGGACTAGAAATATTAAATAATATGGGGTGCGATTTAAGAATTCTTCAAATGGATGGTGCAAAAGACCCAGATGAATATGTAATAAAATATGGAAGCGGAAGATTTAATATGCTTGTAGATGAGGCCATATCATTAGTAGAATTTAAAATTAAAATTTTGAAAAATTCGCTTAACCTAGATAATGTAAATGATAAAATTAAATTTTTAAATGAAATAGCAAAAATATTATCAAAGGTCACAAGCCAATTAGAAAAAGAAGTATATATAGAAAAAATAGCAAAAGAATATGGAATATCAAAAGAAGCTATATATGCACAAATAAACAAAATCTTATATGCAAATACAAAAGGAGAAAAGGCATTAGAATCTAAAACAATAATAAGAAAACGACAAGAAGAAAAACAAGAAAAACAAGATTCTGGATCTTTCAAAAGAGAAAAAATTTTAATATGGCTTCTAATAAATAGTCCAAAAGAAACTTTTGAGGCAGTACAAGACAAAATAATGCCAGAAGACATAAAAAATGAAAGAAATCGAAAGATTGTTACAAAATTGTATGAAGAATATAAAAATGGAAATAGTAATATAAATAATATTTTGGATTCATTAGAAGAAGAGGATGTTAATTATATAACAGGCATAATGGCAGAAAATTTAGAGATTACAGACATAAACAAGGGAATATCAGACATATTATTAACAGTAGAAAGAGAAAAATTAATATCTCAAAAAGAAGAAATAATTAAAAAACTAGAAGTTGGCAATTTAAGCAATGATGAAAGTGCAGAATTAGAAAATAAATTAAGTCAAATTATTATAAATTTAGCGAAATTAAAGAAACTTTAGTGGAGGGATATAATGGGAACAAAAAAGGAAAATGAAGAAATAAAAGAAAAAAAATCTAAAGCAAAAAATACTACTAAAAAAGCAGAAAAAGAATCAAAAACAAAAAATGTAGAAAAACTTGAAAAAGTAAAAAAAGAACTAGAAATAGAAGAAAAAGAAAAAAGAGAAAAAAAAGAAACTAAAAAGCATAAAACAGAAGAAGAAACCAAAAATGATGTTGAAGCAATACTAAATAAGGCAAAAGAAAAAGGACAAATAACATATGGAGAACTTGCAAATGAATTAGTAGATGCAAACCCAGAACAAATAGATAAAGTATTTGATGCTTTTGAAGAATTAGGTGTAGATGTTTTAAAAGATGATTTTATTGAACCAGACATAGAAGACTTAGAAGAAGTTGAAGAAATTAAACTAGATGATCCAAACATACTAAGCTATGAGGGACCTAATGCAGATGACCCTGTAAGAGTATATTTAAGAGAAATAGGAAAAATTCCATTATTAACATATGAAGAAGAACTAGAACTTTCTAAGAGAATTCTTCAAAATGATGAAGAAGCAAAACAAAAATTAGCTGAATCTAACCTAAGACTTGTTGTAAGTATAGCTAAAAAATATGTAGGAAGAGGCATGCTATTTTTAGACCTAATTCAAGAAGGAAATATGGGATTAATTAAAGCAGTAGAAAAATTTGACTATACAAAAGGGTTTAAATTTAGTACTTATGCAACATGGTGGATAAGACAAGCTATAACAAGAGCAATAGCAGACCAAGCAAGAACTATAAGAATACCAGTTCATATGGTAGAAACTATAAATAAATTAATTAGAACATCAAGACACTTACTTCAACAACTTGGAAGAGAACCAACCCCAGAAGAACTTGCAAAAGAACTTGAAATGCCAATAGAAAAAGTAATGGAAATACAAAAAATAGCACAAGACCCAGTTTCACTTGAAACACCAATAGGAGAAGAAGATGACAGCCATTTAGGAGACTTTATACCAGATGATGATTCACCAGCACCACATGATTCAGCAGCATATACATTACTTAAAGAACAACTAGAAGAAGTTATGAATACATTAACACCAAGAGAGGCAAAGGTATTAAAACTTAGATTTGGTTTAGAAGATGGAAAAGCAAGAACACTAGAAGAAGTTGGACGTGAGTTTATGGTAACCAGAGAAAGAATAAGACAAATAGAAGCAAAGGCATTAAGAAAGCTAAGACACCCAAGTAGAAGCAAAAGGCTAAGAGACTACATGAACTAAAACTTGCATTTTTCACAATATTATGTTAAAATGTATATAGATTTGAAATTGTGAAAAGTGAGGTGAACTACTTAAAACTATTTTTAAGTAGAAAATATATGGAAAAATTAGAAAAAAAAGAAAGCCCATTTAGAAATCTTTGGGCAGCAATTAAATCATTAGGTGAAGACAACAGCTCAGAAGAAAAAGAATTAGCAAAACAAGTAGAAGAACTTGAAAAAGTTCAAAAGAAAATACATGAAGAACAAGAAAATTTTGGAGCAAGTTTAAGGGTAACACCTGTTAAAACTGAAAAGACAAAAACCAAGACAGTAGAAAAAGTAAAAAAGCAAAAACAAGAAGAAAGAGAAATCGGAGAATAAAAATAGCCTAGTATAGATGCTAGGTTATTTTTTTATTTTCAGAAAAAACAATAAAAAAGCCTAGCAAAACAGCTAGACTGGTTAGTAGTTTTTTAAAATGGTAGCGAGAAGTGGATTCGAACCACCGACCTGTCGGGTATGAACCGAATGCTCTAGCCAACTGAGCTATCTCGCCATATAGAATACTTTATGTATTATAACTACTTTTTATACATTTGTCAATACTTTTTTTATTTCATAGCGAAAAAACTCATTAATTTTTTTTAAAATGAGCTTTAATTTATATCTTTATTTTGTTGGCTTTGAAAATCAACATTTACTAATAAGTCAATAATTTTACTTAATTCAATTGTTTCTTCTGCATTTATTCCATTTAGTTCTATACTTTTATATAATTGCTCTTTTAAGAAATCTATCTCTATATGTTCATAAAATAAATCTTTTATTTTTACATCTAAGGCATTGGCAATTTGAGTTAGTGTTTTTAGGGTAGGATTGTTTTTTTTTGTTATTTTCTAGGTCTCTTAAATATGAACGAGTAATTCCAGTTGATTTGCTTAATCTATATAAGCTTATATTTTTACTTTTGCGAATATTTTTAATTACAAATATAACCATAAAAAAACTCCTAGCGTTATTTTATTATATTGTAACTTTTTTTATGGAATTTATCCATATGGCTCAGACAGAGCCATATACAAAATTAGATAAATTTACCAAATTTTACCTTGTAAATAAAAAAGAAAAACCACCATTATTTGGCAGTTTTTTCTTCATCCTTTTCTTTATCTAATTCTTTATCGATTTCTTTCATTAGTTCCTCAAATTGTGGAGGATATTTGTGATTTAAATTAGTTTGCAACATAAATAAACACCTCTTTTAATTTTTTTTCTTAGATTTTGGAATTATTACTTTTTTATTTTCTCCCTTTGATTTTGGCTTCATTGAAGTCAAATGAACACTAACAGGAGACATTTCTATATTTGAGCCATCACCGGCAACAATTTCTAATTTCTTTTTATCCATATTATATGCACATCCTTCCTATAATATGTATTTTTTCAAAGCTTAAATATAATATAGCATAAAAAAAATTCATTGTCAAAAATTTGGTGGGGATTTTTCGAATGTCAAATTCTGTCTTGTTCTGACGAACGATTTTTGTTGAAATATTTGGAAAAATGTGATATGCTTATTATTATCAGGTACATTTCTTTGTACCTAGAATTTTTAATTTCCACAGAATTTTCATTCTGAAATTAATCATTTTAAAATTTAAGTGTAAATAAAAGCGAATATTGACAAACCATTTGGAAATAGTTATACTGGAAATACCAAAAGCAAAAAGAATATACAAGAAAAATAAACAAAATAGATTAAGTCAGTGGATGATGTTTTTAGATGATCCAAATAATGGGGAGATGTCTAGAATAATGAAGAGTAATAAAGAAATAAGAGAGGCAAATGAAGAGTTGGGTAAAATGAGTAAAGACGAAAGATTAAGAAGAATAGCAGAATTAAGGGAAAAAGGAAGAAGAGACTACGAAGCTGCAATTGATTTTGCAGAAGAAAAAGGCATTGACACTGGCAAAAAGGAAAAAAGCATGGAAATTGCTAAAAAAATGATTACAGAAGGATTAGAATTAGATTTTATAGAGAAGATGACAGGTTTAGATAAAGAGACCATACAAAAAGTAAAAGAAGAATTTTAGTTTTTGGAAAAAGTAGTAGAAGAGAGCTAGACAAAGCTATTTTGATAGTATATAATTTAGTAATAATAAAACAAAAGAAAGAGGTTGCTGGAAATGAGTGAAAACGCTGTAATCCTTGTAGCTGTACACACACACACACACATAGTTTATTAGTAAAAATAAAAAGAATGAATTTATAGATATTAAGACATATAAGACTTAGTTTTTGTGCTAGGTCTATATGTCTTTTTGTTTTGGTTTTTTAGGGAAGATGTGTTTTTAAGGGAGCCGCCGAAAAGATAGATATATTAAAATTTATTACGCTCCTAGGAACACCTTCCAGGGGCTACAAACTCTAAGCCTAATTTTTCGAGCCTCTCCGAAGCCTTCGCACCCTCAAAAAATTTAGCAAAGAGTTTGTACGACCCTTACAGGCACACGTCGTCGCTACATAAATTTTAATATATCTATCTTTTCGGCTACTATACAAATGTGGAGAGGACTAGTTTTTTGGGGCTAAATAAAATATATGAAGATAACCGAATAGGGTTAGTAGTTTTTGAGAATAATATGATAAGATAAATAAAGTGAAAAATAAAAACGAAAGAAGGAGAGAAAGTAAATGGAAATAAAATTAAAAAACAAAAACGGAATAACATTAATTGCTTTAATAATAACAATAATAGTGCTATTAATACTAGCAGGAGTAGCCTTGGCTACTTTAACAGGACAAGGAAATATAATAGGAAATGCAGAAAATGCAGTAGGAAAATATAATAATAGTGTAGAAGAGGAACAACAGCTGTTAAATGAAATAGAAAAGCATTTTCAAAATTATTTAGAAGGAGGAAATGCAGAAATAGTAGATAGTGCAGATGTAGCAAGTGAACCAGAAAAGCATTTTGGAGGATATGTAACAAATTACACAACGCCAAGTGGAGATCCAAATGTAAAATGGAGAATATTTTATGCAGATGAAAGTAATATATATTTAATAGCAGATGATTATATACATTATAATTATGCACCTCAGGGAGTGACGCAGTCGATTACTGGTGTTGGAGGATACCAATTATCATTTGGAAGCGAATGCGAAGAAGATTATACAGGAGCAAGTGATATAACCGACGAAAGAATAACAAAATGGATAAGTTATGTCAAAGATTACTCAAATGCAACAGGAAATGTAATGCAATCAGTAGCATTTATGTTAGATGTAGATAAATGGAATGAAAAATATAGAAACTCAGCATGTGCAGAATATGCAATAGGAGGTCCAACACTAGAATTATGGTGTGCATCATATGAAAAAACACATAAAGATAACTATGTAGAAACCACATATAATGCAGAAGGGTATGAAGTAAGATGGAATGATGGTAGTTATAGTAACAATATAGAGGGAGTAGATGATTATAAAGACTTATATTATATAAAATCAAGAACAAATAAAGCGTTTAGCATGTGGCTCGCTTCTCCACCTGAGGGAGGCTCTTTACCTTACAGTTTGGAATACGAAGGCATCCTGGGCAGTGTAGAAGGCATCATGACTAACTTCTACGCAGCAGGGTTTCGCCCTCTAGTCTGTCTAAATTCGAAAGTCCGATTAGAAAAAATAAGTGATACTGAGTATAGAATAGTAGAATAACATGATAACCAAAGAATAAAAGCACCACATTATGCTTCGCCAAGCTATGTGGTGTTTATCAATTATCCTATTACCATTGACATAATTCCAAAAAAATGTAATAATATATGCTATCAAATTATATTAAATAGTAAGGAGTACAAATGGATATATCAGAGCAAAAAGCTATTATCGAGGCAATTTTATTTGCAGCGGGTAAAGAGGTTGAAATTGAGAAGTTTATGTCTGTTTTGGAGTTGTCTCGTAAGGAAATTGAACTTATTTTAGGTCAAATGAGATTAGAGTATCAAGAGAAAAATCATGGTATTGAAATTATTAAAGTAAATAATTGTTATCAAATGGCGACTAAAAAGGAACTTTTCGATTATATATATCCATTGTTTGATAATAGAGCTAAACCTAATTTGTCGTCTGCAGCTATGGAGACTCTTTCTATTATTGCTTATAATCCTAAAATTACAAGAGCAGAGATTGATAATATTAGAGGGGTTAGTACAGATGGTGTTTTATATAAATTACAAGAATATAATTTAATAGAAGATGCTGGTAAAATGGATGCTCCTGGGCGACCGACGATGTATAGAGTTACTAATGAATTTTTGAAAACTTTTGGACTTACTTCGTTAGATGATTTACCAGAATTACCTAAAATAAAAGAAGAAATGCCAGAACAATTAGAAATAGAAAATTTAGATAATGAAAAAGTAGAAAAAGAAGATACAGAAAAACAAGAAGAAAATAATAATGATAATCAAAATAATGAAAATAATAAATTGGAGGAAGAATAATGAGTGATAATAAAGATTTTGTTAAGGAAATTACAAATATAGAAGAAAATTTCCCACAATGGTATACAGATATTGTTATAAAAGCAGAGCTTGCTGATTATACAGCTACAAAAGGTTTTATTGCAATTAGACCATATGGATATGCAATATGGGAAAATATTCAAAAGTATGCAGATGAAAAATTTAAGCAAACAGGTGTAAAAAACCTATCTATGCCAGTTCTTATACCAGAGAGTTTACTAAATAAAGAAAAAGATCATGTTGAAGGTTTTGCACCTGAGGTTGCATGGGTAACAGAAGCAGGGGGAGAAAAATTAGAGGAGAGATTGTGTATAAGACCTACTTCTGAAACTATTTTCTGTTCTATGTTTTCTAAATGGTTAAATTCATGGAGAGATTTACCAATGGTAACAAATCAATGGTGTAGTGTTTTAAGATGGGAAAAAGAAACAAGACCATTTTTACGTTCAAGAGAGTTTTTATGGCAAGAGGGACATACAATTCATGAAACTGAGAAAGAAGCAAGAGAAAGAACTTTACAAATGCTAGATATATATGCACAAGTAATAGAAGATTTACTTGCAATACCTGTTTTAAAGGGAAGAAAAACAGAAAAAGAAAAATTCTCAGGAGCAGAAGAAACATATACAGTAGAGTCTCTAATGCATGATGGAAGAGCTTTGCAAGCTGGAACTTCACATTATTTTGGACAAAATTTCACAAAACCATTTGAAATTAAATTTCAAAACAGAGAAGGCAAAGAAGAGTATGCATACCAAACCTCGTGGGGATTAAGCACAAGATTAATAGGTGCTGTTATTATGGCACATGGAGATAATAGAGGCTTAAAACTACCTCCAAAAGTTGCTCCTGTACAAGCGGTAATAGTACCAATAGCTATGCATAAAGAAGGTGTAGTAGAAAAAACAACACAATTATATAATAGGCTTAATAAAAAATTCAGAATGGAATTAGATGCAAGAGAAAATTACACACCAGGATACAAATTTAATTATTGGGAAATGAAAGGTGTGCCACTACGTATAGAAATAGGTCCAAGAGATATAGAAAATGGAGAAGCAATTCTTGTAAGAAGAGATACAGCTGAAAAAATAACAGTTAAACTAGAAGAGATTGAAACAAAAATGGAAGAATTATTTGAAGCTATTCAAAAAAATATGTACAATGAATGCTTAGAAATAAGAAATAGAAGAACAACAATAGCACATACATTAGAAGAAATAAAAGACAATCTAGACAAAAATCAAGGATATGTTAAAACAATGTGGTGTGGAGATGTTGAATGTGAAAATAAAGTAAAAGAAGAAACAGGAGCACATTCAAGATGTATTCCATTTAACCAAGAAAATTTAGATGATAAATGTGCAATATGCGGGAAACATGCTAAACACATGATTGTATGGGGCCGTCAATATTAATAAAGGGAGAAATAAAATGAATGAATATAGAACACATAATTGCTCAGAATTAAATATAAAAAATGTAGGAGAAGAAGTAAGACTAAGCGGATGGGTTGCGAAAATAAGAGACCTAGGTAAAATGAAATTTATCGACCTAAGAGATGAAACAGGAATAACACAAATTGTTATTTCTGAAAATGAAAATTTAAACAAAGAAATTGAAGATGTTACAACAGAATGTACACTAACAGTAAGTGGAAAAGTTGTGGAAAGAGCAAATAAAAATCTCAAAATTCCAACAGGAGAAATAGAAATAGAAGCAAAAACAATAAAAGTTTTAGGAAAATGCAAAAATGTGCTTCCATTTGAAATAAACAGTGATAAAAATGAAGCAAGAGAAGACCTAAGACTAGAATATAGATTTTTAGACCTAAGAAATGAAAAATTACACAATAATATATTAAAAAGGTCACAAGTTTTAAGAACAATAAGAGAAGAAATGCAAAAATTGGACTTTACAGAAATACAAACACCAATTCTTGCAAACTCATCACCAGAAGGGGCAAGAGACTTTTTAGTACCAAGCAGACTACATCCAGGAGAGTTTTACGCTCTTCCACAAGCACCACAACAATTTAAACAATTATTAATGGTGTCTGGGTTTAATAAATATTACCAAATAGCCCCATGTTTTAGAGATGAAGACCCAAGAGCAGATAGATCACCAGGGGAATTTTATCAATTAGACTTCGAAATGAGTTTTGCAACACAAGAAGATGTATTTAAGGTATTAGAACAAGTAATACCAAATGTGTTTAAAGCACATACAAGTTGGAAAATAGATGAAACACCATTTATTAGAATTCCATACAAAGAAGCAATGGAAAAATACGGCTCAGATAAACCAGATTTAAGAAATCCATTAATTATAAACAATGTAACAAAATGTTTTGAAAATTCAGAATTTAATGGATTTAAAAACAAAGATGTAAAAGCAATAGTTTTACCAGACGGAGCATCAAATTCTAGAAAATTCTTCGATAAAATGAGCGAGTTTGCAAAAGAAGAATTAGGAGCTCAAGGATTAGCTTGGATAAAGTTAGATGAGCAAAAGCAAGTTTCAGGTTCAATTGCAAAATTTATAACAGACGAAATAAAAGAAAAACTAATAAATGAAACAAATGCAAAACCTAATTCAGCAATATTCTTTATAGCAGACAATGGAGAGAAAGCACAAAAAATAGCAGGAGGAATAAGACTAGAGTTAGGTAAAGAACTAGATTTGTTAGAAAAAGATACATATAAATTTTGTTGGATAGTGGATTTTCCAATGTATGAATTATCAGATGAAGGAACAATAGATTTTTGCCATAATCCATTTTCAATGCCACAAGGCGGAATGGAAGCATTAGAGCAAAAAAATCCACTAGATATTTATGCATATCAATATGATTTAGTATGCAATGGGTATGAAATTGCATCAGGAGCTGTAAGAAATCATGATCCGGAAATAATGGTAAAAGCATTTGAAATAGCTGGTTACAAACGTGAAGATGTAGAAAATAGATTTGGAGCACTATTTAATGCATTTATGTACGGAGCACCACCACACGCAGGAGCAGCACCAGGAATAGACAGAATAATAATGTTAATAGAGCAAGAAGATAATATAAGAAATGTAATAGCATTTCCAAAAAACAAAAAAGCAAGAGATTTACTCATGAGAGCCCCATCAAAAGTAACAGAACAGCAATTAAAAGATGTTCATATAAAATTGTTATAATTGGGGGCGTTTCCCAATGGGGTAAAATACCCCACTGGGGACACATCTTAAAAGGAGATTAAAGTATAAAATGCCAAAAAAAGTATTAATTGGAATGAGTGGAGGGGTAGACAGCAGTGTGTCTGCCCTTTTGTTAAAAAAAGCAGGATATGAAGTAATAGGGGCAACAATGAAACTATGGGAGCCACAATGTAATAAGCAAGATACATGTGGAGGAGACAAAGGAGTAGAAGATGCAAAAAAGATTTGTGAAAAATTAGGAATTCCACATTATATAATAGATAATCAAAAAGAGTTTAATGAAAAAGTTATACAAAATTTCATAAATGAATATTCAAATGCTAGAACTCCAAATCCATGTATAGAGTGCAATAAATATTTAAAATTTGGAGCATTTTATAATAAGGCATTAGAATTAGAATGTGATTATATTGCAACAGGCCATTATGCAAAAGTAGAATATTCAGATAAATATAATGATTATATACTGAAAAAATCTGATTCTATAAAAAAAGACCAAACATATTTCTTATATGGTATAAACAAAGAAATATTGCCAAAAGTACTATTTCCGCTAGAAAAAATTGAAAGTAAAGAAACTGTAAGGCAAATTGCAAGAGATAACGGATTAGAAGTAGCTGAAAAAACAGATAGTCAAGAAGTATGCTTCATACCAGATGATGATTATGCTGGATTTGTATGTAAGCATGCAAAACAGAAAAAAGGCAATATTGTACTAAAAGATGGAACTGTACTAGGACAACATAATGGACTTATTAATTACACAATAGGTCAGCGTAAAGGATTAGGCATAGCATATAAAGAGCCTCTTTATGTACTTAAATTAGATGTGGATTCAAATGAAGTTATAGTAGGAACAGAAAAGCAGTTGTATTCAAATACATTATACGCAAATGAACTAAATTTTCTGCTTAATATAAAATTAGATAAACCTATAAACGTTAATGCAAAAGTAAGATTCAGAGCACAAGAAGCAAAAGCTATATTATATCCACCAGAAAAAGGAATATGTAAAGTAGAATTTAATGAGCCACAAAGAGCCATAACACCAGGACAATCAGTAGTGTTTTATGTAGATGACATAGTATTAGGTGGAGGCAAAATTATATAAAAATACAACCCTATTTAAATAGAGTTGTATTTTTTAAGTTAATTATCTTCTTTAATAAGTTTGTCAACAAAAATATTGAATTCTTTTAATTTAGATAAATATTCAGAATATGTTCTAGAAGATAAATTTATATATTTATCCCCATTTTCTAAAATATTGCTAAATACTATCCAAAAACCAATAAAAAACACTTGATTTTTCCCATGATAGTTTACTAGTACAAAGTCCTTTAAATCTTTGAAAGATTTTACTTCTGAATAAAAATTAAGAGGTAAAGTCTTGCATTTTCTTATAACATATTGCTTAAAGGTATTCAAAATTGAAGTATGAATTTGAATGGCTTCTTGTTCTAATTTGGACTTGTTTAATCTATAATATTTATCATTTGGATAATAAAAATTATTAGATTTTCTGGTATGCCCTAATGTATCTGTATATTCATTATAAACAAGAGAAGCGGGACCAAAGTGTTCATGGTTAGTACTAGTAAAAATAATGGGATTACTTAAAGCTGATTCTAAGTTAAAATTTTTACATTCTTTTTCAGTCAAATATTTTTTTACATGGTCTAAGTACGAGGCATAATTCTCTTCGCTTTCAAGAAAAGAATCGGTTAAGATGGAACTATTTTTAGTAAAATAATCAATAATTCCATTTCTTACATCTCTAAAAACATAATTGTCGAATTTCTCATAATAATCAACTTCATAAGCCCAAATTATAGCTTTTATAATGTTGAATACTAACAATACATCGGGAAACATTATGCGCGAATTTAAAATATTATTTACAATTTTAAATTCTTGAACAATGGCGTCCAAAGGGACGTTAAATTCCTCAATGTCTATACAAAGAGCATTTTCGTCAATATAAGTTTGCTTTCCACACTTAAGGCAGTAAGCATTTGACCATACTTTCCCCTGGTTAAAAAAAGAATGAGTTTTAACTACAATCCGTTTTTCTTTGTAATTCCGATTATCGTAACAAACACATCTTTTCATAAGTATAACCTCCTTAAAAATTTTTTTACAAAGTTGTTGTTATCCCCCGAAAACATAGGAGCAAAAATAAAACATTGTAGAAATTATAACATATTTTTGGGAATAAAACAATTCAATTAAGAAACTACTTGACAAAAACGTGGAAAATAGGTATAGTATAAAAAGAAATTGAGCAAAATATTTAAGGATTAGCAAATGAACATTGAAAAGTAAATATTTTTGGAGAAAAAGCAATGTAAAATTTGCTAGTTTAAGAATATTAAGAGAAATTTTAAGGAAAAACAATACATAAAAAGAAGATAAGATACAAAAGAAAGGAGCAAAGAAAAATGAAAGAAAAGAAATTAAAACCAAAAATATTAGAAAACACAAGAAGCAAAAAGCGGAATAACATTAATAGCATTAGTAATAACAATAATAGTGCTATTAATATTAGCAGGAGTAGCACTAGCTACTTTAACAGGGCAAGGAAATATAATAGGAAATGCCGAAAACGCAGTAGGCAAGTATAATAATAGTGTATCTGGTGAACAGCAATTATTAAATGAAATAGAGAAATACTTTCAAAACTACCTAGAAGGAGGAAATGGAGACAATCCAATAACTCCGCCAGACCCAGTAGAGCCACCAAAGGTTAATGAAGATGGACTAGCTACTGAAAATGTAACAATAAAGCCAGACGCAAACAGTGATATACAAATAACAATCCCAGCCGGATTTGCACCAGCCATATTAACAGGAAGTAATTCAACACAAAGTTTACCAGAACAAGACGGAAGTGTAGCAAGCATTATGCCAGCTGATGAGTGGAATGATATAACAACAGAAGATATAAACAAAGGAATAGTAATAGTAGACAATGCCATAACATATGACAATGGACAACTAACAGGAACAACACCAGACTTTAACGAGTATGTTTGGATTCCAATACCAAATTTTGAGGGAGATTTTAGGCAAACAGCATGGAATGGACCGTACTATGCAGAAAGTTATCAAACAGGTGAACATCCAATTATCCAAAATCCAGCAAACGCCACAGACAAACAAAATAGATATTGGGATGATTCTACAACAGCAGAATATACCAACATGGTTGATAGCGTAGAACACTACAAAGGATTCTATATAGGAAGATACGAAGCAAGTGACAACGGAAGTGGTATAGCCCAAAGTAAGCGTAATATATCACCATGGATAGAAGTACCACAAACAACCGCAATAACAGCATGTAAAAATAATACTAAAACACCAAATATGCATTTAATATATGGAATAGAATGGGACAGTACATTAAACTGGTTAAAAGATAATGCGACAATATCATCATCTAACCAAGAAGCAACAAAAACAATGGAATTAGCAGATATACAAACCAACAGTACTAGTTGGGGAAATTATTCTAATTCCACAGGAGATGCAGCAACAAATAGTGGTTCAAAACAAAATACAGGATATAGTGAATATTGGAAAGCAAACAATATATATGACTTAGCAGGTAATGTACATGAATGGACTCAGGAAAAATATTCAACAGGGACTGACAGAGCTGGTAGGGGAGGCACTTACGGCGGTGATGGAGACAACAATCCGGCAGCTATTCGCAGCTACAGCCGTGAGAGCTATGCACACAGCAACGTACGGGTTCCGTAGCAGCTTTTTTGTAGCACTGGACTCTGGTAGCGATGCATAAGGAATGTAGAGCATTAGAGTTTATAGATTAATAAGAATAGCGGATAATGGATTTGCGCGCGTAAGTAGCGAAAATTCATTATCCGCTAATGCTGTTTCTAAAAATGAAAGAGAGTTCTAATTGGATAGAATTTATATTTAAAATTTATATTATAAAAAATAGTAGACAAAAGTTGTTGTTTTGTATATAATGTTTACATTAGATAGAACGAAAGAAGGAGTTGTATTAAAATGACTGAAAGTCGCATGGCTGTACACACACACACACACAGGTAGTTTGTTAGATAAAATAAATAGGAGAAATATATAGATATATGAGGCATATGAACTTAGCTTGGAGGCTAGGTTTATGTGTCTTTTTGTTTTGTTTATTTTGTAGAGTAGTTTGTTTTAAGTGAAGATGTTTTAAAAGGAGCCGCCGAAAAGATAGATATATTAAAATTTATTACGCTCCTAGGAACACCTTCCAGGCTCGACAAACTCTAAGCCCAATTTTTCGAGCCTCTCCGAAGCCTTCGCACCCTCAAAAAATTTGGCTAAGAGTTTGTACGACCCTTCCAGGCACACGTCGTCGCTACATAAATTTTAATATATCTATCTTTTCGGCTACTCTACGAATGTGGAAATGTCTACTTTTTTAGGTAAATAAAAAATATTTGCAAGATAACCGAATAGGGTTAGTAGTTTTGTAGAATAATATGATAAGATAGAAAAAATAAAAACAAAGGAAGGATGGAAAGTATGAAAGAACAATTTTTAGAAAAAATGAAAAATAATAAGCGGAATAACATTAATAGCATTAGTAATAACAATAATAGTGCTATTAATATTAGCAGGAGTAGCACTAGCTACTTTAACAGGGCAAGGAAATATAATAGGGAATGCGGAAAACGCAGTAGGAAAGTATAACAATAGTGTAGCAGATGAGCAGCAATTCTTAAATGAAATAGAGAAATACTTTCAAAATTACTTAGAAGGAGGAAATGGAGACAATCCACCAACTCCACCAGACCCAGTAGAGCCACCAAAGGTGAATGAAGACGGACTAGCCACAGAGAACACAACAATAAAACCAGACCCAAATAGTGATATACAAATAACAATACCAGCCGGATTTGCGCCAGCTATATTAGCCACAGGAACAACGCAAAGTTTACTAGGAAAGGACGGAAGTGTAGCAAGTATAATGCCAGCTGATGAGTGGAACAATATAACAACAGAAGATATAAACAAAGGAATAGTAATAGTAGACAATGCCATAACATATGACAATGGACAACTAACAGGAACAACACCAGACTTTAATGAATACGTATGGGTGCCAATACCAGATTCTAACAACTTTAAATCAACAGCATGGAATGTAAATGGTTCACAGCAATCAATTGCCATTGCACCAACAACAGATGAAGAAAAGCAAAACAAATATTGGGATGATTCTACAACAGCAGAATATACCAACATGTTAGCCAGTGTAGAACACTACAAAGGATTCTACATCGGACGATATGAAGGCAGCCAAGGTGAAAACAATATAGCCCAAAGTAAGCGCAATATATCTACATGGACAAATGTATCACAAACAACAGCAATAACAGCATGTACCAATAATACTAAAACACCAAATATGCATTTAATATATGGAATAGAATGGGACAGTACATTAAACTGGTTAATTGGAAATGCGACTATATCATCGTCTACACCAGGAGCAACAAAAACAATGACAATAGAAGACATACAAACCAACAGTACTACTTGGGGAAATTATTATAACTCCACAGGAGATGCAGAAGCAAATAGTGGATCAAAACAAAATACAGGATATAATGAATCATGGAAAGCGAACAATATATATGACCTAGCAGGCAATGTATCTGAATGGACTCAGGAAAAATATTCAACAGGGACTTACAGAGCTATTAGAGGAGGCGGTTACAATAGTGACGGAGACGGCTATCTGGTGGCCTATCGTTTCAACCGCAATGAGAGCAGTACGGACTACTACTGTCGGGTTCCGTAGCAGCTTTTTTGTAGCACTGGACTCTGGTAGCGATGCATAAGGAATGTAGAGCATTAGAGTTTATAGATTAATAAGAATAGCGGATAATGGATTTGCGCGCGTAAGTAGCGAAAATTCATTATCCGCTATTTTTGATAATGCTGTTTCTAAAAATGAAAGAGAGTTCTAATTGAATAGGATTTATATTTCCAATATATTATAAAAAATAGTAGACAAAAGTTGTTATTTTGTATATAATGTTTACATTAGATAGAACGAGAAGGAGTTGTATTAAAATGACTGAAAGTCGCATGGCTGTACACACACACACACACAGGTAGTTTGTTAGAGAAAATAAATAGGAGAAATATATAGATATATGAGGCATATGAACTTAGCTTGGAGGCTAGGTTTATGTGTCTTTTTGTTTTTTTGTGAGTGGGTGTGTTGCTACTCTACAAAATAAAATTATTTATTATTAATCATTCACTATTCATTATTCATTAATTTTAACAAATACCCGCATAGGGTTAGTAGTTTTTGGGGATAATATGATAAGATATTAAAATAAAAA
>CALXMH010000027.1 GCA_944389425.1 uncultured Clostridia bacterium
GTTATTGCACCAGTTCTTCCTACTTGGAAAATAATATCTTTAAGCAAAGTTTCTTTTTTTTCTGGTGGATATTTGTATGCAATTGCCCATTTAGGTACTTTAAATGTTGTACCCACTTCTTCTCTTAATTGCAAATTGTCTACTTTTATAACTGCACCATCTATTCCAAATGTTAAATTTTCTCTATTATCTCCTATTTTTTCTATTTCATTAATTGCTTGTTTTATGTTCTCGCATTTTTTTAATACTGGGTTTACATTAAATCCTAATTTTTTTAAATATTGTAAAGAATCATAATGTGATGTTAATTCTTTTTCACATTTTTGCACATTAAAGCAATATATATCAAGAGGTCTTTTTGCTGCTTCTTTGCTGTCTAATTGTCTTAATGAGCCTGCTGCTGCATTTCTTGCATTTGCAAACAATGGCTCTTCTAGAACTTCTCTTTCTTCGTTTAATTTTTCAAAGTCCTCTTTTGATATAAAAACTTCGCCTCTTACTGTTATATCTATTTCTTCTGTTAATTTTTTAGGAATAGTTTTTATTGTTTTTAAGTTATCTGTTACATCTTCTCCAATTAATCCATTTCCTCTTGTTGCCCCTCTTATAAAAATACCTTTTTTATATTCTAGACTAACAGATAATCCATCTATTTTTGTTTCAACTACATATTCTAATGGTTTATTAAACTCCTCTGCTGCTTTTTTCATTCTCTTATCAAAAGCATATATTTCACTATAATCAAAAACATCTTGTAAACTTTGAAGTGGAACCTCATGTTCCACTTTCTCAAAGCCTTCTTTAACAGTTCCTCCAACCTTTTGTGTTAGTGAATCCTTAGTTATAAATTCTGGAAATTCTCTTTCCAAATTTTTAAGTTCATTCATTAACATATCGTATTCAAAGTCCGATATTTCTGGGCTGTCTTCATCATAATATTTTCTTGCATGATATTCTAGTGTTGCTCTTAATTCTTTAATTCTATTTTCAGCTTCTGTTTTATTCACTTTAAAAACCCCTTTTTAATCTTTTAGTAAATTTTTCCCGTCTTTAACATAATCCCATCCTGAGAAAATAGTTGCAATTACAGAAACAAGCATCATAACAGACCATAAAGCATTAATACCTAAGCTTATTCCAGTTATATCTCCACTTAAAAATGCCATAAATACATTTGTGTCTAAAAATGCAATGGTAATTGCAATCATTTGAGTTACAGTTTTTAATTTTCCCCAAATGCTAGCTGCAATAACTTTTCCACCTTTTTCTACTGCAATTAGCCTATATCCAGAAACTATAAATTCTCTTGCCAAAACAATAATTGGAATCCATGCTGGAAGTCTAGTAAATTCTACTAACATTACTAATGCTGCAATTACAAGTATTTTGTCTGCTAATGGATCTGCAAATTTTCCAAATGCAGTTACTTGATTGTTTTTTCTTGCGATATAGCCATCTAGCTTATCAGTTATAGAAGCTACAACAAATACAATATTTATTATCCAATATTCAATTGGAATACTAAGCCATTGGCCTTGTATATTAAATAATGGTATTATTACCATAAGTGGTACTAAAATAATTCTAAAAATAGTAAGTTTGTTTGGTAAATTCATAAGTACAATCTCCTTTTTTTCATTTAACATGTGTATATTTTACCATTTTTGCAAAGGCATAGCAATATGTTTTTTTATTATTCTTTTCAAATTTTAATTTTAATTTTGCTTATTATATTCTTCACAAATTTTCTCTAGCACTTTAAAGTTACAACATCTTAGTTTTATATTCTCTGGTAACTTTCCACTATTATATAGTTCATAAAGCTTAAATGATTTATTTTTAACTTGTTTATAATTTGCATTTAACCAATTTAGTTGTTCTTTTAATAATTTCTGATATTTTAATTCTTCTATTGTTACTGTATCTTTATTTAAATCTATTAATTTATAATTACTTTCTTTTACAGGTATCATATTATTAAAATTAACTGCACCTAATTCTCCATCTTTTATCTTAAAAAAATCTAATTTATTTTTCATATTTTTATGCTTAGGCTTTGGACTTGATAGTGGAGCAAAATATTGACATTTTTCAATTTGGAATAATATTCCTATAAAAGGTCGTAATTTTTTATCGTTTTTATTATAAGCTACTTTATTATCAAATTTTCTTAAATAATCACAATAATCAGAATCTACTCTAACTATTTTTAAGTTTATAATCATTTTGTATAACCTCCTAATATTTTAATTATATATTAGAATTTATAAAAACACAATATAATAGACTAGAGTTTTACCTCTAGTCTAAACTTTTTCAAGTTCCAATTTAATGGCTGGAATCACCGCTTTTTTAAGCTCCAATTTGTGGCTGGAATCACCGCTTTTTTAAGTTCCAATTTAATGGCTGGAATCACCATCTTTTTTTGCTATTTCTAGCAATAATATTATATGCAATTTATATAATTATATTGCCTTTCATATATTAAATATAACATATTTTATAAAAAAGTGCAATATATAGTTTCTTTTATAATTCAATCTCCTTATTTAAACAAGTAGAATAAATATATACTTTTTTTACTTCTTTTCCAGTAGATTTTTCTAATGCTTTTTTGTATAGTGTTAGTTGCTCTTTGTATTTTTCTATTAATTCTTTCTCGTTTTTTATGTAATCTGTTTTGTAGTCTACTAGTGTTATTTTGTTATTTTCATCTTCATAGTAAAGGTCTATAATACCTTGAACTAGTATATTTTCTTTTGTTTCTGTATTATATATTTCTTTTGCTGGTATATTAATATAAAAGGGGGCTTCTTTGTATATTTTTTTTGCTTTTTTTATTTGCTCTGCTAAATTACTTTTTGTAAAATTATACAGTATATTTATGTCTATTTTCTCTGCTTCATTTTGTGATATAATTTCTTTTTCCACAAGATTTTCTATAACTTCTTGTATTTGCTTTTTTGTTTTTTGCTCATTTAGATTAATTTTTTGCAAACATAAGTGTATTAATGTTCCTTTTTCTGCATTTGTTAATTTTTCTGTATTTGATAAAAATTTAGGCTTTGACAACATAATTTCTTTAATTTCTACTTCATTTTTTAATTCTTTTATTTTTGTTACAGATGTTTTGCTTTCTAATGTAGTTTCAAATTTATATTTGTATTTCCAATTTAGCCAATTATTTATTTGTTCATTAATTTCATTATCTTTTGGTATCCATTCTTGTATAATATTATTGTTTTTTATTTCTATTTCTGGTTCCAAATGATTAATGTCTTTAAGATTGTATGTATATACATTTATAAGACTACTCATTTTTTCTTTGTTACACAAATAAACAAGCTCAATCCATGATAAATATGATTTATATTTTTTTAGCATTGTATGTTCTAATTTAGAATATGCTTCTACATCTTTTTGCTTATCTAAAATAGATTTTTCATAATCCTTTTCTACCCCTGTTATAATTAATTTTTCTCTTGCTCTTGTTAGTGCAACATATAATACTCTCATTTCTTCAGATATTGCTTCTGTTTTAGATTTTATTTTTATTGCTTCTCTTGCAATTGTGCTATACGATATTTTCTTTTCTGTATTTATATATTTAGGTCCTATTCCAATGTCTTGATGAAGAATTATGCTGTCATTTAAATCTCTTAAATTAAATTGCTTTGCTGTGTCGCATAAAAATACAACTGGAAATTCAAGTCCCTTACTTTTATGTATACTCATAATTCTTACTACATCTTCATTTTCTCCAATTAGTTTTGCTGCACCTAAGTCATTACTTGTAAGCCTTAGTTTATCTATAAAGTTTATAAAATTGAATAATCCCTTAAAAGTTGCATTCTCGAATTTTTTTGCTCTTTCAAATAGCATTTTTAAATTGGCTACTCTTACATTTCCATCTGGCATTAAACTTACATAATTATAATATCCTGTGTCTAAATATATTGTCCAAATTAATTCGTCTATGTTTAAGTATTCTGATTTTTCTCTCCAATTTTGTAAATTATTTAAGAATTTTTCTATTTTTAATTTTAGTTCTTTTTCATTTGTTTCATTGTCTGCTTTTTTTAAAGCTTCGTAATAGTAGCCTTTTTTATTAAATAATCTTATTTTTATTAAATCATTATCTGTAAAATTTCCTATTATGCTTCTCATAACCGATACCAGTGGTATATCTTGCATTGGGTTATCTATTATTTTAAGAAGTGACATTATTGTTTGAATTTCTATTGAATCTAAATATTCAGAACCTGCATCACTAAACACTGGTATGTTTTTTTCTATTAATTCCTTTTCGTATATTTGAGCAATATTAGATGTGGCTCTTAGCAAAATTACTATATCTTTGTATTGTAATTTTCTATATGCTTTTTTCTTTTTATCATATACATTATAATTACTATTTATTAATTGTTCTATTTTACTTACAACAAATTTTGCCTCTATTTCTGCTTTTTCTAAATGAATAACTTCTTCATCTTCTATATTCTTGTTTTTCATGTCTATTATATGGAGTTCTGCTTTTCCTGCATAGTTTATATCTTTATTTTCTGGCTTTTCATAGTCTTTGTCTTGTTTTAAAAATTCATCTTCGTTATACTCTATATCTCCTAACTTTTTGCTCATTATATTTTCAAAAATTGTATTTGTAATTTCTAGTATGTTTTTTCTACTTCTGAAATTTTTGAAAAGTTGAATTTTTAAATTATCATTTTCGTTTAAGTTTTCTTTTAATTTGTAGGTACCATATTTTTCTAAAAAAAGCTCTGGTCTGGCTTGTCTAAATTTATATATACTTTGTTTTACATCTCCTACCATAAACATATTTCTGCCATTAGATATTGCATTTAAAATTTGTTCTTGTACCATGTTGCTATCCTGGTATTCGTCTATTAAGATTTCTTCAAATCTTTCCATATATTTTTTTGCTGTTTCTGTTTGTACAAACTTTCCGTTTTCTTCTTTTACTAATATATCTAATGCAAAATGTTCTATGTTGTTAAAATCAATAACATTTTTTTCTCTTTTTTTGTTTTCAAATACTTCACTGAATTTATAAATTATATTTTCAATTTTCTTTAAGATTGTATACATATACCTAATATCAGATATAATTTGCTCTGAATTATATATTAAATATGTTTCTCTATCTTTCATAAATTGCTTTTTAACTTTATCTCTTACTTCTTTTGCATTTTCTTTTAATTCTAATGTTAACTTTTTATCTACTGGCCATTTTGCATATTCTATGTTATATGCTCTTTTGATTATTTCGTCCCAGTTATTTAAATTATTTATAATACTTTTATAATCATTAATATCTGAGTTTATAGTTCTAGTAAACTTATCCGCTTCTGGAAATAAGGATAATTTAGAAGCAATATTTTCTAATTTTACAATTCCATCTTCTACATTTTCTTTGAATTCATTTAATATAGTTTTTCCCCATGAAGTTGTTGCAATTTCGCAATTTGGAGAAATGTTGAATTCTTCCACTTTATCTTTTAGCCATTTATTGGGAAATGGACTACTTTGAATGTATTTGTATAATTTTAAAATTAATTCTTTAATATTATTGTCATTTCTATATCCTTCATAAATGTCTAGTAAATTTATAAAGTCTTTATTTTCTTCGTTATATAATTCTTCAAAAACATCTTCTATTGTTTCCTGTTTTATAAGTTCAATTTCTGCGGTATCTCCAATTCTAAAATTAGGCGATACATTTATTTCATAGAAATTGTTTTTTATAACATCTAAACAAAATGAATGAATTGTAGAAATATTAGCTTTATTTAATAAAACAATTTGTTTTTGTAAATGTTCATCATCTGGATTCTCTTCAAGTTTTTTATAAATAGCTTCTAAAATTCTCTCTCTCATTTCTGCCGCAGCCGCATTAGTAAAAGTAACTACTAAAATTTTATCTATATCTATTTTATCTTTAATTACTTTTTGTATAATTCTTTCAACCAAAACAGCCGTTTTTCCACTACCAGCACCAGCAGCCACTAAAATATTTTTGCCTTTCTCATAAATAGCATTCTGCTGTTCCAAAGTCCACTTAACATCACTCATTATTGCTTGCTCCTTATTTGTTTTTTTATATTATATATTATGTAGAATGGTTTTACAATGATTTTCATATGAAAAAAACCAGCAATACATAACTATGTTAAAGTTCAATCATACTCTTCATTACCACATTTAGTACATTTTCAACTATTTAAATACATCTCATATTAAAGTTCAATTTCCTGTATATTGGTCAAATGCGTAACTAATTTCAGGATTTAAATACATCTTATGTTAAAGTTCAATAAAAAGTAGCAGAGGATTGGGCAGATTTATTGTTTAAATTTAAATACATCTTATGTTAAAGTTCAATCTATTTTTGTACCTAAAAAACAAGAATTACCGTTATTTAAATACATCTTATGTTAAAGTTCAATAATGGCAGGAGAAATAACTTTAAAAAGCTTTCCGTTATTTAAATACATCTTATGTTAAAGTTCAATCAGTAGAACTATTTGAACTAGGTTTTACGCCTAGCACATTTAAATACATCTTATGTTAAAGTTCAATTCTGTCATTCCTTCTTCAATTTGTTCGTATTTGTCCATTTAAATACATCTTATGTTAAAGTTCAATTAAATTAGAAGAATTTAAAACAGAACATAAAATTAATTTAAATACATCTTATGTTAAAGTTCAATATTACTGTGGGCATAGGTTTGTTGATTTTTATAATGCATTTAAATACATCTTATGTTAAAGTTCAATATGTCTAACAAGTACGTCGTTATCGAAAATTTGCAAATTTAAATACATCTTATGTTAAAGTTCAATTACCTAATCCTTTTGTTTCTATATTTATCTTGCTATCATTTAAATACATCTTATGTTAAAGTTCAATTCTACAATATATTTTGTTATTATTCCGTTATATCTTATTTAAATACATCTTATGTTAAAGTTCAATACAAATGTTAGATTTATTAAAACAAGGTAAGTTAAATTTAAATACATCTTATGTTAAAGTTCAATTAATCCCATTTGTTGTTTAGAGACAACCTTTTTAGAATTTAAATACATCTTATGTTAAAGTTCAATCTATTCCAATTTCTAAAAAGCATTTATATATTTCTATTTAAATACATCTTATGTTAAAGTTCAATAGCACTTACTGCCAATTCAACAGTTGCAATACCTGTATTTAAATACATCTTATGTTAAAGTTCAATCAAGATGGTTGGTTTGTTTTGGTGTTATTATAGTATATCATATTGGTTGAAAAATCAAGTTTTTTTGTGATTTTTTCCAGGTGAATGGTTGATTGAGAAATGCTTTGTTATGGCGTGTTTTATTGGATTGGTTGGAAAAATTGTTTTTTATAATATAGTATTATTTTGTATTTTTTTAATATTTTTAGTACAAAATATATTTAGAAATTTTTTTAAGGAGGTTTTATTTTGGATACTAAAAAAGCAAAAATATTGGATGAAGTTCATAAGGGGTTAGTGATGGGAATGGAGTCTATTTCTGTAATTCAATCAAAAGTTGGAGATAGAAATTTTAGAGATGACTTAAATATGCAATATAATGAATATGGCAAAGTTTTAGATAAAATTAATAACAGGCTAGCTGTTGCAGATGTTACTCCTACTGATACAAATGTTGGAGAAAAAGTAATGGGCTGGGCAACTTTACAAATGAATACTCTTATGGATAAAAGTAATTCTCAAATTTCTCAAATGTTAATTAGAGGAAACACTATGGGTATAATCGAAGGAAGAAAACTCTTAAATCAAAATCCAGATGCCGACACAGAAGTAAAAGATATTCTAAACGAATTTGTTAAACTTCAAGAAAACAATATAGAAAAGCTTAAAACATATTTATAATTTTTCTAAAATTATATAAAAAATGAATAATGAATAATTTTCTTTAATTATTCATTATTCATTTTTATTATTCATTATTCATTAATTAAGCACGTGCTTGGGTCTAAATATTGTCCATCTTTAATTATTTCAAAGTGAAGATGTGGTTCATCTAAAATTTCAAATGTGGCAGTATTTCCAACTGTTCCAATTGTTTGTCCAGCTTCAACTTCTTCGCCTTCTGTTACAAATTCAGCTGTTAACAAGTTTGCATATACAGTTTTAAATCCATTTGCATGTTCTATTGTTACTGTAAGACCATATCTTGGGTCATTTTTTATTGAGCTTACTTTTCCGGCAGCTGATGCTTTTACAACAGTTGTTTTGTCTGCCTTAATATCTATACCATTATGAACAATCCATTCTTGAAGAGTTTCTGAATAAACTAGTTTGTCGGTTGCAAACTCTCTTAAAACTTCTCCTTCTACTGGAACTGTAAATACTGGATCTTCTACTTTTTCATCTTCTTTTACTTCTGTTTTTTCTTCTTCACTAGTAAAAGTTTGTTCTACATTAGTTTCTTCTACTTTGCTTGTTTCATCCTCTTGTTTTGTTGTGTTTTTTATTGAAGAAGAATTGCTAGAATAGGTACTTGTTTCATGCTCTTTGTTTTCTTCTACTTTATTACTTGTAGTATTATCTTGAATTTCATTCACTGTTTTTCCCATAGATGAACTTGCTTCTTCTGTGCTTGTCTGATTCTTTATTGTATTAGGTACTAAATCTGAAATTTTTGATGTGCTAAAACCATTTTGAGATGCATCATTTTCTATTTTATTGCTAAATGCTATAAATCCTATTACAAATGCAATTATTGCCAGCAATGCAATACTTCCTGATACATATATTAAGGTTTTGAAACTATTTCTTTCCTGATTTCTTGATTCTCTTCTCATAATATCCTCCTAAAAAATATTTTTTTATTATGTAATAAAATTATTTCCTATTTTTTGGAGTTTATACTTAATTTTAGTAATTTATTATTTCAACACCTTGATAAAAATGTTTAATTATTTGTTCGTAATTTTGTCCTTGTTTTGCTAAGCTGTCACTACCAGTTTGGCTTAGACCAACTCCATGCCCATATCCTTTTACCGAGAATTTTATTTTTTCTCCGTTTAATTCTACTGAAAAGTTTGATGATTTAAGTCCAAAAATGCTTCTAGCCTCTACTCCTGATAAGTTTACATTACCAAACCTTACTGTTCTTACTCTTCCAGAATCTGTGTATTCTGTTATTTCAAATGGCTTTTCACTGTTCCAGTCTATTTGTATTTCACTATGTTTTTCTTTTATTTTTTCTATTAATTCTTCTTTTGTAAATTCCGCTTCTGATGCATATTGTGAATAATTTTCCTCGCCAGACGTTTCTACTACTTGCAAATATGGATAACCGCTTCCTCCCCATACATTTATTGGCATTTCTGTTGTTCCTCCACTATTTGAATGAAAAAACGCATTAATTGGTTCTCCATTATATGTGATAATTTTGCCAGCAGTGCTGTTTACCGCTTCTGTAATCTTGTTCCAATTTGAGTCTCTTTTTGCTTCTTCCCATCTATTTAATCTATCTTCTTTGGATATCCATGCTTGGCAGCAAGCAGAACTATCACAAACATCTGCATCTCCATGCTTCCCCTTATTATGAATTATTGTATATATAGTATATGTTCTTGCTACTACCGCTTGTGCTTTTAAAGCTTCTAATTCAAAATCTACTGGCATTTCGGCAGATACTACTCCAAGTAAATATTCGTCTAGTTTTATTTCTTCTACTTCATTTGTAGAAGCATGCAATAATTTTATTGTGTTATATGCAGAATATTCGTAATTATTTTGAGTTACTTCTATTTGGTTATTTACTTGTTCTTCTTCATTAACACTTGCAACTGGTTCTGTTTTATTTTTGGTAAGCAGTATAGGAATTAAAAAACTAATAATTACTATTCCTAATATGTATATTATTACTCTTTTCATATACACCTCTTTTATGCACTAAGCTCACTTCTCATAGATGTTAATATTCTTTTTTCTATTCTAGAAACTTGAACTTGTGTAATTCCCAAAATTTGAGCCACTTCTGTTTGTGTTTTTTCTTTGTAATACCTAAGTAAAATTATTTCTTTTTCTCTTGTATTTAAGTTATCTATTAATTCTTTTATAGATATTTTATTTACAATCATAGTTGCTTCATCTGTTCCTGTGCTTATTTTTTCCATTTTACTTACAGTATCGTCATCTGAACTTTCGGCATTTATAGATTCTATTGTTCTTGTAGAATCTATTGCTACTGCAATTTCTTCTTTTGTTACATTTAATTTTTCAGCAAGAATATTTATATTTATTTCTTTTCCTTCTTTTTGCATATATTCTTTTTCTAGTTCTCTTATTTTCATTCCTAATTCTTTTATACTTCTGCTAACTTTGATTAATCCATCATCTCTTATAAATCTTTTTATTTCTCCTAATATGTATGGTACTGCATATGTTGAAATTTTAACATCAAAACTTGTATCAAACCTCTTTATTGCTTTTATAAATCCCATGCAGCCTATTTGATATAAATCTTCCATTTCATAGCCTCTTCCTGAAAACCTTTTAACAATGCTCCAAGTAAGTCCATTATTGTCTTTTAGAATTTTTTCCATTATTTTTTGGTCTCCCTTTTGTGCAGCAATAATGTCCTCTTTATTAATTTCATACATAATAGCTCCCTTCTTTTGTAATTTACATATTATATGTACTTTGTAATTCTAATGTATCTGGCTTTTTTATTAGTTTTCGCATAGTCACTTTTGTTCCAAGTCCTATAATAGATTCTATTTTAACTTCGTCCATAAAGCTTTCCATAATGGTAAATCCCATACCAGATCTTTCTAAATTAGGTTTAGAAGTATATAGTGGTTCTCTTGCTCTTTCTACATCTTCAATACCTTTGCCAGTGTCTGATATTTCAATTTGAATACTCCCTGCATACATTTTGCATTCAATTTTTACAATACCTTCTCTATCCTCATATCCATGTATAATTGCATTTGTAACTGCTTCTGAAACTGCTGTTTTAATATCTGCCAGTTCTTCAATAGTTGGGTCTAATTGTGATGCAAAAGCAGCAACTGTAATTCTTGCAAATGCCTCATTATTAGACTTGCTTAAAAACTCCAATTTCATTTCATTTTCGTATATATCACTCATATTTATATTTTCATTCCCTTCTTAAATATTTTTTAACATGCATTTTTATGAATTGGTATAATTTTTAAAACTCCCGACATTTCAAAAACTCTTTCCAAACTTGGTTTAACATTAGCAAGTTCTAAACTTCCACCTAGCATTGCTAAAAGTTTATACCTTCCAACTACCATCCCAATTCCTGAACTATCCATAAAAGAAACATTATTAAAATCAAATAAAGCCTTTTTAGGCATATATCTTTGAATTTCATAATCCGCTCTCCTCCTTATTTTTTCTGTTGTATGATGATCAATTTCTTCTGTAATTTCCATAATTAAAAGCTTGTCCTCTTTGTTGTAACTAATATTCAAAACCTTCGCCTCCTTTTTATGTATAACTTATATATACAATATTTTCCAGTATTTTCCTTTGAAGAAAAAACAGAAGTTTTGTCGGATTTTAGGGATATTAATCTGTACGCAAAAAAGAAGCATACAAATTTAGTCTGTACTAAATTTGTATGCTTCTTTTTGTTTTTAATATTTTATTCTGTTACAACTGTATTAGTATTTACTCCATTTTGTACAACTGTATTTCCAGCTGTTACTTGGTTTTGATCTGGCTGTGTTGTTATTTGGTTTTGTATTGGTTGTGTTGTTGTTCCGTTTTGCCCTGCACTTAGTTCTTGATATTCTTCTAGTGTTATTGTTTGTGTTCCATATGTTAAATAGTAAGTATCTTTTCCTAAGTTTGTTATTGAATAGATTTTATCAAATGAACATGGTGCTATAAATTGTCCTGTTGAATTTATTATTCCGTATTTTCCACCTAATCCTACTACTATTCCTTCTATTTCTGGTATAATTAATAAATTGTTTTCAGCTGTGTCCTTTTTAGTTCCTGCAACATATCCAAGGCTGTCATAAACTGTGTCTAGTAATTGATTTCCGTTTTTATCAAATAAGCCCCATTTTTCATTTTTCATAACTGGTATACAATTATCAAATAATAGCATATTGTTTGTTATATCATTGCTTGGGAATAGTGTTGTATCTACTCCTATTTGATTATATTCTATATATACAATTCTTTTACCGTTTCTATCTAATACACCTTTCATGTCGTTGTTAGAAACATAGTAAAGTCTAAGTTCATTATCTAGTAATTTTATTTCATCATAATTTAAATCAATTTTTTGTGCACCTTCGCTTGATAAAATACCTACTTTTTCAGAACTTGTTACAAAAAATTCTTGCATAACTTCTATAAACTCTATATTATCGTATTTTGTTCCTATTATATTTTTATTATCTAGTGTAACTACACCATATTTATATTTGTCTTTTATAACTTTACCTGTTGAATCTGTTTCTGCTTTTCTTATTACAAGCATATTGTACAATATTGCTTTTTCATTTGCATAAGTTGTATCTATTCCAGCATATCCATATTCATTTACAGCTTTTTCTTGGTAATATGAAACTAATCTGCTAAGTGTTGTTACTTGTATTCTGTTTCGTTCTGTATTGTAATCAAATCTAACATTACATGCGGTTTTTATTCCATCTGATAGTACATACAATTTATTGTTTAAAAGTCTTACTGGTTCTTTTAAGTCGTACCATTCATAATTTGCAGAAGTATCGTTTGGGTCTAATTTGTAAAGCTTATTGCTTCCAAGTTCAAAACCTGCAATTTCGTTCTTATTTGCTATATAGCATTTTGATGAATCTTCTGTAAATTTGTTATACTCACCTTGATAATATTCATACCCTGCAATTTTTGCAAAATCTTGTATTGAAACATAAATACTTCCAGATTCATCTATTATAAATAAATCATCTGACATTGGTGTAATTTGTCCATCTACCGATAGTTTTAATGTTTGTGAATCCATATAGTATATATACATATATACTCCTAATACTATAAAGAGAGCAATTACTGCAACGATTATTGATATTTTAACTATCTTTTTTACTTTCTCGTCTTTCTCTTCATATTCCTGTCCTATTAAATTCATATAAAAATCCTCCTACTCCTTAGTGTAACCATATTTTTTGTAAAATTCATTTTTAAAGTTTAATAAATTATCATTCTCTATTTCTATTCTAACTCTTTCCATAAGTTTAGTCAAGAACCTTAAATTATGTATAGATAATAATCTAACAGCTAAAATTTCTTGTGCTTTTACTAAATGCCTTATGTATGCTCTTGTGTAATTTTTGCAAGTATAGCAATCACATTCTGGGTCTAGTGGTGAAAAATCTTTTTCATATGTTGCATTTCTTACAACAACCTTTCCGTGTGATGTCATGGCTGTTCCATTTCTAGCAATTCTTGTTGGTAAAACGCAATCACACATATCTATTCCTCTTATTGCTGCTTCTATTAAGTAGTCTGGTGTTCCTACCCCCATTAAATATCTTGGTTTGTCCTTTGGTAATAGCTTTGTTGTAAATTCAAGCACATCACACATAAGTTCTTTTGGTTCCCCTACGCTAAGTCCACCTACGGCATAGCCTGGTAAATCTAATGCAATTAAATCTTCTGCTGATTTTTGTCTTAAATCTTTGTACATTCCACCTTGCACTATTCCAAAAAGTGCTTGTTTTTCGGTATTTTTATGTGCCTCTTTACATCTTAAAGCCCATCTTGTTGTTCTTTCCATAGATTGTTTTGTATATTCATACTCAGCTGGATATTCAACACATTCGTCAAAAGCCATTATTATATCTGCACCAAGTGCGTTTTCTATTTCCATAACTTTTTCTGGTGATAGAAAATGTCTACTTCCATCTAAATGAGATTTAAATTCTACGCCTTCTTCTGTTATTGTTCTTAAATCTCCTAAACTGAAAACTTGAAATCCACCACTATCTGTTAAAATTGCTCTATCCCAATTCATAAATTTATGCAGTCCTCCGAGCCTCTTTTACAAGCTCATGACCTGGTCTTAGGTACAAATGATAAGTATTAGATAAAATAATTTGTGCTTTCACTTCTTCTTTAAGTTCTTCTGGTGTCATAGATTTTACTGTTGCTTGTGTTCCAACTGGCATAAACACTGGTGTCTCTATTATGCCATGTGGAGTATGTATTCTTCCTCTTCTTGCTCCTGTTTGTTTACATTCGTGTAGTAATTCATACCATACTGCTTCTTTCACTACTTTTCCTCCTTTAACAAATGAACATTGCATCTCCAAAGCTAAAAAATTTATATTTCTCATTAACTGCTTCTTTGTATGCATCTAATATAAATTCTCTTCCTGCTAATGCTGAAACTAGCATTACTAGTGTTGATTTTGGTAAATGAAAATTTGTTATTAATGCATCTAAACATTTAAATTTGTAACCTGGGTATATAAATATACTTGTATCTTCCTCAGTAGCTTTTACAAGCCCATTTTCGTCTGCAATAGTTTCTATTACTCTGCAAGATGTAGTTCCACATGCAATAACACGTTTACCTGCTTTTTTTGCATTGTTTATTTTATCTACATCTTCTTGTTTTATGTAAAAATGTTCTGAATGCATTTCATGTTCTTCTATATTCTCTACCTTAACAGGTCTAAAAGTTCCTATTCCTACATGAAGTGTTACATTTGCAATTTCTACTCCTTTTGCTTTTATTTTTTCAAGCAACTCCTCTGTAAAATGAAGTCCTGCTGTTGGAGCAGCTGCTGAGCCTTCATATTTTGCATAAACTGTTTGATATCTATCTTTATCCTTTAAGCTTTCTTTAATATATGGTGGAAGTGGCATTAAGCCTATTTTATCTAGTATTTCGTTAAATATTCCTTCATATTCAAACTGTACTTTTCTATTTCCATTATCCATAGTCTCTAAAACAATGCCTTTTAATATGCCATCTCCAAAAACAACTTCTGCTCCTTTTTTTAATCTTCTACCTGGGCGTACCATTACTTCCCATATGTCTTTTTCAATTCTTTTTAAAAGCAAAAATTCTACCTGTATTCCAGTATCTGTTTTTGTTCCATAAAGTCTTGCTGGTAACACTTTTGTATTGTTTATAACCAAACAATCTCCTGGATTTAAATAATCTATTATGTCTTTAAATATTTTGTGTTCAATTGTTTTAGTTTTTCTATTTAATATCATAAGTCTTGCTTCATCTCTTTTATCATTTGGATGTTGCGCAATTAGTTCTTGTGGTAATTCATAATCAAAATCTGCTATATTCATTTTCTTTGCTCCTTTATGTTGTATATTCTAGTTTTACTTTTTCAAATAGTTTAAATAAATTTTTAAAAACTCCCCTTATTTCTTCTACAATATTTTGTGGTTCATTTTCAATATCTATTTCTATTGGATATATAAAATCGCTCTCATGAACTGGTTTTTTTGTATAAATTTGACTATCTAATCCATATGTATTACCAGCCGAATCTTCTATACTATGGTTCATATAATCTAAATACCATTGTTTTAATCCAACAACTCTTTTATTTGTATATCCAAACTTTTCATAATCATGAAGAGCAGGTCTTTCAAATCCGTAATCTTTGGCATTTTTTTCTAGTGTATGCAAAAATTCATGTATATACACTTCCTCTGGGAATTCGTTAACGCCACTTGCATATCTATACATATAACTATCTTCATCACTTGGAACTCTTATATTAGAAAAGCCTACATTTCTATACTCAATACCACCAAGCCCAATCCAATCATTAACTGGTATTTCTAAATTTTTAGATAAATCTCCTAACTTCATAGCAACAAAAATATGATCATATTCTTCTTGATTTAAATATGAATCTATAATTTTATTAACATTCTCTGGATTAACATAATATTCGTTTTCATCATCATAAGAAAGTGAAGTAATTGGCTCATCTATTTCTATAACATCATAATCAACTTGCATTTTCCCACCAGAAAACTCTTCTAATGTTCGTTTAAACCTAAGCATATTAGATTTAATTTGCTGAATCTCTTCTGAATTCATTGAAATATTATAATATAAATTATCCAAACTAACATCTACATTTTTAAAAACAAAGCAAACAAAATTCCATTCATTAGAAGTATCTGTAATACCTTTTTCAAGTTTAATATTATCAAACCAAGCAGTACCTGTGCAAGTATCATCATAACCACCAAGTCTAAAACCTATATTAACAGTTGTCCTATTTTTAGAATTAAAATACAAAGTAAGCTCTGTCCAATCCTGAGTCCCAGACACAAAATTAGACCTCTCAATAGTCCCCTCTATGCTAATCTGAGCCCCTCCACCAGAATTACTATGACTTGGCACAACATTCTCTGTCTTAACCATACAGCTTACCTTATATGATGTATTAGGCGTAACCTCCAAAGGCAAAAAAAACATAGCATCATTTGCCCTATCCGAACTAATCCTATAACTACCCTCATCTCCCAAAGAAACATCAAAATCCCTAGAAAAATCCGAAGTATACAAAATTTGTTCCGCCCTAATAAAATCATTCATATTTTTCTGTTTATAAATCCCATACACTTGTATTAGAACATATATAGAAACAATTAGCATAAAAAAAGACACAAACTTTCTAAATGCAGTCTTCTCTTTCCTCATACACTAACTCCTTTGTATTTGCACCTAAACAGGTGTTAAACATATATTTATATTATATATTATAATTGGAGCTAATTCAATAT
>CALXMH010000028.1 GCA_944389425.1 uncultured Clostridia bacterium
AAGATAAAGAAAAAAACTAGTCAAATTTGCTCAATTTTATTTGAGAATTTTTGACTAGTTTTATTATACAATTTACATTTTCTTGCATTTTTTCTTACCCTCTTTCATTTGTTTTTTACTTTTTCTATCTTATCATATTATCTCCAAAAACTACTAACCCTATACGGATACTACTTCAAATTAATGAATAATGAATAGTGAATAATTAATAATGAATATTTTTTTAGAGTAGCCCTAGGAGTTCATATATATTATTTTGAAGTCCGAGGAAGTTATACGTCGTACGCTCCCACCCGCGAAGCCATGTGAGGCGAAAAATAATATATATGAACTCCTAGGGCGGCTAATTTTAAAAAACAAAACAAAAAGACACATAAACCTAGCCACCAAGCTAAGTCCATATGCCTTATTAATCTATATATTTCTCCTATTTATTTTCTCTAACAAACTACCTGTGTGTGTGTGTGTGTACAGCTATGCGGTTTTCAGCCATTTTTTATATACTCCTTCTCTTATGTTTTTTAATTTGCATCTTTTTTATTTTCTTCTTTTTTGAATTTAGATTTCAGTTTGTTTTTTACATTTTCTATTTTAGATGTTGCATTTTTATTATCTTGTGGGAATCTTTTTGCTACTATGTGTTTTATTAATATTTTCTTTAAAGCTTCTTCTTTTAGGTCTGCAATAAGTGTTCCATCTTTTGCAATAGAAATTTTACCAGTCTCTTCTGAAACAACTATTGCAATAGCATCTGATTCCTTTGAAATTCCTATTGCGGCTCTATGCCTTGTTCCTAATTCTTTTGCAATATCTTTATCACTTGCAAGTGGAAGCATACATGCTGCTGCTGCAATTTTGTTTTCGCTTATTATAACTGCACCATCATGAAGTGGTGTATTTGGTGTAAATATATTTACTAGTAATTGTGGCGAAATATCTCCATTCATATAAATTCCAGAACTTATAATATCTTTTAACTGTATGTCTCTCTCTATTACTATAAGAGCACCTGTTTTTGTTTTGGCAAGTTCAGTTACTGCAATTACTATTTTGTATATATTTTCTCTTGTTTTTGTTGCTATATCTTTATCTATACCAAAAAATCTAGTTAACTTGCTAGTTCCAAGTTGCTCTAATGCTCTTCTTAGTTCTGGTTGGAATACAACAATCAAAAGCAAAGCACCATATGTCATGCAAGAAGATAATATAAAGTTTAAAATATTTAATTGTAATAATCCACTAAGAGCTGTTGCAATTATTAAAAATACAATTCCTTTTAATAATTGCCATGCCCTTGTATCTCTTACTATTTGAAGCAATTTATATCCAAGGAAAATAACAATTGTTAAATCTATTATTAGTAATACTAATTTTATTGGATATTGGTGCAAAAGTTCTATATAATCTGCTATATTATTTTCGTAAAAATTACGAAATACAGTTTGAAAATTTTCTAACATATTTTACCTCTTTTATATAAAAATTGCCAAGATTTATATTTTTAAGTAAAGTCTTGGCTAATATGCTTTATTATCTAAACAAATAAAACATTAATGAAAAGAATGATGCTGAAACAAGCGCAATTAAAACAATTGCAGCTACTAGTTTTACCCAAAATTTACTCTTATCCATTTAAACTATCTCTCCTCTTTGTAAAAAATAAATCCTTATTTTGTTATAACACAAAACAAGGATTTATTCAATATTTTTACTCTAATTTTCTATTTTTTTGTAACTATAAAATCATATGCATTTGCAATATCATCTGTTACAGCTGCATGTAAAGTTGTAGTTTTACCAGCTCCTACACTATATACACTTGTATCTAATGTTGTCATAGTATTTCCTTCTTTGTCTAATACTGTAATTGTCATGTTTAATTCATCAATAGTAGAACTTGTTGTATTCTTAGCATCTGCCACAATTTCACTTAATCCACCATTTTCAATTAATCTAATATTGCTAATCTCTAAACCATCAACTGTTTTAGTTTTCTTTAATTGCTCACTAGTATTTACCTTTGTTCCATCTGCTTGTGTCTCAACAAACTCCTCTGTCACAGTATTATTTTGAGCTGGTTCACTCATATTATTTGCTGGTTCATTATTTACAGAATTATTAACAGGCTCTTTATTTCCTCCTTGAACAACTAATAATACAATAATTAAAACAATTGCCACTGCACAAACAATAATAGCTCCTTTACTTTTAATCTTGTCCATTTATTATTCCTCCTCTTTTGCTAATCTTACACAATTATATATGATTATGTTTTAATGTGCAAGTATTTTTGAAAAATTATTTGTCTATCCTATTTTCTAAGTTCAGCCCCAAACTCTTTCTCCAAAGCAGCAACAATTTTCTCCATTAAGCCACTAATCTCCTCATCTGTCAATGTCCTTTCATTAGTACCAAACTCCAACGAATAAGCAATACTTTTTTTGTTATTCTCAATTCCTGCACCTGTATAAACATCAAACACATTGCTAGATAATAGCAATCTTCCAGCAGCCTTTTTTATAGCCATAGCTATTTCTTGTGAAGTTATATCTTTATTAACTATAATTGCAATATCCTTTTTAACACTTGGAAATTTAGAAACTTCTTTATACTTCATCTTTCCAACCTTTTTATCTAACAATTTATCCAAATCAATCTCAAAAGCATAAACCGCTTCCTTAAAATTAATAGGATGCAACTTTCCAACAATACCAACAATATCATTATTAACAGAAATTTCAGCTGTTTGATATGGATGAAATTCCTTTGGTAATTCATTTTTCACAACAAAACTATATCTATTAGAATATCCAATATAGTCTAGCATTTCTTCTACTACACCTTTAATTGTGTAAAAATCAACTTGCTTTCTAGTTTTTATTCCTTGGTAATACTCCCCTGTCATAAGAGCACATAACTTTAAAGTTTCCCCATATTCTTCACCTTTTTTATAAAAACCTTTGCCAATTTCAAACAAACATACGTCTTTTTGATTACGATCTTTGTTATATTCATATATCTTTACAAGTGATGGAATCATGCTATATCTTAAAGTGTTTCTTTCTTCTGTCATTGGGTCTAATAATTTTGCATTTTCGTATCCTTCTGGCATAACTGCATATTGAGTTGACTCTTTTGTATTTACTAAAATATATGATAATGTCTCATTTAAACCTAAGTCTATCATTTTGTTTCTAATTTGTCTTAAAGTTTTATTGTAGCTTCCTTGTTTTAATGGTAGCTCTGGAAGTTTGCCTACAATATTATCTACTCCATAAATTCTTCCTACTTCTTCTATTAAATCCTCTTTTATACTAATATCTACTCTTCTTTTTGGAACAGATACATGCACTATATTTCCTTCTACTTCTGACTTAAATCCTAATCTCCTAAATACATCTATTACTGCATCTTCTGGTACATTAATTCCAAGTATTGCATTAATTTTATCAAATGTTATATCTATTTTAGAATCTGATAAATCAGACTTATCGAATTTTGCAAGTCCACCTACAATTTTAGCATCTGCATATTTTTCTAATAAATTACATGACCTTTCAATTGCCATATATGTTCTATTTGGGTCTAATCCTTTTTCAAATCGACTGCTTGCTTCACTTCTTAATACTTCTTTTGATGTTTTTCTTATTTTCACGGCATCAAATATTGCAGATTCTATAATTATATTTTTTGTGTTTTCTGTAATTTCTGTATCTAATCCTCCCATTACTCCTGCTAGCCCTATTGCTCTTTCTCCATCTGAAATTACTATATCATCTGATTTTAACGTTCTTTCTATATTGTCTAGTGTTGTTAATTTTTCATTATCTTTTGCCATTCTAACTTCTAGTTTTCCTTTTAATGTATCGGCATCATAAAAATGTAATGGTTGACCTGTTTCTAGCATTACATAGTTACTTATATCTACAACATTGTTTATTGGTCTTATACCAGATGCTATTAGTCTGTTTTTTATAAACAATGGGCTCTCTTTTATAACTACATTTTCTACTTTTTTAGCTAAGAAAATTGAGCAATTTTCTGTGTTTACTTCTACTTTAAATTTTTTGCTTATGTCTTCACTGTCTTCTTTGTGGCTTAGGTCTATGTCTTTTACTGGCTTATCGTAAATTGCTGCTATCTCATGTGCCATTCCCAATATGCTAAGTAAGTCTCCTCTGTTTGCTGTCAAATCGAAGTCTATTACTCCATCATCCATTTGCATAAATTTAATTGGATCTTCTCCTGGAACTGCATCTTGTGGTAATTCGTGAATTCCGTTTTTGTCTTCCTCTGATAAGAATTTGTGCTCAATTCCTAATTCTGCAATTGAACACATCATTCCATTTGATTCTACTCCTCTTATATTACTTTTTCTAATTTTCACATCACCTGGAAGTTCTGCTCCTACTAATGCAACAATTACTTTTAAACCTTTTCTTACATTAGGTGCTCCACAAACTATTTGTAATATTTCTTTTCCAACATTAACTTTGCATACATGTAAATGGTCTGAATCTGGATGCATTTCGCATTCTAGCACTTCTCCTATAACTAGGTTTGTTGCATTTATTAGCTTTTCTGCACTATCATATTCATTACCTGCTTTTGTCATATCTTCTGCCAATGTTTCTAAGTCTACATCTATATCAACATAATCTTTTACAAAATTTGTACTTAATTTCATTTCCTAATCTTCCTTTCTATCAAATTGATTTAAAAATCTTATATCGTTTGTATAAAGCATACGTATGTCTGGTATTCCAAATTTAAACATAGCAAGTCTATCTAATCCTGTTCCAAATGCGAAGCCACTATATACTTCTGGGTCATATCCATTCATTTTTAGTACATTTGGGTGTACCATTCCTGAACCTAATATTTCTATCCATCCTGTATGTTTGCATAAGTTACATCCTTTTCCTCCACATTTAAAACAGCTTACATCTACCTCATAAGATGGTTCTGTAAATGGGAAATAACTTGGTCTAAATCTTAACTTTGAATTTTCTCCTAACATTTTTTTAACAAATACTTCAAGTGTTCCTTTTAGGTCTGCTAGTGAAATATTTTTATCTATTACCAAACCTTCTATTTGACCAAATTGATGTGAATGTGTTGCATCATCATCTCTTCTATATGTTTTGCCTGGGCATATTACACGAATTGGTGTTTTTTCTTTGTTTGCCATCATTACTCTTGCTTGAACTGCTGATGTTTGTGTTCTTAGCAAATACTCTGATGTTACATAAAAGCTATCTTGCATATCTCTTGCTGGGTGTCCTTTTGGAAGATTTAATCTTTCAAAACAATATTCGTCTGTTTCTAATTCTGGTCCATCAACAACATCGTATCCCATAGATACAAATAAATCTTCTAATTCTTCTATTACTCTATTTATTGGGTGTTTACTTCCTCTTCTTATTTTATCTGATGGAAGTGTTATATCTATTTTTTCTTTTTCTAGCTTTTTCTCTAACTCTTGTGTTTTTAGTAATTCTTCCTTATCTTTAATTATTTTTTCTAGATCGTCTTTTGCTTCATTTACCATACTTCCAACAATTGGTCTTTCTTCTGCACTTAAAGAGCCCATTCCCCTTAAAATAGCTGTTAACTCACCTTTTTTACCTAAGTATTTTACTCTAATTTCATCTAATGCTTTTAAATCTTCGGCTGTTTTAATGCTTTCTTTTGCCAAGTTTTTAATTTCTTCAATTTTCTCTTTCATTTTTACCTCCATATAAAAATAAGTCCATTCACCTTATATAGGGCGAAAGGACTTTATATTTTCCGTGGTACCACCTAATTTATTAACAATAATGTTAATCACTCAAAATAGCTATAACGTGGCCACCGTTTTTGCCTACTTTTACCTTAAAAATTTTAGCAAAACCCTCCAAAGTGAAATTTCGATAAGCCATATATTAGTAGACTTTCAGCTTACAATCTACATTCTCTTTAAATATATTTTTTTAGTTTATCTACTTTGCTTTTTCAATGGTTTAAAATTATTGTGCTAATTATAATATCACGTTTTTCCAAAAATTGCAAGGGAAATACTCGAAAAAATATTCTTTCCAAGATGTGTCCCCAGTGGGGTAGAATTCCCCATTAGGAAACGTCCCCATAGTATACTTCTACTAAGTATAATCCTTGGGGTGGTAATGTTTTTCCGGCATTGTCTCTGTTTTTAGATTCTATAATTTTAGGTATTTCTTGAGGTTCTAGTTTTCCAAGGCCTACGTCTACAAGTGTTCCAGAGATTATTCTTACCATATTATATAAAAATCCGCTTCCTGTAAGCTCTATGTTTATTCTATCTCCTGTTTTTATAATTTCTGCCTTGTATATTTCTCTAACACTATTTTTGCTACTTGTGCCACTTGATTTAAATGCAGAAAAGTCAAATTTTCCTACCAAAAAATTTGCAGCTTCTTGCATTTTTTGTATGTCTAATTTGTTTCCAATATGAAGTTCATAATCTCTATATAATGCACTTTCTATTGGCGCATTATTAATTACATATCTGTATTTTTTTCCTTTGCAATTGTACCTTGAATGAAATCTTTCTTCTACCTCTTCTGCACTTTTTACTCTAATTGTCTTTTTTAATTTAGAATTAATTGCCAAAGGAATTTTTTCTACTGGTATTTGGTTTTCAATTTTAAAATTAGCAGTTTGCCCTAAACTATGCACTCCTGCATCAGTTCTTCCAGAAGCTATTAAATCTACTTTTTCTCCTGTAATTTCTAAAATTGCTTTTTCTATTTCACCTTGTATATTTAATTTGTCTGGCTGTTTTTGCCAACCGGTTAAACCCTTTTCCAAAATATTCTATTATAATTTTAATATTACGCATTTTTGTCTCCATTTATTTTTATATTTTAAATGCTAAATAGCAATTATTTTTGAAATATTATAGCACATTATATATTTAAATCGCAACTTTTATGTATTTGAAGATGTGTCCCCAGTGGGGTAAAAATCCCCATTAGGAAACGTCCCCAATATAAAAAGCATGAGGAAAAGTTTTTCTCATGCTTTTTTTGGTTTTTATTTTTTGATTGCTGTTAGAATTTCTTTTGGGAGGTATTTGGTTACATCTTTGTTGTTCCTTAAAAGTTCCATTATCATGCTAGAACTTATATTGCCCAGAGTACCAGCTCTTATATATATTGTATCGAGTCCGGATATTTCTTCGTTTATTGAGGCAATATTTTCTTCATATTCATAGTCCATGTCGTTACGGATTCCTCTTACAAGAAATGTGGAGTTGTATTCCATTGCTACATCTACGGAAAGATTGTTATATAATATAACCTCTACATTATTTAATCCTTTTTTTAACAATACTTCCTTTATGGCATTTTGCATAATTGTTTTGTCAAATCTCCGCTGTTTCTTTGGATGAACACCAATTCCCACAATTACTTTATCAAAAAGCTTAGCAGATTTTTCAATAACATGCAAATGTCCATTTGTAAATGGATCAAAACTTCCTGCATAAAAACCAATTTTCATTTTGAAAACCTCCTTTAATTGTTTGGAGGTTTTACCCTCCAAGCTTAAATATACTTTTTGGGTAAACAAATTCATACTTGTTACATTATATCACATATTATGTTAATTATCAATTTCTATGTCATTCTATAATGACCTACAATATCATTTTTTAATTCTAGAATATCTTCTTCGTAATATTTTTGAAATGGATTTGCATGGTGAATAATAAATGTAATTCCTTTTTCATTTCTTTTATCTGATACTATACCAATATGATTTTTGAAAATTACTATATCTCCACCTTGCCATTCTTCAATTTTATAAATATCAGTAGTTAAGGAAATAGCATTATTTTCAAAATAAATCATTAAATTTCTAACCCTTCTAAAATCAATATTTTTATCAACATTTTCTATGTTGTATTTATCTCTATTATTTATTATGTCCTCATTTACTAGTTGCATTAAATCATACCCAGCACCTTTTAGTCCAAATGCTACTACATCTGTACATACCCCATAACCATCGTTTGGATATCCACTAGCATAATATTTGCTTTTGTATTTTGGTTTAGTTTTAATATATTCTCTTACATTATTTAATATGTCGGTTTGGTCATCTATTCCATCTTCATCTTTGTCGATTTTGCTTGTATATGTTTGAATGTTAAAATCTGCATTGCTGTATTTTTTATGTGGAATGTAATTAAATATGTATAGTAAATATATTATGCATAATAATGTAGCAATTACTGTTATAATTAAAATTATTGAATTTGTAGTTCCTACTGGTAAACATAGACAATTCTTATTACTTTTTTTAAAATTTTTATATTCATGTTCATTTTTCATATTATTTTACCTCCAATATTTTCAAATATGGTACTTTACATGTTTAGCATATTCCTGTTGGAATATTTCCCATATAAGCCAATAAGCATATATCACATACCATAATTTTAGTATTTTTAAGGTAATCTGTTCCTTTGTTTTTGTAGCTAAACAATATCATACATATTAAAAAAAGGCAAATGAAATGGTTATATTTACCTTTTCATTTGCTTTTTACATTGCACATTTTTTACATGGTGTTAGTCCTGCTGATTTCGCAGCATCTAATGTTATTTGGTACGAATTTTTTCCTCCACAATCCGGATCAAAATGATATCTTTTACCAGTTGGTGTTCTATATACTTCTTTTCCTTGTGTATTGTTAGAATTAGTTTCAGTAGCTGATGTAGTACTTGTGTTAGGCTTTTTCACCGTATCAGAATTATTTGTTGAAGTAGTGCTTTGTTTCTCAGCAGAATTATTATTTTTTGTAATTGTTGATTGTTTTTCGTTCTCTGCTTGTGCTTCCGCTTCTTTCCTAGCTTGCTCTTCTTGTTCTATTCTTTCATTATCAATTACTTTTACAGTTACTTTATTACTCTCTATCTCATTTTTAGACTTAACATAAACCTCACAAATTCCTTCGGAAATAGGCTTAATTCTTAAATTTATGTTGCCTTCTGTATTATATAAATCTGTTTTTTCCAAAATTGCAATTTCATTATTTGATGTACAAAATTCTAAATTATCTATATTGGCTTTTTCTGGTGATATTATTAAAATAATATCCTTTTTTTCTTTTATATCTAATTCAATTTCAGATTCATCAAATTTCAAACTGGTTATTTCAAGAATTTTATTTCCTTGTATTATATTAGTATTTGTCTCACTAATGTTATTATTACCATTTTGAATAATCGTCGTCAATATAACTAGTAATATTATTGGCAAAACAATTTGCATATATTTAGTGTTTAATTTTATTTTTTTATAAAATATAGGCAATAAGCTTATTCCAACTAGCATCATAAAAATACCAGGTAATATTCCATATATAAATATACCAAAAAATCCTACAAATATAAATAATCCGCCACAAATATTTCTTACTCTGTATTCGTTTTTTGCTTCTTCCATTTATATCCCCCATTTATTAATTTTAAAGTTTTTTAATTTTATAAGTTTGATATCTTTAATCTTTTATATTATATAATAACAAAAAAAATCAAATTGTCAATAACATAATCAGTTAGCAAATTTGGATTTTGCACAAAAAAATAGAGAGTAAGAAAATCGCTGTTTTCTTACTCTCGTGGTGCCAACGAAGTAGACGTTTACAACTCGTTAGCTCTCTTGACGAATAACTAAATAGTCATTCAAGTTATAAATATATTATCAAATCATTTAAGAAAAATCAAGGGATTTTTTTAAAAATGATAAAATAGAGTTGTAGGTTAGTCAATCATATGTCACACTTTTTTGAAAAATATATGGTTTGAGTACTTTATATTGTTCTAACCAATTCTCCTTGACTTTTATATTTTTTTAGGAACTCGTTGGGACTAAGCCATCCTAACGGTCTCATTGGAAAATTATTGTATTCTTTTCTCCAATCTGCTCCTCTGTTCCTTAGATCTTCTAAACTCCAAAATACTTTTCCATAATAAAATCTTTCTTGGTCTTTTCTATGACTTCTTTCTACTCTTCCATTTTGTTTTGGTGTATGCGGTTTTATTACTTTGTATTTTATCCCTTTTTCTTCTAGTATCTCTTCAAACATTGTTTTCTTTTTCTTCATAAATGCATTCCAACTTAGTCTATTTGTAAATTCAAATCCATTATCTGTTTGTATTGTCTCTATTTTAAATGGAAAATATTTTATTAATCTTTTTACAAATTCTGCTGACATATATGTGCTATGTTCATTAGTAAACCACGTATATCTTAACCTAGTAAATTCATCTATTGCTGTATATTGATAAAACTTTTCCTTCTTTTCTTGTAATTCTAGGCTCATACATTCCTTGGGTACATATTTCACATCTACTTGTACTTTTTCTCCCGGATATTTTCCTGTAATCCATTCTGTCGGCTGGTATTTCTTCTTTTTACTTGGTGCCTTTTCATATATTCCTAGTCTTATCATTACATGATACAACCCTTGCACTGTTCTTGTATATCCTGCCTGTCTTAATTTAATCCATAATACTACTAAGCCTGTTTTTTTATTATTCGCCTTATAATTTCTTATTAATTTTATTTCTTCCGTTGTATGCTCATTTGGATGATGATGTGGCTTTCTAGACTTATCTTTCAAGCTTTCTAGACTTCCATCATATCTTTCACGCCATCTATATACTGTTCTTTTACACTCTCCAAACCTTATTGCTGCTTTTGTCACTCCATATCTATATGAAAATTTTACTACAGACTCTTTATATTTTAATTTTTGTGTGATATTATTACCCATAGAGAGTACCTCCAATACTGTTTATTTGTGGTTATTTAAACAATATCATTTTTGGTACTCTCTTTCAATATTTATTTTTCATTGTACATGTGACATATCTATTTTAAACCTATATTTTTTTAAAAATGATAAAATAGAGTAATAAAAAATCACTCTATTATCTTCTTATTTTTGCAAATAGGGCATTTGCCTTTCCTGGCTACTTGTTGATATACTTTTCTAGAATAAGACTGTCCACAAATTGAACATTTCCACCATATATCTACATGACTTCCTTTTCCAATTTCATTTGGATGTATAATATTTTTTTCGTAATCCCAAAAGATTAATAATTCAGGATTAGTTATTGTTAAATCGTTATAACCGCTTAAAACTTGTCTTCCACTACAAATTGGACAACCACTTCCTGAAGAACGTGAGCCTATATCTGCTTGCCATTCATGTCCTTTTGAACAAATCCACCATACTTTTTTCTTAGTAAAGTTCATTACTTCATCAGGTTTAATACTATTTTTTGAGTAATTCCATTCTTTAGATAGAATAGGATTTGTCGTTGCTAAATCATTATAGCCTTTTAATACCTTTTTGTTTGCACAATATGGACAACCTGTTCCTTTTACTCTATTATAAATACTCGCTTCATAGCTGTGATTTAAATCACATATCCACCATACTTTTATATTTGAGCCACTTGTTAATTCATTAGGTGCTATTTTATTTTTCTTAAAATCCCATTCTTTTGATAAATCTGGATATTCTGTTTGAAAATCATTTTCTCCTATTTTCAATTTACTTGGTTTTTTTACATTTAATCTTCCTGAACATCTAGGACAACCACTTCCAGTTGTTCTACTATATACAAAAGCTTGCCATGAATATCCACATTTCTGACATTTCCACCATACATTGATATGAGTTCCTTTAGAAATTATTTCAGGATTAATATCAACATTTTTTTGATAATCCCATTCTTTAATTAAGTCTGGATATTCATTAATAATAGACTCTTTCTTTTCACCTTTTTGATATAATGAATAAATCTCATTAAAATCTCTTTCTACATCTACATCTATTTTTTCTACTTTCAAATACTCTAATAATTTTCTCAATACGTCGTTCATATATGAATGATCATGAGTCAATGTAGATATTCTAAAATCTATTGATGTACTATTTAAAATAGGTAATTCAGGTTCTCTAATTCTTATTAGTTTTATTTTTTTACTTTCACATAATTTGTTTTTTTCTAAATCTTTTTTAACACTTCTATGAAAGTATTGTCCGTCATATTCAATACCTATGTTCATGTTTGGAATAAAAACATCAAGTTCTTTTTTACCAATTTTATAATTCTCTATTAAATGGATATTTGCATTATTCAAATAATAAACTATTGATTTTTCTGAAATAGAAGTTTGTTTACTTGAATTACATATTGGGCAAAAATGATTTTTCGTTCTGCTAACAACTGTTGCATACCATTCATGACCTTTTTCACATTTCCACCATGCTTTTTTTGTTGTTCCAGCAATTATTTCAGTAGGCTTAATTGTATTTTTTTCATAGTCCCATTCCTTTAATAATTCAGGATTTGTTGTTGCTAGATCATTATAGCCTTTTAATAATATTCTATTTGAGCAAATAGGGCATCCTCGTTTTCCATTTTTTGTTCTATTAACTATTATAGACTTCCAAGAGTGTCCATTTTTACATTTCCACCATACACTGATTCCGCTTCCTGAAGATATTTCAGTAGGTTTAATAATGTTTTTTTCATAATCCCATTCTTTTAATAATTCAGGATTTGTTGTTGCTAAATCATTATAACCTTCTAACACTTTTTGTCCAGCACAATATGGGCAACCTGTTCCTTTAATTCTATTTCCAACACTAGAAATATAAGAATGACCATTTTTGCATTTCCAGTAGAATTTCAAATGTGAACCTTTTATAATATCATATGGGTTTGTTGTATTTTTATCATAATCCCACTCTTTTAATAATTCTGGATATAGAGTTGCAAAGTCATTGAAACCTCTTAAAATTTTTTGATTTGCACAATATGGACATTTATTAGATTCATGTTTTGTTCTATTCAAAGGGGAGTTCTTCCAAGAGTGTCCATTTTCACATTTCCACCATATCATTTTTGCAGATTTAGGTGAAACTTGACTAGGAAGAATAGTATTTTTATCATAATCCCACTCTTTTAAAAGTTCTGGATTTTTAGTTTTTAAATCATTTATTCCTTCTTTTACATACACTCGTTTATTATCTTTATAAGTACATTCTTTACAAATAGTAGTGTGTGATTTAGCACAAATTGGTGACTGCCATTCTTTACCACACTTTGAACATTTCCACCATACTTTTTTATTAGATTGATATAAGAAATCTTCAGGTTTTAATCCTTCATTTTTTTCATAATTCCAAACTTTAACAACATCAGGAAACTTGTTTATTAATGAGTTGCTTACATTTTTAATTTTAGCATTTGCAAGACCAACTTTCTTATGAGCACAAAAAGGGCAACCATGTTTCTTTCTAAGATAAATCTGTGTTCTCCATTTATTTCCACATGAGCTACAAATCCACCATGCTTTTTTTCCACTGCCTATATTAAGTTTTGTAGGATCTAATTCAGTATTCTTTTCATAATCCCATTCTTTCATTAATTCTTTATTATTAATTAATTTATCTGACATAAATAACATCACCTTTAATAATCCAGTATACTACTATTCTTATTTACTTATTTTTTCAAAGAAATGACCACTTAGCATCAAACCACTTTCTACAATTGTAACTTCTTGTTTTTTATGTGATTTTTCATATTCTTGTCGTCCATCTTCTGAAATCTGTGGTAAATCGTAATCATATTCAATATAAAGTTTACCATCTTCAAATGACCATGTTCCACTTCCATTTGGGCATATCATTGTTTTATCACTTTTTAATGCAATAATAGCTTCTTTTCCATTCCACGTATTTGTTTTATATGTTCCAACAAGATTCTGTTCTTCGTTTTTTACTGAACTTGAATTTATTCCATTACTTTCTTTAACATTCATTCCTATTATAAAGCCAATAATTCCTGAAACTAATGCAATTATAATACAAATTAAAATCATATTCGTTTTGTTCATACTTATTCCTCTTTCTATAAATATATATTTATTTGGAAACTATTATATCAATTTTAGTCGATTTTTACAATAAAATCACTAATAATTAAAAATAAAATAGGACGTAGGGAATACAATTTATTCTCTACATCCTGTGTGTTATAATTCTAATAGTTCGATTACGTCTGCAAAACCATTTCTATAGTACTTCTCATTCCAGTAATATAAGTAGTCCATAAAATTTTTATCAAGTTGATCTAGTTGCTTCTTAACATATTCCTTATTCTGTTCAGGAACATTCTTAAGTATTTTATCTGCAATCTCATCAAAGTAAATACAATACTTTTTATCTTGAGGAGTCATCTCACAAAAGGCTGTTTCTCCTCTAAATTCTATCCATTCTTTTAATAAATCATCTTTTACTTCTCTTAAATTCTTCATTCGCATCATCTCCTATACATATATTAATTCATTAAAAATTATTTCTTCTGCTTGATTCTTAAAATTATTCATCATACCAACCCAATAAAGCATATCTGTATTTTTCATATCTTCTGTTAAATTACTTTTGACTTTTAGTTGTTTGATTATTTGTTCTACTCTTTCAGTTGCAGTTTCTTGAATTTCTTTTAAATGGCTATTTAATGTTCCATCCATTAACATTATTGAGTATTCAACTTTTTTATTTTCTTTTAAATAATTTAATCGCATTCTACCATATTTATTAAGAATTATCTTTTCCTGCTTTGGTATTGTTAAATTTGGAATATAATAATCTCCTTCTAAATGATATTCAATTCCAGTTCTTTCATCTATTTTTGTTTTTGGTAATTCACTATTCATAACTATTTCTCCTTTTTTTCTTTTATTTTTAATTTTTCGTAATAATCTAATTTAGCTTTTTTTCTTACTAAATACATACATTCTTGAACAATCCATTTTAATTCATTTGAATATGCTCTAAATATAACACCTTCTTCTAATTTTCCTTCTGTTTGTTTTTCATATACATAAACATATTTTTCAAACTTTTCATTTAATTGTTCAGCTCTACATTTAATCTCTTCATCTTTACAGTTTTTATTATCTATAATAATCTGCATTAATTTATTATACTCTTCTCTACTAAAATAGATATTATCTTTATTTGACATACTTTAGAACCCTCCTTAATTCAAATTATAGTCATTCTTATTTTTCCCTTTTTTCGCCTGTATTTCTGCTAGTTCATCTTTAGTTAGTATCTTTCTGCTTGGATTTTTTACTATTTCTGCATCATTATCATCAAATATTCCGCTTGTTTCTAAGTCTTCTGCAACTATTGTATAATTTCTTTTTTCTTCTGGAATATCCTCAAATTTTTCATCCATAATTTTTATTTGAAATCTTTTTATCAATCTTCTCCAAAAATCCTTGAATCTACTTAATTCCGTTTTTACTTTATCTAATGCCAACTCTAATTTATTAATTTTTTTGTTCTTAAATTCAATCTCTTCTTTTAAATTAGCAATAGTGGTATCTTTCTCGTTATTACTATAATATAATCTATCTCTATCATTTACTAAGTCTTTATAATTCTGTTCAATATTATCAATAATAACATTTAGATTATTTACACCTCTTATACTTCTAGTAGTGTCTTCTACTTCTTTAGCATAATTTTTAATTTTTTCAACATCTTCATTTGAAATTTGCTTATTATTCTTATTAAATGTTGATGGTTTTAAATTATCTAATATATTATTTATTTCTTCTGTCTTATAATTTAGCTTATCACTCTTGTTATTAGCTTCTTTAAGTTTTTTTGCATTCTTCTCTTGCTCTTTTTTTAATTCTCTATAACCATCCATTTC
>CALXMH010000029.1 GCA_944389425.1 uncultured Clostridia bacterium
GATGAAGCAACAAGAAGATGGCAGGAGTTAAGAGAGAAAGCAGAAAGAGATGAAATATCTGCATATGACACAGGGAAAAGTGATGGAGAGAAGATTCGGTATAAGAAAAGGAAGAAAGTTACGGAATGAAAAATGGAGTAAAGTATGGCAAAATGGAAACTGCAAAAGAGATGATGAAAAATAATATTAATATAGAAATTATAAAAAAATGTACAGGATTAGGAATAAAAGAATTAGAAAAAGTATTGGCAAAAAAATATTAAATATGCATGTTTGTAGAAAAAAGTATTGCAAATATTGTGTGGCTATAATATAATTGTTGCAGATAAACGAAAGAAAGAGGAATGGTGCAGATGAGAATAAGCGCTGAAAGCCTTGTGTTTGTACACACACACACACACAGGTAGTATATTAGAGAAATTAAATAGGAGAAATATATAGATTATTAAGACATATGAACTTAGCTGATGGGCTAAGTTTATGTGTCTTTTTGTTTTGCTTTTTTGAGGTAGCCGTCCAAGGAGTTAATATATATTATTTTTCGCCTCTACAAAGGCTTCGCGGGTGGGAGCGTACGACGTATAACTTCCTCGGACTTCAAAATAATATATATTAACTTTTTGGGCTACTCTACAAAATTTAGGAAGGAGTAATTATATATGAAAATAAATAAGCGGAATGACGTTGATAGCACTTATAATAACAATAATTGTATTATTAATTTTAGCAGGAGTGACACTTAGTACTTTAACAGGACAAGGAAGTATAATAGAAAATGCTGAGAATGTGGTATCAAAGTATAATAATAGTATAGTAAAAGAACAGCAATTGTTAAATGAAATAGAGAAATATTTTCAAAATTACTTAGAAGAAGGAAATATAGAAACCGCAGAGCCAGAGATATTAGAAAGTTTGGATATAGCAAATAATCCGGAAGAACATTTTGGAGGATATGTAACAAATTATATAACTCCAAGTGGAGACCCAAATGTACAATGGAGAATATTTTATGCAGATAAAAGTAATGTGTATTTAATAGCAGATGACTATATACATTATGATTATTGTCCAGCAGGAGCAAAAGAAACTCCGGTTACAAAAAATAGCGATTATAAATTATCTTTTAATAATGTATATAATGATTATGCAGGGGGAGTAAGTATAACAGATGCAAGAGTAAAGAAATGGATACAAAAATATTTAGAAGTAGAGTCTTCAAGCACAAATAGCAATATAAAAGCAGTAGCATTCATGTTAGATACTAATGTATGGAGTGCAAAATATGTAAATCGAGAATATGCAGAATATGCAATAGGAGGACCAACATTGGAGATGTTTATAGAATCATATAATAAAACACATCCTGAAAAAATATTATACTGTACTGCAAATTCAAAAGGATACTATGTAAGTTGGACTGAAGGAGAAAATGATTATGCTGTAAGTGAACTAGATGTTGATGAAAGTTTATATGTAATAAAAGATGATACAAATACATTAGGAATGTGGATTAGTTCCCCATCAGCTGATGAAAATAGTGATGGATATGTGGTTAGAGTAGGGTATAATGGACGTTTAGGGCGCAATAACTATTATTATTCATCACAAGGAATCCGACCTATAGTCTGCCTAAAACCTGAAACTCAGTTGGAGAAAATTAGTGATACTGAATACAAAATTGTCATTTAGACTTGATTTTGAAATTTAATGTAGTATATTATAAAATACAGAAAATCAGATAAGCAGAGTGAGTTGCCATCTTACATACACAGAAACATAATATATCTACTACTTTTTGGACTAGTAGGTATAACAATCATAGCAATTGCCTTGATAATTGTGTTAGTGATAATATCAAGCAAATAAAAAATAATCATTCTGCTTTTTTGCCTTTCCCCAAAAAATACCTAGAATTTTTATTTTATATATGTTACAATTACTAATTAGAGGTAATAATTTATGAATGAACAAGTTTATGTTATTGATAAGATGAAATCGTTTAATCCTAAGCACATTTTTGATTGTGGACAGTGTTTTAGGTGGAATGAGAATGAAGATGGAAGCTATACTGGTGTGTTTAAGGATAATGTTTTAAATGTTAGAGAAACTGATGAGAAAATTGTGTTTTCTGGCATTTGTGGTGGTAATATTAAGGATATTTGTAGGGATTATTTTGATTTAGATACAGATTATGAGGCTATTAAAAAAGTTCTTGCTAATGTTGATGATAATGTTAAGGAAAGTATTAAATATGGAGAAGGTATTAGAATTTTGAAGCAGGATTTATGGGAGACTATTATTTCTTTTATAATTTCTGCTAATAATAATATTCCTCGTATTAAAAAGATTATTGAAAGGATTTCTGCAAAGTATGGAAAACCAATTTGCTTGAATGGAAATACTTATTATACTTTCCCAACAGTAGAAGAGCTAAGTAAGGCTTCTGTACAAGATTTAAGAGATTTAGGATTGGGATTTAGAGATAAAAGGGTACACGATACTACTCAGCTTATTTTAAATAAAGAAGTTGATTTAGATAAGTTACAAGAGATAACTGATTCTGATAAGCTAAGAGAAGAGCTAAATAAACTTCCAGGTGTTGGAGATAAGGTTGCAGATTGTATTATGCTTTTTTCTATGAAACGATTTGATGTTTTCCCAGTTGATGTATGGGTTAGAAGAGTTATGAATGAGTTATATATTAAAAGTGAAGATGAGAAAAAAATAGATAAAAAGCAAATTAGAAGTTTGGCAGAGAAAAAGTATGGTAATTTAGCAGGTATTGCTCAGCAATATTTATTTTATTGGAAAAGAGAAGAAAATAAAACTGCGTAATATTTTTTGTAGAGTAAAGGAGAAAAAAATGGGACTTAGATTTATATATGGAACAGCAGGTACAGGTAAAACTACCTACTGTTTTAATGAGATAAAAAACATAATTAATAATGAATCTAAAATATATATAATAACACCAGAACAGTTCTCTTTTACTGCTGAAAAAAAGCTTTTAGACGTACTGCCAAGTGGTGCTGCGATTAATGCAGAAGTATTAACATTTAACAGAATGGCATATAGAGTTTTTGGAGAAGTTGGTGGAGCTAGTAAAACTATACTTACAGATTGTGGAAATTCAATTTTAATTTATGATATTTTGGAAAGTAAAAAACAAGAAATTAAGTTTTTAGGCAAGTCAGATAAAAATATAGAATTAGTGTCAAGAATTTTCACTGAGCTTAAAAAGCATAATATTACAATTGAAAAATTAGAAGAAACCATTAATACTATTCAAGATATATACTTAAAAACAAAGCTTACCGACATATACATTTTATATAAAGAATATGAAAATAGGCTTTCTAATAATTATATAGATTCAAATGATGTTTTAACAGAACTTGCAGAAAAATTAGATAAAAGTAGCATGTTTGATAATGCCGTAATTTATATAGATGAATTTGCAGGATTTACAGAGCAAGAGTACATCTTAATTAAAAAGCTACTTGGAAAAGCAAAACAGGTAAATGTAACTATTTGTACAGATTGGCTTGAAAATAATAAATTACAAGAAAACGATATATATTTTCAAAACAAAATAACAGCACAAAAAATTGTAAAATTAGCAGAAAACGAAGAAATTGAAAACCCTGTTATTTTAAAGGAAAAATACAGATTTAAAAATGCAGAACTAAAACATTTAGAAGAAAATATTTATTCTAATAAATATAAAAAATATAATGCAGATGTAAATAATATAAATTTATTTTTATCAATGAATCCATATTCAGAAATAGAATATGTGGCAAAGGAAATTATAAAACTAGTAAGAGAACAAAATTATCGTTACAAAGATATAGCAATAATTACAAAACAAATTGAAAATTATTCTGCAATAACAAAAGTAATTTTTGAAAAATATGAAATACCAGTATTTATAGACGAAAAAAAGGATTTGAGCCAAAATTATTTAATTAAATATATTTTAGCTATTTTTGAAATTTTTTCTAAAAACTTTACATATGAGCCAATGTTTAATTATATAAAAACAGGCCTTTTAGAAATTGAAGAAGAAGACATTTTTAAACTAGAAAATTACTGCATTAAATGGGGAATTAAAGGAAACAAATGGTATAAAGAAGATTGGACATATGGAAATCTTGGAAGTGAAGAATTAACTTTTTTAAACAATTTGAGAACAAAAATAATTAATCCACTTTTAAAATTAAAAGAAGAAATGAGTAAAAACAAGACAGTAGAAAGCATTTCAAAAGATTTGTATATATACTTACAAGAAAATGAGATACTTAAAAAATTACAAGAAAAAATAGAAAAATTTAATCAAATAGGAAAACAAGAACTTGCAAACGAATATGAAACAGGTATAAATGTTTTCTTACAAGTTTTAGATGAACTGGTTATGGTTTTTAAGAATAAAAAAGTATCTTTTGAAAAATACAGGGAGCTTATAAAAATAGGATTGCAAAATAAAGGGCTAGGTGCAATACCTGCTACCCAAGATCAAGTAATATTAGGAGATGTAGATAGATCTAGAAGCCATAATGTTAAAGCCGTATTTATAATTGGAATAAATGATGGAATTTTCCCAAGTGCAAATAAAGATGAAGGCTTTTTAAACGATAAAGATAGAGAAGACTTAAAACAATTAGAACTAGAACTTGCAAAAACAACAAAAGATAGATTATATGAGGAACAGTTTAATATTTATAAAGCAATAACTGTTCCCGAAGAAAAATTGTATTTATCATATACATCAACAGACTCAGAGGGAAGAGCTATTAGACCATCTATTTTAATTACTAAAATTAAAAAGATATTTCCAAATTTGAAAGAAAATAGTGATATTATAAAAAAAGAAAGTTTTATAGGACTCCCAGAAGAAACATTTGATGAATTATTAATTAATTTATATAATTTATCTAATGGCGAAAAAATAGATTTAATATGGAAAGATGTGTACAATTGGTATTTAAAAACTGATAAATGGAATGAAAAACTTAAAGGAGCACTAAAAGGATTAGAGTATACCAATCTGCCAGATAAAATAAATAGTGATATAATAGATAAACTATATGGAAATAAAATGCAAACAAGTGTGTCTAAGCTAGAACAATACAGAACATGCCCATTTTCGTTCTATTTAAAATATGGATTAAATTTAAAAGAGGAAGAAACCTATGAAATAAAATCAATAGATACAGGTTCATTTATGCATGAAATTATAGATGATTTCTTTGAAATGGTAAAAAATAATGAAATAGATGTTAAAAACATTAGTAAAGAAGAAATAGAAAAAATAATACACGAAATAGTAACAGATAAAATAACTCTATCTAGAAATGCAATGTTTACAAGCTCAAATAAGTTTAAAATTTTATTAAAAAAACTAGAAAAAGTGCTTATACAATCCATTATATATATAGTTCAAAACTTAGCAAATAGCAAATTTCAAATATTAGGTAATGAAGTGGAATTTAAGCCGGGTGGTAAGTATCCTCCAATTGAATTAAGTTTAGAAGATGGCAAAAAAATTGAGATAACAGGCAAAATAGACAGAATAGACTTAGCAGAGGATGAACATGGGAAATACATAAGAATTATAGACTATAAATCAAGTGTTAAAAATATAAATTTAAATGAAGTAATGTTTGGAATACAACTACAATTAATAACATATTTAGATGAAGTAATAACAAAAGGCGATTTTTTGCCAGCAGGAGCTTTATATTTTAATTTAATAGATCCAATAATAACACTAGCAGGAAATAAAAGTACAGAAGAAATAGAAAAAGAAGTGCAAAAAAATTTTAAAATGAAAGGAATTGTTTTAGCAGATATAAATATAGTTAAAATGATGGATACAAAATTAGAAAAAGGTTATTCAGAAACAATTCCTGTATACATAGATAAAGATGGAAATATAAGCAAAAACTTATCTAGTACAATTTCAGAAGAAGATTTTACAAATCTACAAAAGAAGGTAAGAAGTATTATAAAACAAATTTCAAAAGAAATATTTAGTGGAGATATAAGTATTAAACCATATTATAATAAAGATAAAAAAACTCCATGTGAATTTTGCAAATATAGAACAATTTGTAACTTTAATACAAAACAAAAAGGTAATAATTATAACTATATAAAATATTTAGAAAAAAGTGAAGTTTTAGAAAAATTAAAGAAAGAGGCAGTACAAGATGTTTAATAATTGGGAAGAATTAGAAGCGGAATGTAAAAAATGTACTAAATGTAGATTATGTGAAACAAGAAAAAATGTTGTTATAGGAACAGGAAATAAAGAAGCAAATTTAATGTTTATAGGAGAAGGACCAGGGGCAGACGAAGATGAGCAAGGAATTCCATTTGTAGGAAGAGCAGGAAAGTTAATGAATATGGCATTTACTGGATTAGGAATAAAAAGAGAAGATGTATATATAGCAAATGTAGTAAAATGTAGACCTCCTAAAAATAGAAATCCAGAAGATGATGAAGCTAAATCATGTTTAGACTATTTAAGAAATCAGGTTATTTTAGTAAAGCCAAAAATAATAGTACTACTTGGAAGTATTGCTCTTAAAAATATATTAGGAAAAGAATATTCAATAACATCTGCAAGAGGAAAATGGGTAGAAAAAAATGGAATATTATATATGCCAACTTTTCATCCAGCAGCCTTACTTAGGGATGAAAGCAAAAAAATATTGTTTTGGAAAGATTTAAAATTAGTATTAAAGAAAATGAAAGAAATTTAAAATAAAAGTGGAGGAATTATGGAAGATATAGAAAACATAAAAAAAGCAGCACAATATTGCTTAAATTGTAAATCAAAACCATGTCAAAAAGGATGCCCATTAGGTAATGACATTCCAGCGTTTATAGAAAAGATAAGAGAAGAAAAATATGAAGAAGCATATAATATATTACAAGATACAACCGTTCTTCCAGCAATATGTGGAGAAATATGTCCACATACAAAACAATGCCAAGGTCATTGCATAAGAGGTATAAAAGGAGAACCTGTTCAAATAGGAAAATTAGAAGCATTTGTAGGTGAATATGCAAATAAAAACAAATTAAAAATAAAAAAATTAGAAGAAAATAAAAATAAAAAAGTAGCAATAATAGGATCAGGACCCGCAGGCCTAACTGCTGCAACATATTTAGCACAAAGAGGCTATAAAGTAACAATATACGAAAGAGAAAGTAAACCAGGTGGAATATTAAGCTATGGAATACCAGAGTTTAGATTAAAAAGAGAGACAATAAAAGAAACAATAGAGAAAATAACAGACTTAGGAGTTGAAATAAAAACAAATACTGAAATAGGAAAAGATATAAACTTAGCAGACATAAAAAAAGACAATGATGTAATATTTTTCTCAATAGGTTCAAATGTATCTTCTAAAATGAAAATTGAAGGTGAAAATTTAGAAAATGTATTTGGAGGAAATGAATTACTACAAAAGTCAAATCATCCAAATTACATAGGAAAAGATGTTGCCGTAGTAGGCGGAGGCAATGTAGCAATGGATGTTGCAAGAACAGTAAAAAGGCTAGGAGCCAAAAGTGTAACAGTTATTTATAGAAGAGAAGAAGCTCAAATGCCAGCAGAGGAAAAGGAAGTAGAACATGCAAAAAAAGAAGGAATACAATTTTTGTTTAAAACAAAACCTATTAGAATTTTAGGAGATAAAAAAGTAGAAAAAATTGAATGCATAAAAACTGAATTAGTGCAAAAAGAAGAAGGGAAAAGACCATATCCAGTTGATATTGAAGGAAGTAATTTCGAAATAAAAGAAGATTATGTAATTATGGCAATAGGTTCACGGACTAGATAAAAAAACTGTACAAGAACTTGGAATAGAATTAAATGATAGAAACTACATAAAAATAGATGAAAATTATATGACAAATATATCTGGATTGTTTGCAGGGGGAGATGCAATAGGAGAAATAGCAACAGTTGCGTGGGCAAGTAAAAGCGGCAGAAATGCAGCAATAAAAATGGAAAAATGGATGAAAGAAAGTAATTAAATAAATAAAAAGAGAAAATTACAATATAATTTGCAATTTTCTCTTTTTGTATACTAGAAAATTCCCAGTATATTAGGTGATTACCGATAATGGACAAAAATGAAATGATAATTAATGCCATTATCCATATCTGGAATATTTAAAGGATCAATAATCTTAACACAATATCCATCCTTCCTTAATTTGTTTACAATATTTACTGGAACCCGATAAAAAAATTCTCCTTTTTTGGATAAATTATCATTTTTACTTAATGCTCTACAAATAATGCTATAAAATTCTTTCTCATTTCCATTTAACATTGTAAACTCACCTCCTAAATTAAGTATACTAATATTTTATAGTAAATTTGAAGAAAAATCAATAATTTAAAAGGTTTGAGGTGCAAAAAGACGATTTATGTAACATAAATGTAACAAAAACTTAATATAACTGAAACACTAAAGATATTAATTATATTGTATAATAATATTAAGTTTCAAATGATAAAAAGGAGAAAAAATGGGTATAAAGGCAATACTAAAAAAAGAAGGAATTGAAGATATTGAAATGTTAGATACTCTTACAATAAATAAGATTGCCACAAGAATATCTAAAAAGTTATCAGAAGCTTTTTCAGGACATGACCTAACAGAAGGAGATTTATTTATAGAGTTATCAAGACTTAAAATGTACACTGCAAAAATGCCAAATGATTTATCTGGTGCTAAATTTCTTTGCTTGAACAATTCAATTTATTTTAAAAAGGGAGTTGAATTTAGCACAATTGAAGAATGTGCAACACATGAGTGTATACATTATTTGCAACAATTAAAAGACGAAAAAGGAAATGTTTTAAGACTTCGGATTATATAATTTTGCAGAAGGCGGAATAAAAGGACTGGCAATAAATGAGGCAGCAGTACAATTAATGGCAGAAAAGGCAAACAATAATAAACCAGACAAAGTAAAGTATTATGACTTGTTTTTAGATACTATAAGTCCAAATTATTACCCATTGCAGTGCGTATTAGTTAATGAATTAGCGTATTTTACAGGAAGTTATGCTTTATACCACAGCACACTATATGGAGATGATATTTTTAAAGATACGGTAGATAGCAAATTTGGTAAAAAATCATATAAAATAATTAGAGATGCACTAGATATATTAATGCAAAAAGAAGCAACATTAAACGAATTAACAAATAGATTGCAAGAAGAAAATAGTCAGAGAAAAGCTAAAAAAATAAACGAAGAAATAGAGAAAAGTAAAAATTCAATAGCAGATTTATTTTTAAAAATACAAAATTATATAATAGAAAAAGGATTCAATTTAGAATTTGAACAAGTAAGAAATATGGATGATTTGCTAAAATTCAAAAAGAGATTATATAAATTTAAAGACGTAATAGGATATACAGTAGACTACAATTTTTATAATGAATTTTATATTAATACAATGAGTGAATTCGAGAAAAAGAAGGAATATATAGAACAGTATGGCGAAATTGTAGATGGAAACATGGAAAAACCAAGATTGGATTTAGCTGTATCTGAACCTAAAATGTCACTAATTAAGAGAATAATGATTAAAATAGGAATCCTTGCAAAAGCAGAAAAACAAAACATAGTAGAAAATGAACAAAAATAGCGAGGAAACAAATACCTCGCTTTGATAATAAGGAGTACAAAAATGAAAAAAATAACAAAAATTATTCCACTAATGATAATTGCAATACTGCTTATGACAATAAGTGTATTTGCAGCAGATTTTTCTATTAATGCAAACCTAGAAAAAAACAATAAAGAGTATACTCTAAGAATTTCATTAGGAGACCTAGTAAATAAAGGTACAGGAATAACTGGATTTATATGTGACTTAGAGTATGATAGAGAAGTGTTTGAAACAGTAAAATTAGAAGATATAACAGCAAAAAATGGTTGGGAAGACCTTACATACAACCCAGATAATGGAGCAATTTTAGTATTAAGGATTGATTCTACAAACCAAATAGGTGAAGATATATTAGAAATAAAATTACATGAAAAAGAAAATGCAAAATCAGGAGAAACGGAAATAAAAATTACTAATGTTCAAGCTACTAATTCAGAAAATGACTTGGAGGCAGATGAGAAAATAGTAAGCCTAAAAATAGATGGAGAAGGATCAATTTTAAAAACTATTTTAATAGTAGTTTTAGTTATAGTAATTATATTGTTTGTACTAAGATTAATCATTAGAGCACAAGTGAAAAGGAGGAGAAGAAGATAATGAAAAGTAAAGGAATGCTTTTAAAAATACCTTGCATAGCACTAGCAGGATTAATAGCATTATCAGGACATGCCTTAGCAGCAGATAATAGAACAGAAACAATAAATAAACTGCAAGAATCAAATGTAAGTTCAATATTAGTTGACAAGGTGTTAGGATATGGTTCATTTTATGATTTAAGATTATATCAATATTTAGAACCAAAGGCAGTAGGTTCAACAAATGCAGAATGGGCATTAGTATCAAGTCAATTATTAGAATTAAATACAGGAGTACAATACTCTGCAAAACATATAGATTATGCAACAGCATATAACTCAACAAATGAAGGAACTCCAAATGCACACAACAGAAATTTAGGGCAAGGTGGAAACATGCAAGTAGCACTAGGATATTTAGCTAGTGGTAGAGGAGCAGTAACAGAAAATAATTTTGCATGGGATGGAAATTTAAATAAAATATCACTAAGTAAATTAAATGATATAGATACAATAGGAAGACTAGAAAGCTACAAAATGTTTAACCAAGTATATAAAATGACATATTCTCTTCCAACAGGAAAGGTAACATATGCATTTAATAGCCCAGGATTTTATGAGAATTCATCACAAGAAATATCTGCATATAATGGATTACAATTCTATAATGGTGGACAAGTAGAAGAAAACCGTGCAGCAATAAAAGAACATATTATAAAATATGGTGCAGTTGCAGCACAAATATATAGAACAGATGGAAACTTTATATATAGATCTGGTGGAACAATAGAGTCACATAAAGAATATGATAATGAAGGAAGTAGCTATTCTTGGAAAACCAAAAATTATACAAAGACATCAATTGTAAGTTATTATAGTGATGATGCGAATAAAACACCTAATGAAGATGTAGTTATAATCGGTTGGGATGATGATTATCAGGTTCCAGGAGCACCAGGAAGAGGAGCATATATAGTATTAGATTTTAATAAATTCTATACACAATTTTATGCAAATTATACAACAAGAGGTTGGAGAGGAACAAAACTTTATGAAGATGGTATAAATTGGTATGTAAGCAACCTACAAACAGTAGATACACAATACTATTATGTATCATATTATGATTATTACATAGAGTCAAATGTATATGGAATAAAAGAATTTTCAACTGCAAAACCAATAAAAACTCCATATCAATATGATATGCTTGGAATGTCAACAGTAATAGAAACAGAAACATCTTCAAGCTATGCATATGGCGCAAATGTATTTGCAAGAAATACAACAGTACCAGAAAAATTAGATTCAATAAGTGTAGCATCAAGTGTACCATTAAAATATGAAGTATATGTTAATACAAAAGATGGAGACTTAACTAGTGAAAAATTAGTAAAAGTAGCAGAAACAGAAGAATTAGACCCTGGATATAATACAATTTATTTTGATGATACAATAATGCTAACAGGTAAGAAATTTGCAGTAGTTGTAAAATATATAACAACAGATTCAACATTGTATACTGCAAAAATAGGAGTACAATCTCCAACAATGAAATACTATCAAGTAGAAGGAGAAGATACAAAAGAAGTAATAAAGAGTATACCATATTGGGAAAATGCAACATCAGCACAAGGAAGAAGCTTTACAGGTACATCATTAGATAACTGGACAGACTTATATAATAATGCAGAAACAAAAAATATGAGTGTATGTATAAAAGCATTTACATCAGAAGTACCTGGATATCAAATTCCAACAGAAAGTATAGAAATAAAACAATTATCTGAACTAGGATTACCAGAAGAAATTGGTGAAAGCATACAAATATTAAAAGGAGACCAATCTCAATTAGTAATCGAGGTTACACCGGAAGATGCAGCAAATAAAGAAGTTTCATGGTCATCAAGCAACAGAAATGTTGTAACAGTAGAAAACGATGGAACAATAAATGCAGTAGGAGCAGGAGTTGCAACAATAACAGCAAAACTAAAAAATGCACCAGCAATATCTGCAACATGTGTAATAGATGTTAGAGTTCCAATAGAAAGCTTTGTACTAAATAAAGACAATGTAACAATACTAGCAGGTGAAACAAATGTGCTAGCCGGAATAATAGGCCCAGAAGATGCAACAAATACAACAATAGAATGGTCTAGCAGTAATAAAGAAGTTGTTAAAGTTACAGAAGATGGATTATTAATAGGACTAAAAAAAGGTACCGCAATAGTAACTGCAATAATTAGAGATGAAGCAGGACTTCATACAGCAACATGTAAAGTAACAGTACCGGAGTCATTAATAGTAGATGTTTTAGATGTATCTTTAAATAAAACATCATTAACACTTGAAAAAGGAACCAGGGAAACATTAAAAGCAACAGTATTCCCATCAGATGCAACAAATACAGCAGTGGTATGGACAAGTAGTAATAAAAATGTAGCAATAGTAAATGCAAATGGTAGAGTAACAGGACTTTCAGCTGGAAAAACTACAATAACAGTAACAACAGTAAGCGGTGGAGAAACAGCAACATGTGAGGTAACAGTTACAGAAGAAGCAGTAGTTAATCCAACAGGAATTAGTTTAAATCAATCATCAATGACACTTGAAAAAGATGCAAAAGGACAATTAACAGCAACAGTAACACCAAGCAATGCAGATGATAAAACAGTAATTTGGGATAGTAGTAACTTAAATGTTGCAGAAGTAGATTCAAATGGTAGAGTTACTGCAATAGATGTAGGAACAGCAACAATAACAGCAACAACAGCAGATGGAAAATATTCAGCTAAATGTACAGTTACAGTAACAAAACCTGTTGTTAGAGTAACTGGAATAATAATTAGCAATACAGCACTAACACTAGAAAAAGATCAAACAGCACAAATATCAGCTGGAACACAACCTGCAAATGCAGACAATACAACAATACTATGGGAATCAAGCAATCCAGAAATAGTTACAGTAGATTCAAATGGTAACTTAGAAGCAGTAGGATATGGAACAGCAACAATAACAGCAACAACAGCAGATGGGGGATATTCTAGAACTTGTATAGTAACAGTTCCAGAAGTTATAGAAGTTACAGGAATAGAATTAAGCAGTGAAGAAATAACAATTACAAATGGAAGAACAGCAGACTTAAAAGTAACAATATTACCAGAAGATGCAACAAATAAAAATTATACATATGAAATTTCGGATGAAACAGTAGTATCATTTACAGGAGATGGAGTAAAAGGACTAAAAGTAGATACAGCAACAATAACATTTAAAACAGTAGACGGAGAATTTGAAAAAACATGTACAATAAATGTTATAGAACCATATACAGAGCTAACAATAACAAGTAGTTTGTATCAAATAAGCGAAGAAAATATAATTTATGAAGTTTCACCAAATACAACAGTAGCAGAATTTAAAGAGAATATTATTACAAATGCAACTTCAATAGTTTTAAAAGATAAAGAAGGAACAGTACTTGAAGATACAGATTTAGTTGGAACAGATGCAACATTAGAAATTTCATTAGAAGTTCAAGTAGAACCAGAAGAACCAGACGGAGAGCCAACTACTGAGACATTAAAAGAAACATTTAAAATTCAAACTAATTGCGATATAAACGGAGATGGAAAACTTTCACTTACAGACTTATCATTATTAAAACAATATATAATGGGTGAAATAGAATTAGAAGGTTCATTTGCAGAAGTAGCAGACTTAAATGGTGATGGAAAAATAACACTTACAGACTTATCAATGATAAAACAACAAATTGTAAATGAAGAAACAGAAGAAGAGGAGGTTGAAGAATAATGAAAAAAACAATTTCAATAATATTAATTGCACTTATAATAATTACATTTTCAACCTTACCATCTTA
>CALXMH010000030.1 GCA_944389425.1 uncultured Clostridia bacterium
TATTAATTTTTTCCTCTTGTTCCAATTGTTTTTCTACCTCCTATTGTAACTTAATTTGCCCCCCATATCAATACTTTCGTAAATACTCGTCCCACAGTATAAAAAAAATCACCTCCTGTTATTATTTTTTATAATACAATTGATAAAATCGGCTGACTCACCATTGATTCTTTTCTGTATTTTCTAAGCTGCATTTTGAAATTAACATGCTTCTATTTTACTATATAATTTTTTAAAAGTAAATACTTTTAACCCCACTTTTTATCGCAAGTTTCGACATTTTTCTCAGACTTGTAGATTAGTCACAAAAGTTCATATATATTATTTCTTACCTCTGCAAAGGCTTCGCGGGTAAAAGCGTACGACGTATAACTTCCTCGGACTTCAAAATAATATATATGAACTTTTGGGGTGGCTACTTTTTTACTAAATCTAGAAAAACATAAGCCTATATTTACAAAGCTAAATTCTAATCTTCTACTTCCGGAACTAATTCAAAATAGATATTTCCTATTTCTTTGTTTAATTTCTCTGAACACAACTGTGTTTTTTCTTTAAGTTTATCCATCTCTACTGTATTACTATTAGTTTTAAAATACACAGATACCCAAATTTTTCTACCTGTTTTTATAATATCATAATGCACTAGTTTTACTTTTTCACTAGAAAATTGTTTCCCTACTATACTTTTTATTTGTGCAACTAGTTCATCATTTGGTGCAAATAACAAAACACTTGTAATATTTTCTTTTAGAAGTCTAAATAAATCTGGTAGCATTATCATACTTGTAACAATAACAACAATTTGGTCAAAATAAGTAATAATATTATTAAATCTTGTTCCCTTTAAAAACTGTACAATAAAAAATGCTGCTGCTAGTCCAAAACTATAAAACGCATCAGATTTCCACGCCAATACTTCTGACTTTACGGTAGGAGAATTTATTTTTTTATTTAATTTTTTTATAATTAACCAAGTTACTAAATTTCCTATAAATAGAATGAATTGAAAAATAGATATAGTAGTAACATCTATTTCTTTTCCTCCATCTTTAATTAAAATAATTGCATTTATTATTATACTAATATTTAGCGATAGAATCATAAATGTTTTTAGTAGTATAAAAAAAGATTCTAACTGTAAAAAGCCAAATGGTTTCTTTTCCGATATTGGCTTATTATATAAGTTAACTAAGAATAGTGTTACAATAACAATTATAACATCTATTGTATCGTATAAAGCATCCATTAACATTGCTTGTGAATGTGTATATACAGCCATTCCAATTTCCATACAAAGTAAAACTATTCCAATTAATAATGAAAATAAAATTATTTTCTTCTCTGTCTTTTCCATAAAAACCTCTACTCTAATTCTTAATTTCTTTTATAACCCTACATGGATTTCCAACTGCTAAAGAATTTGGTGGTATATCTTTATTTACCACACTTCCAGCCCCAATTACGCAATTGTCTCCTATTGTAACTCCTGGAAGCACAATAACATTTCCCCCAATCCAAACATTATTTCCAACAGCAATTGGTTTTGCAAACTCTAATCCCATATTTCTTGTATTTGCATCAATTGGATGTCCGGCTGTGTAAAATCCGCAATTTGGAGCAATAAAAACATTATCTCCAAATTTTACTTTATTTGCGTCTAGAATAGTTAAATTATGATTAGAATAAAAATTCTCTCCAATTTCTATATTATATCCATAATCACAAACAAAAGGCTGCTCGATTAAAAATTTATTTTTAGTTTTTCCTAATATTGTTTTCATTAAATCTTGTCTAGCCTCTAAATCTGATGGTTTAATACTATTGTATTCAAAACATTTATCTTTAACTAAATATCTTTCTTTTATTAAAATCTCATCACTATCAGCATAATATAATTCCCCTGCTAACATTTTCTCCTTTTCAGTCATTATTACCTCCACATGCTTATTTATTAACTTGAATTATATCACAAACCACAAAAATACTCCATAGGATTTTATGGAGTATTTTGTAGTTTTTATATATAAATATTTAGTATATCACAAATATTAATGTTTTCTTTTTTGTTTAATTCAATCTTTTTTCTAATTAAATCAATTTTTGTAACAATACCACTAGAATTTATATATTTTCTATTTTTATAATATTTTATTGTTACATAACTTCCATTTTCTATTCTGTTAAACTTATTTTCAAGTTCTACTATGCTATCCTCAGATAATTCTATTTTTTCTTCATACTCGATTTCCTTTTCTCTTAAAGCTTCTTGTAACCCTTTTAATGCATCAAAAGGCATAAACTGTTTGGCTCTATTTTCTCTATTCTCCACCGATTATGACCTCCTATTAATTTATTTCTAATAATAGTTGTAGCTCCATTTTCTAAATTCATTCCTCTTAAAATTTTATTTTTTCCCATTTTATTTTTTATACTGCAAATTGCAAGTTCCAATTTTCTTTCCTTATCTATATTTTCTTGATTTGTAAACAAATTTAATTGAACACTTTCTGTTTGAATTACATTTGAAAAATTAATACCTATTCTTCGTATTCCAATATTTCTATTTGTAGTTTTGTCATATAATCTTAAAAAAGCTTCTGCAAGTTCTGAATATACATTAGTAAATCCTGTAAGTTTCTTTGTTCCTCCACTTGGATTTATAATATCTTTTGAATACCCTATATATAAGCCTATATTATCTGTTTTTAAGTTACTTTCAACAAGTCTTAAACTTCCTAGTTCAATCATTTCTTTTAAAACTAATCTAGCCTTTTCAAAAGAATAATCTTCAAATAGTATTTGGCTATTAGAAATTGAATTTCTTTTAGGTTTATAATTTTTTATATCTGCAATAGTACAACTTTCTTTTCCCCATGAATGGTCAATTAAATATTCTGCATTTACTCCAAATTCTTTATATAATCTTCTTCTGTCTGCATGTGCAATGTCATACATATTGTATATTCCCATTTTTCTTAGTCTTTTTTCTATTCCATTTCCAATCTGCCAAAAGTCTGTAAGTGGCCTATGATTCCATAATTCTTTTTTATATTTTTCCTCATCTAAATATCCAATATTAGTTGCACTATGCTTAGCTGTAATATCTAGTGCAATTTTACTTAAATACAGATTAGTTCCAATTCCTGCTGTTGCTGTTATTCCATATGTTTTTATAATATCTTTAATAATTGTTTGAGCAAGACATACAGGGGTTTTATTATACATTTTTAAGTAATGTGTAGCATCTATAAAAGCTTCATCTATTGAATAAACATGAATATCTTCTTTTGCAAAGTATTTTAAGTAAATAGCATATATATTTGCAGCATATTCTATATACTTTTTCATTCTAGGAATTGCTATAATATAATTAATATTACGAGGAATTTCAAAAATTCTACATCTATTTTTAACTCCAAGTAGCTTCATTTTAGGAGAAACGGCTAAGCAAATAGCTCCTTTACCTCTACTTGGATCAGCTACAACAAGATTGGTTGAAAAAGGATCTAATTTTCTCTCCACACATTCCACCGAAGCATAAAAAGTCTTTAAATCTATACAAAAATAACATTTTTGCATAATCCTCACTCCTATTTAATGTTATTAAAATAATTATAACACCAAATACGGATTTAGTAAACAATTGTTCGTAAAATGTTGTATTGTAATTTTTACCAATTTTGGAATGATTTGTAATATACTAAAAAAAACATATTAACTCTTATTAAAAAGTTAATATGTTTTTTTGCTATTTCATTAAGCAAACACTTTTGATTTTTGGGTTTAATAGTTTTATAAAATCTTCTGCATCTTGCGTAGTTCCTACAATACTTCCATAGTGTATTGGTACTGCTATTTTAGGTTTTATTTCATTTATTAAGCTTGCCGCTTCATTAAATGTCATTGTATATGTTCCGCCGCACTGGTACAAATGCAACATCGCATACTACTTTTTTGTTTTCTTCTGTAATGTCTGTATCTCCTGCAATATAGTATTTGATATTATTTATTTCTAAAACATATCCTATCCATTTATTTTCCTTTGGATGAAAGGCCTTATTTGTATTATATGCTGGAATAGTTTCGAATTTTATATTTTCTATTTCATATTTCTTATTTGGCTCTACTAATATAATATGCTCATTACTAAATCCATTTTTTTGTACGCTAGATACTAAGTCTATTGGTACAATTATTATTGTGTCATCTTTTTTTACCTTATTAATGTCTTCTTCTGAATAATGGTCATAATGACTATGTGTTATAAAAATATAGTCTGCATCATTATAGTTTTTATTTATCTTAAATGGGTCAAAGTATATAACACTTCCTTTGTTCATTTTTATAGAACTATGGCATAATACTTCAATATTACTAAGCATATTAAATCGCCTCCATTTATTATAGTTTACTTACAAGTTCAGTATATTTATCTGATAAGCTTTGGCTATTGAATACTATGTTTGAATCTTGTATTTCCCAATTTGCTTGATTTTCTACTAGAAAGTTTATTACTTCTTCATATACATCTAGTATTCCTAATATTTCATCTATTGAGTTTTCTACTGTTTTATCTGTGTATTCGTTTTCTATATCTCCTACAAATTCACTTTTGTATAAATCTGTATAATAACTATCTAGTGCTTTGTCATTTATATATGACATTGCCTTTTCTTCTGTAAAGAATTCTACATATTTTGCTTTACATTCTTCTAATGTTTGTTTTGTTGTTTGGATATACTCTTTTGTATTTGTAAACTCTTTTCCATCTTCTTGATAATTTGCAACTGTAAGAACGCTTGTTAATTTACTATCATTTATTACTTCTGCCATTTTCATTATGTTATCAAAACTGTCGCTTAAATACGCTTTACAAGCTTGTTCAACAACAGCATAATCTCCTGTTGTTACTGTTCTGTCTAGCATTTCGTTTATTTTATTAATGTCCATATTTTCAGAATTAGATAATTCGCTTAATTCAGTTAACTCTGTTTTTAATTTTTCTTCTTGCTGAAAATCTGAAAATACAATATATGCAATTACTCCTACTACAATTGCTACAATTATTCCAATTGCAATTAAAACTTTTTTATTCATAATAAAATCCTCCTTTTATAATTTATTTAACTTTATCACAAAAAAAAGAATTTTTCTATACTTTTTTAATAATTAGAAAAATTCTTTTTTTATTTTATGGGTTTAATCTTTTTTGATTTTGGCTTTGAATCATCTTTTTAGCCATTGCACAAATAATTGGGTTTGTAGCACTAATTGCTTCTATGTTTTTCTTCATTTTTAGTACTTTTAAACATGTGTCTGTATAATCTACTACCATGTCTAATCCAGATATGAATGAAGCCATTTCTGAATTTAAAAATACCATTGGCATTGCCATCTCTTCTGATTTTGCTAAGCGTTTTGCAAGCCCAGTTTGTTCTATTAATGCTTCTTCGCTTCCTATCATATCTTGAAATTCTTGTTTCATTCCAGTATCTGTTGATGCTGGTAGTACATTGTTAATTCTAATTCCTAATTTTGCAAATTCTACTGATTGTTCACAAGCAAATTGAGAAAGGCATCTTTTTGAATACATATATGCAAAAGTTGATGGTGCTTTTGCCGCTAATTTGCTTGTAGCTTTTACAACTTCTTCCCAAGTTTTACTATGTACAACTTTATCTTGCTCTTTTTTAAATTTTTTCCATTCTAGTCCAGCAGTAGATGTACAATATACTATTGCTCCACCTTTTTCCATTCTTTGTTTTAAATAATTTAGTGTTATATACATATTTGATGTATAGTTACAGTCAAATGTTGTTCTATAATCTGTTTTTGCTCCTGAAAGTCCAGCAATTCCAAAGAATGAATCTATTTTTTCTGGCAATTGATTAAATGCCTCATCTATTTCTTGTTTAGATGCTAAATTACATTTTATAAATTTTTCTATTCCGTTTACCTCACATTGATTTAAATCAATAGCATAAACCTTTGCTCCTAAATCCACAAGCATTTCTACTGTTGCCTTTCCCATACCGCTAGATGCGCCAGTTACTACACAATTTTTTCCATTGTATCCAAAATAATCTTTCATTTGTATTCCCCCTATATATTTTTAATTAAAAAAATTGTCGTTTTTCTTACTATGTAATTATATCACAAAAATAAAAAAACAATAGCTTTTTTGTAAATTTATTCTTTTATTTCTTTTGCCAGTTTTCCTATTGCTTTTGTTTCAATTCTTGAAACATAACTGCGACTTATTCCTAACATTTTTGCTATTTGATGCTGTGTTATAGGTTTATTCCCGTTTAATCCATAACGCATTTCTAAAATTTTTCGTTCTCTTTCTTTTAATACCTTTTCCATTTTTTCATACATTTTCTTAATTTTTATTTTTAAATCTATTTCGTCTTCTATATTTTTTTCATCGTTTTCTAATACTTCTAAGAGTGTTACTTCATTATCGTCTTTATCTTTTCCTATTGGTTCATTTAAGTATACTTCTGTTGCTACCTTTTTATAACTTCTTAAATACATTAATATTTCATTATCTATACATTTAGATACATATGTAGCAAGTTTTACTCCTTTTGATGTTTTAAAACTATTTATTCCTTTTATTAAACCTATTGTACCTATTGAAATTAAGTCATCTGTACTTACATTACTTGAAGAATATTTTTTTGCCACATGGGCTACTAATCGTAAATTTTTTTCTATTAAAATATTTCTAGCCTCTTCATCGCCATTTTCATATTTTTCCAAATACATTTTTTCTTCTTCTGGGCTTAGTGGTTCTGGGAACAAATTGTTATTTACTATATAACCTACTACAAAAATAGCCGAATTTAAAAAAGCTAAAAAGCCACTTAGTGATAGAGAAAGCATTTTAGCACCTCCAATTTTGTTTATACAATAGTATATGTTTGTTACTATTTGAAAGTGCATGACCTATCTAAATAATATTTTAAGCAAAAAAATAAGCAATACTTAAAAAAGTATTACTTATTTTTTGCTTCTACTTTATTTTTTCCACTGTTGCTCCATCTTTACTATCTTTAACTATATATCCCTTTTCTTTTATTAAGTCTCTTAGTCTATCAGATTCTGCCCAATTTTTTTCTTCTCTTGCTTTACTTCTTTGTTCTAGCAAATTTGTTATTTCTTCTGGAATTTGTTCTTTGGCATCTTCTTCATTTATTTTTAGTCCTAATACTGTATCAAATTTTAGTAATAAGTCCGCTAATTGTTTAGATTTTTTTTCATACCTTATAACTTCCCAAACTACTCCCATTGCAAGTGGCATGTTTAAATCATCATTTATAGCTTTATGAAATCTATTTTCAAATTCATCTACTACTTCTTTGTTTACTTGTTCTTCTCCTAATAAATGCTTTTTATAGCCTTCTTTTAATCTTTCTAATGATTTCGATGCAGCATCTATTCCTTCCCAAGTAAAGTTTAATTTATTTCTGTAATGGCATGAATAGCTAAATAGTCTATATACAAGTGGATTATATCCTCTTTTTATAATATCTTCTAGTAAATAAACATTTCCTAAACTTTTTGACATTTTTCCGCCATTTATAAGCAGATATTCCCCATGCATCCAGTATCTTGCTGGAATTTTGCCACAAGCACCTTTACTTTGAGCAATTTCATTTTCATGATGTGTTGGTATTAAATCTATTCCACCTGTATGTATATCGAACTGTTCTCCTAAGTATTTTAAAGACATTGCAGAACATTCTATATGCCAACCTGGATAACTTGGTCCCCATGGGCTATCCCATTTCATTAAATGATTCTCTGGGGCTTTTATCCATAATGCGAAATCGTATGGATTTTTCTTTTCTTTATCCACTTCTACTCTCGCACCAGATTTTTGTTCATTTAAGTTTATACCAGATAGAATTCCATATTTGTCTAGTTTAGAAACATCAAAATATATTGCTGTTGATGTTTCATATGCAAATCCATTTGCAACTAGTTTTTTTACATATTCTAACATTTCTGTTATATGGTCTGTTGCTTTACATACAATTTCTGGTGTTTCAATATTTAATGCCTTTAAGTCATCAAAGAATAATTTTGTATAATATTCTGCAATTTCAAGAGGAGATTTATTTTCCTCTCTTGCAGATTTTAACATTTTATCTTCTCCTTCGTCTCCATCTGATACTAAATGCCCTACATCTGTTATGTTCATTACATGTTTTAGTTTATATCCATTATATTTTAGTACTCTTCTTAATACGTCTTGAAAAATATTTGTTCTCATATTTCCTATTGTTGCATTTTTATATACTGTTGGTCCACATGAATATATTCTTACTTCTTTTTCATTTAATGGAATAAATTTTTCCTTTTGTTTTGTTAATGTATTATAAAATTGAATTTCCATATTATAAATCCTTTCATGATAATAGATTAAATATTTTTAATGTTAATCTGAATTTGGGTTTTTTATAGTATTTACTGTATTTGTTATTACTTGATTTACTACGGAATTGCTTATTGTATTTTTATTGGTATTTGTAATTGTATTTTTATTAGTATTTGTGTTAGTGTTAGTATTCGTGTTTGTATTGGTGTTTGTGTTAGTATTGGTATTGGTATTGGTGTTGGTATTTGTGTTTATATTATTTTTAATACTATTATCTATTGTATTATTAATTGTATTCTCTGGCCTTTGTACTGGTGTTGTATGTAATGTACATGTTTCTGTTGGCAACATATATTTTGCATCTGTTGCTTTTTTCCATGATTCGTTTTTGTCGCTATCTTTTCTTGTTATAAATACTCTTTCTACTGCATCTGGGCAGTTATCGTTTGCAAGTTTTACTGTTCCGTCTGCCTCGCATACTTTTGCTTTAACATGTACTGTACATTTTTCTGTTGGTTGTGTTCCATTTACATATACTTCTGAATATGTCCTTGTGCCTCTTGGGTCTTCATTACAATAGTCACCTGCAAGCATACCAGAGTCTCTACATATTGTTACTCTTTTTATATCATCTGGTACTGTAAATCTTTTTCTTTCCAAATCTTTATGTGCAAATTCCATAACAGCATCCCATATTGAACCTGCTGGGTTAGATGGACTTCCTCTATAACGTATTGTTTCCGGATTTTCATCATATCCATACCATGTTACTGCTGAATAATATGGAGTAAATCCACATAGCCATCTATCATAATCATTATTTGTTGTTCCTGTTTTGGTTGCTACATCCATTCCACTTATTGCACAATATCTAGCTGTACCACTTGAACCTATTGTTGGTTGGAATAGTATGCTTTGCATTATATATGCATTAGATTCAGACATCATTCTTTTCCTTTCTTGTTCTGCTTCTAATACTATATTTCCATCTTTATCTACTATTTTTGTATAGAATGTTGGTTCTATGTATTCTCCACCATTTGCAATCATTGAGTATCCTGCTGCCATTTCAAGTGTAGTTGCTCCTGTTGTTAATCCTCCTAGTGCTAAGGCTAATGTTTGATCTTGTTCTGGGTCTATACTTTCAAAATTCATGTCTTTTAAGAACTTTACAGCTTTATTGCTACCTAGTTCTGATAATATTGCTACTGGTCCTATATTGTGAGATATTTCTATTGTATATCTAACATTTAATAAACCTCTATATGTATTATCATAATTCTTAGGCCAATCTTTTTTCATTCCAGCAAAGGTTGTTGGAACATCATCATATACTGAACCTGCTGTTATTATACCTTCCTCTAATGCTGGTGCAATTGCAGCTAATGGTTTCATTGCTGAACCAGTTTGCTTTGCACCTTGTGTAGCTCTGTTAAGTGCCCTTGATGTTGTTTTTTCTCCTAATCCACCTACTACACCCACTACATATCCTGTTCCATTTTCAATTACTGTCATTGCTGCTTCTGTATGTTGTTCTGGATTTTGTTTTGAATACATTATATATTTTTCTTTTTCAAATTCTTCTTCCATTCTTTCTTGAAGTGCGGTATCTTGTGTTGTATAAATTGTGTATCCGCCACTCTTTAATTTCATGTCTGCAAAGTCTTCGTCCCATCCATTTTTTTCAGCTAAATCTTTTGTTGCTTGTGCAAGCATTGCATCTGTATGGTATGAATATACATTTGCAGATATTTGTCCTTCTTGGAAGTTTAGTCCCTCATCTACTTTTTGTACTGCTGCATCATGTTCTTCTTGTGATATTTTCCCTAGTTCTAACATTTTTGAAAGAACTGTTTTTGTTCTATTTTTTATCTTTTCCATTCTGTTATTTTTTGCTTCTTCATCTTCATCTCTAAATGGATTGTATGTATTTGGTGCATTATTTATTCCTGCTAAAAATGCACATTCTTCTAACGTTAGGTCTCCTACATCTTTACTAAAATAATATTTAGCTCCTAATTGTACACCATGGATGTTTTTTCCTCCACCACCCATTGATATAACATTTAAGTATGTTTCTAGTATCTGGTCTTTTGAAGCGAATTCTTCTATTTGGTATGCTTTTACCCATTCTTTAATTTTTCTTATAATACCAGCCATTCCGCTCGTCATCTTTTTCTTGTGTTATATTTTTAACTAATTGCTGTGTAATTGTACTTCCTCCAAAAGAAGATGAACCACCATTTAGAACAAATTTTACAGCGGCATATAAAGTTCTTTTTACATCTACACCGTGGTGTTCTCTAAATCTTTCGTCTTCTATCGCTATAAATGCTTCTGGCAAGTATGATGGCATATCAGATAAAGTTACAATTTCTCTTTTTTCATCACCAGACAATGTTGCTATAATATTCCCATCTTTATCTAGTACAACTGAATTTGAAGTCCCTATTATAAGGTCTTCTTCTGTTATTGTAAAATCATCTCCAAATAGTCCACAGAATACTCCTGCAACAACACCTGCACATGCAATAATACCAAGTAAAATTAATATTCCTATTATTTTTAGTGCTAATTTTAATTTTTTATGTTTTTTCTCTTTTCCATCTTTTTGCTTTTTTTGTTTCTTTTCTTTTGGTATTTTTACCTTTTTTGTTTTTGCATTTTCTATGTCTTTATTATTTTGTTTGTTTTGCTTATTTTCTTGTTTGTTTGTTGCTTTACTTTTTATGTTTGATTTTTTATTCTTATTTTTACCCATTATTGCCTCCTTGCAATATTTTTTACTTAAATATTATATTATAAAATTGTGTTTTTTTAAAGACTTTTAATAAATTTTATTCCTTTTATTATTGTTTTTCAAGTATATTATTTAATATTTAAGAAAAATTTAATATATTCATAATACCACAAAATATTTAAATAAGTTTCAACCTAAAAAAAGTGCCATTAAATGTTAACTATTTATTTAACACTTAATGGCACATGCAAAATATTTATTAGTCGATATTTATTAACTCATATTCTCTTGTTCCAGTTCCTAATTTTTCTGCTGTTTCTATAATGTGAATTGCTTTCTTTTCTTCTATTCTTTGAATTAGTTTTTCTTTTCCTGGATCATTTGAATTGTATATAATATCTAAGCAAGCTTGGTCTAACGCAACTGGATCTGTACTTGCTAAAATTCCTATGTCTTTCATACATGGAGCAGAAGCATTTCCATCACAATCGCAATCTATAGATATATTTACCATTGAATTTATATATAAAATATTTCCATTAAAATATTTGTGAACACTGCTTGCTGCATCTCCCATAGATTTTACAAAAGAAACTTGCTCTGTTTTAAACATATCCATATCTGGATTTCCTGCTCCATGGATATATGCTTTTCCGTATGAAGATGCACAGCCAATAGATAATTGTTTTAATGCTCCTCCAAAACCTCCCATTGCATGTCCTTTAAAATGTGAAAGTACAAGCATTGAATCGTAATTTGCTAAATGTTTTCCTACAAAATTCTTTTTAATTTGTAATCCATCTGGAATTTCAAGCTCCATGTCTGGTCCTTCTTCATCCATAATGTCTACATTAAAATATTTTGACCATTCATGTTCTTCCATTAATTTTTTATGTTTTTCTGTTGTATATCTTTCTCCCGGATATGCAGTATTACATTCTACAACTGTTCCATTTACTTTTTCTATTACATTTTTAACAAATTCTGGTCTTAAATAATTTTTATTTCCATGTTCTCCTGAATGAAGCTTTACTGCTACCTTTCCTGGTAATTCTTTACCTAATTTTTCATAAATTTCCACCAAACTTTCTGGTGATATTTTGCTTGTAAAATAAACTTTTGCTTTTTCCATTTTAAATTCCTCCTTATTTTTATATTTTAATTCATAATTAAGCTATAATGTGCAAAATGGATTTTAATTTAACAATTTTATTACCATATTATAAGTAATTTCGTATATTGATAAATTCTTAGCTAATACTTTTGCTATTTTCATAGCTTCTATTTGCTTATCTGTTGCTTCTGTATATGGATATATTCCAAATAGAAATGGAAAAAATAAAAATATAAAGTTTTCTTTTTCTTCTTCATCCATATCATTAATAAATTTATCTAAACATTTTTTTACTGTATTTATTGCACTACCATATGATTTTTTAAACTCTATTAATTCTTCCATTCTACTGTTAGATTCAATATCATACATATTCATTGAAAGTAATTTTAATAAGTTTTTTCTTTTTTCAACTGTTTTTGCTAGTTTTTCAGCAAATTCTTTTTTTGATAATTCTAAATTAGTATTATATACATCTTCTAGGTCTTTTATCCATCTATCATATTCTCTTTTCATAAGTGCAAGAAAGATTTCTTCTTTTGTTTGAAAATAATTATATATTGAAGTACGTGAAAAAGTTGTTTCTTCTCCAATACTTTTTATTGTTATTTCCTTAAAGCTATTAGTTTTATATAGTTTTTCACAACTATTTATAATTTCTTCTTTTCTAACATCAATTGTTTCCTTTTGCATGGTGTTTCCCCTTTTTTATTTTTTTCAAACTCATAATTATTTTTATATCACTTCTTTGACGTAATGTCAAATCTTTTTTAGTTCACTCTTTCAATAGTTACAGTAAAGTCCTCATTTATATTGTTAAAAATTTC
>CALXMH010000031.1 GCA_944389425.1 uncultured Clostridia bacterium
AAATTTAATTTTCCAGCATATTCTGGCTTATATTGTGTATTCTTTAATTCTACAACTATATAGCAATGTAATTTTGTATGATAAAAAAGCATATCTATGAAGTATTCATCTCCATCTACTTCAATTCTATATTGATTTCCAACAAAACTAAAACCATTTCCTAGTTCTAATAAAACTGTTTTTATTCTTTCTACCATTGCATTTTCTAATTCTGTTTCAATATAACTTTCTTTTAAATTAGATAAATCTAATATATACGGATCTTTCATCATATCTTTTGCTAATTTGCTTTGTGGAGATTTTAATGTTCTTTTAAAATTATTCGGTTTATCTCCTAAAACTTGTCTTGTATAAAGGTCGCTTTTTATTTGGAAACCCAAAACATCATAAGACCATCCATTTAATTCTGTCTGTTCCATATACCATTGTCTTTGTTCTTTATCTTTAATTTTGCTTAAAATAAGAACATTATGCGACCACGGAATTTTTGCAGATAACTCTTTCAATTTTTCATCTTTTTGACATTCTAAATAGTATGTCCTCATATATTTTAAATTTGTAATAGAAAATCCCTTCATATTAGGAAAGTCAATTTTAAGTCTAATTGAAAGACTCTTAACAAATTTGTTTCCCCATTTTGCATTATCCTCTATTATCTTTCCAATCGTATAATACATACTTAAAATTCTAGCATTAGCACCTTTGAATATATCAAATTGTGCATTTAAAATTTCATCTTTTATATTACTAAAAACTTTTTTAAAATCTTCATCATTTATATTATTTTCTATTAATTCTTTATTATTCATTATAGATTCCTTTCCTATTTATTTTTTATAGTATAACATTTTATAGTTAGTTTATCAATAATATAAATATTTTAACTACAAAATTTTTCCAATTAGTCAGATATATTTGACCAAATTTCTATTTTATTGATAGATAACTTCATTCAAAATAATCTCTTTATCACATGCTTTAATATTATTCAATTTAATGAATAATGAATAATATTAAATAGTAGAGTAGCCCTCGGAGTTCATATATATTATTTTGAAGTCCGAGGAAGTTGTACGTCGTACGCTTTTACCAGCGAAGCCATGTGAGGCAAGAAATAATATATATGAACTCCCAGGGCGGCTATAACTAAAACCACTCACTCATTCACACGCAACACAAAAAGACACATAAACCTAGCCACCAAGCTAAGTCCATATGCCTCAAATAATCTATATATTTCTTCTATTTATTTTTTCTAACAAATCACCTGTGTGTGTGTGTGTGTACAACCATGCGGCTTTCAGCCATTTTATTCATCTAAATCAAACCTTTCTTTCTCTATATCACACATACATTATATACAAACAAAACTTAATTGTCTACGTTTTACCCCAAATATATCAGTTCTCTTCAAAATTTCTTCTAAAAAATAAACTCCAACATTAGAAAACCACCTAGGTTAATAATCGACCTTTTTAGTGTCTATATGCCAATTTTCTTGTTTTATGTAACTTATTTGTAAACATGTTCACAAAAAATAAAACCTGTGGATAATGTGGATAACTCTGTGGATAGCTTTTAAATGGGCATATTTTGTTCACAAATTGTTCACATTTATTCCCTCGTAATTTTATTATGGAAACAAAAAATATTTTACTTTTAATTTATGTCTCCAAAAAATATGTTTTATATATCTCCCAATTTATATTGATATATAAGCATTCACAGACTTTTACCATAAAAATACAGGTAAGAATATCTTACCTGTATTTTTAGTTTAATTCTAATTATTTTTATCTTTATAAATTCTCATAATTTCTTTAAAGCTCATCTTGCTTCCATAATTAAATATAGCACTAGAATAAATTTTAATAGCCACTTTTGCAATAACAAGTATAGTAACTAGCAATATAGCAAGCGAAATTGCTACATCTGTTGGAGTTGCAATTCCCATCATAACTCTAAATGGCATACAGAATGGTGATGAAATTGGGAACATAGATGCAAACACATTAATGCTGCTAGTTGGATTCATCATTGAAAAATATGCTAAATAGAATCCCACAACTGCAAGTAATGCAACAGGAGTATTAGCTGACTGTATATCTTCTGGTTTGCTTACAGTTGAACCTGTAAGAGCATACATCAAAGCATAAGCAAAATATCCCAAAATAAAGTATAGTAAAACTACCACTGCCAAAAATGGAGTAACTTGTGACATATCTAATATACTTTCCAAAATACCTGGCTCTAAGAATGTTTGAGCACTAATTAGGGCAACAAGAACAATTAAGCACACTTGCACAAGTCCAACTATTCCAATACCTATTGTTTTACCAAGTACAATAGTTCTAGGTGAAGTAGAAGTAACTAATGTTTCCATTATTTTTGATGTCTTCTCTGTTGTAATAGAACTTGAAACTTGATAAGCACAGAAATATATAGCATAGAAAAGTACAATTGATAGCATCATCATTGTAAATAAATTGCCACTTACTTCTTGTTCCTCTGTTTGCTCTATTTCAAACTCAAAATTAGGATTCAAAGACTGTAACTCTTGTTCAGAAAGTCCTAACTTAGAGATTTGAAGATTTGTATACAATGTACTTAATGCATTTACACAATTTTCTGGAATAGATTGCATCATTATCATATTTTTCACAATATATTTCATTTTCAAATTTGAACCATTAGATTCTATTATAATACATGAAGAAATTTCATCATTTTCTATTTGCTGTTTTATTGTATCAAAACTTATATCCTCTGTTTTTATATCAAATTCATAGCCTAGCTCCATTGAGTTTAAAGATGAAAGAGTTCCTTCATAAATGTTTTCACTATCTACAACTAATATCTTGCTTATTCCAGAATCTTCTCCACTAAATGCTTTAATTATATTAGGTACATTAAACCCTATTACTATTAAAAGTAATATTATTATTGTAGAAATTATAAATGATTTTCTTTTTACCATATCTTTCATGGTAAATATCATAACAGTTTTTAAATCTCTCATCCTACTCACCTACCTTTTCTATAAATATATCGTTTAATGTTGGTTTCTTAATTTCAAATTTATTTATTGCAATTCCATTGCTTATAAGTTTATTTAATAGTTCTCTTGGTTTTTCTTCATCTTCTATTTTTATTGTATAATAATTATTATTTTCATTCTCAATTATAAATCCCATATCTTTTATGTAATTATCTATATTTTCATTTACACTAAGTTCTAATCTGTTTACAGGATATGTATCCTTTATGCTTTTTAAATTTCCTTGTAATACGGTTTTTCCTCTTTTTAAAATAAGTATATCTTCGCAAAATTCTTCGATTGAAGCCATTTGATGACTTGACATTATTATGTACTTGCCTTCTTTTACTTGTTCTAATATTACATTTTTTAATATTTCTGTATTAACTGGATCTAATCCACTAAATGGTTCATCTAAAACTATTAATTCTGGATTATGCAAAATTGATGTCATAAATTGTATTTTTTGTTGATTTCCTTTTGATAATTTTTCTGCTGTCATTTCTAAGTATTCTTCTACTTTTAAAACTTTTGCCCATTTTTTTATAGCCTCTATTGCTTCTTGTTTTGACATTCCTTTTAGCATACCAAAATATACTAATTGGTCTATTACTTTTGTTTTAGGATACACTCCTCTTTCTTCTGGTAAATATCCAAAATTAACATGTTTTCTTTCAACTGTTTTACCATTCCATGTTATTTCTCCTTCATCTTTTTTTAGAATGCCAAGTAACATTCTAATAGTTGTTGTTTTACCAGCACCATTTGCACCTAAAAGTCCGTAAACACTAGGCTTAGGTATTTCAAGTGAAACTTTATCTACAACTTTTTTGGCGCCATAAGATTTACTTACATTTTCTAATTTTAGTCCCATTTTCTTCCTCCCATTTTTATTTTTAATTATTATATATTATTAAAATATATATTACAATTACTTTAATACAAAAAGAGACACTTAAAGTCCATAACATAGATAATCAATAAATTTTTTAATATACATTTATTGATTAATACAAATTATTAACATTTAAGTATCTCTTACTGAGGAGTATAACTCCTAATTTTATGGTTTTTTCGTTTTCTAATAGGCTACCTGTGTGTGTGTGTGTGTACTGCTGCAAGGGTTTTAAGATTTTCGTTCATTTTATTCTCCTTTTATTTTTGTATTACAAAAAAGTATATTATTGCTACTATTTCTGATATTAATATTACTGGTAATCCTATTGTAAATTTTAGTTTTTTGGTTTTGTGCCTGAATGCATACATTCCCAAAATTGTTCCTATTCCTCCACCTAATAGTGTTATAATAAATAGTGTTTTTTCTGGTATGCGCCAGCTTCCATTTTGTGCTTTTTTCTTATCTATAAGCATTGCCAAAAAACCTATTACATTTATTACAATAGCATACAGCAATATGTTTTGTAGTGTTAATATTTCTTCCATTTTTACCTCTTAATTTATATAATTATATTCTTGTAAATGCTATTACTAATACAATTAATCCTATTACTATGCGATAAAGTGCAAAAACTTTAAAGCTTCCTTTTTGCAAATATTCTAATAAAAATTTTATTACAATAATTCCTACTATAAAGCTTGCTAAAACACCTATGTAAAATGATAATTCTCCAAATGCAAAATCTTTTATTTTATACAATGTTGCAGCTAAAACAATTGGTGCAGATAGCATAAATGAATATTTTGCCGCTGACTCTCTTTTTACTCCCATCATTCTTGCTGTTGTCATTGTTATTCCAGAACGAGAAACACCTGGTATAAATGCTAATGCTTGTGATAAACCTATTAAGAATGTTTGTTTAAAATTCATATTTTTATATTCTACTTCTGATTTTGCATTTTTATCTACAATGTATAAAACTATACCCATTACAATAAGTGCAATTCCTATTATAAATTGATTTGTTAATAGTCCTTCTGCAAAATGGTCTAATAAAAATCCTATTGCCCCTCCTGGTATTGTTGCAATTACAATGTACCAAAACATTCTTCCTTCTGTACTTTTTTCTTTTTTTACAACTTGCCTATATCCTCCTTTAATAAGTGCAATCCAGTCTTTAAAAAAGAATATACCTATTGCAAGTAATGTACCAAAATGAAGTGCTACATCAAAATCGCCTATTTCTGGCCAGTTAAAAATCCATGGTATTAAAAATAAATGTGCAGAACTAGATATTGGCAAAAGTTCTGTTAATCCTTGTACTATTCCTAGTACTAATGCTTGAAATATGTCCATTTTATTCCCCTCTTTTTATATTTATTATTAAGATTTTTCTTTTGATTTTTGGTCTATATTTTTACTTTTTTTATTTTTTTGCTTTTGCATTCTAAAATAGTCGCCTCTGTTGTTTAACTTTTCTACTATTTCTAACGTTTCTTCTAAATGCTGTTTAACTAATTGTTCTTTTTTTCCTAATTGTTTTCTTTTTGGTTCTTCTTTTGTTTCATCTATTACAATATATGATTTTATTGGTATAAATATTTGTTCTTTATCTAATTTTTCTTTAAGTTCTGGCATTAGTTCTATTGCTTTATTAAGGTATGCAATTGCTCTATCTTTTTGGCCTTTTTTAATAGATATTTTAGCTAACTCGTAATATGCAAATGGTTCTACTTCTTCTCCATATAATGCTTCTGTAAAATATTTTTCTGCTTTTTCTGTTTCATCACATATTAATGCAATTTGAGCTAATGTGTAGTCTGTATTATATTTTAAATGATTAATTTGAGCTGCTTTTTTGTATGCTGATTCTGCATTTGGAAAATCATTTAACATTGTGTATGCTATACCAAGATTATAATATAATTCATAATCTGCTGGCCTATATTTTAGTGCTTCTAGATATACATTTGTAGCTTCTTTATATTTTTGACTTTCTATTAATATTTCGCCTAATAGATTAGAAGCCCCATAATAATCTGGCTTTATTCTAAGTAAATTATTAAGCATTGTTACTGCTTGTTCTTTTTGAGATAATCCATTTAATAATTCTGCAATTTTATAATAAGAATTATAATCATTTTTTTGTATATCTATTGCTTTTACATATTCATCTATTGCTCTTCTCATTCCGCCTTCTCTTTCATAAAGTTCTGCTAAATATTTATGTCCCTTATAGCTTTCTGGATATTTGGTTACAATATCTACAAGTATTTGTTTAGCTTTTTTTCTATTGCCTAAGTGAAATAAGATTTTTGCAATTATTGCATACATTTGCTCTATCAAATTAATATTTTTAGAGTCTAAATATAGTATTAAAATTGGCAAAAATATAGATAAAATATATGTTAATATTTTTATTCCTATCCATAAGGTTTGTCCAAAAACTGTTTCAATAAAACTAACAGCTATTCCTAATGCTTGGAGTGCAATAATTGCTATATAATTTGTATCGTTTTTGCTTATCATTTTAACAAACATGAATACAAATAATGTAAATGCTAATACATTGAAGATTATTCTTTCTACAATCATTTTTTATCCCCTTTAATATAAATTTCTCATCTTTGGTTTATTTAAGGGTATATTTATTGTTGCTTTTTAATAAAATTCCAAGAGTCTCTACACATATCTTCTAAATCTTTTGTAGCTACCCAATGTAATTCTTTTGCTGCTTTACTAGGGTCTGCATAACATTCTGCTATGTCTCCTGGTCTTCTATCTGTAATTTTATAATTTATTGTTACATTGTTTACTTTTTCAAATGTTTTTACTAAGTCTAGTACTGAATATCCTGTTCCTGTTCCTAAGTTATATACAAATAAACCTGTTTCGTTTTCTATTTTTTCTAAGGCTTTTAAATGTCCTTTTGCTAAGTCTACTACATGTATAAAATCTCTTACTCCTGTACCATCTTTTGTTGGATAATCATTACCAAATACATTTAATACTTCTAATTTCCCAGATGCTACTGATGTAATATATGGCATTAAGTTATTTGGTATTCCTTCTGGATTTTCGCCTATTAATCCACTTTCATGTGCTCCAATTGGATTAAAATATCTAAGTATTGCTATACTAAATGTATCATCTGCTTTTGCAACATCTCTTAATATGTCTTCCATCATTAATTTAGTAGTTCCATATGGATTAGTTGTTGAAAGTGGTGCTGTTTCTGGAATTGGAACTTTCTCTGGGTCTCCATACACTGTTGCAGATGAGCTGAATACTAATTTTTTGCATCTATATTTTTTCATTAATGTTAATAAATTTAAATTTGATATTAAATTATTTGAATAATATTCTATTGGTTTTTCTACCGATTCACCAACTGCTTTTAAACCAGCTAAATGTATAACTGCATCTATATGATTTTTAAAGAATACTTTGTCTAGTGCTTTTTTATCTGTCATGTCTATTTCATAAAATTTAAAATCTTTTCCTGTAATTTCTTTTATTTTGTCTAGGACTTCTGGTTTGCTATTTGAAAAATTGTCTAGGACAATTATATCTTCTCCTTTATTTAATAATTCTACACTTATGTGGCTTCCTATGTAGCCTGTTCCTCCTGTTACTAATATTGCCATATTTATTCCACCTTTCTTTTGAATAATTTTAATTATATAATTCATTGTATATTCTATAATTTTGTACAATTTTTCTTACATACATATTAGTTTCTTTGTATGGTATGTTTTCTATATCAGAACCATCTTCTTTTATATTACCTTCTGATATCCATTTTGTAACATTTCCAGGTCCTGCGTTATAAGCTGCTAGTGCTAACATAACATTTCCATACGATTTTACTAAGTTTGCAAAATATTTTGTACCAAGCATTATATTTATTTCTGGATTATATATTTCTTCTTCTGTTAATTCCATATCTAAGCTTTCTGCAATTTCTGTTGCAGTTGTTGGTAATAATTGCATAAGTCCCTGTGCTCCTTTTACAGAATTTGCATTTTTATCATAGTTACTTTCTGCCTTTATTATTGAATAGATATAAAATGGATCCACTCCAAATTCTTTTGCATATTGTTCAACATATTCTTGATGTTCTAATGGATACATCTTTTCTAAGAATATATTTTCTAGTTTTAAAATTTTAACTAAGCTATATACTAATATAATTACTATTAATAGTATAAACAATTTTTTAGCTAATTTCAAATTTTTCCTCTCCTTGATACCCCTTTTTTATTTTGCTTCGTACCAATTTTTTCCTTCGTTTATTTCTGCTTTTAAAGGCACACTTAAATTTATAACATTTTCCATACAATTTTTCAAGATATTTTTTACAACTTCTTTTTCTTCATCATATGTTTCTATTAATAATTCATCATGAACTTGCAAAATTAATTTTGATTTTAATTTTTGCTTATTTAATTCATTATATACATTTATCATTGCGATTTTTATTATATCTGCTGCTGTTCCTTGTATTGGCATATTCATTGCTGCTCTATTTCCAAATTGCCTTACCATGTAATTACTTGAATTTATTTCTGGAACATATCTTCTTCTTTTAAACATTGTTTCTACATAGCCTGTTTCTTTTACCTTTTTTGGTATTTCGTCCATGAATTTTTTTATTCCATTATATTTTTTTAAATATTGTTCTATATATTGCTTTGCTTCACTTCTTTTTACACCAATTTGTTCTGCTAACCCAAAATCGCTAATTCCATATACTATTCCAAAATTTACAGCTTTAGCCTTAGTTCTTAAATCTGGAGTTACATCTTTTATATTTACTCCAAATACTTTACTTGCAGCTTGTGCATGAATATCTTCTCCATTGTTAAATGCTTTTATCATTTCTTCGTCTTGTGATATATGTGCAAATACTCTTAGTTCTATTTGTGAATAATCAGCATCTATAAATTCTTGATTTTCTTTTTCTGCTTTAAATATTTTTCTTAGCATTTTTCCAAGTTCAATTCTTGTTGGAATATTTTGCATATTGGGGTCTGAGCTACTTATTCTTCCTGTTGATGTTACAGTTTGATGAAAATGTGAATGTATTCTTTTTGTATATGGGTTTATATATGGGATTAATCCTTCTACAAATGTTGAATTCATTTTAGCTATTTGCCTGTATTCTAATATTTTTTCTATAATTGGATGTTCCAATTTTAACTTTTCTAATATTTCTACATCTGTAGAATATCCTGTTTTTGTTTTCTTATATACTGTTAGACCTAATTTTTCAAATAATATTTCTCCTAATTGTTTTGTTGAATTAATATTAAATTCTTGCCCTGCTAGTTCATATATTTCTTTTGTTATTGCATTTATTCTTTCTTGTAGTTTTTGTCCAAATTCTGTTAGTTCTTGTTTATCTACATATACTCCTTCATATTCCATACTTGCAAGAACTGGTACAAGTGGCATTTCTATTTTTTCAAACAAGTCTAATCCTTCATTTTCTTTTAGTTTTTCTTCTAATACTTCTTTTAATTTATATATCATTAATGTTTTAGTTGTTTCTTCTTTATTTATTTCTTTTTTATTTTCTTCAAATAGACTTATTTGATTTGCATTTTCTTTTTCTGTATCTAAATAATTGTCTATATCTACATTCAAATAAGAATCTGCCAATGTTTTTAAGCTATATTGATTTGTTACAGAATTTAGTATATATGCTGCTATTTTAATATCGAAACTCATATTATTTGCTTCTATTCCAATTTGTTTTAATAATATAATATCCTCTTTAAGTTCATATCCACATTTAATAATTTCAGAAGATTCAAATATTTCTTTAAATTTGTCTAGGTTATTTTCTACTAATATATAATATACTTTGCTATCTTTTTTACTGTATATACTTATTGCTTCAATTTCTTTTCTTATTATTAATTTTTCATTGCTTGAATCTTTTTGCTCTAAAAGATAATATATAATTTTATTTTCTTTAATTTCTTTAATTATTTCATCTATTTTTTCTTTATCTTCTATGTTTACAAATGCAGATTCTATTTTTTCAATGTCTTCATTATTTTTTGTATCTTTAAGATTGAATCTTTCTATAAATCTATGGAATTTAAGTTCAGTAAATATTTCTAAAACTTTTTCTCTATCCCATTCTTGTAATTTTAATTCGTCTATTTTTATATCTAATGGAACATTTATATCTATTGTACCGCAATTGTTTAGATAATAGTGCTAAATCTTTGTTTTCTAATATTTTTGTTCTTACCGCGCCTTTTATTTTGTCGTTATTACTCTCCACATTTTCATATAAATTTTCTATTGTTCCATATTCTTTTATTAATTTAATAGCTGTTTTTTCTCCTACCCCTGGCACTCCTGGAATATTATCAGATGTATCTCCCATTAGTCCTTTAACTTCTATTAATTTTTTAGGTGTAAGCTCATATATGTCTGCTATTTTCTTTTCGTCAAAATCTTCTGTTTCTGTTTTGCCAGCTTTTGTATGTGGTATTCTCACACTAATTTTATCATTTATTAACTGAAATGTATCTCTATCCCCAGATAAAATTGTTACATTTATGTCTTCTTTTGCAGCTAAATTAGCAAGTGTACCTAATATATCATCTGCTTCATAGCCTTCTTTTTCTATTATTCTAATATTCATACAGCGCAATATTTCTTTTAAAATTGGCATTTGCTCAGCTAGTTCATCTGGCATTCCTTTTCTAGTTCCTTTGTAGGCTTCGTATAATTTATGTCTTTTGGTTGGAGCCTTTAAATCAAAGGCTATTGCTAAATATTCTGGTTTCAAGTCATCCATGATTTTAAACATTATAGATAAAAAGCCATATATAGCATTTGTGTATTTACCATCTGCTGTCATAAGCATTTTATTTCCCATTATTCCATAAAAAGCTCTATTTATTATACTATTTCCATCTATTACTAATAGTCGTTCCACTTTTATTTTCCTCCTAATTTTTCATAACTGTATTTTAATATTTTTTCGTATCTCATTTTTATAATTTTCTTGTAGAAATTTTTTCTAATATTTGAAATAAAAGGCGTTTCATCAATAACCTTATTTATTTCTTTTAAATCTATTTTAGGATATATTCTATATAAAGCATTTCTACATTCTTCATTTTCTTCTTTGCTAATATATTCAAAATAATTGATTTTCTTATCATTAATTTTTAATGCTGATGTAGGAAAAACAAATACTCTTGCTTCCATTTCTTCTTGATTATTTATAATTTGTGTTATTCTTTCATCTGTTAATTGTGGATATAATCTAGTTTTTTAAATAAAATAATTTCATTCTTTTTTTCTTCCATAAGAGCACGTCCTTTATACAAAATTTAGTTCTTACAATTTCTGTTTTTCAATATATTATAATTATTATTACTTGAACCATTGTTCGTATTTTATAAAATTTTCTATTAATTGTCAGCTTGACTCAGTAATTTAATTTAAATTACATTATTTTACAGACAACAAACTTACTATTTTCCATTGCTAATTATAAATCATTAATTGTCATATCTTTAGTTCCAATATATACATCTCTATTTCCATCCAAAGTATGGAATTTTATTATTGTATAATTTTCATAATGATATTCTACACTTCCACCGTCATCATAAGTAATAGCATCTGGAAAATCTTTATTAGCCTTTGCTATAACTTCCTCCATTGTTATTTTATTTTCTAATAATGCTTCTCTTAAAGTATATTCTTGTTCATCTATTACAATATTTACACTTCCTTCATAGGCATATATAGAGTAATTGTATTTATCTGTTTCTGATTTATCTAATATTGCATAAATTCTATTGTAACTATCTGTTTGTTGCCTCTCTTTAAAAATAATCTCAAAGTTATCGGCTGATTTTAATTCAATTTTTGTTGCATTTACTTGTGCAGGATAACTTTCCATTACAGTTCCATCATAAGTTATTTTTATGTTAGTTCCTATTTCATAAAGTGTATCATTATTTTCGCCTAAACCAATACTAATTTTATCTGCTGATTTTCGTATTTCTTCATTTTCATTTGGTTCTACTATAATATATTTTGATGTTGATTCAATTACTTTTCCAAAAAATGAATATTCTTCTTTTCTCATTTCTTCTTCAAATCTTTTTTCATGTTCTTTTATCTCTTCTTTAAAATCATTATAGTCCATAAACCAAGTGCCAATTTTTATATCATCAAATCCTGCCAGTGTATGGAAATCTATTACTTTGTAGCCTAATCCAAAATATTCTATTGTACCTCCATCCAGTATCACTCCAGCTGGATTTTGAATGCAGAAAATAGGTTTTTCCTGTTTCTGTACTCTATTATAATCTATTACAAAAAATACAATTCCTAAAATAACTATTATTCCTAAAATAACTCCAATTACTTTTAACAATTTTTTCATAGGCTCTACCTTTCCCTTTCATACTTTTATACACAAAAATTACTTATTTTCTTATCCTTCTCAATCTTTTTCCTATACCTATCTTCCTCTGAGCTTTTCCTATTTAACTGTCAAAATCTGTGTACTATGTCATTACTCCTTAAATCTATTGATATAACTATATTCAGAGTCACTTTTGGTTTAAAAATTCAAGTTTTTAACCTATTTAAAAATCTAAAATTTTCCTTTATATATAAAGATTTGTCCGTTTTTGTGGTTATAATATATAACCTCCTATTGTTCATTTTCTCTTTTGTTTAATTTCTTGGTATTCAACAAAAGTTCGTCAAAATCCGATATATAAATTCTGTCCTGTATTA
>CALXMH010000032.1 GCA_944389425.1 uncultured Clostridia bacterium
ATTGCAAATGAGTTCTTAAAAATGGAAAAGCCAAATAAAATGATATTAGAAAAATTAATCGAAAAAATTGAATTTGACAAAGAAAAAACTATCAAAATTAAATTTATATTTCAAAAGCATCCTAATGCTAGGATGAAATAAATAAATACATATAAATAAATGATAGAAGCGGTTAATCAATCGCTAAAAATTAGACATTAAGAAAGTAGGTAACCATACAGTAAATCATTATAGTATGCCAGACATTGATGATAACAAAATAAGAGAAGAAGTTATGAATTTACATACTGCCATTTATGAAAAAACAGGATATGAAATGAAATACATAAGACCACCAAAAGGAGAATATAGTGAAAGAACATTAAATATATGTAATAAATTAGGCTATACAACAGTTATGTGGTCATTGGCATACGATGATTGGGACGAAAACAAGCAAGGAAGAGAAGATTATGGCAAACAAAAAATATTAGATAATATACATCCAGGTGCTGTAATATTACTTCATGGTACATCAAAAGATAATAGCAATATTCTAGATTATTGCATAAAAGAAATTAAAAACATGGGGTATGAATTTAAAAGCCTTGATGAATTTGAAAAGTAATTTTTGATTATACAAAAAATTTGAAATTTGTTTTAAAATGGTTTGATTTTTTTATAATTGTGGTATAATAACAAAAGAAAAAGACAAAAGAAATTATTTAGGAGGTAAACTATGGCAAAAAAGTATGTCTACTTATTTAAGGAAGGAAACAAAGACATGAGAGAAATTCTTGGAGGAAAGGGCGCAAATTTGGCAGAAATGACAAATCTTGGACTTCCAATACCACAAGGTTTCACTGTAACAACAGAAGCATGTACAAGATATTATACAGATGGAGAAATAATTGCAAAAGATATAGGAGAAGAATTATTTGAAACAGTTGCAAAATTAGAAAAATTAACAGGCAAAAAATTAGGAGACCTAAACAATCCATTGCTTGTGTCTGTAAGATCAGGGGCAAGAGCATCAATGCCGGGTATGATGGATACAATATTAAACTTGGGACTAAATGACAATGTAGTTTTAGAATTAGCAAAGAAAAATGAAAGATTTGCATATGATAGTTATAGAAGATTTATACAAATGTTTAGTGATGTGGTATACGAAATACCAAAATCACTTTTTGAAAATGAAATTGACAAAATAAAACAAGAAAAAGGAGTAAAATTAGATACAGAACTTACTGCTAATGACTTAAAAGAATTAGTAACTAAATTTAAACAAATATATAGAAAAGAAAGAAATGAAGAATTTCCACAAGACCCAAGATATCAGCTATTAGAAGCCGTAAAAGCAGTGTTTAGATCATGGAATAATCCAAGAGCTATTACTTATAGAAGATTAAACGATATACCTAATGATTGGGGAACAGCTGTTAATATTCAAGAAATGGTATTTGGAAACATGGGAGAAGACTGTGGTACAGGTGTTGCATTTACAAGAAACCCAGCAACAGGTGAAAACAAACTATTTGGTGAATATCTAATGAATGCACAAGGGGAAGATGTTGTAGCAGGTATAAGAACTCCTCAATCAATTGATACATTAAAAGATGTAAATGAAGCAGCATACAATGATTTTGTTATATATGCAAACAAACTAGAAAAATATTTTAGAGATATGCAAGATTTAGAGTTTACAATTGAAAAAGGCAAATTATATATTCTTCAAACAAGAAATGGAAAAAGAACAGCTGAAGCAGCTATAAGAGTGGCAGTTGAACTTGTAAAAGAAGGTATGATAACAGAAAAAGAAGCTTTATTAAGAGTAGAGCCAAAACAATTAGACCAACTATTACACCCAAATTTCAATCAAGAAAAATTACAAGCTGCTAAACCAATAACAACAGGACTTGCAGCATCACCAGGGGCAGCAACAGGGAAAATTGTATTTACAGCAGAAGAAGCTGTTGAAAAACATAAAAATGGAGAAAAAGATTTAATATTAGTAAGATTAGAAACTTCACCAGAAGATATTGAAGGTATGAATGTATGTAATGGTGTTCTTACAGTAAGAGGAGGAATGACATCACATGCAGCTGTTGTAGCACGTGGTATGGGAACATGCTGTGTTTCTGGATGTGGAGAATTAATTGTAAATGAAGAGGAAAAATATTTCCAAGATGCAACAGGAAAGAAATATTATGATGGTGATTATATTTCTCTTGATGGAAGTACAGGAAATGTGTATGGAGAAAAAATAGAAACCGTAGATGCAGAAGTAACAGGAAATTTAGCAACATTAATGGGATGGGCTGATAGATACAGACAATTAGGAGTAAGAGCAAATGCAGATAATCCAAGAGATGCAAAACAAGCATATGATTTTGGCGCAGAAGGAATAGGACTTTGTAGAACTGAGCATATGTTCTTTGAAACAGATAGAATAAGAGCAATGAGAGAAATGATTGTATCTAAAACAACAGAGCAAAGAGAAAAAGCATTGGCAAAATTATTACCAATGCAAAGAAGTGATTTTGAAGGACTATACAGAGAAATGAAAGGGTATCCAGTTACAATAAGACTTTTAGATCCACCATTACATGAATTCGTTCCACATGAAGATGATGAGATAAGAGCAATAGCAGAAGAAATGGGACTTTCATTTGAAGAATTAAAAAATATAGTAGTAGGATTACACGAATTTAATCCAATGATGGGACATCGTGGATGCAGATTAGCTGTAACATATCCAGAAATAGCAAGAATGCAAACAAGAGCAATCATCGAAGCTGCAATTAATGTAAGTAGAGAGGGCTTAGCAATTTCACCAGAAATTATGATTCCACTAGTTGGAGAACTAAAAGAATTACAATATGTTAAAGATATAATTACAAAAGAAGCAGATGAAATTATAAATAATTCAGATGTTAAAGTAAAATATCATGTAGGAACAATGATAGAAATACCAAGAGCTTGCTTAACAGCAGATGAAATTGCTAAGGAAGCAGAATTCTTCTCATTTGGTACAAATGACCTAACACAAATGGGATTTGGATTTAGCCGTGATGATGCAGGAAAATTCTTATCTGAGTACTATAATAAAAATATCTATGAATTTGACCCATTTGCAAAACTAGACCAAAAAGGTATTGGAAAACTTGTACAAATGGCAGTAGAGTTAGGTAGAAAAACTAGACCTGATATTAAGCTTGGAATTTGTGGAGAACATGGAGGAGAGCCTTCATCAGTAGATTTCTGCCATAGAGTAGGATTAACATATGTGTCTTGTTCACCATATAGAGTGCCAATAGCAAGACTTTCAGCTGCACAAGCTGCTATTAGAAATCCTAGATAGGATATATTCGAGAATATTATATTTTTGTAAATTGTATAAAAAAACTAGTCAAAAATCCTCAAATAATTGAGTAAATTTGACTAGTTTTTTTAATTTACACTATTGCCTCTTCATAAAAATTCAATATATCTTGCATAACATTCATGTCTAATTCGTTGCTGGTTTCGTCTGTTGGGTTTAATTGTACAACATCGTGGCCTTTGTTTTTATATTGTATGGTGTGTATTCTTTCTGGATTTGTGTATTCGTCTTTATGTATTAGTAAGCTATTTTTAAGACCTATTACAGGGTCGTCTTCGCTGTGCAAAAGTAGAACTTGGGTATTTGGAGCATTGTTTATTCCTTTTATTCCGTTTAAATCTACTGCATTTCCGAATTTGATTTTTTCGTATATATAGGCATATGGTGATAATATTTGTATAAAATCTCCATATAAATTGCTTCCATATTCTACTAGCATGTCGCGTGAGTTGCTAAATCCAGAGCGAGATACAATTGCTGTTACATCGTGGTCATAGTTTAGTACTGCTGCTACTGCATAGCCTCCCCAGCTGTGGCCATATAGTAGAATTTTGTATTTAGATAAGTTTTCGTTATTTTCTGCAAATGTTAATGCGGCATCTAGGTCAAGTGGCGATTGGGCAAGTCCTATTAATGTTTCACCATCACTCATTCCTGAGCCTGTGTTATCATATCCTAGTACTAAGTAATTATTTTGAGCAAAGTAGTTAATTTGGCCTAAATAGTCTGTATGTGTTCCTAGGTATCCATGTGAGAATACTATTAGTGCCTTTTTGTTTGATATATCTTCTGTGTTTGAATAAATATATCCTCTTAAAATTTGATTATTATTAGATGTAAATTCAATTGGAGTTCTAGTTAATTCTAAATCCTCAAATTGAATAGCATCAGGGCTTATAGTTGTTGCTACACGAATATTAAAATTGGCGTTATATGCTATGATTGTAATTGCCATTGGAATTACTAATAAAATTAATAATATAATTGCTATAATAATTGCAATTAATTTTGTTTTTTTCATATAAGTTTTCCTCCTTGTAAATAAATTAAAAAACATTATAAGATAATAAAATACAAAAATCAACAATTATTACACAAATATTACAAACTAATTAAGTTTTAATAACAATACCCAAATTGTAGTAATTTTATTATATAATTAATATATATACTTTATTAGGAGGAATATATGTTAGTAAAGTACAATGATAGAGAAATTGAAGTAGAAAAAGGAACTAGAATTATAGATATATTTAAAAAAGAAGTTGAAGATTCTAATAGAGACTATATTGGTTGTAGATTTAATAATGAGGTTAAATCATTAGATTATGAAATTAAAGAAGATGGAGAAGTTAAATTAATAGACGGTACAGATAAAGATGGTAAAAGAATATACACAAGGGGCTTGATTTACATAATGTCAAAAGCGTTTTGCGAATTGTATAAAGAAGCTCTAATTACAGTTAATTACCAGCTTTCTAATTCTATGTTATGTGAAATAGAAAACATGGAAATTACAGATGAAATGATAAGAAAAATTAAAGCTAAAATGCAAGAAATTATAGATAGAGACTTAAAAATAAACAAAATAATGATGACAAAACAAGATGCACAAATTTTTTATGAAAGAGAAAAAACTTTAAGAGGAAAACTACAATTAGATATAAAAGATAAGCCAGAGGTAATGCTTTATTATTGCGAAAATTATTATAATTATTTTTATGGAGTTATGCCAATTTCAACAGGCTATATAAAAATTTTTGATATTATAAAATATGGAAGAGGCGTATTATTACGCTATCCAAGTAGGCAAAATCCTCATAGACTAGGTGAGTTTATAGCAAGACCTAAAATGCTAAAAACACTAGATGAATATGAAGATTTGCATAGAGTTTTAAATGTAAACACAGTATATAAATTAAATAAAAAAGTAAAAGAAGGGGAAATTCAACAAACTATTTTAGTAGATGAGGCGTTGCATGAAAAGAAAATTGCAAATATAGCAGATGATATAGCCAAAAAAAGGGATGTTAAAGTTATATTAATAGCAGGACCATCGTCTTCGGGTAAAACAACTTTTGCACAGAGATTGGGTATACAACTTAGAGTAAATGGTATAAAACCAGTTACAATTTCAGTAGATAATTATTTTGTTGAAAGAGAACAAACCCCAAGAGATCAAAATGGAAATTATGATTTTGAGTCTATTGATGCAATTGACCTTGAATTATTTAATAATCATTTACAAAAATTAATAAAAGGAGAAACCGTAGAGGTACCAACATTTGATTTCTTAATGGGAAGCAAAAAATATAGTGGCAAAACAATGACACTAAAAAGCGACGAAGTTTTAGTAATAGAAGGAATTCATTGTTTGAACGATAAACTAACTAGTTATATACCAAAACAATATAAATATAAAATATACATAAGTGCACTTACAGTGCTAAATATTGACTATTATAACAGAATATCTACAACAGATACTAGGCTTATAAGAAGAATTGTAAGAGATCATCAATATAGAGGGTATTCAGCTCTACATACATTGGGAATGTGGGAATCTGTAACAAGAGGAGAAAATAAAAATATTTTCCCATATCAGGAAACCGCAGATGCAATGTTTAACACCTCTTTGGTATACGAACTAGGAGTACTTAGAAATTATGCAATGCCACTTTTAGCAGGGATAGATAGAACACATCCTGAATATTCAGAAGCAAAAAGACTGCATAGAATGCTTAGCTATTTCGAACCAATTTCTAAACAATATATACCAAACCAATCTCTTTTAAGAGAATTTATTGGTGGAAGTATATTCGAAGAATAGGAGAGATATTATGGGAAAGCGATTTACAGAAATTGATGAAAACTTTGTGTGCACAAATTGTGGAAAACAGGTCGAAAAATTAGGCTATTCTTGCAGAAATCATTGCCCATTTTGCCTTCACTCAAAACATGTTGACATAAATCCGGGAGATAGAGCGGAAACGTGCCATGGCGACTTAGAGCCAATAGGGTTAGAAATAGATAGTAAAAAAGGATATGTTATAATATTTAAGTGCAAAAAATGTGGTGCAATTAGAAAAAATAAAGCAGCAAAAGATGATAACATGGATTTAATAATAAAACTTAGTGCAAAACATGAGTAAAAACTGTGGATTATTATAAAAATAAAAAACACGCCTTCAAAGAGCGTGTTTTTTTATTTTCTATAAAATTATTTCATCATTCTCATCATATATACTGTTTCAAAAATATTAATAAGTTCAGATACTAATAAAAATCCTCCACAAATTGAAACAACAGCTTCCATAGCTTGGAATGGATTAATTACAATTACAATTCCTAGTATAAATGTTAAAATAGATAATAAAAGCATCATTTGCCAATTGTTATATCCAGTATTTTTAATATTTAGTGCAAGTTGTAAAGAAGTAATACTTTTAATAACAATCCATACTCCAATTACAAGAGGTAAAATACTGTTTATAAATGTTGGGTTGAAAATAAATACTAATCCTGCTAACAAACAAATCATACCAATCACAAGTTGAAAATTGAAAAATTGAATTTCTTTACTATGTGAAAAATATGAAACAGTTTGTACTATTCCATAAAATGCAAGCAATAACCCAACTGTTATCATTGCAATATTTATAGAAAGCCCAGGATTGAAAATTAAGAATAATGATAAAATAATTATCACAACAGAAACCAATAAAGAATCTCTACTATATTTCTTTATAAAATCTTTCATAATATCGCCTCCATCTACATAAATAATAACATAAAAAATACAAAATGTTAACAAAAAGAGAAAAAAATATAAAAAATGTAAAAAATTATCAAACTGACCACTCAGACTAATAGAAAAAAAACAATAATTATTGTATAAATATAGTAATATATTATATAAGCAGGAGGAACAGATGAAAATTGGTTTTTTATTTCCAGGACAAGGAGCACAAAGTGTTGGAATGGGAAAAGACTTATATGAACAATATAATGAAGTAAAGCAAATATATTCAAATGCAAGCTCTTTATTAGGAATAGATTTAGCAAAACTTACATTTGAATCAGATGAACAAACATTATGCGAAACTAAAAATACACAAATCACAATTTTAGTAATGAGTTTAGCTATATTAGAACTATTAAAGAAAAATAATATAAATGCAGAAATGTCTGCTGGACTGAGCCTCGGAGAATATAGTGCGCTAATATATTCTAATATGATAAGTTTTGAAGATGGAATTAAAATTGTAAGAAAAAGAGGAGAATTAATGCAGGATTTAGTTCCAGAAGGCAATTGGTCAATGGCGGCAATAATAGGATTAGAAGATGAAAAGGTAGAGCAAGCTTGTAACGAAGCAAAACAATTTGGATTTGTAGTGCCAGCAAATTATAATTGCCCAAAACAAGTTGCTATTTCAGGAGAAAAAGAAGCAGTATTACAAGCAATGAAAATAGCAAAAGAAAAAGGTGCAAAACTAGTAAGAGAATTAAAAACAAGTGGACCATTTCATACAGAAAAACTAAAAAATGCAGCAGATAGCTTAAAACAAGAACTAGAAAAAATAGAAATTAAAAATACAGGAATAGTTCCAGTTGTAAAAAATATAGATGCAAAAGTTTATAGTGATAAAGATGATATAAAACAAATACTAAGTGACCATATTATAAGTCCTGTAAGATTTAAAGAAAGTATACAAACAATGCTTGATAATGGAATAGATACTTTTATAGAAATAGGACCACGGTAAAGTTTTATCTGGATTTGTAAAAAAGGTTAATCCAAATGTAAAAATATTAAACATAAATAATGTGGAAACACTAAATTCAGTGCTAAATGAATTAGCACAAAATAAATAAAGGAGCGATAATTATGGAAGAAAACAAAGTTGCAGTAATAACAGGTGGAACAACAGGAATAGGAAAAGAAATAGCATTAGAACTTGCTAAAAATGGATATAACATAGCTATAAATTACAGAAATGAAACAGATACTATGAATGATTTAAAACAAGAAATTGAATCAAACAATGTAAAATGCATATTTGTAAGAGCAGATGTTTCAAATTTTGAAGAAACAGAAAACATGGTAAAAGAAATAATAAATGAATTTGGGAAAATAGATGTACTTGTAAATAATGCAGGAATAACTCAAGATGGATTAATAATGAGAATGAAAAAAGAATCTTTTGACCAAGTAGTTAATATAAACTTAGGTGGTACTTTTAATGTTACAAGAAATGTAGTACCATATATGGTAAAACAAAGAAGTGGAAGAATAATAAATGTTTCTTCTGTTGTAGGAATTGCTGGAAATGCAGGACAAAGTAACTATGCTGCATCTAAGGCAGGAATAATTGGCTTAACAAAAAGTTTGGCAAAAGAACTTTCTTCAAGAGGAATATTAGTAAATGCAATAGCCCCAGGATTTATAGAAACAAAAATGACAGATAAGCTAGGCGAAAATGTAAAACAATCTATATTAGAACAAATACCACTTGGAAGAATGGGAGAACCAAAAGAAGTTGCAAAAGTTGTAAAATTCTTAGCTTCTGATGATAGCTCATACATAACAGGCCAAGTTATACATATAGATGGCGGAATGTTAATTTAAATAAAAAGAGTCGAAACTATTTAAAATAAGTTTCGACTCTCCGTCAGCTAACATATAAATAACGTGGAGGGCGAAGGTTCGGAATGAGGATATATGTTAGCTGACTCTATAATAAAAAGGCAAAGCCTTTGCTAAGGACTATTATAACAAATAAAGTAATTTTTGTCAAGATATGGTAATATGAAGGGAATGAGAAAAAGAAAATGGAAAGAAGAGTAGTAGTAACAGGTATAGGAGCAATAACTCCAATAGGTAATAATGTAGAGGAATTTTGGAAAGCAATTCAAGAGGAAAAATGTGGAATAGACAATATAAGTTTATTCGATACAACTGATTTTAAAGTTAAACTAGCAGCAGAAATAAAAAATTATAATCCAGAAGAATTTCTAGATAAAAAAGCTGCAAAAAGGTTAGACAGATATTCCCAACTTGCATTAATTGCGGCAAAAGAAGCAATGAAAGATAGTAAAATAGATATGGAAAAAGAAGACGCAACAAGAATAGGAGTATCTATAAGTTCAGGAATAGGTGGACTTACAACAATAGAAGAACAGGAGAAAGTATTAATAAATAAAGGACCAGATAGAGTGACTCCACTATTTATACCACTTTCTATAAATAATATGGCAACAGGAAATGTTTCAATAGAATTAGGAGCAAAAGGAGAAAGCTTTGCATTATCTACTGCTTGTGCAAGTTCAACACATGCAATTGGAGAATGTTATAGAATAATAAAGCATGGTTATCAAGATATAATGGTTGCAGGAGGTTCAGAGGCTTCTATAACAAAATTAGGAGTAGCAGGATTTATGAACATAAAGGCACTAAGTACATCACAAGATAAAACCAGAGCAAGTATTCCATTTGATAAAGAAAGAAATGGATTTGTTATGGGAGAAGGAGCAGGAGTAATAATACTAGAAGAGTTAGAGCATGCTAAAAAAAGAGGAGCAAAAATATATGCAGAAATATGCGGATATGGGGCAACATCAGATGCACATCATATAACAGCACCAGCACCAGGAGGAGAAGGTGGAGCAAGAGCAATGATAAATGCTTTGAAAGATGCAAATATAGAGCCAGAACAGATAGACTATATAAATGCACATGGAACATCAACACCAATGAACGATAAATTTGAAACAGCAGCGGTGAAAACAGCATTTAAAGACCATGCATATAAATTAACAATGTCTTCTATAAAAGGAGCAACAGGACATTTACTTGGAGCAGCAGGTGTGGTAGAATCAATAGTGTGTATAAAAGCAATAGAAAATAGTTTTGTACCACCAACAATAGGGTATAAAGAAAAAGATGAAGAATGTGATCTAGATATAGTACCAAATAAGGGAAGAAATCAGGAAGTAAATTATGCTATGAATAATTCGTTAGGATTTGGCGGACATAATAGTAGTTTAATATTTAAAAAATATATGTAGGAGGAATAAAAATGGAATACAGAGAAATAAAACAATTAATGGATGATATGGGAGAATCTAAATTAAACGAAATAAAAATAGAGTTCCCAGATGGAACAAAAATAAAAATAAAAAAAGATTCAGAAAAAAAGGTAGAAACGGAAAATAGTCAAAACATACAAATTAAAGAAGAAACAGTGCAAGTAGTAAAAGAAAAAGTGGAAAAAGAAGAAAATTGCAAATACATAACATCTCCAATGGTTGGAACATTTTACTCAAAACCAGAACCAAATGCTACTCCATATGTAGAAGTTGGAACAAGAGTAAAAAAAGGAGACAAACTTTGTATAATTGAGGCAATGAAATTGATGAATGAAATAGAATCGGAATTTGATGGAGAAATTGCAGAAGTGCTAGTAAAAGACGGAGAAATGGTAGACTATGGTAAAAAACTATTTAAAATAAAATAGGAGGATGTAAAAATGCTAAATAAAGATCAAATAAAAGAAATAATTCCACAAAGAGAACCTTTTTTAATGATAGATGAAGTAGAATGCTATGTGCCAGGAGAAAGCTGCACAGCCTATAAAAATGTAAGCATAGATGAACCATATTTTAAAGGACATTTTCCAGGAAATCCAATAATGCCAGGAGTGTTAATAGTAGAGAGTTTAGCACAAACAGGTGCAGTAGCAATTCTTTCACAAGAAGAAAACAAAGGTAGAAATGCACTATTTGGAGGAGTAGATAAATTAAAATTTAAAAAACAAGTAGTGCCAGGAGATAGATTAAAACTAGAAGTTAAAATAATAAAAAGAAAAGGCCCAATAGGAGTAGGAGAAGCAATAGCAACAGTAGATGGAAAAATAGCTGTAAAGGGAGAACTTACTTTTGCGATTGTTTAGAAAAGAGGAAAATAAAAATGATTGAAAAAGTTTTAATAGCAAATAGAGGAGAAATTGCAGTTAGAATAATAAGAGCATGTAGAGAATTAGGAATAGCAACAGTTGCAGTATATTCAGAAGCAGATAGTGGAGCACTTCATACAAGACTTGCAGATGAAGCGGTGTGTATAGGACCTGCACCATCTAATAAAAGCTATTTAAATATAAAAAACATATTAGAAGCAGCATGTTTAACTGGTGCAGATAGCATACACCCAGGATTCGGATTCCTTTCTGAAAATGCAAAATTTGCAAAAATGTGTGAAGAAAGCAATATTAAATTTATAGGACCATCATCAAAAGTTATAGATTTAATGGGAAATAAATCACATGCAAAAGAATTAATGAAATCAGCCGGAGTTCCAGTTGTACCAGGATCAGATGGAGCACTTAAAAATTACGAAGAAGCAAAACAAATTGCAAACAAAATTGGATATCCAGTTATGTTAAAAGCATCAAATGGCGGTGGAGGCAAAGGAATAAGATTAGTAAATTCAGAAGAAGAGTTAGAAGATTCATATAACTTAGTAAAACAAGAAGCGAAAGTATCTTTTAACGAAGATGAACTATACATGGAAAAATTTATAGAAAATCCAAGACATGTTGAAATTCAAGTGCTTGCAGATGAATATGGAAATTGTGTGCATTTAGGTGAAAGAGATTGTAGTATGCAAAGAAGAAATCAAAAGGTACTAGAAGAAAGTCCATCAACAGTGCTAGATGATACATTAAGAGAAAAAATGGGAGAAGCAGCAATAAAAGCAGTGAAGGCAGCAAATTATACAAGTGCAGGTACAATAGAATTTTTAGTAGATAAAAATAAAAACTTCTACTTTATGGAAATGAATACAAGGATACAAGTAGAACACCCAGTAACAGAATGGGTAACAGGAGTAGATATAGTAAATGAGCAACTAAAAATAGCATCAGGAGAAAAATTAAATATAACTCAAAAAGATATAAAAGTTAAAGGACACAGCATAGAATGTAGAATTAATGCAGAAAATCCTGAAAAGAATTTCAGACCATGCCCAGGAGAAATAAAAGGAATATTATTCCCAGGAGGAAATGGAGTAAGAGTAGATACAGCCGTATATAGTGGATATGTAATACCACCAAACTACGATTCCATGATAGCAAAAATAATAGTACATGCAGATACAAGACAAGAGGCAATTGCAAAAATGAAAAGAGCATTAGAAGAATGTGTGGTAGATGGAATAGATACAAATATAGAATTTTTATTAAAGATTTTAAATAGTGAAGATTTTAAAAATGGAAATTTTGACACATCATTTATAAGTAAAAAATT
>CALXMH010000033.1 GCA_944389425.1 uncultured Clostridia bacterium
TGCACATGTATAATTTCTTCTCCATTTTCATTTTTCATAATATGTGAAAAAACAACTTCTGTTTCATCAGCATATTTACAATAAGGATACATCATTTTTATCACTCTCCATCTTTTCTAATTTTATTATTAATTGATTAGATTTATTAAAAATACATGTCCACTATTTAATTAAAAACAATCTTTCGATATACTATTATTAGTATATCATAATTTTTTTTAATTTACTATATTTTTATATTACTTTAAAAATTTTTATTTTATTGAATTTTAAAGCGCCATTTAAAGTGTCATTGATGTGCCAATTAAAGTGCCAATTTTTTAATATCATTATTAATATTGCTCTAAATAGGCTATTACTCTAGCATTTTACATTTATATTACTTCCGGACATTAAAAATTTAGGTGTATGGTTACCTATAATATGCCCTTCATCTACCATTCTTTGTACAAGTTCAGGAGCAGAATTTGCATAATGCGCTGTTATAAAAAATGTTGCCTTTACATTATTTTCTTTTAATACATCAAGTATTTTTGAGGTATATCCCGCTTCATATCCATTATCAAAAGTTAAATATACATTTTTACTATTACTATTTCCCATTGCAATTCCATTATACTTTTCTATAAGTTCCTTATTTTTTGCACCTAAGTCTGGTTGCTTGTGATCTTTTTCTCTTTTAATTCCCCAGCCTATTTTTGTATTGCTTAAACTTGCATCTACTGCTTGGCTTGTAACATGAATAGCTTCATCATTAGCTTTTATTACACTTATACTAAACACAATCATACAGACTGTGGCAATTGATAAAACAATGTATTCAGATTTTATTTTCATGTAAAATATATCTCCTTTCCTTATATTTGTATATTTATATTTTTTAATAACTGTTTTATGATTAATTTTATGAATTATATTAAAGATTATTTGTTTAATTTTAGAAAATATATTTTTTTATTTGGAATACAAAAGAAATAGATTGTTATGTGCAATAACACATAACATTTCAATAAAAAAGTACTACTCGTAACAGTAGAATTTAAATACATTCTATGTTAAAGTTCAATTGAAAACAAACCTAAGACAAATATTCTTTTATAATTTAAATACATCTTATGTTAAAGTTCAATGTGGATAATTTTGTTGATTTTAATCCTTTTTCATAATTTAAATACATCTTATGTTAAAGTTCAATCCAAAAACAATAATGGGTTGCTTAACCGTTGTCCGAGATTTAAATACATCTTATGTTAAAGTTCAATAGGTATGCCCAGACAGACCCAGAAGTCTGGGGAGGGATTTAAATACATCTTATGTTAAAGTTCAATACAGGAGTAAAGAGCTATACAAGTGCTATTCTAGAATTTAAATACATCTTATGTTAAAGTTCAATCAAATACAAAGAAAAATGGAAAGACAAATAAGAGATGATAAAAAAGAATTAGTAGGATATCAAGCTTTATTAAAAAACGATGATGAAAATATAGATATAGACATGATTCAAAACAAATTCAATATTACTTCTAATAACTTAAAACAAAAAGAAAATATATTGAATAATTTCTTATCTGAAACAGAATTGAATAGAGATAGAAGTAGAGAATTTGTTAATGGAATTGATAGAAGTTTATCACAAAAAATAGTTCAAAGTTCTAAAAAAATTGAAAAGAACAAAGAAATGATGTATAATAGTACTATATCATTAGGTAAGCAACTAACTTTTATAGATAATAACGGAACACGAACATTTATACCAAAAGATACAGAAATAACTAATATAGTTGAAATAGCAGGAGAAAATTCAAAAGAATTTAGAAATGCTAGTAAATATGTAAAATTATATGGTGGAAAAAATAGTGATTGGAGTAAAAGAGTTGGTAAAATAGAAAGCGATAAATACATTTTTGATATCCATTGGGTTCAAGGCAAAAATGGTATATTATGTGATTGGAAAATAAAGAACAAAAAATTGAAAGGAGGAAAAGATAGTTGAAAGTAAAATATGTAGGCAAAAGCTTTGGAGTAGAATGTTTGACAGATGGAAAAATATATGAATGTATAGGTATAGAAGACGGAATGCTTAGAATAATTGATGATAGTGGAGAAGACTATTTATATTCAGCTATTGAGCCTTCTTCATTAGAAAGCCCAGAACTTTGTGGAAAGTGGGAGATAATAGAAGACAACGAAAATAAGGATTTAAGCAAAATTATTAATTAGTTATTAAAATTTAATATTTATAAATAAAGAGCTAACAATAGCTCTTATTTTTATGCCTTTTTTACGGTAGCAGGCTTAAAAGAACAACTGGGAAAATGTCGACGGACGATAAACGGGAGGTAAATATGGAAGAAAACAAAGATTTAGAAAATCAAGACACAAACACAGCAGAAAACAAAGAGGTTGAAGGAGCTGGGAATGTAGATACTCAAACTACAAATAAAAATGAGGGACAAGCTGAAATATTTAAATACATCTTATGTTAAAGTTCAATTTTGTATTTGCTACTCCCACATCATAATTTTCACTATTTAAATACATCTTATGTTAAAGTTCAATTATGCAAATACCATGATATTATTAGAGATTATGATTATTTAAATACATCTTATGTTAAAGTTCAATTTATATAAATTTTCTAATTTCATTTGTTTTCCTCATTTAAATACATCTTATGTTAAAGTTCAATGAAAAATGAAGTAAAGATAAAATCAATATTAACTCAATTTAAATACATCTTATGTTAAAGTTCAATAAATACCAATTGCTTATCTAATATGCTATCTTTAGTATTTAAATACATCTTATGTTAAAGTTCAATTTGAATTTGAAAATGTAATTATCTTAAATGCTAAAAAATTTAAATACATCTTATGTTAAAGTTCAATCTACACACTTGTACAAAAGTATATTTACGATTGTTTTATTTAAATACATCTTATGTTAAAGTTCAATTTAGATGCGTAATATGAACTATAACTTTTATGCCGATTTAAATACATCTTATGTTAAAGTTCAATGACTTAAATTTGCAGACTTAAAAAGAAAAGGCACTAATTTAAATACATCTTATGTTAAAGTTCAATTAGTAAATGGGCTTAGTTACTCTTACCAAAGTAAGAATTTAAATACATCTTATGTTAAAGTTCAATGAAATGCTGTAACGAATAGTGTTTATGTTTTGACTGATTTAAATACATCTTATGTTAAAGTTCAATTACTTACTGGAATTTCTATTTTTCCACTTCCTATTATTTAAATACATCTTATGTTAAAGTTCAATGGTATGCCCAGACAGACCCTAGAGCTGGGGGCTGAGATTTAAATACATCTTATGTTAAAGTTCAATTATGCCCAGACAGACCCTAGAGCTGGGGGCTGAGATTTAAATACATCTTATGTTAAAGTTCAATGAAAAGTGAAAGCAGGATATGATTATTTAGCTAAATTTAAATACATCTTATGTTAAAGTTCAATGAACTGCACAGTTTAAAGGGAATACAGGAAGAGCAGAATTTAAATACATCTTATGTTAAAGTTCAATTATCTATTAAAAATTGGGAAGATAAAAGGCTATACAAATTTAAATACATCTTATGTTAAAGTTCAATTACTGCTCCTGCTAATACAGCAGATAATTTATTGTTCATTTAAATACATCTTATGTTAAAGTTCAATCGAGATTAATTCGCAGAAAGGACGAATTATGACAAAATTTAAATACATCTTATGTTAAAGTTCAATACTAATATTGTAGATAATATAGCTGGCGTTATTGAATTTAAATACATCTTATGTTAAAGTTCAATTAACCGTTGTCCGAGTTACAAAACCCATCTTCTATGAATTTAAATACATCTTATGTTAAAGTTCAATATAATTATAGGAATAATTATAGCTACATTTATATATAATTTAAATACATCTTATGTTAAAGTTCAATCGGTGGTACATACTCTGTTTTTGATTTTGGCTTTTAATTTAAATACATCTTATGTTAAAGTTCAATATGTGGCGGTATGGCAAAACATATAAATTGGCAAGAATTTAAATACATCTTATGTTAAAGTTCAATCAAGATAACAAGTGGCTTTTCAAATTTGATCATATCTTATATATATTGAAAAATCAAGTATTACATAAATTCTTTTCCAAGTAACACATTGAATAAGTTTTCCTGTACAATAGCCTATTTCGAGCCATGGTTTGGAAAAATTAAAGAAAAATATCTTCTGTATTATTTTTTATACGACCTAGCGTAGTTTCTCCAATTGTTTTAAAATCCATTATTTTTATAATAGATATAAAATCTTTATTTTTATCTATTAGGTGCTTTAATTCATTTTCCAATTCTAAAATTTCCGAATTAGTTAGGGGACCCCTAAACACTGATTTTTGCCAGTGGTTTAAATATTTTTTACATTTTTTAAAAACTTTATTTACTCTTTTTTCTTCAACATCATAAAATAAAAATACATAATTATAATTAATTTGTTTTTTCATAATTATTCCTTCTTTTCTATATCAAATGGTATGAAATCTTTTCCTTCCATTATGTATTTTATTAATTTATAGCCATCTAATTTTATTGCTTGTTTATATGTTATTTTTCTTTTTAACTTTGGATGTTCAAATGTTTGATTTAGCCTGTTTTCAAATGCTTCTATAAATATTTTTTTGCCATTTTCGTTTAATAGCGAATAATTTAATTTTTCCTCAAAATGTTTTTCTACATTTATTTTTTTATTATTTACTAAATCAAATATTGTTCTAAATACAATTATTGGTTTAAATACTTCACTTAAATCTAAGCAAAGTGAAAATCTTCCTTCACTTGGTTCATGTAAAAACGATATGGATTGTTCCAAATGAGTATTATAAATTTGTGATATTGTTTTTGTGTATAATAGTGTATTTCCAAATGATATTATTGCATTCATTGGATTGTCTGGTGGTCTTTTTACTCTTTTATTTATTACAAAATCTTCTGGCAGAAAATATTTAAATGTTGAATAAAATGTTGCCCATACTTTTCCTTCTACTGATAGTATTTGCTTTATATCTTTTGCGTTTTCTAATAGTTTTTCTACATCTTTATTATAAAAGTCTATCGATTCTTTTAGTTCTTTTGTGCCATGTCTATAATAATGGTATACTATGTATTTTATGTTTTGTGCTATTCCTTTTACTATTGCTTTTGCAATTGTTAAACGATTTTGTTCAAAAGCCTTTGCTTGTTTTATTGTTAGTTTTCCACTTATTAAAGATTTTTTTGGATAAAATGTTCCTATATAGTTTTCATAATAATTAAAAAAGTGTACAACTATTCCCGCTGCTGATAATATGTCTAATAATTTTGTAGATAGTGTTAGTTCATTAAAGCAATAAATTTCTTTTATTTTTTCTATTGGCAGATAAAAATTTCCTGTTTCATTTTTATATTTTATACTAAAATCCTTTCTTGATAAGTCCCCTTTTGAAAAAATATATTTGGTTTCACTTTTCATAACATTCTCCTTTTATTTATAAATAGCAGTATTCATAATAACTACATCTTTTGCATTTTTTATTTTGTTCTACTTCTGGAACTTTGTCTTGACTTATTAGTTCTTCTATGTTTTCTATGCATTTGTTTAGTTTGTTTATGTTGTCATCATCTAATTTTATAATTTCTGTTTTCTTGCTTTCTTTTTTGTTTTTCTCATTATAAATTAATTTACCTTCTCTTATTATTCCTTTATCTTGCAGCTGTTTTAAGTAAAATATTAGCTGCATTCTTGAAGCCTCTGTGTCTGAATCACTTTTTTTATATTCTTCTACATATTTGGAGCTAACTTTGTCTAATACTATATTTTCATATTTTATTTCTGTCTCTTTATTGTCGTGTGCTCTTATTTCATGTAGTACTTTTCCTATTCTTACATCTTCCGAGTTATCTTCTAAGTTTACTCTATTTGCAAATAGATAACATTGCCTTTTACAGTGAAAATAATAATTTATTATTGTTCCGGTTATTTTCATAAAAACAATTCTTCTCCTTTTCCTAAATATTTGCTTCTGCAAAATCTTCCGTCTTGTATGTATTGTTCTCCGTTTTGTACATAGTAAAATCCTAATATTTTTTCTCCTTCTATTAATTTTAGTTGGCTTTTATGTATTGAGTATGTAAATAAATTTAGTTTTTCAAATATTTGAGATAATTTTATCTTTCTTTCTGCATATGATAAGTTTTCATCTTGGCAGATTTGTTTGTATTCATTAAATACATCTTGTCCTATTATTTCTTGTCCATCTATATTTATAGTATAATTTATGAATATGTCTATTGTATCGCTTTTTATTAGCTGCATTTTTTCTTCTACTTTTTTGTAGTTTATATATTCACATGCTTTTTTGAATTCTTGGAAATTATTTTCTGTGTATTTTTCTGTGTCTTCTTTTATTCTGTTTAATATTTTCTCATAGAATAAGTTAAATTTTTTATTTTGTAGCCATCCCCTACTTTCTTCTTTATCTAATCCATATCCTATTCTTTTATCTTTTTTATATATTACTCTTGCATCATCTAAGTTGAAAAAATATACCATACAATCTTTTTTCTTATTAGATCTATTTATTCTTCCTGCAAATTGCTCTTCTCCATCTAAAACAGAAATGTCTTTAAATCCAATGTCCATATCTATGTCTACTCCTGCCTCTATTGCTTGTGTTGCTACTAGTATCATTTTTTCTGTGTTTTTTGTTTTTTCTATAACTTTTTGTCTTTGATATTTATTATCATCTCCTGTAATTATATATATTTGCTCTTCTTTTTCTTTTAACATTTCATACAACTTTTCTGCGGTATCTTTTTTAATGCATTCTACTAGTATTTTTTTATTTTCATGTTTTAATATTTCACTTATTAGTTCTTCTAATGTTATTTTTCTATTTAACAAATCAAAATTGAATTTTACTCTATTTTTAAATATTGGATTTGAATAGTATTTTTCTGTATTTTTTATTAATGGGCAAAAGCTTGATATGCTCTCATCTAATAATTTGTCTAATCTTGGCAAAGTTGCTGACATTATTATAAACTTTATATTTAATATTTTAGAATATTTATCAAGCATTTCTATCATTTCTCTCCAAATGTTGTTTGAGTATGCTTGAATTTCATCTAATATTACTATACTATTTATGTAATTATACAAATTATAGTTGTTTTCTTTGCCTGTTCCAAACAGTGTATTAAATAGATTTATGTGTGAGGTTATAACTATTTTGTATTGGTTAAATGCATATTTAATATATAACTCATCATAGTCTGGTATTTCATTTTTATCACTATTTATTGCTGATATTGAATTTACTACTATATAGTCACTATATTTATTAAAATATTTTTGAAATGTACTGTCTGTTTGCTCTATGATATTGTTAAATGGAAATATGTAATGAATTGATGTTAATTCTTTATTGTTTTTATATAGTATTCTAGCTAAATTTATTGCCATATTTGTTTTCCCAGAACCAGTTGGGGCTTCTAGATAGAATATGTTTTTATCCATATTTTGTTTTAACGTTTCTTCCGCTTCTAAGAATATATCACTTCTTAATTTATTTATTTCTTCTAACTCTATTTGCTTTTTCTCATATTGTCTTATATTTTTTATCAAATCCGATTCTTCATATTTATTAAACAATTTACTATCTTTTTCTATTTTAAATTCCACATTTTTTTCAGACACAAAATCATATGTAGCATAAAAGTCTGCTGTTATAATGCAGGAATATAATAATTTGCATAAAATATATAAATTTATTTCTTCTACATTAAGTTTTTCTAGCACTTTTTGAATTGTTTCATTGTTTAAATTTTTTTCATAATACATATTTAATGCTTCTGGAATTTCTGGAATATCTTTGTCTTTTATGCTAGTTAAGAGTTCCCCAATCCTTTCTAATTTAGAATGATGTCTTGATATTATGTATGCAAAATAATATCCCATATATAGTATGGCTACTTTTTCTTCTGGTGTTTTATTGGTTTCAGTTTTAATTTCATTTATTACTGAATCTACATATATTCTGGCAGATAATGCAGAGTGAGTATCATCTGCTTTTTCTGCTTTTACTTCTAAATTATTGTCCATTTTGTTTTTCTGAAATTGTGGGTTTATTTTGCCAATATCGTGATAGTATATTGCTTGTTTAAATAATTCATAAATTTTTTCTACTGCACTTATTCCTATGCTTTTAAATGTTTCTTGTATTATTTTTTTTACTAATTCATCTAAGTTTTTGTCCTGTTCCATTTTTTTGTAATAATTATATGTTAGTTCTAAATGTGAAGCCAGTAGTTCTTTCTGACCACTGGCTTTTGTATGTGCATAGTATGTATGATTTAAATTTTTTATAATATTTTCTATAAACTTATTTTCCATATTTTCCTTCCTATATTAGAAATAATATATATTCCTATTGTTTACATTATAAATATTTGATGTATCCTTTATTTCTAATTTTTTATTTGTATAAATAAATTCATTATATTTATCATATCCAATTTTTTCGTTTAAGCTTATTGGTAATACTTCATTATAAAAGAAATTTTCTTTATCTTCCATTGTTTCAAATCCTAGTATTTCTTCAAACAAATTATCTTTTATATCTGCTATTTGTTTGTTGTATAAGCTGTCTATTTGTTCTACTTTATTATTTACTTCATATGCCTGCTCTAATTTTACATTTTTAATATCCGCAAAATGGTCGTTTTTGCCTATATATGGGATATATTCGCATTTTTTATTTAGTAAATAATCTTTTATTATTTGGTATTCTTTGCTCTCATCTTTTAATATATATATTGTCCAAAATGGTTTTTCTAGCCATTGTTCTTTTACAATTAAGTTATTTCCAGTTTCGTTTGAGGCATATCCCACTGAATTGTTAAATTCCTGAATTTTTCTAGAAAAGTTTTCTTTACTAATTTGCGGAATTATTGAAATTTTTAAGTTTTTCAATTTTTCATAAAATTCTGGATTACCACTTATCTTTTTTCCAAGATTTTTTTGAAGTAAATTATAATTATATCCATTTAATCCTATTATTGCACCTAATAAGCCTAAGACCATAATTTTGTGTGGAAAGTTATATGTATAATATGTTTCATTGCTATCTGGTTTTCTTATTATTGCCAAGCTCGCTGTTAGATCAAATTTTATAGTTTCCATACTTTACTCCAATCTTAATATAATTCTTTTACAGTATCTTCTTCTTTTGCACCTATTAGTTCTGTTGTATATGAATTATAATAAATCTCAACTTTTTCTATTTGTGATTTTATATCTTCTTGATTTAATATTTCTTCTAGTTTAGTTATATCTATTATATCTTTTCCATTTCCTTGTTTTTTAAATTCAATATATTGATCCAAATTCGCCAAATACAATTTGCTATTTTCTTTACATTCTACAAAAATTGCAAATTCGTTTTCACATCCCATTTTGCTGTTTGTATTGTATGATGTTGCAGCATATAAGCATCCTCTTTTGAATTTTTCGTAATCTTCTCTTGTATATCCTTGTAAATCTTCTATTTCTTTTGTATAAATATCATAATTCTCTGGGTTTACAGAGAATGGGTAAAAATAGTGTGCTTCATCAGATACTATTTTTTTACCAATTGATGTATTTTGTGCATCTCCTTTTTTAGGATCTGTAAATGGTGATAGTATATCTAGTATTTCGATATTTGAATTTTCATATTTATTTAATCCTTGTCCAACTTGTACTGCTCCTGTTATGCTTATATTGTTTCCATCTTCTGCAAATGTTGCTCCAAAGTTTTTTACATCTATTGCTGAAAATAAATATTTTAGTATTTCTTTTTTCTCTTTTATATCTTTAACCTTTTTTCCAAATATTTGTTCAAATCTTTCTGCTAATGTTCTTGCTTGTAAATTCCCTTTATTATCTGTTTTATATGATTTTACATATAGAACTTTTGCATCTTTTTCTTCGCTTTCCCACATTTTCTTTATTGGATATTTAAATGCCTTATCGCTTCCAAATATTTCTCCATTTGATGTTGACTTTGGTCTACCACTAAAGTCAGCGTTCCAATTTGCCATTACACTTTTTATTCCTACTACTCCATATACTCTATTCATTTTCTTTACCTCCATCATTTATTTTTTCTTGACTATTATAAAACACATTTTGTGCTAGCAATCCTGCTAACAACAATTCTTTGTTGTTTTTTACTGTATCTTCTGGTTCTTGCAAAAGTAATTGTGACATTATATTATTAAATTTAGGATATTTTAGATAAATATCATATTTGTATTTTTCATATAAAAATTCTAATTCTTTTTTTAACTTTTGTGGGGTATTTGCTCTTGTAAATGGTTCTGTTACATCTTGCATTAGTTTATCTGCTTTGCTTCTAGTTAGTAAATAATATGCAACTTGTCCAGCTAAATAATAATATTGCTCATCTGTTTCTATTTTTCCTACGGTATTTACTATTTTTTCACATTGTTCTTGCAAATTATTAATTTTCATTTCTTCATCTTCTCCTTTTTTTCTAAAATATTGTTTATATGCAATCCATAAATTAAATGCTTTTTTAGGATTATTAGTATAATTTTTATTTTGTTTTAGATTATCTATAAACATTTTTTCTATTATTTGAATTGCAATATCATCTAATTTATCAACAAAATTTCTCCATTCTTCTTGTTCAAATAATTCTAAAAATAAATTACTATTTTGTTTTAGTATGTCTTTTTTCCAGTTTGCAAGTATAGATTTAGATATTTTTAGGTCATAGTCATAATATGAATCTCTTATATAATTTTTTGTAGATTTTTCATTTTCTGCAAACCATATATTGTTTGTATACCAATTTAGTGCATATACATTTTCTGTTTCAAACACAATTTTCGGCTCTTTTTCTAAATAGTTTTTACAAATAAATTTTCTTATTTTTGTATTATAGTTACTTGCATATCTAAAATCATCTATTCTTGCATTTCCATTATTTCCTACTACTTTTACTATATATGTAGCTTTATCTTGTATATCTTCTTCATCTTTTGGTATTCCGTTAAATTGCCAATCTAATGGCAATTTTAGGATTGTTTTTCCTGCTGCATTATTATACATCCAAATATATAAATTATTTAAAACCGAAATATCTTCATTGCTTACATATGAGCCTACTTTAAAGTTTGTAGATTTTAATTCCAAATATGGTTTTTTACTATTTAATCCATAGTTGTAATTATTAGCGCCATATGTTTTCCCTTCTACTTCCACATTGCTGTCATTTGTATTAAATAATTTAGTTTTTAAATATATTTCAGATACTCTTTTATATTCTTCTTCATCTATTTTTAAGAATATTTTTATCCAGCTTTCTTTTTGCATATCTTCATTTTTTAAATCTTCATACACTATTTCAAATGCCTTTAACATTTTTGCTTTATAATTTTCTATTTCTTCTTTTGTGTATTTTTCTTTTAATAAAATTTGTTCTTTGGGATTATTCCCTATTTTTAGTAAAGAATCATAATATTTAATTATACCTTTTTTAAAAATTTCTACTGGTATTTCGTCTTTATTGTCTTCTTTTTTTAGCAAGCCTTGTATAAATTTGTTTTTGAAGAAGAGTGTATAAATATTATTACTACATATTTTTTTATATGTAGAGTATTCTTTTCCTTTTACTGCTTCTTTATAAGATGTGTCTACTGCTTTATTAGAATTAATATACTTACTATAAAAATCTCTCACCTTTATGTATTTTTCTAAATCATAGTTTTCTGATTGACCATTTACTATTTGTAGTTTCTCAAAATTATTATTTTCGTCTACTACATAATAGTAACCATCTGTAAGTGTATATGAATCTAATACTACTTTTGTATTTTGGAAATATTGTTTAAATACTTCTAACAAGTCATATGTCATTGTTTCACCTCCTATCTTGCCAAGCAAAATCCGCATCCGTAATGTGTTTTTCTCTAGAATTCCAATAGATACTGCCAAATATGCTAAGTTTTGAGACATTGGATCATCTTTTACTTCTATTTCGAATTTGTTTCCGAGTAAGCTTATGTTTTTGTATGGGATTTTTATTGGTTTCTTATTTGTTTTTTTAATTTGCTTAATAAAATCTACATTTATTTCTGTTCCATAAATGTTTTTATATTTTTTTTGCATATTTGCTAAAATTCTAGTTTTTACTAAATCCATATCATCTTTTATGTCGTAATCACCTTTTTGAGTTGTTATTACTGCTGGTGTTAATGTAACTAGTTTATTTATTTTGATTTGGTCGTGATTTTGTAAATTAATTCGAATTATTTTGAAATAATTATCTTCAAAGCCATTTAAAACTTGTTTTAGCTTCATAATTTTAGAAAAATCTGAACTTCTTAAATCAAATGAATAAATTTCATTTTGCTTATATATTCCATCCTTTTGAACAGGATATAGACTACAAAAAACATAATTTTTATATGTATTTTCCTCATGCATTGTTTTTAATGTTTC
>CALXMH010000034.1 GCA_944389425.1 uncultured Clostridia bacterium
GGAGGGAATGTTGTGGAAAATAATGAATTAATGGATATTAATACTGCAATTGCCTATGCTCAATTAGCAGTACATACTTTACAACATAGTGGAACAGAAATAAATGCAAGAGAACTGCGAAGTGAGATTAAAATGTTACATAGTAAATTTGGGACAAAAGAGGTTAAAAGACTTGCCAATGTTATTGTAAAGGGGAAGTAAAGTATGATGTATTTTTTAATAATAACATTATTGTTTATCTCCTTTGCAATATTCATTGGATTAAAGAAAAAGCATAGGAGATATAAAAAAGTAAAACCACTCAGTAAGATGACTAAGAAAGAATTCAAAAAAGCAATGAAAGATTTAGAGATTAAGTAGAGTTGTATTTTGGCTCTATTAGTTTCTTCATATCTAAAAGTTGTTAGTAAAAAGTTAAGTAGAGGTAGTTTAAAACCTATGAGAAGTAATAAAGAGTTAATTATTGAATTATATTTTGAAAATAAATTGAGAGTGGTAGATATTGCAAAATATCTTGGAATTTCAAAAAGTGCAGTTACGCAAGTTTTACAAAAGGATACTAGATATCTTGAAGAAAAGGAAATTAGGAAAAAGGAAAACAAGAGCAAAAATAGAGAATTTACAAAACAATATATGACTTCTAAAAGGAAACAAAAAAGTTCGGATACAGATTATGCAATATTAAAAAAAGCTCACGAACAAGCAAGTAGAGAGTTATCGGGTGGAAGAAAGCCAATAAGTAATAGAGCTTTTAGAGATTGGAATCCATCAATATATGACTTTAATTCAAAGAGCCAGAGTTATGTATTAAAAAGAGGAATTGTTGTAGGCAGTGATGTGCCTAAGCGAATAAATTGGAAATAAGGTGGAGGTAAAAATGCAAAAACAAGTAATAAATCAAAAAATTAAAAATGCATATATTATTGGAAGTATTGAATTACAAGCATTAAAGAAATTATTTAAAAATAATCTTATTACTGAAGATAATTACAAACTGCTAAAGGAAAAAATTATAAAAGAATATCATATTTTAGCATGAAATGATTTGAGAAAGAATTAAAAGAGAGTTATAATACAAACTGGGAAGACACAGTTGGATTGGAGGAACCGTTGCAGGTAAAAGTAATAAAAAAGGTCGATGGTAGAATCGATAGGAAAACTGGGAATGTCTATAACGAAAGATTGAGAGTATGTGCATATTGTAGAGTAAGTACAGATTCAGAAGAACAAAAAAATAGTTATGATTCTCAATTAAAATATTACAAGGAGAAGATTACAACTAATTCAAACTGGTCATTTGCAGGAATTTATGCAGACGAGGCTATAAGTGGTACACTTGATTATAAAAGAGATGACTTTATGAGAATGATAACAGATGCATTAGAGGGGAAAATTGACTTGATAATGACAAAATCAATTTCTCGTTTTGCAAGAAATACTGTAGATACATTAAAGTATGTCAGAAAGTTAAAAGAAAGGAACATTGCAATAATTTTTGAAGAAGAAAATATAAATACATTGGAAATGGCAGGAGAACTTCTTTTAACTATATTAAGCTCTATAGCACAACAGGAAAGTGAAAATATTTCAACTCATGTAAAGTTGGGATTAAAAATGAAAATGGAGAGGGGTGAACTAGTAGGATTCAATAATTGTCTAGGTTACAGATATGATTACAAAACAAATACAATGTCTATAAATGAAGAAGAAGCAGAAATTGTGAAATATGTATTTAGAAGATATTGTGAAGGAGCAGGATCAACAGTTATTGCTAGAGAATTATCAGAACTAGGGCATAAGAGTCCAAAAGGTGAAAATACTTGGTCAGAATCAACTGTTAGAGGAATAATAAGAAATGAAAAATATATAGGAAACGTTCTAATGGGAAAAACTTATACATTAGATCCTATATCACATAAAAGAGTTACTAATATGGGAGAAGAGGACAAGTATTATATAGAAGAACATCACGAGCCAATAATACCTTTGGAGGTTTATGAAAAAGCTCAATATATTCTAAACTCTAGAAGAGTAACTAGAGAGACAGGTAGAAAAGGAAGTAATTATAGTAGAATGTATCCTTTTAGTAGTATGTTATATTGTGGATTCTGTGGCGAACATTATGTAAGAAAAAATTTATATCCACATACAAACTATTCACAAAGAGCTTGGCAATGTATGAAATATGTAAAGAAAGGCAAAAGATTTTGTCCTGATTCTAAAATACTAAAAGAGGAAATAATAGAAAATTGTTTTGTAGAAGCATATAGAATATTAACTAATGACAATAAAGAAATTATCAAAAATTTTATTGATAAAATTGACGATATACTAGCTCAGAATAATGCGAAAAGTATAATTGAAAAATTAGAACTAGAAAAACAAAATTTAGAGGACAAACAAAATAAGTTGTTAAATTTAGTTTTAGATGGTACAATAGATAAGGAAATGTATGCATCAAGAAAAGATGAATTAAATAAAAAAATTAAGAAAATAGAGAAACAGCAAGAAGAATTGTCAAGAGATGTAGAAGACGAAGCAATAATGAATTCTGGTAGAAACAAGATAAAAGCCTTTTTTGAGGAAGAGGATTTAAGACTTGAAGAATTTGATGAAGAAATATTTGAAGCACTTGTACATAAAGCTATAATAGGAGAAGTAAAAGATAATGGAGAAAAAGATCCTTATGTAATTAACTTTGTATTTAAAAGTGGTTTTGAATATGATAAAATAAAGGCGAAAACTGATAGCTTAATTTCTAGTGAAGAAGTACTTATTTTAAAATTTGATAGTTTTCAGAATTTTGTTTCATTTGAGAAACAACCTGATGGAAGTTTACAGAAAAAATTGAAAACGAAGATAACAGTCAAAGTCACATTAAATAACTAATGACCTGTTAACAATCAACAAACAGGGTAAAAAACACCTTTCAACGATGAGGCTTCTAGTCACGTGGAATGTGTAGCAGTGCTAGAGTTAAAAACAGCAAATAAGATTTAATTGATAGGAGGTGCTATAAATGAAGTTAGAAGAATATAAATCAGGTAAATATGTAAAAATGAATGATTACAAAGCATTTATTCCAAGTAAAATAAATTATAACTGGGGATGGGATGACACAAAATTGGACAAACTATTAGCAGAAGCAAATAGACAAATTGGAGAATTAAATGCATATTCATTATTGATACCAAATGTAGACTTATATATTAAAATGCATGTGAAAATTGAAGCTAATAAATCAAGTAGAATTGAAGGAACAAGAACGACCGTAGAAGAAGATTTATTAGATGTAACAGATATTAACCCAGAAAAAAGAGATGATTGGGAAGAAGTACAAAACTATGTAAAAGCTACAAACTATGGTGTAGAAAGAATAAAAAATGGATTTCCAGTATGTACTAGATTAATAAGAGAACTTCATAAAATATTAATGCAAGGAGTTCGTGGAGAACATAAAACACCAGGAGAATTTAGAACATCACAAAACTGGATTGGAGGAAGTATGCCAAGTAATGCAGTATATGTTCCACCACCACATACAGAAATTGCAGAATGTTTAACAGATTTTGAAAAATTTATAAATAATGAAGAAATAGATACACCAGACTTAATAAAAATTGCTATTTTACATTACCAATTTGAGTCAATACATCCATTTTTAGATGGCAATGGAAGAATAGGAAGACTACTTATACCATTATATATTCAAAGCAAAGGAATGCTTGATAAATCTTGTTTATATATTTCTGATTACATTGAAAGAAATAAAGATACATATTATGATATGCTAACAAGAGTAAGAACTCATAATGATATGATAGCTTGGATTAAATTTTTCTTAGAAGCGGTTATAGAAACCTCAAAAACAGCAAAAGAAAAATTTAGAAATGTAGTTGAACTTACAATGGAAATGGATAAAATCATTATGGATTTACCAGTAAAACCAGAAAATGCTAAAAAAGTATTAGATGTATTGTATGATGAACCAATTGTTTCAAGAAAGAAAATATTAGAGTTAATAGATATAAAACCAACAACTTTAAATGTATGTATTAATGCATTAAAAAAAAAAGATATTATTATAGAAACAACTGGATATAATATAAATCAAGTAGTTTCTTTTCAAAAATACATTGATTTGTTTTTAAAATAAGAACTTGAATCAACATAGCAATCAAAGATTGCAGTTGGGTTACACAGAACCTTGTTATTTTCAATAATAAAAATTATAAAACGGAAAATATTAAAAAATCGTTTTGCAAAAATTTATAGAACGAAAAAATGTAAAAATCCGTGCTATAAATTTTTATAGAACGAAAAAATGTAAAAATCCGTGCTATAAAATTTCAAAGGACAAAAAATCGAAAATTTTGATTTATAAAATTTATAGGACAAAAAAATTAATAAAATTGCTTTGTAAAAATATAATAGAAGGAGCTATTTATGAAATTAGTTGTAAAGAATTTAAAGAAAAGTTTTGAGAAAAAAGAAGTATTAAAAGATATTAATTTTGAGTTTGAAAAAGGTAAAATATATGGGTTGTTAGGTAGAAACGGCTCTCGGTAAGACCACATTTTTCAATTGTTTAAATGAAGACTTAGAAATAGACAATGGAGAATTTTATATTGAGGATAATGGCATAAATAGAAAAATGGAATCAGAAGATATAGGTTATGTGTTATCTATACCAAATGTGCCTGAATTTCTAACAGGTAGAGAATTTTTAAAGTTTTTTATAGACATTAATAAAAACAGAATTAAAGATTTAAAAACAATAGACGAATACTTTGATTTTATGAAAATAGAAAAAGAAGACAGAGATAGATTATTAAAAGATTACTCACATGGTATGAAAAATAAAATGCAAATGCTAGTAAATATTATAGCAAACCCAAATGTTTTGCTACTAGACGAACCATTAACATCTTTTGATGTTGTAGTAGCAGAAGAAATGAAACAAATGCTAAGGGAAATAAAGAAAAATCATATTATAATATTTTCAACACACATAATGGAACTAGCATTAGATTTATGTGATGAAATTGTAATACTAAATAAAGGAATACTAGAAGAGGTAGATAAAAATAATTTAGATAATGCTGGTTTTAAAAACAAAATAATAGAAGCATTAAAGGAGGAGTAAAATGATAGATACATTTATAACTTCCTTTAAATTAAAAAATACATATAGAGTAAATAGTATTATTTATTCTATAAAACAATTTCCTCTAATCAAAAGAATACTTCCAAATAGTTTGTATAAAAGTAGAGGACTTAAAATATTTGCAAATATAATTAGTGCTTTTATGGAATTATTTAGTATATTTTTAGGTAAATTATTATATATTGCAATTATGATATTTGCTGTTTTAGCTTTATATAAGACAAGTCAAGCAGATACATTTTTACATATATTTATGTTTTTAACATTTGCAGGTGGAGTTTTAAATACATATATGCTAAATCCAACCAAAGACAAGTATTATGCAATAGTACTTTTAAATATGGATGCTAGAAAATATGGGTTATCTAATTATTATTATCAATTACTAAAACTAGTAATAGGATTTTTGCCATTTACCATAATTTTTGGATTAATTGTTGGACTTCCAATATGGGTACAAATATTAATGCCATTTTTCGCTGTGTTTATTAAATTAATTGTTATGAATTATAGTTTATATAAGTTTAATAAAACAAATAAAGTTTCAAACGAAAACTTACCAACTAAACTGGTATGGAGCATAATTGGAATATGTTTACTAATGGCTTATGGGTTACCTGCAATTAATATAACAATTAATTCAAATATTTTCTTATGTATATTTATTTTAAGCTTAATTTTAGGAATTTATAGTTTAATAAAAATACATAATTTTAAAGACTACAAGAAAATGTATAAACAAGTTTTAACAACAACAAATGTGTATATGGCAGATAACAATGCTGGAACACAAGCTATAAAGAATAATAGTTTAAATCAAATTGAGCTAGACAAAGAATATACAAGCAATAAATCTGGATTTGCATATTTCCACGATTTATTTGTAAAAAGACATAGAAAAATTCTAACAAAAGCAGTAAAAAAACAAGCAATTATATTATTATTTATATTTGCAGCAGTAATTATAGGTTGCTACATAAATGAAGACTTTAAATCAAAAACAAATAACATATTGCTTCAATATTTGCCATATTTTGTTTTTATAATGTACCTAATAAACAGAAGCTCAACAGTAACTGAGGCAATGTTTATGAACTGCGACCATAGTATGCTTACATATAGAATTTACAGAACTCCAAAAGTAATACTTGGAATATTTAAAGAAAGATTAAAAACTTTAATTAAAATAAATTCATTACCTGCATCTATAATTGCATTTGGCCTAGCAATACTACTATACATATCAGGTGGAACAGATAATGTACTTAATTATGCAGTTTTAATTGTGTCAATCCTTTCAATGAGTGTATTTTTCTCTGTACATTATTTGGTAATGTATTATTTACTTCAACCATATAATGTAAATACAGAAATGAAAAGCAGTACATATAGAGTAGTGCAAGCAGTAACATATTTTGTTTGTTATTACATGATAAAACTACATTTGCCAACAATACCATTTGGTATAGCAATGATTGTATTTTGCATAGCATACAGTATAATTTCACTAATAATAGCATACAGATATGCACCAAAAACATTTAAATTAAGAATATAAAAAGATAAAAAACCGTACAGTGACTAAGAATTGTGCGGTTTTTAAAAATTTATATAAAAAATTTTAAAAAGTATTGACAGTTGAATACTTATTCACATATAATATAATTAACAATTGAACAAATACTCAACTAACAAACTTAGGAGGTAGCATATGGCTAGAAATGAATTTATATGTGATTGTAGTGTAATACACAAAGATGTTGTTGAAAATACAACAAAAAAAATGCCTGATTGGGATACATTTGTAAAACTTGCAGAATTTTTTAAAATTATTGGAGACACCACAAGAGCAAGAATTTTATTTGCACTTGACCAAAACGAAATGTGTGTATGTGATATTGCAAACGTGCTAGGTATGAGCAAATCATCGATTTCACATCAGCTTGGCACATTAAGAAGAAGCGGAATTGTTAAATGTAGAAAAGAAGGTAAAGAAGTATTTTATATGTTAGATGATGAGCATGTAAAAGAAGTGTTTGAAATAGGTATGGAGCATATAGAACATAAAAAATAAATTGGAGGTATAATTATGAAGAGTAAATTTAAATTAAATGGATTAGACTGTGCAAATTGTGCAGCAGAATTAGAAAGAGCAATACAAAAAATTGATGGAGTTGAAAATGTAAATATAAGTTTTATGACATTAAAAATGGAACTTGAATATGAAGAATTAAGAAAAGATGAAATAATACAAAATGTTAAAAAAGTAATAAAAAAAGAAGAACCAGATGTAACAATACAAGAGATTTAGGAGGATACTACTATGATGAAAAAAGGAAGCAAAATCATAATAGCACTTATATTATTTTTATTAGCAATTGCAATTAATTTTAATAATGAATTAATAAATAATATTATATATTTTTTAGCATATGTAATTGTTGGTCTAGAAATAGTAAAAAAAGCATTAAGAAATATTACAAGAGGAAAAGTTTTTGATGAAAATTTTCTAATGACAATTGCAACACTTGGGGCATTTGCAATAGGGGAGTTTCCAGAAGCAGTGGCTGTAATGCTATTTTATCAAATTGGAGAGTTATTCCAAAGTTATGCAGTAGATAAATCTAGAAAATCAATTTCTAGTTTAATGGATATAAGACCAGACTTTGCTAATGTAGAAAGAAATGATATAATACAAAAAGTAGATCCAGAAGAAGTAAATATAGATGAAATAATAGTGGTTAAACCAGGAGAAAAAATACCGCTAGATGGCTATGTAGTAGAGGGAAATTCAAGTCTAGATACAAAAGCACTAACAGGAGAATCACTTCCACGAGAAGTATTAGAAGGCGATGAGGTACTAAGTGGAACAATAAATTTAACAGGACTACTAAAAATAAAAGTTACCAAAGAATATGGCAAATCAACTGTAAGCAAAATATTAGACTTAGTTGAAAATGCAAGTAGTAAAAAATCAAAATCAGAGAATTTTATAACAAAATTTGCCAAGTACTATACACCAATAGTTGTATTTATTGCACTATTTCTTGCGATTATTCCACCACTTATTATACAAGGTGCTGAATTTTCAGATTGGATATATAGAGCATTATCATTTTTAGTAGTATCATGTCCATGTGCATTAGTAATATCAATACCACTTAGTTTTTTTGGTGGAATTGGTGGAGCTTCAAAAATGGGAATACTAATTAAAGGAAGCAATTATTTAGAACAACTAGCAAATTTAGATACAATAATATTTGATAAAACAGGAACATTAACAGAAGGAGTTTTTGAAGTACAAAAAGTTGAAGCAATAGACATAAACAAAGAAGAATTACTAAAAATTGTAGCATATGCAGAACATTACTCAAACCATCCAATTTCTTTATCTGTAAAAAAAGCATACGGAAAAGAAATAGATGAAAAGCAAATCGTACAAACAGAAGAACTATCTGGACGTGGAATTGAATCAAAAATTGGTGACAAAGAAGTATTAGTAGGAAATGAAAAATTAATGCAAGAAAGAAACATTGCATTTACTAAATGCGAAGATATAGGTACCATTTTGTATGTTGCAATAAACCAAACATTTGCTGGCTATATACTAATAGCAGACAAAATAAAAGAAGATTCAGAAAAAACAATAAAGGAATTAAAGAAAAACAATATAAAACAAACAGTAATGCTAACAGGAGACAGAAAAAATGTTGGCGAAAGTGTGGCAAAACAATTAGGCTTAGATAAAGTTTACACAGAATTATTACCAGATGGTAAAGTAGAAAAAGTAGAAGAGCTATTAAAGCAAAAAAGCAAAAAAGGAAAACTTGCATTTGTTGGAGATGGAATAAACGATGCCCCAGTTTTAGCAATTTCAGACATAGGTATTGCAATGGGCGGCTTAGGCTCAGATGCAGCAATAGAAGCAGCAGATGTAGTTCTTATGACAGATGAGCCATCTAAAATAGTAAATGCAATAAAACTTTCTAAAAAAACAATGAGAATTGTTAAAGAAAATATAGTATTTGCAATTTTTGTAAAAATTCTGGTTTTAATATTAAGTGCAGCTGGATTATCTACTATGTGGCAAGCCGTATTTGCAGATGTAGGAGTATCTATAATTGCTATAATTAATGCATTAAGAGCACTTAAAGTAAAAAATTAAAAGGAGGAAATAAAGTATGAGTGAATTAAAATTAAAAGTAAATGGAATGATGTGCGAGGGATGCGAAAACAGAATTAAAAACGCATTATCTACATTAGAAGGTGTAGAAAAAGTAGAGGCGAACCATAAAACAGGTGAAGTAAAAGTAATATGTAATAAACAAATAGATATGTCTGTAATAGCAGAAAAAATTGATGATATTGGATTTGAAGTGGCTTAAAGGAGAATGATATGAAAAAAATAGTTTTAGCTATAGATGGTATGACTTGTTCTGCATGCTCTAATGGTCTAGAAAAATATTTAAATAAACAAAATGGAATAATTGAGGCAAATGTCAATTTAGTTTTGGCAAATGCCACAATTATTTATGATGAAAATATATTAGAACAATCTAAATTAGATGAATTTGTAAAGCAAGCTGGATTTAAAAGCTTAGGAGAATTTAAAGAAATAAATTTAGAAAAGAAAAACAAAAACGAAAAATCTAAATTTATAATTTTTACAATTCTAGCAATTATACTAATGTATATTTCTATGGGGCATATGGTAAACTTACCAATACCAGATTTTTTGAATTTATCTATTAATCCAATTAATTACGCAGTTTGTTTATTTTTGCTTTCAATACTATTTATAATATATGGTTTTGACATTTTAAAAAATGGATACAAAAACTTAATCCATAAAACACCTAATATGGATACATTAGTAGGAATAGGAGTACTAAGTAGTTTTATATACAGTATTTTTAGTATGATAATGGTTATAAAAGGCAATTTAGAATATTTGCATAATTTATATTTTGAATCTACTGCTATTGTTATATATTTTATAAAACTTGGAAGATATCTAGATGGAATTAGCAAAGATAGAACAAAAGATGCTATTTCAAAACTTGTAAAATTAACTCCAAATAAAGCAACAATTAAAGTAAATGGAGAAGAGAAACAAGTTACATTAGACGAGATTCACAAAGGAAATATAGTTATTTGCAGACCAGGAGAAAAAATTGCAGTAGATGGAGAAATAATAGAAGGCACAGCTCATTTTGATGAATCGTTTATAACAGGAGAAAGTAAGCCAGCAAATAAAACAGTAGGAGACAAAGTAGTAGCAGGTAGTATAAATTATGATGGATACATAGAATATAAAGCAGAAAGAATAGGAAAAGAATCTACTATATCAGAAGTTGTGCGATTAGTTGTGGAAGCTAGTAACACAAAAGCCCCAATTGCAAAAATAGCAGATAAAGTTTCAGGATATTTTGTTCCAGCAGTTATAATTTTAGCAATTTTAACATTTATAGTTTATTTAGTATTAGGATATGATTTTTCAGAAAGTCTAATAAGATTTGTTACAATACTAGTAGTGGCTTGCCCTTGCAGTTTAGGTTTAGCTACACCACTTGCAATTGTTGTATCAGAAGGGCTATGTGCAAGCAATGGAATTTTGGTTAAAAAAAGTGAAATATTAGAAAATGCCAAAAAAATAGATACAATAGTATTTGATAAAACAGGTACATTAACATATGGGAAACTAAAAATTTCTAAGATAAAAAATTATTCTAATATGGATAAAGATATTTTATTACAATTAGTAGGAAGTATAGAGGCTAAATCAACACATCCAATAGGAAAAGCTTTTGAAAATTATTTAGAAGAAAATAATTTAAGTAAATTAGAAGTTAAAGATTTTGAGAATATATCTGGTTTTGGAATTACAGGAAAAGTAAATGACAAAAAATTTATATTAGGAAATTCTAAAATTATAGAAAAATACAACATAGAAAACAAGTATATTAAAGATGAAAAAGATTTAAGCAAAAAGGGAAACAGCATTGTATATGTGGCAAATGAAAATGAGGTTTTAGCATTAATTGGAGTAAATGATATTGTAAGAGAAAATGTACAAGAAGTAATAGAAGAATTAAATAAAAACAAAATAGAAACAATTATGCTAACAGGAGATAACAAAGAAATAGCAGAAAAAATTGCAAAAGAAATTGGAATAAAAAAAGTTTATCCAAATGTACTTCCCGCTGAGAAAGCTCAAATTATAAAAGAACTAAAAGCTAGCAATAAATATGTAATGATGTGTGGAGATGGAATAAACGATAGCCCAGCTCTTGCAACTGCAAATATTGGTGTAAGTATAAAAAGCGGAACAGATATAGCAATGGATTCTTCTGATGTAATATTAACTAAAAATAATTTGGTAAGTATTTTAAATTTAATAAATATTAGCAAAAAAACAGTAAGAAATATAAAACAAAATCTATTTTGGGCATTTTTCTATAATTGCTTAATGATTCCAATTGCAATGGGACTATTTGCTGGTTTTGGAATTTCTATAAATCCTATGTTAGCAAGTATTGCTATGATGTTTAGTAGTATTACTGTAATATTAAATGCATTAAGGCTTAAAAATATTAAATTACTTTAAAAGTATTGAATTTTTTATATCTATTATATATACTTATTTTAATTGGAGGAGACTAAAATGGATAGAAATAAAGCAATAGAACTTTTAAAAAAGTATAATAAAGAGGAATTTCATATAAGGCATGCAGTAACGGTAGAAGCGGTTATGAAATATTTTGCAAAAAACAAAGGATATGATGAGGAATTTTGGGGATTAGTTGGACTTTTACATGATATAGATTTTGAAAAGTATCCAGAGGAGCATTGCAAAAAAGCACCAGAATTATTAAAAGAAATAGGTGCAAGTGATGAGTTAATTCATGCAGTTTGCAGCCATGGATATGGATTATGCTCAGATGTTAACCCAGAACATGAAATGGAGAAAATTTTATTTGCAGCAGATGAGCTTACTGGAATTATATGGGCAGCAGCTAAAATGAGACCTTCAAAAAGCACAAAAGACATGGAGCTTTCTAGTTTGAAAAAGAAATTTAAAGATAAAAGATTTGCAGCTGGTTGCTCTCGTGATGTAATAAAAAAGGGTGCTGAACAATTAGGCTGGGAA
>CALXMH010000035.1 GCA_944389425.1 uncultured Clostridia bacterium
GCAGGAGTAGCACTAGCTACTTTAATAGGGCAAGGTAATATAATAGGAAATGCCGAAAACGCGGTAGGTAAATACAACAATAGTGTAGCAGATGAGCAACAATTATTAAATGAAATAGAGAAATATTTTCAAAACTACCTAGAAGGAGGAAATCCACCAACTCCATCAGAACCAGTAGACGAAAATGGATTAGCTACTGAAAATACAACAATAACAACAGATGAAGAAAATGTACAAATAGTAATACCAAAAGGATTTGCACCAGTAATATTAAATGGAAGTAATTCAACATATAGTTTACCTGGACAAGATGGAAGTGTAAAAGAAATAATGCCATATGAAGAGTGGAGTAGTATAACAGCAGAACAAATAAATCAGGGGATAGTAATAGTAGACCATGCTATAACATATGATGGAGGTAATCCAATAGGAACAACACCAGATTTTAACGAATACGTATGGATTCCAATTCAGGAAGATGAAGATTTTGCCACAATTGAATGGGAAGGCAATGCCATGAGTAACACAACAATTTGGAATGATAATAGTAAAGAATATAATGATATGGTAGATAGTGTTCATAATAATAAAGGATTTTATGTAGGAAGATATGAAGCTTGTAATAATGGTAATGATATTGCACAAACTAAACGAAATCAAGTTGTTTGGACCTATGCAAATTATGATAAATCAATTAGTGCATGTAAAGATACTTCAGCTATAAACTCACATTTAATGTATGGAATAGAATGGGATAGTATATTAAATTGGATAAATGGAAATGCTACAATTGCATCATCAGAAGAAAACAAAACTAAAATAGTAGATATAAATGATATAGAGAATGACAGTAGTAGTTGGGGTAATTATAGTATTTCAACAGGAAATGCATCAACAGACTGTGGAGAAGAACAAGTAACAGGATATAGTGAATACTGGAAGGTAAATAACATTTATGATTTAGCCGGAAATTTATGGGAATGGACACAGGAAGAATGTAGTATTGGAGCAAAATATAAAATTGTTAGGGGAGGATTTTATTATATGAATGGAAATCAATGCCCTGTTGCTTTTTGTGATGCAGTTGAAGGAGCGTCGACTGATCCATATATAGGATTTCGCATTAGTTTATATATATAGTAAAATACCTTGTTGATGTTTTATGAAAAGTAGACATGTTTTTATAAAAAGTGGTAGGGACTAAAAATCGTATCACTTTTTATTTGTTATTAAATGAGTGCAAACTCGAAAAATGTCGAAACTTGCGATGAAAAGTGATGTTTATGGGCTTTACTTTTGAGATATTTTGTGATAATATATAAACATTCTACCAAACCATTATATTTTTATCAAATGCAACTTAGTACTCACAGTATATTTTAAACTTTGGCGATTCTGCCAAGAAAAATCAATTATTTTTAATTTATTTTTGGAGGTGATGCTTTTTTATAATTTTAATTTTTTTAATATTATATTTAGGAGGTTTTTATGAAACGTAAAACAATTTTTATACTACTTATGGTAGTGATTATTTTGTTTTGCAATTTGCAACATGGCGTTTTGGCTAGTACTGAACTAGAAAAAGCTCACCTTAAAGTTTACCAAGGGTCTGAGTTGCATTTGCAATATAAAAAAGGAGATATTTGGTCTTATATTAGCTGTTTAATTGTTGGATATGAAATGGATGGATTTGTGTATCCTGCATATTGCCTAAATAGAGAACTACCAGGACCAGAAGCAGTGGAAGGAGGATTTGAAGCTTCTATTGATAAAACTTTGGAAGATGTAAGGCTATGGAGAGCTATTACAGCTGGTTATCCATATAAAAGTCCAAGTGAAATAGGTGTTGAAACTGTATGGGATGCGTATACAGCAACTAAACAAGCAATTTACAGTATTTTGTATGATAGAGATGTTTTAACATATTATAGAGGTGCAGATGAAAGAGGAGAGAAAATTGTAGCTGCAATAGATAGACTAGTAAATGAAGGCAGATATGGTACAAGAACTCCTCAAAGTGCGAATATAGTGATTAATAAGGTAAATGAGGCAGTTTTAAAAGATGAATTTTTAGTACAAGAATTTTCTGTTGGCAGTAATGTAAATATAAGTACTTACAAAATAGAAAACATTAAAAATTTACCAGAAGGTAGCTTTATAAGTGATTTATCTGGAAATGATGTCCTAGAATTTAAAAGTAATGAACATTTTCTGGTTAATATACCAAAAGATAGTTTAAGTGCTGATCTGTGTTATGAGATTGAAGTAGTTGCTAAATGTGAAACTTATCCTGTTTTTTATGGAGTGGCACCTAGTGCGGATTTACAAGACCATGCAATTACATATTCTAAGTATGGAGATTTTACAGGGAAAGCTACAATAACACAAAAAACAAATACTGGTGAAATAGAAATTTTGAAATTAGATGAGAATACTAAGAAACCACTAGAAGGAATTTTGTTCACTTTATATTCAGAAGACAATAAAGAAATTCAAACAGTGGCTACAAACAGTGAAGGTAAAGCATTTTTTAGTAATTTGTATAAGGGAAAATATATAATTAAAGAAACAAAAACAAACGGAAATTATATTTTAAATACTGAACCTTTTATTGTGGAAGTAAATTTTAATGAAAAGATTTCGTTATCGGTCACAAATAAATTAAAAACAGGAAAGATTAAAGTTATTAAAGTTAACGAAAAGGATGAAAGTATTAAACTTGAAGGAGTAGAATTTGAAATTTTAGATGAAAATATGCAAGTTATTGAAAAATTAATAACAGATGAAAATGGAGAAGCTATTTCATTTGAGCTTCCAAGTTATGATAAAATATATTACATAAGAGAAATAAAAACACAAGATAATTATGTATTAAACGATTCTATTATTGAAATACAATTAGATGAAAATAATGAATTTACAGAAATAATAATAAAAAATACTCCGGTAGAGCCAGAACCAGAACCAATTCCAGAACCTCAGCCTGAACCAGAGCCTGAACCAGAGCCTGAACCAGAGCCTGAGCCAGAGCCAATTCCAGAACCGGAACCGGAACCTATACCAGAGCCAATTCCAGAGCCGGAACCAGTTCCAGTAAAAAAATTACCTAAAACGGGAATGTAAATTTTTATACAGGGTTTACATGAACTATTGCATGAGAAATTTTATCTAATTTTTTTAAGTCTTCCTCTAAATTGTCAGCTATTTGGTGGCTTTCAAATGTGGTTAAATTTCCATCAACTTGTATTGTTACAAAAACTATGTATTTGTATCCAGATGGAGTTGAGTAAATTGAGTCTATACCTTTTATAGAATCATATGTTTTGGCTAACTCTATAATCATATCATTATTTGCTGCATCTAGTGAAATGTCCATAAGTACATTATAGCTTTCAATAAAAATTTTTATACCTGTGTATAAAATCCAAATTGCAATTAATAAACCAATTACCCCATCTAGCCAATATATATTAAATATTGCTCCTAGACAGGCAATAAGTGTACCAGTTGTAATTAAACAATCATTTCTATGGTCCTTGTAGTTTGCTTCTAGGAGTATATTATTATATTTTCTAGCTATTGCTCTTGTATAAATATACAATCCTAGTTTTGTACATATTGTTATTATACAAACAATTATAAGCCCCCAAGAGAAAGAAAAATAATTGCTATGTACAAGTGAACTTGTAGAATCTATTAATAATTTTACAGATAATAATATCATTACTAAGCTTATTAATAAAGAAAAAATATATTCTGCTTTACCATGACCAAAATTATGAGTTTCGTCTCTAGGTTCGCTTGCTATTTTGTTTCCTATAAATGTCATAAGTGATGCAAATATATCAGAAGCACTATTTATACTATCTGCAATCATGGCCTGACTGCCTGTAATTAATCCTATGAATGCTTTTATAATTAGCAAAAAAATATTACCAATTATGCCGAATAATCCAGCTCTTTTGGTACTTTCAAATCTTTCTTCCATTTATATTAGCTCCTTTTAATTTATATAATATTCGAATTATAGCATAAAATTTTTTAAAAAGAAAGAGAAATAAAAATATTTCATTGGGGACGTGTCCCAATGGGGTAAAATACCCCACTGGGGACACATCTATATCCCAAAATTATCTGAAAAAAATTGCCAATTATGTCGTAATATGGTATAATTGATATATCTTCAACAAAAGAGGTGTTATTAAATGGCATTATTGGGAATTATTTATATTCTAGTGTTTCTAATTTTTGCATTGATTGCTTTTGCTGTTATGCAGATTAAAATGGCAGGGCTTAATGTTAAGGATTTTTTTACTTTTATTCAGGCAAATGAAATGCTAGATAAGTTATATAAATTTGCTGTTAGATACGAAAAGCTAACTCCTATGGAACAGCTTATTTTCTTAAAAGAAGCAGAGAAGGTTTTTAATGCTTATGAGAAGGTTCCAGAGGTTTTATGGGAAGATGAGTATCAAAAATATATGGAAGTTTTGAATAAGTATAAGGATATTAAAATTTTAAGATGGGTTTCTTAAAATTAAAGTTAGAGTAATGGATTTGCAGTTTTCGGCAAATCCATTATTTTGCTATTCTTCTACATTTTCTATTGAAAATTTATGTACATATTGTTATAATTAACACATATTAATTTAGAGGGTGAAGTAATGGATGAAAATTTAGTTGTTCCAAGTCTTATCAGTAGTGATGAAGAAAGAGTTGAGAATTCTTTAAGACCTAGGACTTTGGAAGAATATGTTGGACAAGAGAAGATTAAGGAAAATTTAAAAATATATATAGAAGCAGCTAAAAAAAGAGGGGAGCCACTAGATCATGTTTTGCTTTATGGACCTCCTGGTCTTGGTAAAACTACTCTTTCTAATATTATTGCAAATGAAATGAATTCTAATATTAGAATTACATCTGGACCTGCTATTGAAAAACCTGGAGATTTAGCAGCATTGCTTACTAATTTATCTGAGAATGATGTTTTATTTATTGATGAAATCCACAGAATGCATAGAAGTATAGAGGAAATTTTGTATCCAGCATTAGAAGATTTTAGTTTAGATATTATTATTGGTAAAGGACCAAGTGCTAGGTCAATTAGGCTAGATTTACCAAAGTTTACTCTTATTGGTGCTACAACTAAGGCAGGGTCTTTGTCAACGCCACTTCGTGATAGATTTGGAATTGTTAATAGATTGGAATTATACACAAATGAAGAATTAGAGACTATTGTTAAGCGTTCGGCAAAAATTATGAATATAAGTATAGATGAAGAAGGGGCAAAGGAGATTGCTTCAAGATCAAGAGGGACCCCTAGAATTGCGAATAGATTATTAAAAAGAGTAAGAGATTATGCGCTTGTTTTAGCAGATGGAAATATAGATTTGAAACTTGCTAAGAATGCACTTAAAAAATTAGAAATTGATGAATTAGGCTTAGACAATATAGATAGAAAATTGTTAGAAACTATTATTTTAAAATACACAGGTGGACCTGTTGGAATAGAAACATTATCTGCAACAATAGGTGAAGAGGCAGAGACAATAGAAGATGTTTATGAGCCATATTTAATGCAAATTGGTTATATTGCAAGAACGCCAAGAGGTAGAATTGCAACACCACTTGCATATGAACATATAGGGGTAGATTATAATAAATAGGAGAATTATATGGAAATTAATTTAAAAAAAGATTATAAGTTTTGGATAACATTATTAATAGTAATTTTAGTAATTTGTTTTGTATCATTTTATAGAATAAAAATATTAAATATGGATTACATAGCAGCACATAATCCAACAACAATTAGTGATAAATTTAATAAAACATATGAAGCAAAAGAAGAAGGAAATGAACTTGGGCAATCTTTTGTTTCTAAATTTAATAATTTGGAAAAGATATTTATAAAGTTTGATGTTTTAAAAGTAGAAAATTCATACTTAGCAACAGGCGGAGACGCAACTATTCGGTTTAAAAGATAGTAATGGAAATATTGTATATGAGAAAAAAATAAATACATCAGATTTAAGAGTAAGTACAGGGTATACATTTGAATTTCCAAGAATTTCAGATTCTGAAAATAAAGAATATTACTTATACATAAAGTGTGATAAATTAGAAAAAGATTTACATTTTTACAATGTATTTTATTCAGAAGAAAATACTTATGAAAATGGAAGCATGTATATAAATGGAGAAGAACAACAAGGCGACATTTATTTTCAGGAAATGTATTATAACTTAGATAAAGTAATAAAAATAGCTATTTTTACAATTCTAATAATAGGCATATTAACTTTAATTTCTATAGCAATTTACTATAATAAAAAAATTAGTGTAGAAAAGGTATTTTGGATGATTATTCCTATTATGTTTATAACCTTTTTAATTGCAGTACCAGCATTTAAAAGTCATGATGAGGCATACCATTGGTTTAGATCATACGATATTGCACAAGGAAATTATCTTGCACAAGTTATAGATGATAGAGCAACAGCCGTAGCAGGTGAAGACATCTTAAATGTTACAAATCTTGTTCCAGAAAATATAAATTATACTTTTATAGTAAATACAATAAAGAACGGTTTGGAAAATAATAATACAGCAGAATTAAGCTTAGAGACAACGGCAGTATATAGTCCTGTTCAATATTTACCACAAACTTTACGGAATATTACTTGTAAGTATAATTTCAAATAATGCAATGCTAATGGCATATGGTGCAAGAATAGTAAATATGATTATTGCAATATTTTTACTATATATAGCAATTAAAAAAATGCCATTTGGGAAATTAGGAATGCTACTTAGCATGTGTTTTCCAATTGCAATTGAGGGCTTTACATCAATGTCACCAGATGCACTAACAGTATCTATTGCTTATTTGTTTACTGCATATGTTTTAAATATAGTATTTAATAAAGAAAAGATAGTAAGAAAAGTAGATGTATTAATACTTACAATACTTGCAATATTCCTAGCTCTATGTAAAATTGTATATTTGCCATTGGTAGGACTATTATTATTAATTCCAAAAGAAAGATTTAAAACGAGAAAACAGCAGGTTTTAACTATTGTTATAATAATGGCAATTGCAGTAATTGTAAACTTAGTATGGCTTGGAATATCATCTAAATACTTAGCTTTATATAAAGATGGAAATTCTGGCGACCAACTTTTAGCATTATTACAAAATCCAATTGAATATATTCAAAGACTATGTACAACAATAAATCAGTTGGGTGGTAATTATGTATATTCTATTTTCGGGTCAGAATTAGGCTGGAATGAATATGCAATTATGTATACATTCTTCCCATTAATGTTTGCACTTTTGTTTATATACACAAATATATCAGACAAAAGCTTAAAAATAAAGCTTACAAAATTTCAAAATATTATTATAGGATTAATAATATTAGCAGTAGTAGGATTAGTATTTACTAGTTTATATATTCAATGGAATAATGAAACAGATACAATTATAAGAGGTGTGCAAGGAAGATATTTTATACCAATAATACCAATTACTCTAATATTTGTATTTAGTAAACTTAAATTAAGTTCAGAACAAACAGAGGATAAAGTTATAAAAAATACAGGAATTGGAATATGCTTAATAAATATGTATACATTAATTAATTTATTAATATTAAATATGTAGAGGAATGCTATGAAAAAAGAACTAAAATTTATAATTTCCATAACTATAAGTATAATAATAATTGCAGGAATAGTAAGTTTTACATACAATAAAGTAAATATTTTTGTTGGAGTTATATTTTCAGCTATTACAATTTTGCTATGTGCAAAAATATATATAAAAAAGGAAATAACACCAGAAAAATTATTTTTGTACATAGCTCCAATGATTATGATATTGTTTTTAATAGGAATACCAAGTTGGAAAAATCCAGATGAACCAGTACATTGGTTTAGAATATATGATATTACACAAGGACATTTTATAACAGAAAAATTAGATGGAATTGCAGTGGCAGAATTGCCAAAAGAAGTACTAAAATATCATAATTATTCATCAGAATTAGATATAAAATATAGTAGTTTCCCAGAACTTTATGAAAATAAAATAAATGAAGAGGGAGAAACTATATACAGAGAAATGTCAACAACAGCAATATATCATCCTATACAATACATGCCACAGGTAATAGGCTCATTTATAGCAGATATTTTTACAGATAGACCATTTATAATGATGTATGCTGCAAGGCTTGCAAACATGATATTTTCATTAATTATACTTTATATTGCAATTAAAATAATTCCATATGGAAAAATATTTTATTACTATTAACATGCTTACCAGTTGCAGCTGCTGGATTTGCATCAATGTCGCCAGATGCTATGACAATTTCAGTTTCTTATTTATTTATAAGCTATATATTAAAATTGTTATATGAAAAAGATAAAAAAATAAATTTAAAGAATAAAATTTTACTCATAATAATGAGTATAGTAATATCACTTTGTAAAATAGTATATTTACCACTTGCAGGTTTAATACTATTATTGCCAAAGGAAAAATACAATTCAAGAAAAGAACAAATAATTACATGTGTTTTAGTAATTGGAATAGCAATAATTACTAACTTATATTGGCTAGTATTTTGTAGTAACTATTTAGTAGAATACAAAGAAGGCAGTCCTTTACTACAACTAACTGATTTACTAAACCATCCATTTGAATTTATGCAAAAATTATTTTTCACAATAAGTATGTATGCAAAAAGCTATTTAGAAGGATTATTCGGCTATGGTGTAGGAGCAGATTTACATATTGTATTATATGGATTACTTCCAATTATAATGTTTATAATGTTTTTATTTTTAACAATAGCAGATAAAAAATTAAAAAATATTTTTACAACATATCAGAAAGTTATAACAGCACTAATTGTTCTTGCAATTAGTGGATTAATATTTACAAGTATATATATTCAATGGACACCAGTAAATAGTGATGTAATACTAGGAGTACAAGGAAGATATTTTCTTCCAATAATACCACTTATAAGTATTTTAATAGCAAATTCATTAAAAATAAAAAGTGAATATGATGAAAATAAAATAACAAAAATTTTGCGGAATAATAATTTTAATAATATATGTATATGTTATTTTAACAGTAACAACAAATAATATGTAAAAGGAGTTACAAAATGAAAATACTATTACATACATGCTGTGCACCTTGTAGTGTATATTGCATACAAAGACTAAGAGAAATGAATATAGAAATGGATGTATATTGGTATAACCCTAACATACATCCATATATGGAATATAAAGCAAGAAGAGATACATTAAAAGAATATACAAAAATGATAAATGTAAATGCAATTTTTGAGGAAGAATACGGATTAAGAGAATTTTGCAAAAATGTAGTAAATGATTTAGAAAATAGATGTATAAATTACTGCTACCGAGTAAGACTAGAAAAAACTGCAAAATATGCAAAAGAACATGGATATGATGCATTTTCAACAACTCTACTAATAAGCCCATATCAAAACCATGAAGGTTTAAAAAAAGTAGGAGAAGAAATGGCCCAAAAATACAATATACCATTCTTCTACGAAGATTTTAGACCAGGTTTCAGAGAAGGACAAGCCAAAGCCAGAGAAATAGGCCTATACATGCAAAAATACTGCGGCTGCGTATTTTCAGAGGAGATTAGATATTATTGCCACAATCAAGCAAAGAGAGATTACCCAATGGATTTAAAGGCTATTAAAGAAGAAAAACCACAAGTTAAAAGAATAGAAAATAAAGAAGATTACATAGACTTACTTTTAGAAGCAGATCCATCAAAAACCAGTATTATGAAGTATTTGCAAGATTCTGATGTGTATGGATTAAAATTAAATGATGAAATTATTTCTTTAGCAGTAATTTTGTACATTGATAAGAATACATTAGAATTAAAAAATTTAGTAACAAAAAAAGAATATAGAAAAAAAGGGTATGCGAAAAGATTATTAAAACATTTATGTGGTAATTACAAACAAAAATATGATAAGATGTTAGTTGGAACAACAGAAAATAATATTCCTTTCTATGTAAAACAAGGTTTTGATAAATATGAAAAGACAATAAAAAATTATTTTATAGATATGGCTAATGAAGAAATTAGAGATGGAGATTTAATTTGTACTGATATGATATATTATTCAAAAGATTTAAAAAAGAAATGAAAGCTAACTAGTAAGTTGTAAGGGAGTTTTTTATGAATGAAATAGGAAAAGATAAATTATTAAACAAGCTAGAAGAAAAAAATATTTTAACTGGTAATGATATAAATTTATTAAAAAAATTACTTGTAGATTCAGATGAAGAAAAGAAAATACTTATATCTCAAATATTAGCAAAAGATAATACCACTAGAAGTGAAAATATTTTATTGGGTTTAATAAATGATAAATCAGAATTGGTGCGAGCAAATGCTTGTGATTCTTTATATAATAATATTTCTAACAATGTTGTTGAAGAACTTTTAGTAAAAGCTAATAACGATACAAGTTTAGTAAAATACTATGCCATACTTTCTTTGGGAGATATAGTAGAAATTAATACAGAAAATAAACAAAAAGTTATTGAGAATTTAAGAAATTTAAGAAAAAATAATAAAGATATTTCTGTAAATATTAGCATTTCAAAAGTATTGTATCAGTTAGGGGATAAAGCAGAATTAAATATATTACTAAATTATTTAGATGATAGTAATTATCAAAATAGATGTGCAACTTTAAATTGCATATCAGAGATTATAAGTGCTAATAATTTTAAAAAAATTATTCCTATATTAAAAGAAAAAATAAAAGCAGAAGATAGTTTAGCTGTAAAAGAGAGTTTAGAAAATATTATAAAAATTTATAATTAACAATTTGAAAGGGAAAATTTAATGAATGATTTTTATATTGATAAACAACAGACTATAAATTTTTATAAAAATTATAATGAAATTTGTCATTGCTCATATTGTGAGAATTATTACAAATATATAGAAATAGAATATCCTTATTTAAAAGAATATTTAAGTAAATTCAACATTGATATTCTAAAACCTATTGAAGTTATGAAATATCCTTTAAATGAAGATAAAAGTCAGTATGAAGCATTTTATGCTGTGTGTGGAAAATTATCAAAAGAATGCAAAGAAAAGGTAAAGGACTTATTTATTGAATTTATGAACAAAGAGGTACTTTATAAAATAAATAATATAGATAATTATTTTTTAGTGAGAGTTTCAGAAATAAAATTAAGAAAACCAATAGAAGATAAAGAAGAATAACAAATTACAAGTTGCAAGGAAAAATAAAAAAACAGTAGTATTTTAACTGCTTTAATGGCTATACTGTGATATGAAGTAAAAGCAGTAAATTATAAAAATTAAAGGAAATGGAGTGATATTGAATGGATAGAAAGAAAAATGAAATT
>CALXMH010000036.1 GCA_944389425.1 uncultured Clostridia bacterium
ATTCTTAAAATTAATGTAAAATATAAAGGTAAAATTACATGTGGAGAAGTAGGACTTCCTATGGAAAATTCTAATTTGGTTTTACCTTGCGGAATTTATGGACGTTGGGAGAAATAATGAAAAAATTAAATGTAATATATGAGGATAACCATATAATTGTAGTAGAAAAACCTGTTAATGTTCCATCACAAGCGGATAAAACAGGAGATATAGACATGTTAACAATAATAAAAGAATACTTAAAGGAAAAATATAACAAGCCAGGAAATGTTTATTTAGGGTTAATACATAGATTAGATAGGCCTGTTGGAGGAGTTATGGTGTTTGCAAAAACATCTAAGGCAGCAGCTAGACTTAGTGAAGAAGTTAGAAATAAAACTATTACAAAAAGATATTTAGCAATTGTAGATGGAAAAATGGAAAATACAAAGGGTGTTTTAGAAAACTATCTAGCAAAAAATGAAAGAACTAATACAAGCAAAGTAGTAGAAGAAAACAGTCCAAGAGCAAAATATGCTAAATTGGAATATGAAGTTGTAAAATATAACGAAGAAACTAATTTATCGGTTATAAAAATAACTTTACATACAGGAAGGCATCATCAAATAAGAGTACAATTTGCAAATGTTCGGACATAGCTTATATGGAGATCAAAAATATGGAACAAGGGGAAGAGGCAAGCAGATTTGCCTATGGGCATATGAACTTGGACTTATTCATCCTATAACCAAAGAAAAACTTACATTTAGCATATTGCCCGAAAAAACAGGCAGCTGGAAAATACTTGATTAAGTTGGAATTAAAATATAGATAATATAAGGTATATGGACTTAGCTTTGGTGGCTAGGTTTATGTGTCTTTTTTATTTCTTTTAAAGGTAGCCGCCCGAGGAGTTCATATATATTATTTCTTGCCTCACATGGCTTCGCGGGTAAAAGCGTACGACGTACAACTTCCTCGGACTTCAAAATAATATATATGAACTCCTCGGGCTCCTCTGTAAGATTAAGTGCAGTGTTTTTTTCTGTTTTAGAGGATAAAATTTATTAAATAATTAATGTAAATGATTGACTTATGTGTGGAAAAATGATAAAATAAAAGTGCCATCAAAAAGAGGTAAATTAAAGGAGACGCTAAATGAATATTATAGGAAGTCAAATACGAAGTCAGAATTTACTTAGAATAAAGAAAATTGTAGATGAAGATATAAATGGGGATAAATTTATTATTGTAAGAACTAAGAAAAATATAGATTTTATGCGTGAATATAGTTTAAATAATGAAGATGTAAAAGATATTATAAGACAACTTTCAGTAGAGGATTGTTTTTCTGGACCAGAGAAAGATAGAAATCCACAATATGATGGCTGGATATTTAAATTTTGTCCTATTTTTGAGAATATAAAACTGTATATTAAAATTAGAATAGAAAGTACAGAAAAATCGGTATGTTTGTCAGTTCATGAATTTGGGAAATATGATGAGGGAGTGATAAAATGAAAGTATATTGTCCATATTGTAAAAGAGAAGTTGATTATAAAATAGAAAAAAGAGATGTAAAGGAATTTAGAAAAATAGAAGTTGATACATTTGAGAATGCTGCTATTTGCAAAGAATGTAATAATGATTTATATATTAGTGAAATAGAAAATGAAAATAATGAGAGAATATATCAAATATATAGAAGTAAAGCTAATATAATTAAACCAGAAGATATAATAAATTTAAGAAAAAAATATAATATATCTCAAAGAGAGTTAACTTCAATTTTGGGATTTGGGAAAATGACTATTAATAGATATGAACGAGGAGGAATGCCGACAAAATCTCAAAGTGATTACGTAAGAGTGTTAATAGATAATGATGTTGAATTTATTAAAAAAACAAAAGAAGCCTTTGATAAAAATTCTATAAATAAAAAAACATATGAAAAAATAGTTGCAAAAGAAAAGCCCGATAAAGTAAGTAAACGAGATATTCAAGAATTGTTTAGAAAACATATTCAAGAAACATTAAATAGAAAACCGGATATATATAATGGGTATAAACAATTAGATTTAGAGAAGGTGGAAAACATAATTTCATATATAGCTACAAAAGTTAAAAATTTAACCATAACAAGTTTAAATAAATATTTATGGTATATGGATATGCTATCTTTTAATCAAAGAGGAATAGGCATTACTGGTTTAACATATCAACATGAAAAGTTCGGACCAACAATAATTAATCAAGCATATAATGAAATTTCTTTGCTAGAAGACAAGTTTAAAAGAGAAAATTACGAAACCGAAAATGGAACTATAACTAAAATTGTAAGTAACAAAAATTATGATTTAAGTAAATTAAACGAAAATGAGATTAAAATAATAGATATAATAATAAAATTATTGAAAGATAAAAATGTAACTGATATTTCTGAAATATCACATAAAGAAGATGGATGGAAAAAAACAAAAAGATATGAAAAGATATCATTTGAGTATGCTACAAAATTAAACATACTTAAATAAATAGTGCATAGCAAAATATAAAGACAGGTATATAATTTTAAATTAGTCTAGACAAAAGTAGAGTTTTTGTATATAATGATTACATTAGATAGAACGAAAGAAGGAGCAATATAAAATGGCTGAAAGTCGCTTTGTTGTACACACACACACAGTTTGTTAGAGAAATTAAATAGGAGAAATATATAGATATAAGGCATATGGACTTAGCTAGGTGGCTAGGTTTATGTGTCTTTTTTGTGTTGCTTGTGAATGAGGGCTCCTCTACACAATTAAGGTGAGTATGTTTTTTTTGTTAAAAAAATTTGCAAATTAACTAGATGGGGTTAGTAGTTTTTGAATGAAATATGTTAATATAAAAGTATGAAGATTGGAGTGATTACATATGAAAAGAAATAAGCGGAATTACGTTGATAGCACTTATTATAACGATAATAGTGTTATTGATATTAGCAGGAGTAACAATTAGTACATTTACAGGACAGGGAAGTATAATGGATAATGCAAAAGATGCAGTAGGAAAGTATAATAATAGTGTAATAAGAGAGCAAGAAATGTTAAACGAGATAAGAGAGTACATAAAAAATGATGGAAATGTAGAAGAAGCAAATGGAATAACAATAAGTGTAGTAGCAGATACAACAGGAGTAGCAAGAAAAGTAACAGTAACAATAGCAGCAATATCAGAAGAAGGGATAAAAAGTTTAACATCAAATGCAGGAATAAATAAAACATATACAGAAGGAACGAAAGAAATATTAGAAACATGTGAGATAACAGAAAATGGAATATATACATTTACAGTAGAAAATGAAAAAGGGCAAAAAGCAAGTAAAGGAATATTAATAGGAAATATACTAGAAGGAACAATAGGAATTACAGTAGATAAAACAATGCCAACAAAGGAAAATGTAAAAGTAACAATAACCTGGCCAGAAGGAAGCGAAAATGGAATAAAGGAAATAAAAATAGGAAATGGAACATGGCAAAGTGTAAGTGGAAGTACAAGTGAAGTAGAAGTAGAACAAAATTGTACAGTAGAAGCAAGAGTAAGAAATGGAGAAGAAGATGTAATAGCAAGTAGTATAACGATAAGCAATATAGATAAAAACAGTCCTATTGTAACAGCAACCGCAGGGACAGAAACAATAAAAGAAGGAGATAGCAACGAAATAAGTAAATACTTTACATATTCAGAAAATGGAACAGCAGAGATAACAAATGTAACATACACAGACACAAGTAATGGAGATACAGTAGTAACAAATACAAATACATTAGCAGTGGGAACACATATAATAAAATGTACAGTAACAAAAGAGACAGGAGCAGTAGCAAGTGCAACAAAAACGATAGAGGTAGAGAAAAAAGAGATAGTGATATCAGATGGAAATTGGACAGGAGAAGTAAATAGCCCAATGCTAATGGAAGGAATGACGCCAGTATATTGGAGCACAGATGGAGGAGTAACTGCAAGTACAACACAGGAAGGAGCAATAGAGATATATGCAAAAATAGATAGTAATGGAAAGGCAAGTAGCACAGGAACAGATAACCCGAATTTCAAATGGGAAAACTGGTACGCATATACAGCAGGGGATAATGTTACAGATACCAAAACAAGCAGATGGGCAAATGCAGTAACAGATGATGGAAGTTATTGGGTATGGATACCAAGATATAAATATAAAATAACAAATCAGCCAACAGAAGCAGGAATAGAGAATGCCGGAAAAATAGATGTAGAGTTCATACCAACGACAGATAAAATGGGGACAGCAGGATATACAACAGAAGCTAATACAGACGGAGAAATATTAACAACAGATAGTGAAGGATATATAATCCACCCAGCGTTTGAAAATGGAAGTAGCAGTGGAAAAAATAATGGATATGCAAATGGAGAATGGGATAGTGAGCTTCCGGGATTTTGGATAGCTAAATATGAGATGAGTGGAGAAAATGGAAGTGGAGAGAGTATAGAACCAGGGAATGTAGCCATATCAGCAGACGTAAAAATGGTAAGTAAGCCAAATGTAAGTAGTTGGAGAAGTATACAGATAGGACAAATATACCAAAATTGTATAAATTATGATACAGGAAAAGATAGTCACATGATAAAAAATAGTGAATGGGGAGCAGTAGCATACTTAACTCATAGTCAATATGGAAGAAATGGAAACGAGATAACAATAAATAATAATAGTAATTACATCACAGGAATAGCGGGAGATACAGAAACAGCAAGTAGTTCAAGTTCAACAGAAAACGCATACAATACAAGTGACGGAATGTTAGCAAGTACAACAGGAAATATATATGGAGTATATGATTTAAGTGGAGGAGCATGGGAATATACAGCAGGATGGGATACAGAATCAAGTGATCCAATGGGCTGGCTTGAACAATATGGACAATCAATAGGTGGAACACAATATTTTAATGTAGGAATGGAAAGCGATAGAACAAAGACAGCGTATAGAAATGGAACAGATGAATATGATGGAGAAAAGATAAAAGAGGTATGTAGAACAGGAGATGGAATAAAGGAGACATGGATAAGCGGGTCAGATTCATGGTTTAACGACTACTCTACCTGCGTCCATTCGAGCGCTCCGTTCTCGGTGCGTGGAGGCATTTACGACCACGGGGGCGATGCGGGGGTGTTCTATTCGGGTTACTACAATGGCAGTCCGGACAGCGCCGTTTCGTTCCGCGCTGTGCTGGCTCGTGGGGTGTAGCACTTGGTGGTACTGATACCTGATTCCCTTTAATCGGCACAAATAAAAATTGAGCAAATAGACAAAATACGGGAGATAACTGTAAACATACGTTAAGAGGGTGCGTAAGCACCCAAATTTTATATAGACAAAAAAATAACTATATGATAAAATAGCCATAACAGGGATTAAACTATTACTACTCTAACTGCGTCAATTCGAACAATCCGTTCTCGATGCGTGGAGGCAATTACAACAACGAAGACAATGCGGGAGTGTTCTATTCGAATAACAACAATGGCAATCCGAACAGCAACATTTCGTTCCGCGCTGTGCTGGCTCGTGGGGTGTAGCACTTCGATACACAAAGAAGTATAAAAGGCTTCTTGTCCCAGCAGGGCATGAGTTTACGGACCATGCCGAGTATGAATTTGGAATGCGAAAGTCCAATTCTGGATATGTATCCAAGAAGTTTAATTCCTTTGGTATAAACATGATTTTATATCATAAACACATAAACAGTAATTTCGTTTTAGTAGCAAAATGGTGAACATCCGGAATTATAAAAAAGAGGGAATCCTAAGAGATGCCCTCTTTTAAATTTTTAGATTTTTCTATATACTCAATCAATTCATTTTCAACTTTTGAATAAAATTTGTTTGATAATAAAAAATCACAACTGTTTAATATTTTTTGTTGGAGTTTGTATGAATTACAATGAGAAGAATGACCGCATCCATGAGGCTAAACTTTGAAGTGTGTAATTAGGGTCTAATTTGTTTTTTTCAAATTGTTTGTTCCAACGTTTTACATTTGCTTTAATTTTCTTTTTACTGCTTACACGTAGTAATCGGTGTGTGGTAAATATTCTATATCCACAAAAATTAACTCCCATTTTATATGGATAGTATCTAGATTTATTATTTAAATATAATTTTAGTGTCTTTTCTAAAAATTCTTCTATTTTAATTTTCATTTCTATACAAGTTTTTTTAGTAGGAAGTAAAAGTATAAAATCATCCATGTATCTAACATAATATTTTACTTTTAATACTCTTTTTACAAAATGATCTAACTCGTTTAAATAAATATTTGCGTAAAATTGACTTGTATAATTACCAATGGGTATTCCAATTTCTCCAAATTGACCTCTTGCATCAAATATTAGTAATTTGGAAAATTCTAAAAGCTTTTTATCGGAAATATGTTTTTGCAATATTTTATATAAAATTTGTGGATTTATACTATAAAAATATTTTCGAATATCACATTTTAATATCCAAAAATCACCATTATTTCTTTTGTAAATTCTCATATATTTTTGTATTTGTTCAACTGCCTTATGGGTTCCCTTATCTGTTAAACATGCAAATGATGTATCTATAAATTTTGGTACAATGTAAGGTTTTATAAATTCTTCTACATACCATTGGTGTACAACTCTATCTACATATGGAAGAGCTTTTATTGTTCTTTCTTTTGGCTCATATATTTTAAATGTATGATACTCTCCTAAACGATATTTTCCAGATTTTATATTATTTATTAAATTAACTATATTATTTTCCAAATTCATCTCAAAAAGTATAACTTCTTTTTTAAAAGCTTTATTTTTTCTTGCTCTTTTATGTGCTGCTAGCATTTTTTCAAATGTTAATTCTTTATAAAAACAATTTTTTATTTTTTTAGGCATGACATAATCCACGCCCCTAACATATTACAAACATCTGTAATTTTAGTACTCCAAGCATTGTAATTTTGAATAGTTATATATTTAAATTTATATGATAACCTAATATGCAATTTAAGTAAAACCATATTAACATCTAGTTCATTTAAATATTTTAACTTATCCTTTTTGTTGAATTCCTTTTGGGCAAAAATTAATGAACGCAAACCTGCGTACATTGTTTGTTTTAACTCCTGAACTAAAGCAAATTTTTCGGATTTAGGATATTTTTTTAAGATATCATTAGAATAGTATATTAAGTCAATATATTTTTGGTATATAACTAGTGTATTATCTTGTTTTTTATTCATAATTTACTCCAATCTATTTAATATATTTTTAAATTCTACAAGCATATTAAAAGCCTCAATGGGGGAAGTTTTATCTATATCTAATTTTTTAATTGTAGAAATAATATTAGAAACTTCCTCACTGTTTACATAATCCTCTGTGCTAGCTATAACAGAGAGATTATTATCTACTATTTGAAATTGAATTTTATTTTCTTCAAGTAAAGAAGTATATTTTGATAATTTAGAAATAGGAAAACCACATTTGAAAATTGTATCATTTAGTGGTGTAAGTTTTAGACCAAGTACACTATTTATATATTTGGCATCTTCATCTATAAAAATATAAAAAATGCCAACCTTAAATATGTATGTTATATTTGGATTTTCTTGTTTTAGCTTAGTATATTTTGTATATAATTTTCCCAATTTTAAAACCTCCTTATATATGTTTTTAAAATTTTAGCATGTAATTTCTTTATATTTATGTAAATTTTATAAAACATAGAAAAAAATATATAAAAGTCGAATATTATATTTTGATGTAATAATATGGACAATACATAAAACATTTATATTTATAAAGAAAATATATTATAAAATAAGAGCATAGAAAAAGAGGTAATAAATGATTGAAAAGATTTGTAATTTTTTAACAAATAAAATAAGAAAAAGTATGCCAGATATAGATAATGAAAAGGCAGAAGTTATTAATTTTGGGTTACAATTAATTGTTGGAGAAATACCAAAATTATTTTTACTTATTTTAGTTGCTTTCTTACTTGGTATAGGGCCTTTAACATTACTTGCATTTGTGTTAATTTTACCTTTTAAATCTGCATCAGGTGGATTCCATTTAAAAACACATTTAGGCTGCTTTGTAGGAACACTTTTGTTTTATTGTGGAAATGTATTAATAAGTAAAAACCTGATAATTGAGCCAAGCTATTTGAAATATATAGTAATATTATTAGTATGGGGATTTGGAATTGCTATGTGTAAAAAGTATGCACCAGCAGATACAGAAAATGTACCAATACTAAGTGAAAAAGAAAGAAAAAAGAAAAGAAAAATGTCGTATATAACATTAACAATAAGTTTAATTGTGGCAGCAATTGTGCCTAATAGCACAATTTCAAATATAATAATTATAGGAATGTTTATTCAAAGCATTACTATAACAAAAATAGCATATCAATTAAC
>CALXMH010000037.1 GCA_944389425.1 uncultured Clostridia bacterium
TATGGTGAATTACTAAGATGATTACAATGTGCAATTCTATGTCCTGCACTTACAGCTCCGTGTCTATGAAAACAATTACAAAAACTACACCAAAAGAAATATTGTACACCATCGTCTGTTATAAATACTTTAACAACTGGTGTTTTATATGTATTTTTATCCATTATTATTTCCTCCTCAAAATTTATTTTTCTTCTACTTTTTCTGTTTCTTCTTTTTTTATTTTTGAAATGTCATTTATAAAATATATGTTCTGTAATGGCTCGACACTATCTTCTTTAGGATTTTGTTGTATTTGGTCTCTAATTAGCTGATATGCTTTTAAATTTCCGATGCAATGCTTGTTGAACTAATGCACACAAAATACCGATTTTGTATAGTTAAATCATTTTCTTCAATTCCTAATCTACGCATATTATTTACTAATGTTTTGTCATTTAAATCTAACAGCATTAAAGTTTCCAACTGCTCTTTTATATATTTCTTTTTTCTTCTTGATTTTCCACTTGCTTTACCACCTTTTTTAGCAATTTCTGTTTGTTCACTCTTTGTTCTTTTATTTTGTGGAATTAGATTTTGTTCATTCATGAATAACCTCCTTATATAAAATAATCGTTACTTACCGTTACAAACCGTTACATATAACAGAAAGTAACGATAAGTAACGGTAAATTGCTTTTAAGTATCTTTTTAAATTTTACAAAAAAACATTTTCCTACCACTAGAACCTCCGTTTTCTGGTGCTGGTTCGTAATGTATTTTACCATAAGCTAATAAATCAAATTGAAGTTTATTTTTTATATGTCTACTTAATGCACTCGGAGTATCTACTGGTTTAATTCCAGTAGTTTCAATGATTTTTTTTAGTAAGTCAGTTGCTATGATTTTTACCCCCTCTGGACTTTCTTCAAGTAATTTATTTATTGTAATAACAATAGGGTCTGTTTCGTAAGACAATTTTTTAAGTTCTTTGTCAAAATCAATAGAATCTCCTATAACTTCCCATTTACAATCATTAAAAAATAAAATCTTTTCTATTCCTTCAAAATCTCTACTTTGAGTTACAAAATGAGCATTTTCATCTTTGAAATCGTCTTTATATAGTATTATAGTAGTATCAGTTATTCCAACAGAACCACTAACATTATTAAATGGGTCAGAATAGTCTTTCATTTTTCTTAAATGATGCACAACTAAAATACAAATATTATGCTTATCTGCAAAGTCTTTTAGTTTTCCAATTTCTTTATAGTCATAATCATAATCATTTTGATTATTTTTTTAACACCTCTAACTTTTTGTAGTGTATCAATGACAATTAATTTTATGTCTGGATATTCACGCAATTTTTTTTCTAATTGCTCTATTAACCCTTTATCTATTGGTTCACAATAAAAAGAATAATGTAAATTTTCAGGAATATCTTTATCTCCAAATAATTTTTCCATTCTCTCTTGTAATCTTCTATCACTATCTTCTAATGCTAAATACCAACAAGCACTTTTTATTGTTTCAAATCCTAAAAAAGGTTGTCCTGTGCAAACACAATAACACAAATATAAAATCATCCAACTTTTTCCAAGTTTTCGTTGTCCTGCTAATACAGATAAACCTTGCCCTAGTAATTCTTTTACTACAACATAAAGTTCTGATAATTTTTTTAGTGATAGTTCTTTTGCAGTTATAGACTCTATTGTACTAACTTCTTTTATAGTCTTTCTATAAAATTTACCATCACAAAACTCAATAGCTTTTGTAATTGTGCTAGATTTATAATCAGGTCTATCCCATTTGGTACGATATAATTTACTTTTACAAAATAAAGCGTCTATCAATTCAAAATCTTCTCCGCAGTAAAAAGCTAAAATGTCACATAAAGCTAAATCTGCTGAACTGTCATCTCCATCATAATCTGTTATATTTCCTTCAAAATATAGCTTATTAAATCTTTCAGCTTGTTTACTTTTTTTTATAATTTCAATTATATCATTACAAATATCATCTGTAATATCACTATCTGCATATTTTGTACTTTTAAACTCTGTATCTGTGCATTTGGTGCTTGTACTTTTACTTTCTTTTAACATATATTTGTTTAAAAACATTAATAATTCTTTGGTACAGTCAGTTATTGGCTTGTCATTAATTACGTTTCCCGTATAAGTAAAATATCTTTTAGTAATTCCACCAATATAGCATTCAAGACCAAGTCTTGCATTTTTTTGATAATATTTTTTTTTATAATCTTTTGGTATCTTGCTTAAATCAACTAAAAAGGGAACATGAAAACCTTTACCACTAGGGCTTATTTCTGCGTAAGTTTCACTAAACATAGATAATATATCTCTAGTCATAGGGTCATCTAAATCCCTTTTGTCAATATCTATGCCACCTTGTCCATTATCAAATGCAAAACCTACTCCATTAAATCCATATTCAGTTTTAGCTGTTTCTGCATTTTCAAAAGTAGTCCAAGTATGACGATGTGCTTCATCTGTACCAGTTTTCTCTTTTTTATAAGATATAGGTACTTTTGTTTTTTTGCCTTTTTCATCATATCTATAATTCCAACAAAACCACTGTGATAGTTCTTTAAACTCTGGTATTGTAATTTTTTTTATTTCTTCCATAATCTTACACTCCTTTATGTAAACAAAATAAAATTTTTATATGTTATGCGAGTTGCCACCCAAAAAAGTGATTTTCAAAGATATACTGCTCTTTTTTTTCACTCTTTTTGTAACTTATTTATAATCCTCTTTACTTCTTTTAGTCATACACCACTCTTTTAGTGCATCAATTAACACAATTTTACCTTTTGCAAAATCAAGTGAGGGAAAATCTGGAAGATTAAAAATCGTTTGTGCTGTACTTAGTGAACAATGCATCATTTCTGATAGTTCCTTAATTGAAATGAATTGTAGCTTTTTTGTGTGTTCTTCTACTTGTTCATATTTAGCAAGTATTTCGTTGAGTATTTTTATTTGTTCCTCATTATTAGTGTCTATGTTTACTGTCATCTTTACTACCTCCGCTTCTACATATTTTTATTATTATTTTCTTGCTCTTTCTTTATTTTTAATCTTTTGTAAAATCGTGCAGTCGTTGCTTTTACTTTTTCTGGATTTCTTTTTCTCCATTCTTTAGCATAAGCGTTTTTTAAAGCTCTAATTTCTTCTTCATTTTCCATAAAAAAACCTCCTTTTTTCAGTACTTGCAAGATGTATCTTGACAATTATTTTATTTCATTTTATAATTATTATATGACAGATACATCATAGAAACAATATGTATGATGTATTTGTCACAAAAAATAAAGGAGGAAAGAAAAATGACAAATAATGATTACTTGAAAATTGCTAGTAAAAGAATTGCAGAATTAAGAGAAGAAAAAGGATTAACACAAAAAAATCTTGCAGACGAATTACATGTCGATACATCGACCATAGGTCATTGTGAAAGGGGACGCAATATTCCAATAGATATACTATGTCAAATAGCAAAATACTTTGAAACATCAACAGATTATTTACTAGGTATAACAAATTGTAAAACTCCTAAAAAAGATTATAGAGCCTTATGTGATGCTATTGGAATAGATGACACCGCAGCCCAAATATTAGAAGAAATTAACTTTGTATATGGTGGACAATATTTAATACCAATTCTTAACTTTTTGATAAAACAAGAAGTATTACCACCAGATGACGGTTTTTTTGAAGAGCAATATCGTAAAATAGAAAATGCAAAGACGACAGACAAGGAAAAGAAAAAAGCAATGAAAAAAGTACAGAGTCTTTACGATAGAATATATAAAAGGTGGAAAGATAAAAATTGTCAACCAGTTTTAAGTAGTATAGAAGATTACTTTACGGCAAAAACAGAAGATGTAAATTTGTATTTGACATTATCAGGAAATATAAAAAAAGAAGAAGAAATTACAAATAAATTATATACTAGAAAGAAAATACCTACTCAAAAACTGTTAGAAGAGGCTTACCTAGAAGAAATAAACGAAAATTTAAAAAAATCAAAAGAAAAATATACAAAAGAAATTAAAAAAAAGAAATAAAAAAGCAGGGACATATTTTTGTGCAGTCACCAAACATACTCAAAAATATTCCCCGTTAGAAATCATAGAGTGATTCCTGTAAATTATTATAGCAGTTTAAATCACTCTTGTAAATAAGAAGGAGTGAATTTTTATTATGGAGAGAAGAAATAAAACAACAAAATCAGTAGGAAATCGAGAAGGCTCACTTTTTTATAGTGAAACAATGGGTTGCCTAGTATTTCAATATTATGATACTCAAGATAAAAGACAGATTATGAGGCAGAGGAAGAAAGAAAGTGTAAAAGATTTTAAAGCAAGAGTAACAAAAGTCAAAAGCGAATTGGATGCAGGAACTTACATTGCTAAAAGCACAGAAACAGTAGTTACTATTGCAATACAGCATATTGAAAACAAACATATAGATGGTATTACCAGTGATAGAAGTTATTCAAGAGATTTAGAAACATTAGAACAAATAAAAAAGACTTGCTCTAATTTTTGCAATTTACCTATTCAAAAAGTAACTATAAAACATATAGAAGCGGCAAAAAAAGAAATAAAAGAATACGCTAACAGTACCATTGATAAAATATGGTGTTTGCTAGGTAAGGTATTTAGTATTGCTTGTTCTCCTTCAAGAAAAATACTTGTATATAATTTAATGCTAGATGAAACTTTAAAAAAGCCAATATCTGTAAAGAAAACAAAAAAGGTAAAACCATTAAATAATAAAGAATTTGAAAAACTTAATAGTATTTTAGACAACAAGGAAAGAAACCACCCTTACAGAAATATAGTAAAAATGCAAGGTATCTCTGGTATGAGAATTGGAGAAGTATTAGCACGTGCAAAAAACGATTATAACAAAGACACAAAGCAGTTTAATGTGCATAATACACTAACACAAGATGAACACTATCACGTTATATTAGGAGAGCATACCAAAACTTACAATAAAAAAATGCAGATAGACGAGGGGCAAAGATATTTGCCATTAGACAATAACTTATTTAGTGAATTAGTAGAGATAATAGAAGAACAGTGCAACAAAAAAATAACCAATATTTACAACTTGCTTTTCTGGGACTATGAAAAAAATACTTTTGTAACACCAGGAGAAATAAATGCGTGGCTAAAAAGATTAAATGCAAAATATCATATTTGCACATTAGAATTAACTACACACAGATTAAGACATACTGCACTAACTCATTGGAAAGAAATTGGAATGGACTTATCTGCTATACAATATCTAGCAGGACACGTAGAAGGTAGCGACATTACAGAAGGAGTCTATATTGAAACTTCATTAGATTTTGTAAAACAACAAATTGCAAAAATATCATAAAATCTATTGCATCTCTATTGCATCATTTTAGAAAAATAAAAAACCTAGAAAGCTTGAAATATAAGCATTTCTAGGTTTAACGATTCTGGTGACCCGTACGGGAATCGAACCCATGATTCCACCTTGAGAGGGTGGCGTCTTAACCGCTTGACCAACGGGCCAATTTATTTACTTGGCATATATATTTATACCATATTTGCCAAGTGTTCGTCAAGACTTTTTGTACTTATATCTAATATTTCTTTTAGTCTTTTTTCTTGTTTAGTTAAATATAAATATCCAATTAAGCCCTCAAAGGCAGTTGCATACATATAATCTTGTGGATTTGCATTTTTAGGCAAGTGATGATTTTCTGTATTCCTTGTTCTTTTTACTATATATTGTTCCTCTTCACTTAGATTTTCTAATAGTTCCATAATTATTTTTGCTTGTGCCTGAGCTTTTACATATTTTATTGCTTCTACATGTAATTTATGTGGTTTATATTTAGTGGTATTTACAAGGTGTGTTCTTATATATAACTCATAAACACAATCTCCTACATAAGCCCATGTTAGTGGAGAAAGAGTTTTTATATCTAACTCAGTTTTATCTATTTTAAATAAATCAAATAATTCCAAAATCTATTTCACCTTTTCCAAACTAATTTTTCCAATCTTTCCTGTTCTAAAATCATCCAGAATAATAGCAGAAACTTTTTCTAAATCCACTTTTCCGCCAGAGACTAAGGCTCCTCTTTTTTGTCCTATTGTTTCCATTAATTCTGCAATATCATTTTCTGTTATATTTTCTGTATTGTCTAGTTTATATCTTTGAATAAGATTTTCTTTATAATTAATAAATAAGAATTTTAGCAAATTGTAAGCAATTTCAGTTTTTTCTAAAATATCATCTTTTATAGTTCCTGTGTATGCTAAATTTAGTCCTACTTCTTCACTTTCAAATTTTGGCCATAAAACGCCCGGCGTATCTAACATTTCTATGTCTTTATCTAGTTTAATCCATTGCTTTTGAACCGTTACTCCTGGTTTGTTACCAACTTTTGCAGATACTTTTTTGGTAGCTCTATTTATATAAGAAGATTTTCCTACATTAGGAATACCAAGAACAAGTATTCTTATTACTCTTCTTGTTTTACCTTTTGCTAGTTCTTTTTGTATTACATCTTGCATTATTTCCTTAATTGCTTTTATAGAATTATCTATTCCTTTTCCTGTATTAGAATCTATTATAACAGCTTTTATATTTTGCTTTTTAAAATACTCTACCCATCTTTGATTTTCTTTTTCATCTGATAAATCACTTTTATTTAGTAAAATTATTCTTTTTTTGTTACTTATAATTCCTTCCAAATCTGGATTATGACTAGATATAGGAATTCTTGCATCTAATACTTCAACTACTACATCTATTAGCTTTAAATCTGCTATTATTTGCTTCCTAGTTTTTTCCATATGTCCGTGGATACCAGTTAATATTCATTTTATTTTCATTCATTATTTTCACTCTTTCTTTTTTCTACTTCTTCTAACAATAAATCAAAATATCTTTTTCACTATTTATCTCTTTTTTCTCTTATATGTTCATTTAAACTACCGATGATTCCTCGGTATTTGAGTTAATTATATTTATTCTATATAATTTCTTCTTACAAAGTCATCATATATCCATTCTGGTCCATAATCAAATACATGTACTAATTCTTCAATCAGTTCGTTTTTCGACATTTTATTTATATAATTAATTACCTTATAATAAATTTCCTCTTGATATTTTTCATATTCTTCTTGTAATCTGTCCTGTTCATTTTCAAAATTTGTTGCCTCCTCTGGCATAGCACTAAAGTAGGTTGCAACTATATGTTTGCAAATTATTCTTTTCCCTTTTGCTGAGGGGCAATCACAAGCAGATTTCCTTGGATGTTCTAAATTTAAATACACATTATAATTCTTAGTTCCATTTACTATACTTGTATATTCTTTATCATTTATTTTTCTCAATCTAATTACTTTTTTATCTTTAAAATAATCTAGTCCTCTCCAACATGAACTACCACTAGCTAAAGATATTATTCCCATAACTTTACTCCTCTTTATTTCCATTTCCTAATAATTTTATTTTTTCGGCATTATTAAGTATATTTAATTGATACTTTGCAATTTCACTTAATGTTTCAAATCTGTCCTCTTTACTTTTTCCTTCTTTAATTAATTCTGCATTATGCGATTCTAAATTAGATAATACTGTTAATTCATTAATTGTTGCATAATCTCTAACATTAGATGTTTTTGCTAAATCCGGATTAAGTTCTCTCCATTTTTTAGCCGTTGTATTAAATACTGCAACATTCAGAACATCTGCTTCTTCAGCGTACTTTAACCATTCTCTATTTTTATAAAAATCATTATCTGGCAATATATAATTTTTAATTGCATCAGTATGTATCAA
>CALXMH010000038.1 GCA_944389425.1 uncultured Clostridia bacterium
AAATATTAAAATAGTTTAAATTGAGGATACATTTTAAATTTATGATAAAATAGTATCCTCTACTCAAATTCTAAAAGACGAAAAATATCGAAAGTTGCGATGAAAAGAGGGGGTTAAAGTATTTACTTTTGAAAAATAGTATAGTAAAATAATTATAAATTAGTTCTTAGACGTTGTTAAAGGGAAGACAAAATATTTAGGCAATTCTGCCAGAAGAAATCCAATTAAACAAATTAAATAATGAATAGGTGGTGATATTTTATACTCTAGGACGAGTATTGTTAAAAATATTGAAATAAAATATATGGGGGGTGATATAATTTAGTAAAGGACCCCAAAACAAAATTAGAACAATGGTTAGCATTTATAGATTATGAAAGTGAGGAGATGTTGAACATGACAATAGCAAGAAACAAATTAGTAGAAAAAGCGCAAAAAGATTATGAATACCTAACAGGAGATGCAGCAACAAGGAGATTAGAAGAACTAAGAGAGAAAGCAATATATGATGAATACTTTGCATATGAAAGAGGCAAAGAAAAAGGTGAAGCTCGTGGAATTGAACATGGAAAAATAAAAACAGCAATTGAGATGATGAATTAGAAATTATAGAAAAATATACAGGAATTAGTAAAAAAGAATTAGAAGAATTGCTATTAGAAAAGGTATAGTAAAAACAATGTTTAACATGAGAATATTAAGCTTCAAAAAAGACATATTAAGCTTAGTTTTGTTGCTAAGTTTATATGTCTTTTTTGAAGCTTGAATAAAAAATGAAAACTTTCCATATTACTAAATTAATTCCTGTAAATCTATTGTAATATCTTACAAATTAGTGTAAAATAAGGAAATAAGTACATAATAATTATGGGGGAATTTTAAATTGAGAATTTTGGAAGATAAGGATAAAAAGTTATATACAGAGTTCCTAGAAAAGCACGAAAGATGTAATTTTCAGCAGTCATTAGAATGGGCTAAGGTTAAGGATAGTTGGATTAATGAAGTTGTTTTAGCAGAAGGAAAAAATGGCGAAATTGTTGGTAGCATTAGTATTTTAATTAGAAAAATTCCTATTTTTGGATATATGATGTATTCTTCAAGAGGACCTGTTTGTGATATTTATGATGAAGATGTTTTAAAACAATTAACAAATGGTGCAAAAGAGCTTGCAAAAAAATATAAAGCTTTTGTTTTTAAAATTGAACCAGATATTAAAAGCAGTGATGAAGAGTTTAGAAAAGTTATTACTAAGCTTGGATATAAAATTAAAGATGATGCTAAAAATTTTAGAGAGGAAATTCAACCTAGATTTGTTTTTAGACTAGATTTAAAAGGTAAAACAGAGGATGAAGTTTTTGCTGGATTTCATCAAAAAACTAGATACAATGTAAGACTTGCAACTAAAAAAGGTGTTGTGGTTAAAGAAGGTACAAGAGAAGATTTAAAGGATTTCCATAAAATTATGGTTACTACTGGACAAAGAGATGGATTTATTATTCGTTCATTATCTTATTTTGAAAAAATGTATGATAATTTGGTACCAAAACACATGAAGCTTTTAATGGCATATTACGAGGACAAGCCAATTGCTGGTATTATTCCTATAATGTATGGTAACAAAACATGGTATTTATATGGTGCAAGTAGTAATGAACATAGAAATTTAATGCCAAATTATTTACTTCAATGGACTATGATAAAAGAAGCAATACATAATGGATGTGACATGTACGATTTTAGAGGAGTTTCTGGTGTTGTAGATGAAAATCATCCACAATATGGTTTATATAGGTTTAAAAAAGGATTTGGAGCAGAGTTTACAGAATTTATAGGTGAAGTATATATTCCATTTAAACCTTTATGGTATAAATTATATAAATTTTCTGAAAAAGTTTTTAGAACACTAAGAGGTTTAACAAGAAAAATATTAAACAAATAAGAGGTGTAGTATTTTTGAAAGCACTACTAATTAATAAAAATGATTTGAAGTATAATATAAATGTAATAAAAGAAAAAGCAAAAAAAACAGAAACAAAAATAATTGCAGTTGTAAAAGGAAATGGCTATGGACTGGGACTTATAGAATATTCTAAATTCTTAATAGACAATGGAATAGACATGCTTGCAGTTGCAACAATAGAAGATGCCATAGCATTAAGAAATGCAGGAATAAAAGAAAATATTTTAATGATGTCCTCAACTTGTATAGAAGATGATGTAAAATTATTAATTGAAAATAATATTATTTTAACAGTTGGCTCAAAAGCATCTATTGAAATTGCAGACAATTTAGCAAGAAAACTAAACATAACCATAAGAGCACATTTAAAAATTGACACAGGCTTTGGAAGATATGGATTTGTATACAGCAATTTAGGTGAATTAGTAGATGCTTTAAAAAGTATTACAAACATAAAAATAGAAGGGACATTTTCTCATTTTTCTGAATCATATGCTAAAAACGAAAAATGGACAAAATTACAATTTGATAGATTTATTTCAGTTATATCTTTTTTACAAAATAATAAAATAGAAACAGGAATGCTACACATTTGTAATTCATCTGCATTTTTAAAATATCCTAATATGCATTTAAATGCAGTAAGAGTAGGTTCTGCATTTTTAGGTAGAATTATAATTCAAAACACATTTGGGCTTAAGAAAATAGGAACACTTAGAACTACCATTACAGAAATAAAAAAACTTCCAAAAGGATATAATGTTGGATATTCTAATACATTTAAAACAAAAAAAGATACAACAGTTGCAATAATTCCAGTAGGATATTTCGACGGATATAATGTAAGAAATTATCCAGATGTATATAGATTTATAGATAAAATAAGATATATATACAATGATGTAAAAAATCTATTTAAAGACAAAAAACTTAAAGTTACTATTGAAGACAAAAAATACAGAGTTATGGGAAAGATTGGAATGTACCATATGGCAATTGATATTACAGCAAATGAAAATATAAAAATAAATCAAAAAATAGATTTAGACATAAATCCATTATATGTAGATAGTAGTATAAGAAGGGAGTATGTATAATATATGGAAAATACAAAACCGAATTTTTTTAAGAGAATAAAATTAGCTATTTTTAATGTTGAAAAATATCAAGAGTTTGCACTAGAAAAACCAAATATTGCTTTTAAATATTTTATAAAACTAATATTAGTTTTAGCAATAATAATATCACTTTCAGCAGTATATAAATTTGCATCATTATCAGAATTTTTTATAGATGCATTTAAAAATGATTTCCCAGAATTTACATTTTCTAATAATACATTAGTAGCAGACGAAGTTATAAATACTGTAAGAGAAGGTAAACAAATTGAACTATCTATGATTGTAGATACACAAATTGAAAGCTCAGATGAAAAAGTAAATGAGTATATAATTGAACTAAATAAACATGAAAATGGGGTTATATTTTTAAAAGATAAAGTTATTATTCAGCTAGAAGGATTAGTTGGACAAAGTAGCTTTAGTTATGAAGAGTTGAATGTAAATGGGTTAGGAGAAATAACCAAACAAAGCATAATGGAAACATTGAACAACACTAATATGGGAGTTTTATATGTATCGTTTTTTATAAGCATATTACTGTATATGTTTATGCTATATATAATTTCTACTGCAATAGAAACTGTTTTAATTGGTGTAATAGGATTCTTAACTGCAAAAATAGTAAGATTAAACTTAAAATTTACGCAAACTTTAAGTATGGCAGTATATGCAATAACTTTATCTGTGCTACTAAATGCTATATATACACCAATTAGATTATTATTAGGATTTAATATAGAGTATTTCTCTATAATGTATACACTAATTCCATATATCTATATAATTACAGCAATTTTAATGACACGTTCAGAACTTATAAAACAACAAATTGAAATAGGAAAAATAGAAAAAGTTCAAAAAGAAGTAAAGGAAGAATTGGACGAGGAAAAAAGAAAAGAAATAGAAAGAGAAAACCAAAAACGTAAAGAAAAGAAAGAAGAAAAAGAAAGACAACAAAAAAAGAATAATGGAGAGCAACCAGAAGGCTCAGAAGCATAAGGGAGGTAAAACTTAGAATGAAGGATAACCAAAAAGAAAAAGACAAGAAAAAAAAGCTTTATGCCATAATTACAATCATAGTTTTAGTTGCTTTTATTTTAGCTTCTACTATATGGATTATAATATCAAAAAATAATTCTGAAAACGAAGAAAATAAGCCAGAAATAGCATATACAGAATTAATTAAAATGATAGAAGAAGGTAAAATAGAAAAAGTAGAAATGACAACTGGCAGCCAAAGCATTAAAGTTAAAGTAAAAGATGTAGAAGAGGAAAAAACAGCAATTGTACCAAGTATACAGCCATTTGTTGAATTAGTACAAGAAAAAGTAGAAGAAGGTAATAATGAAATTATATTGGAAACCAAAGGAGAAAATCCGCTAAAAACTATTTTAGGAACATTTATGTCACTTCTACCAACTATTTTAATTATAGTATTATTTATTTTACTATTTAAAATGCAAGGCTTAGGTGAAAAAGGTAAAGTATATGGAGTAGATGAAAACAAAACAGATGTAACTTTTGATGATGTTGCAGGATTAGATGAAGAAAAAAATGAGATGATAGAAATTGTGGATTTCCTTAAAAATCCTAAAAAATATCAAGAAATGGGTGCTAAGATTCCAAGAGGTATTCTATTATATGGAAAACCAGGTACAGGTAAAACATTAATAGCAAAAGCAATAGCAGGAGAAGCAGGAGTTCCATTTATATCTATGAGTGGTTCTGAATTTATAGAAATGTTTGCAGGACTTGGAGCTTCAAGAGTTAGAAAATTATTTGAAAAAGCTAAAAAAATATCACCATGTATTGTATTTATAGATGAAATAGATGCAATAGGAGCAAGAAGATCTAGCTCAGGAGGAGCAGAAACAGAAAATAATCAAACATTAAATCAATTACTTGTTGAAATGGATGGATTTGAATCAGATCAAACAGTAATAGTTTTAGCTGCTACAAACAGACCAGAAATGCTAGATAAAGCATTATTAAGACCAGGAAGGTTTGATAGACAAATAACAATAGCTCCACCAGATTTAAAAGGAAGAGAAGCCATATTAAAAATTCATGCAAAAAATAAAAAGTTTGCAAATAACATAAATATGGAAGAAATAGCAGGAGATACAGCAGGCTTTACTGGCGCAGAACTTGCAAATGTTTTAAATGAAGCAGCAATAATAGCAACAAGATATAAGCATAATGAAATTACAAAACAAGATTTGGAAGAAGCTGTTAAAAAAGTAACTGTCGGAATAGAAAAACAAAGTAGAGTAATGTCTGAAAAAGATAAGAGATTAACAGCATATCACGAGGCAGGTCATGCATTGGTTAGTAAATATCTTGGAACACAAACAGATGTAAAAGAAATTTCTATTATACCAAGAGGGCTAGCTGGTGGATATACAATGTATAAAACGAATGAAGATAAATACTATATTTCTAAAACAGAAATGGAAGAAAAATTAGTAGCACTATTAGGAGGAAGAGCAGCAGAAAAAGTTGCACTAAACGATATTTCAACAGGTGCAAGTAATGACCTAGAAGTAGCAACAGGAATTGCAAAAGATATGATTACAATCTATGGTATGAATGATAAGTTAGGTCCAATATCTCTAAAAGTAAATGAACCATATGAACTTCAAATATTTGGAGAAGACATAGGAGATGTAGTAGGACAAGAAATAAGAAAACTTATAGATACAGCATATGAAAGGGCACAAACTATATTATTAAATAATATGGATAAATTACACCAAGTAGCACAAAGATTAATGGAAAAAGAAATAATATCAGCAGAGGAATTTGAAGAATTTTTTAAAGAATAGTAGAATTTTGTTAATAAAAGGTTGTTAAAGCTATAAAAAAGTAGTATAATATGAAACAATAAGGGAGTAATTGGCATTTAAAAAATGTAATAAAGTCAACAAACTGATAGAAATATCTGGCTTTATTTTAAATAATGAGACTTGTTTACAATAAAATTGTAAAGCAAGTCTCATTTTGTGTGTAAAAAAAGGAGGAAAAAATGGTATTATCAATAATTTTTATTATTATAGGATTTGCACTATTAATAAAAGGAGCAGATTTTTTAGTAGATGGAGCAAGTAATGTAGCCAAAAAATTTCATATCCCAGAAATTATTATAGGTTTAACTATTGTGTCTATGGGGACATCGATGCCTGAATTGTTTGTAAGTGCAACTTCTGCATTAAATGGTTCAGCAGATATGGCAATTGGAAATATTGTAGGAAGCAATATATGCAACTTGTTATTAATATTAGGGTTATCAGCTTTTATAAAACCTGTAATATTTCAAAGAGAAACAAGATTAATAGAAATTCCAATTTGCTTAATTGTAACTATAATTTTTACAATTTTCTGTAATACAGATGGAACAATATCAAAAGTTGAAGGAATAATTTTAATTGTGCTATTTTTGTTGTTTATAATATACACAATAATTATGTCTAAAAAAGGTAATAAGTTTGATGGAACAGAAGAGTCTAATGAATTAACAGTTCAAGATAAACCAATATCAATTACTAAAAATATTTTATTTATTATAATAGGTATAATTGGATTAAAAATAGGTGGAGATTTAACAGTAGATAATGCAACTAATATTGCAAGAATGTTTAATGTAAGCGAAAAGATAATAGGATTAACTATACTTGCAGTAGGAACAAGCCTACCAGAATTAGTAACAAGTGTTACAGCAGCAATAAAAGGAAACAGCGATATTGCAATAGGAAATATTGTTGGCTCTAACATTTTCAATATTTTATTTATAATAGGTGTTTCTGCTCTTATTACACCATTAGCTTATAATTTTACATATAATATACAAATGATAATTTTAATAGCTGCAACAATAATATTAGCATTATTCCCTGCAATACCACCAAAGAATGAAATGAGCAGAATGAATGGATTAATTTATTTTATTTTGTATTTAGTTTATCTTGCAATTTTATTTGTGGTATAAAAAACTTACTGCAAAGACTTGTGTTTTAAAAAATGTAATGATATAATTAACCATGTAAGGTGAAATGAATATAGAAATTCAAATTCTAATGCCTACAAACCTTACAAAAAATTCACATGAACATATAAAAATAGAAATCCTCATAAAAAAATACATGGTATTTTTCAAAAATACCATGTATTTTTTTGCTTTATTTTTCTCTTGCACTGCTAATATCTGCATATTTTTTTAGCTTTTCATATACTAAATAGTTAATACTTCCTGCTGGAAATTTACCATTTTTATTTTTTTTGCCAGATGGTACTCCTGTTAGAATTTCAATTCCTTCATCTATTGTGTTTATTGCATATATGTGGAAGTTTCCTTGTTTTACGTCTTCTATTATTTCGTCTGATAAGTGTAAGTTTCTTATATTCTGGACTGGCATAATTATACCATGTTGTTTATTAAATCCACGCATTTTACAAATCTGATAAAATCCTGCTATTTTTTCATTAATTCCGCCTATTGGTTGTATTTCTCCTTTTTGATTAACTGAGCCTGTTACTGCTATTGATTGGTTAATTGGAATTCCAGATAGGCTAGAAAGTAGGGCATATAATTCTGTACTTGATGCACTGTCTCCATCAACTCC
>CALXMH010000039.1 GCA_944389425.1 uncultured Clostridia bacterium
TGCATTATTGGAAAACATGCAGAACTTGCTAGTATGTAATCTGCAATTTTGCCCTCTTCCATTTCGTCTACAAATTTTTCTACTTTTCGCATTGGTCTAATAGCTGTTAAAACAATTCCAAATTCTATATCTGACGACCTAAATTTTTTCTCATCGGCAAGTTTGTTTACAAGTTCTTTTAATGGTTTTGGGTTTATCCCTCCAATTTTTCCAATTTCAAATAAAAATTCTGTTGCAGAACTAATTGTATTTATATCTCTTGTACTTTTCTTTTCAAATACTGTATCCATGGTCATATTTTCCCAAATCTCTTGTGCTAGTTTATCTTCTTTTATAGCAAGCAATGCTCCATTTAGTGCACCCACAGATGTTCCTGTTATAATGTTAGGCTTATAGTCTATTTCTTTTAAAGCTTTCCATACACCTATATGATATCCACCTCTTGCTCCTCCACCACATAATACTAGTGCTTTCTTTTCATTCATTTTTTACTCCTATTTGTTTTTATTTATTGTCAGTTGTAAAAACAGCTGTTATTCCATTTTCTAATTTTGTTTCTTGTTTATTAATTACTGTGTATTTAAATATACAGTATAAAGAAACTGATATTAATATTATAACTACAACTGTTGCAATTGGCATAAGTTTATCATTTATTTTTTTCATAAAGCTCAACCTCTTTTCTAAATTAAACTTGCTTATTGCTTAAATATTCTACATATTCTTCTAAACACATTCCAAGTTCATTCATTTTTTTAGCATTTTCTTTTCCAACATATCTCCAATGCCAAGATTCATATTCAATTCCTGTTATGTCCACTTTATCTTTTGGATATCTTAAAACAAATCCATAATTCTCGGCATTTTGAGTTAGCCATTTATATGCCTTGGAATTTTCAAAGTCATTATCTACATTGTTAAAATCAACTGCAAGTCCTAAATTATGATCACTAGCGCCAGGTTTATTAATATATTGTAAAGTTAGTTCTTCTGCTTTTTCTCTTGATTTTCCGCTGTTTTATATATTTAGAAATACTATTGTTATATAACTCTTTTTGTTTTGCAACACTTCTATATGCAGACTGTACCCAGATATTAGAAATTCCAGCTTTTCTCATTTCATTTACCATTTCGTTAAGTTCATCAATTGCTCTTGCATCAAACTGTCTAATTTCATCAATGTCAGCAAGCTCTATTGAAAAATCATCTGGTAAAATATTGTTAGAATTAGCAAGTCTAATTTTCCAATCATTTAAAACATCATTATTTTCTTTTATATTACTTGTATTTATTATATTATGCCCAAGTTCATTATTTTGAATATTATTTTCTATACTTATATTATTACTAGTAATATCTTCTGTGCTTGTGCCGAAAAAGACTAATGACAAAAGAAATTATTTGAAAAACTATAAAAGCAAAAATTAGTAAAATGATTAATGCAAAAATTCTTCTTCTAAAATATATCTTTTTCATATCCTTTTTATAACGTGCCAAAATAGTCACCTCATTACAGTGACTATTTTACCACATTATATATTTTTTTGCTATATTTTGTCATAACAATTATAAACAATTCTGCCAAATTTTAATTCATTAAATTTCTTTTGAATTTCCATTATCAAAATAGGAGCAAAAGAAATTGCTATTGTATATATCCATTGAGAAGCTGTTAATTGTGTTAATTTAAAAATGTCTGCAATTGGTGGAATTAGTACTACAATTAATTGTAAGATAATTCCTAATAAGAAACTCCCAACTAAAAATTTATTTTTGAAAATTCGGGCTTTAAAAATAGATTCCTCACTTCTTATGTTAAAACTATGAACTAATTCAGACATTCCAAGTGTTACAAAAGCCATTGTTCTTCCTACTTCTAGTCCATATAATGAATTGCCTATACTAAATGCAACTAATGTAAGCATTCCAATCATTGCACCTTCAATAAATATTTTTCCCCATAATCCATCTGCAAAAATTCCTTTTTTGGAATCTTGTGGTTTTTTGTTCATAATATTTTTATCTTCTGGCTCTAATCCTAGAGCAATTGCTGGGAAAGAGTCTGTAACTAGGTTTATCCATAATAAATGAATGGCAAGAAGCGGTGCTTCAAATCCTAGTACCAAACCCATGAAAATTGCTACAATTTCTCCAATATTTGTTGAAATTAAAAAATGAATAGCCTTTTTCATATTTTCAAAAATATTTCTACCTTGTTTTACTGCTTCAACTATTGTTACAAAATTGTCATCTGTTAAAATCATGTCAGCAGCATTTTTTGCAACATCTGTTCCTGTTTTTCCCATTGCAATTCCTATATCTGCATTTTTTAATGCTGGTGCATCGTTTACACCATCACCAGTCATAGCAACTACTGCACCTGTTTTTTGAAATGTTTTTACAATTTTTACTTTATGCTCAGGAGATACTCTTGCAAAAACACTATATTTCATTATATTTTTTTCAAATTCTTTATCTGATATTTTATCTAATTCTTGACCAGTAATTGCAATATCTTTTTGACTCAGAATTCCAAGTTCTCTTGCTATGGCTTTTGCTGTTGCTATATGGTCACCTGTTATCATAACAGTTTTTATTCCAGCCTTTTTACATGTTAAAACAGCTTCTTTTACTCCTTCACGAGGTGGGTCTATCATTCCAATTAATCCGAACAAATATTAAATTTTGTTCAATTATATTTGAACTTATATTGTTTGGCATAAAATCTAAATCTGCATAACTTACTGCAATTACTCTTAATGCTTTTTCTGCCATATTTTTATTAGAATTTTCTATGTTTCTAATTATTGAGCTAGTTATAGGCATAACTTTTCCGTTATAGTAAAACTTATTACATCTATTTAATAATACATCTGGCGCTCCTTTTGTAATAACTCTATATTTAGTGCCTATTTTATGTATTGTTGTCATCATTTTTCTTTCAGAATCAAATGGAATTTCAGACACTCTTTCCATTTCTTTATAAAGTTTTTCTTTATTCTGCCCATTTTCAATACCACAATTTACAATTGCTACTTCTGTTGGCTCTCCGTATGCGATATTACCAGTTATATTACAATCTGTACACATTGCGCCAAGTGCTAAAATAAATTGTTTTGAGCTATTACTTGCTATACCGTTTACATCTTGTATTTCTATAACTTTCATTTTATTTTGTGTTAATGTACCTGTTTTATCTGAACATATAACACTACTACTTCCAAGTGTTTCAACAGCTGGTAATTTTCTAATAATTGCATTCTTTTTAGACATTGCTGTAACACCAATGGATAACATTATTGTTACAATTGCTGGTAAACCCTCTGGAATTGCTGCAACAGCTAAGCCCACTGATGTCATAAACATTTGAATTGGTTCTATATTTTTTCCTAGTCCTATTATAAACACAATTATACAAATAACTAAGCATGCCACTCCTAATGTTTTTCCTACACCAGCTAACTTTTTTTGAATAGGAGTTTGAGGTGTTTCATTATTAGAAATCATATGTGCAATTTTTCCAAGCATTGTATTCATACCTGTTTGAACAACAATTGCTTCTGCATGTCCATTTACAATAGTTGTAGAAGAAAATGCCATATTTAATCTATCCCCTACTGGAATATTTCCCTTAAAAGTGCAATCTGCATTTTTAAGTACGGGTTCTGTTTCTCCTGTTAATGATGATTCTTCAATTTTTAAATTATATGAAGAAATTAATCTACAATCTGCTGGCAGATAATTCCCTGCTTCTAATATAACTATATCCCCTGGCACTAAATCTTTTGCAGATACTTCTTCTATTTTCCCATTTCTTTTAACTTTTGCCATAGGGGCTGTCATTTGTTTTAATGCTTCTATAGATTTTTCTGCTTTGGATTCTTGAATTAATCCCATAATAGCGTTTAATACAACAATTGCTATTATTATAATAGAATCTATATAATCATTTTCTCCTTGCATATTTGAAACTACCGCAGAAATAATTGAAGCTATAATTAAAATTATAATCATAAAGTCATTAAACTGTTTTAAAAACCTAATAAATAAGCTCTCTTTTTTCTTTTCTTTTAGCTCATTTACTCCGATATTTATTCATTCTACTTATTACTTCTTCTTTGCTTAATCCTCTGTGTATATTTGTTCTTAGGTTTCTTATAGTTTCTTCTATTGTGCATGAATGCCACATAAAATAACCCTCCTTTGTAATTTTATATATACTAAATATATGTGCTTGTACAAAAAATATGCTAAATAAAAACATATTGTATTTTTAGTACAATATGTTTTTATTTAGCATTATTTTAAGCTTCTTCTTTATACAATTTCATTTTTACTAAAACTTTGTATATAAATTTTCCTTTTGGCAATCTATATATTTCATCTTTATTTAAAATTCCAAGTCCAAATACTGCAAATGCATATATTACTACTGCAAATATCATTGCAATAATTGCTGCTATTTTCCATGGAATAAACATTTCTAAAATTATATATATAATGTAAGAAGTTACGCACATTACAAATGTTGCAAGCAATGGCTTAATAACAAATTTTCTAGCTGGAAATCTTATATTTATTGTATGTTTCAATGCCATAAAACCTATGCTAAATGAAATAATATGGCAAACAATAGATGCTATTGCAACACCATTTACTCCAATAGCTGGAATTGGGATTAAAATTATATTTAATATAAGTTTTACAAAAACTCCACATGCTAGTGCAGTAGCAGGTACTCTATATTTTCCTATTCCTTGCAAAACTCCATTTATAGTTTGTGCCATCATCATAAAAATAACTGTTAAGCTTGTAATTTGTAACAAAACTGTACCCTCAGATGCATTTGGGAATAGTAACCCTAAAATTTGCTCTGCAAATACTATCATTCCAAAAGTACATGGTAAGCCTATTAAAATTGTAGCAAGCAAAGAAAATTTTATAATTTTTGCCGCATCTTTTTTTAAGTTTTGTGCAAGCAATTTTGAAATAGATGGTACCAAAACTGTTGCAAATGCTATATTAAATGATAATGGCAAACCTACTAATGTATCTACTTTCCCAGTATATATACCAAACTGAAACTTTGCCATTTCATCTGACATAAATGTTTTAAGACCTCTTACAACCGTAATTGAATCTATATTTTTATTTATAGAAGATACCAGTGAGCTTATAGACATTGGTACAGATATTTTTACAATGGATTTTAAAATATCTTTTGTACTTTTTTTAGAATAAGACACGCCTTCACATTTTTCTGGCATCTCTATAACTAAATCTTTTCTTTTAAACTTATAATATCTATACAAATATGCAAAGCTTAAAAATACAGATAATGTTGTTGCTAAATTTGCACCTGCTGCCATTATTACAACATCACTTTGAGATGCAATTGCAACAATCTCAACAACTAAAATAGTAAGAACAGTTTTTGCAACTTGTTCCAATGTTTGCGAATTAGCAGTTGTAGACATACTTTGATGTCCATTAAAATATCCTCTAATAACTGATGCTATTGAAACAAAAAACACAGAAGGTGACAATGCAACTAGTGTAAGCTCTGCTTCTGGAATTTGTAATAACACATTAGATATGTAATGAGCCCCAAAGAAAAGTATTAAGCTTCCAACAAGTCCTACAAAAGCAAAGAATATAAACGAAATTCTAAATACTCTTCTAACACCTTTTCTATCTCCGCTTAGCTAATCTTTCAGAAACTATTTTAGAAATAGCATTAGGAACTCCTATTGATGAAATTGCAAGCAATAATGCATAAATTTGATATCCACTATTATAAATAGCATTACCAGTATCTCCAAATCCTTCTTTATTTGTTAAATACAATTTGTATGCTAATCCTAGTAGTTTTATCATTACTTGTGACATCATCAATACGAGTATACTTTGCACAAATGTTTCTTTCTTTAATTTATGTTTTCCTATACCCATAATTATCTCGATTCTATATTAATTATTTTTTCGTCTTAATAATCTTCTTACTTTATTTGCAATATTAAATAAAGTATTAATAAATGGTTTAAATACAATATCTAATTCATCTACATATTCAATAAACTCTGGATTAAATCCCTTTTTAAATCTAAACACACCATAACCAGAAGCATGTTCGTCTATATAACCAGAAACTCCTCCAAAATTATAAAACTCACAACCTCTTTTCATGGCTTCTTTAATCATTGTCCATTGTAGCAAATAATTAGGCATAACATTACTATGTTCTCTTAAAGAACCTCCATACAAATACCATGCCTTATTTCCATATATAATCTCCAAGGTAGTTGCAATTCGCTTATCATTAAATCTTGCAAAATACAACTTAACATGGTCTTTTTCTTTCATAATCTCATACACTTTCTTGTAATAAGAAACATTTCTAATAGTAAATTGATCTCTTTGACTAGTCTCTGTTAATATAGAAAAAAACTCATCTATATCATCATCTGTCCCCTCTTCAATTGTTACTCCTTTTTTAGCAGCCAAACGTATATTATATCTAGTTTTTTGACTAAAAGAAGCAAGTAATTCATCTTCTGTTTTATCTTTTATGTTAAGCTGCATCTCATATTTAGGTTGAATAACTTTATTAATATCATGATTAATATTACTTTTAAGTCTAATACCATTTTCCCTAGCTAAATTTCTAAACTCTTCATTAGAATTAGGAATAGCCGGATCCATTCTAAAAATAAAAGCCTTCTCCCTCTTAGCAAGCTCCTTTAAACTATCCATAAGCTTACCAAAAACAATTTTATCATCAGCATCACAAACAGGCCCTCTAGGGCAATATAGCATACTGTAATTCAAAACAGGAATTTTCTGAATTAAAACACTCATACACCCTGCAATTTTGCCACTATCATCTCTTACTAAAATAACCTCATTTTTCCAATTCCCCTTAACCCTAGCCCACTCACTAGACTGCATAAAATGGGTATTACTATTGGAATTTACAAAATCATAATACTCTTTTGTCTCTATCTCGTTCATTTTATCTCCTAACTACAATTAGTAATTTGTAGAGATATTATATACATTTTTTTTAGTTTTGTAAAGGGTAGAATTTTTAAATTCTATCTTGTTGTAAATTGTATATTGATGTAAACTTCTTTATTCTATCATAGATTGAGAATACATACAAAAAAATATGTAGGAAAAACGACATTTTTCTTTGTCAATTTCCTACATATTATTTATTTTGCCATTTACAACAGCAAAAATCAGTTTTATGTAAACAGTCGGATAATGAATTCCCGCTCTCCCGCGCGCAAATCCATTATCCGCTATTCAGATTAATCTATAAACTCTGGTAAGAGTCTTTCCTTATGCATCGCTACCAGCGTCCAGTGCTACAAAAAAGCT
>CALXMH010000040.1 GCA_944389425.1 uncultured Clostridia bacterium
TATCAAACTTTCAACTACATCCATTCCTACTGCACCTAAAACTCTATTTTGTTCTTCTCCACCTTTTATATATACTAAAGTTGGTATTGACATTATCCTATATTCATTTGCTATATCTTGATTATTATCTATGTTGATTTTAACAAATTTAATATCCTCATACTTGCTTGAAACTTCTTCTACTATTGGTGATAATATTTTACAAGGCTCGCACCAATCAGCATAAAAATCTATAAGTACTGGAATATCGCTATTTATTACTTCTTCATTAAAATTACTACTTGTAACTTCAATTACTCTTGATGGACCTGTATATTCTTCAGAAGTACTATTACTACTTTCACTATTTTCGCTTGCTAACTTTTCATTTTCTTTATCTAAAGCAAAATTAGCCCATACTAGAAATCCTACAAAAGCCATTATTAATAAAATTGTAATTATCTTTCCTTTCATATTAAATCCTTTCTAGAAAAATATTATATATAACCCCATTATGATTAAGATCAAACCTGATATTTTCTTTACTATATCATAATGCTTTTTAATAAAATTAAATACAGTTTTTAACTTCTCTATTAATACAACTGATATTATAAATGGAATTCCAAGTCCTATAGAATATACTAGCATAAGTAATATTCCTTTTAGCATATCATTACTACTTGCAACTAACAATAAAGCTGAGCTTAAGAAAGTTCCAATACATGGTGTCCAACTTATTGAAAATAACATTCCAAATAGAATTGATTTAATAAAGTTTAAATCTTTCGTATCAGTATTTACTCTTTTTATTTTATTTAAAAAACTAATTTTTATTAGCTCCATATAATTTAGTCCAAATATAATTATAATAATACCAAATATTATTTCTATATATTTAATATTTGAGCTAATAAATGAACCTACATAACTTGCAAATACAGCAAGTAATATAAAAACAATTGTAAAACCTAATACAAATCCTATAGCATTTCTTATAGCTCTTTTCATGTCTTTGTTATCTCTTCCTGCAAAATAGCTAATATATATTGGAATCATTGGAAGCAGGCATGGTGATATGAAACTTGCTATACCTTCTAAAAATGTAAATATAAATTCTATGAAAATCACTCCTTTATATTAAACTATGTTCTAAATTAATTCTATTTTCTGTAATATCATCTCTTTGTTCTACACTTACAAAATTAAAGCCATTTTTAACTAAAAAGCTAAGCATCTCTCTTCTATTATTTCTAGTCCTAATTTTTAACTTATTATAACCTTTATTTTTAGCCCAATTCATTTGATAATTCATAAGAGTTGTTAAAGCTCCAAGTCTTCTATAATTATTATCTACTCCTGCCATCCAACAATAAAAAGAACCATCATTATCTCTGTCATATCCAATAATATATCCAATTGGAATATTTTTATAATAAGCTACAATTATTAAATTATCTTTTCCGACATATCTTTTTTCAAAATCTTCTTTTGTTGTATCTTTCCCATCAAATTCTATAACATTTCTATTTACTTTCACAGCTTCTTCTATTGATACTTCTTTTACAATAATATCATTATTTTCCATAATTTTTCTCCTAATTATTTTCTATTTAAAACTTTATTTAACTCAATCTCTGCTTTTTTCACAAAGAAATTATCTGTGTATACTGGGATATCTAATTCTTTCATTTTTTCTTCAATTTGAGAAAGCGTACTAAAAGACTCATTAAATCCCATTTCCATCTCTAGTAATTTATCTCCATCTACAATATCTTTTACTGCAAATTGAACATTATCTTTTTTAAACACTAAGTCATTTTCTACAATACGCATTATCTCTTTATATCCCATAGCATTTAAAAGTCTTTTTGCTTCATCTATTTCTAATATATTACACTCTATATTTTGCTGATCTAATATATTTCCTTTTTCATCAAATTTCTTTTTCTTAAAAGTAATAAGTTTAACAACTTTATAATCATATGTAACTTTTCTAACTAGTACTGCTTTAGATAATATTTCTCTTGTAGTCATAGAATCAATATCTAAATCATTTGAAATAAAAAATGTATCATCTAGGTTAAAATGATCTATATTTTTAAATCCTCTTTTTTCGATAATATCGTAAAATTCGTTAATACCACATTTGATTTTTACTGTAATCTCATTACTATTCTTCTTTTCCATTTACTCCTCCTTCATAATTCCATAGTCTTAGCTTTCCCTTTACTTTGATAGGATTATCATACACTTCTATTACTTCCATCTGCCATGCATAGTCTTGATTAAATACACTTTTAGCATATATGTCTTTATTTTCTTTTTGTACTTTGTCATAAAATTCAGGAGATGTTTTAATGCAATCTATAAGCCTTACTTTTCCAATTATTCCTTCATATGGAATGTCTTCTGGAATATATTTTTTAAGTCTTTCCATCCCATCTTTATCAATTCCTTTTCCAGCATGAATTAATAGCTCTCCTCTATACTCTGTTTTCCAGCTCCTGAATTCGTATTTCTTTAATCCTAGCATTATTAAGCTAGCCCATGGTTGTTTTATCGTTAGTACTTTCATATCATTTTCTTCTTTCTTTTTTTCGTTTTGATTATAACATTAATGTATGTGTAAAGCTAGAAAAATCAATTTTTATTTATACTTATTTATGTAATTTATATTACCTTCGGGTTATGAGGGCATATTGACTCACTTTTGTAGTTTTGTGAAAATTAGAGTTTTGGTTGGCATTTAGGTATTCACGAGAGTTTTGCTTCACAGAACATTTGTGCTTTTTTAGGGCATTTTTTGAAAAGATTTTACCCAATTTTTACCCAATGTACGTTTGTTCTAGTAATTTAAGCTCTTGTAAAGGATAATTTTATTAATAAAAATTTTAATTTTTGGAGGGTTTAGATTATGAATAATTTTAGAGAAGTTAATGATGATATTTTAAGAGATTGGTTAAGTTTTAGAGAAGAAATGGTTTTAGGGATACTTACTAAAGAAGATAAAAAACACCTTGTTTATTTTGATGAAATTTGTGAAAACATTTTAAAGAATGTTCCTAAACAGAATCAAAAGTATGTAAGAAATCAATTGGATAGACTTGATAAGAATTTTATGGATTATATTTGTTATTGGAATGAGAAGTATTATAGGAATGGATTTTGTGATGGAATAGAATTAATTAGTGTTTGATTATATTAATAAAGGGAGTCCTAAACTAGGACCCTCTTTTGCTATTTTTCATTAAGCCTTAGTTTGATTATTTGTAATTCTACTAAAATCTAATATTAGGTTTCATCCCGCTTTCTAAAAAATCTATTTTTCTTAAATTATAAAATAATTCATTTAGATATGCTAAAATTGTAATATTATCATAGCATAGTAAAGCTAAATCACAAAGGTATAATTCTATAACGCTTTCATTATTTCTATGTTTATCATAGAAATATATTTTTTGAGTACTACTGTTAAAGTCATATGTATAATGTGCAATTGCATTACGTACATTTCTATTTATATTTATGCACTTACTAAATGGTTCTTCAGGTATTAAAGCTTTCAATCTTTGTGATTTTCCAAGATTGTTATAAGAATTAAAATTTGAAACATTAGATTCATCAGAAAAAATATTAAAATTTCCTCTAATAAAAATATTATTTAGTCCTATAGCAATAGTTAGCATATCTAATAATAATTCATAAGTATCCTTATAAAAATTAATCATATTCTCAAAGCTTATAGTTGCAATTCCATAATTTTCTTTATTGAATTTTTCACGCAAATTTCCCAATGAAACAGTTACTATTGGTATATATTTTTCAAAATCATCTATCCATCTTGAATATATTTTTATTATTCTTTTTAGTTCAAAATCAAATTTTCTATTTTTTTTTAGAAAATTCACAAATTCTTTTACTTCAGCAATAGTTTCCTTTCCCATAATTTTGCTAGAATACCCCAAAAAATTTTTAAGACTATTAGGTGCTAATATCTTATTCATTCCAATAATACTTGACTGGTGTAAAGCCATTGCTGCATCTAGCTTATTATTTACTGTGTAATGTGATGAAAACTTTAAAATTGGCTCTTGTATTAAATCTATTCTATTACCAAAATATAAATCATAGAGAGATTTTAATAAATTCCAATTATTTACTTTAAAAAATATAAAATCTCTTATTGATTTCATAACATGTATATAATCTTGTTGTGTTTTAAATAATCTCATTATATCCATAAATGGACTAAATCCGTCAGAATACATGGATTCAAATGATATATATTTTTGAATTTTTCTATGTGGAAGCTCTACGGATAAATCTATATAATATTCAGGTTCTACTTCTTCTATTTGCATAGCATTATTTAATTTCAAAGTATAATCTGAGCTAACTTTTCTAAGTCCATTAATATTAACATTACAATTTGGACAACAAAAACTAAATGGAATATCAAATTCTCCCATTTGAAATCTTAAAAGTATATTTGTTTTACAAAAATTACATTTTATATATATTCTATTTATCATAATTGTGTTCCTCCATATTTATTTTATTATCCCTTATTTTCAATAATAATTCTACATATATCCTATTAAAAATGTCTATAAAACTGACATGACGCCTGTAGAAGAATTACTTAATCAACAATAAATAACTAAAAAAGCAGAAGATTTTTTCTGCTTTTTTAGTTTATAACCTTTTCAAAAAGTCCAATAATCTATCTAATTTTTCTTGATTGAATTCATTGTCAACATCTTCACTATCATATAATTTATATATATCTTCTTCTACCATTTTTGAATGTGTAAGATTCTTAAAAATATTCTCTATTTCCGCATCTTCAATAAAAATATTATTCTCTTGTAATTTATTAATACAATCTTTTATCGTAAATTTATTATTTTCATATTCAAAAATAAAGTCCTCATATTCTTCAATATTTTTTGATTTATAAAATTTTTCTTCACTATATTTAAGCAATTCATTTCTTAAGTTTGATATAAATTTCTGTATTTCATTATCTTTAATCTGAGTTATATACTGCAAATTAGCTAAATTCAAATTACTAATATCTCCTTCATATTTTTTCTCATACTGTTTTAATTTTTCAGTTTTATTATCTCTCAATAAATAATCAAAGTCAGCAATCATATACACTTTAACATTTATTTTTTGAGCAATTTGAATATACTTTTTAAAATTATTTTTACCATTTACACTAATTATTGAAATATTATTATCATCAAATTTTCCATCCAAATAATTTAAATTTAAAAATTCTAATAATAGTTTTTCTTTTCCTTCACATAGAATAATTTTATCCGCAAAAAATATTTCTTTATTGTCATTTCTTAGTATCACCTCTCTACACTGATCTAAATTAATTTCATGCGCAACACTTCCAATTTTATTATCCTTAGTAATTTTTATAATCTTTGAATTTTTATTTTTTAATTCTATAAACTCTTCTGCATGAGTTACAATTATTGCTTGATTTTCTCCTGCATCTAAGAATTCATTAACTCGATTTGAGATCATTCGTTTTCCATGTGGATGCAAGTACAGCTCTGGCTCTTCCAAGCATAATAATGCATTTTTTACTTTAGATATATTTTTAACATAATATGTATATAAACCAATAATTATCGCACTTTGTATTCCAGCTCCCTTAAGCGAAATATCAGACATAAATCCATCATCAACAAATATTTTTGTGTTTTTATATAGTTCTGATTTTTTTCCTTCCAAAAATCTAAAATACAATTCCGTATTTGGAAATGCAATTTTTAAAGTTCCCATATTTATTTCTTTTGTTACTTCGCTAAATATATCATTTGATACCTCTGTAACTTTACTTGATACATCCTCATATTCTTTCCACTTCTCCTTCGATACACTTTTAGTAAGAGCCTTCATCATCTTTCCATACCAAGACCATTGACTTAATGATAGTTGTTGAGAAGGTTCTCTAAAAGCTGGAATAATAGCACTTTGTAATAATATATTTCTTAATTGTCCGTTAAAAAATACAGTCCATTTTTTTAATACTTCATTATATACTAAAAATTTCAAGTCTTTTTCAATAGTTTCTCCACTAATTTTAGCTGTAAAAAGAAAAGCAAACTTATTTTTATTTCCTACCTTTTGAACAAATTCATCTTTAAAATTATTATTTTTAAAATATAAATTTGACCATCTTTCTTTTTTATCTTCTTTTTCTCTATCATAGTAATCAGAAGTATTATAAAGAATTTCTTTATTTTTTATAATATCATCTTCTTCATATAAATTATCTATATATTTGCCATAAAATTTATTACTTTTTACTTCTTCAACATCTATTTTTTCATTATCATTTTTTTGAAGTTCACAGAAAATCATTATATTATTAGCAGATTCTGAATTATTAGAATAGAAATCATTCTCCGTTATGTTATTATATTTAGCATATGTTGGAGAGCTCTCTCCTAAAACTATGTCTATTGCTTTTATAATATTGCTTTTGCCCGAATTATTTTTTCCAACTATAACATTTTTTCCTGAATTAAAACTTAATGTTAAATCTTTTATTGAACGATAATTTTTTATTATAACTCTACTAATATACATATTCTTCTCCTTTTCACAAAAAGCAAAATAATTCTGTAATTTTTAATTACTCTCATACTTTGCTTTTCTTCTGTAAATTTATTCTAAATATTCTTTTAATCCGTTAATTATTTTATACACTTTGGTCATTGGATTTCTTCGTGATTCTTGTCCATCTTTATTTAATTCTTCCATATATTCGCAATTCTTTATTGCTGTATGTAGCCTTTCTTCACTTGTAACT
>CALXMH010000041.1 GCA_944389425.1 uncultured Clostridia bacterium
AAAATGTAACACTTGAAAAAGACTAACAGGGCAAAAAGGTTAGTCTTTTTCCATTATAAAAGACTAGGAGGGCAAATCCTAGTCTTTTTCTGTCTAATCATCAAATTCTTTTAATACTAAAAGAATGATAATCAATGCAAGTAATTTAATATATTTTTTCATTTGTATAAGTAACACCTCCTTTCTAGCTTATTGCCGAAAGGCTATTTTAATATACAATAACTTTTTAGAATATTCAATAATATTTTAAAAATTTCCAAAAATATCTAAAAATAGCGAAACGTATTGAAAATATCATGAAAATGTAATATAATTGTAATATTAGTAGGGCTTTTAATAAAATGCATATAGCCCTAAGAATTAATAGGTAATATTTTAGTAATATACTAATTACCTAGAAAAAGCTAGTATTGACTATAAAAAAATAAATAGTAAAATATTATATATATAATAATTAAGGAAGGTATAAGTATGAGAAAGAGTAAAGTATTATTGATTTTAGCAATTGTTATAGCATTTTGCTTAGCACCACTTACAACTGTTGTACAAGCTGCATCATCATATGAACTTGGAATTGTACAAGCAAGAGAGGGAGGATATGCTTACCAAATTGAAGGTAAAGATATATTCAAAATAGTTGCATATAACAATGATGTATATAATTATGACAATGCTATATACTGTATTAAAGCAGGACCTGGATTTGGTGGAACAATTACAGATCCACTAGAAAAAAGAACATATAGCATTTCATATGATATGAAAGATTTAGGAAATATTCCAGAGAACTTTAAAAGCATGTTACCATCAGATGAAATGGTTACAGAAACGATAGGTGAAGAAGAAATAACATATAGCAAATATAATGCCGTTCTATGGATTTTAGATAATATGTATTTACCAAAACATCCAAATGAAGCTGAAAGACAAGAAATGAGAGATGCGTTATTAACAGCAGCATTTAAAGAGCAATTATCAGAAGATGTTACACCACCTTTTACAATTGACCAAATAAATTTAACAGATGACGATATTGAAGTGGTTCAACAATTAGCTATATGGCATTTTACAAATACAGATGAATCACCATATGATCAAGGACCAGATCTAGCTGCTATTCATATAAAAGCAAAGGAAAGCTCAGATGGATATGAAGCTTTTGATATGGAATCTCATAGACAAGAAGATGCACAAACTCTTTATACATACTTTATAACAGAAGCAGTAAAAAATGCTCATATATATGGAACTGGTGATAATAGAAATATTCCAGCACCAGTTGTTTTGCAAAACACAACTTTAAAAACAGAATACACAACAGATGATATTATAGTAGGACCATTTAATATACAAAAACAATCTGAATTAGATTTTACAATTTCACAAAAAGTGTTAGACCAAAATGAAGAAGAAGTTGCAGATTATAAAATATTATATGAAAATGATGAAGGACAAAGAGTAGAACTAGAAGAGGGCAAAACATTAAAAGATATAGTAGGTAAAAATTTCTATATTTCAGTTAGCAAAACTTCTGGAATTAATTCATTAACATTAAAACTATCTGTAAATTATTATGAATCAGAATGTATATTCTGGACAGTTAGTGGTTCAAATGAAGATCAACCAGTTGTAATAGTAAATAAAAAACCAAAAACAGATGAATTAACAGCAGGAATAAATTACAATTTCGATTTAGCACTTAGAAAATTTATAACACAAGTAAATAATGAAGAAGTAACAACAAGAGTACCAGAAGTAGTAGTAGACGAAAATGGACAAATTACATATAGACATCCAAAAGACCCTGTACTTGTTGAATCAGGAGATGTGGTAATTTACACAATTAGAGTTTACAATGAAGGAAGAATAAGCGGATATGCACAAGAAATAAAAGATGATATACCATCTGGATTAGAATTTTTACCAGAGCATGAGACAAATATAGAATATGGTTGGGACTTAACAGAAGACGGAAAAAGTATAGTAACAAATTATTTAGGACAAGACCCAAATAAAACCCATTTATTAAATGCATTTGACTATCCAACAATGGATGAGCCAGATTATGATGAAGTAAAAGTTGCATTTAAAGTAATAGAACCAAACTCTTCTAAAAATACAATAATAAATACAGCACAAATTAGTGAGGATTTAGACGAAAATGGTAATGAAATTGATGATATAGATTCTGTACCAGATAATAATATATTAACAGAAGATGACATAGACAAAGAATATTTGGTATTAAAAGAATTTGACTTAGCACTTAGAAAATTTATAACAGCTGTAAATGATACAGAAGTAACAACAAGAGTACCACAAATTACAGTAGATGAAAATGGTAATGTTACATATACACATCCAAAAACGCCAGTATCTGTTGAAAATGGTGACATTGTAGTATATACAATACGTATATATAATGAAGGCGAAACAGCAGGATATGCAAATTTAATAAAAGATGATATCCCAGAAGGATTAGAATTTGTAATAGACAATGAGATAAATATTGAATATAGATGGAAATTATCACAAGACTTAAAGAGTGTATCAACAGATTATTTATCTTACGAAAGAGATGAAAATAATATATTAGATGCATTCGATTATCCAGAAATGGAAGAACCAGAATACAAAGATGTAAAAATAGCATTTAGAGTTACAGAACCAAATACATCTAAAAATGTATTAGTAAATACAGCAGAAATAGAAGATGATGCAGATAAAAATAATAATCCAACAGAGGACAAAGACTCTGTACCAAACAATGGTGTAGAATCAGAAGATGATATAGATAAAGAATATGTAAGACTTAAATATTTTGACTTGGCACTTAGAAAATTTATAACAGCTGTAAATGGTGAAGAACTAGCAGGCGAAGATTCAAGAGAACCAGTAGTTACAATAGATTCAGAAGGAAATATTGTTTATGAACATACAAAAGACCCAGTACCAGTTGCAACAGGAGATTTAGTAACATATACATTAAGAATATATAACGAAGGTTCAATAGATGGATATGCAAGCGAAATAATAGACGATGTACCAGATGGACTAGAATTTGTACCAGATAATGAAATAAACATCAAATATGGCTGGCAAATATCAGATGATGGAAATCAAATAAGAACAGATTATTTGTCAAAAGATAGAGATGTAAACAACATTATTACAGCATTTGATAATAAAACAATGACAGAACCAAATTATAAAGATGTACAAATAGTATTTAAAGTTATAGAACCAAATACATCTTCTAGAATACTAATAAATGTTGCAGAAATTGCAGAAGACGCAGATAAAAATGGAAATCCAGTAGATGATATAGACTCAATACCAGAAAATAATGTAGACAGTGAAGATGATATAGACATTGAAAAAGTAAAAGTAGTATCATTTGACTTAGCACTTAGAAAATTTATAACAGCAATAAATGAAGATGAAGTAACATCAAGAGTACCAGAAGTAGGGTTTGATGAAGAAGGAAAAATAACATATACACATCCAAAAGATCCTGTACTAGTTTCAAATGGAGATTTAGTAACATATACAATTAGAGTATATAATGAAGGAACACTTGATGGATATGCTGAAAGTATAAAAGATAATGTTCCAGCAGGACTAGAATTTGTACCAGATAATGAAACAAATATAGCATATGGTTGGGTACTTTCAGAAGATGGAAAAACTATATCAACAGATTATCTATCAAAAGCTAAGTCAGAAGACAATATAATAAAAGCATTCCAAAAAGATACAATGGAAGTGCCAGACTTTAAAGACGTAAAAGTAGTATTTAAAGTAACAGAAGAACAATTACCAGAAGATAGAGTATTAATAAATATAGCAGAAATTGAAGATGATGGTAACGAGTTTGATTCAAGTGATATAGATTCAACTCCAAACAACAATGTAGATGGAGAAGATGATATAGATATTGAAAAAGTAAAAGTTCAATATTTTGATTTAGCATTACTAAAATGGGTAAGTAAGGTAATAGTAACAGAAGATGGAGTTACAACAGAAAGGGAAACAGGACATACTGGACTTGAAAACCCAGAGCCAATAGTTAAAGTAGAATTAGACAAAAATAAATTAAGCAAAACAACTGTAAAATTTGAGTACACAATAAAAATAACTAATGAAGGTCAAATTGCAGGTTATGCAAAAGAAATTAGTGATTATATACCAGAGGGATTAGAATTTATTCAAGAAGATAATCCACAATGGACACAAGCAGATGGAAAAGTAACAACAAGACAACTTGAAAATACATTATTACAACCAGGGGAATCTGCAACTGTAACAATATTACTAACATGGAAAAATGACCAAAATAATTTAGACTTAAAAATTAATACAGCAGAAATTAGTGAAGACTACAATGACTATGGTTCACATGATATAGATTCAACACCAAACAATAAAGTTGAAGGGGAAGACGATATAGACACAGCACCAGTTATATTATCATTAAAAACAGGACAAGATAGAATTTATTATGTATTAATTGGAACAATACTATTAACAATAATTGGTGGAGTTGCATTAATTAAAAAATTTGTATTATAAAATAAAAGACACAGGCTAAAATGAAAATTAGCCTGTGTCTTTTTTGGTGTGCTTTGAGTGTGATTAAGTGATTCGTATTAGTTGTAGCCGCCGAGAGAGGGAATGGATTAAAATTTATTATGTTCCTCGGCACGCCTGCACGGTCATACAAACTCTAATAGAAAATGTAAATGGTAAAATAATATGTAAGAAATTGGCAAAGAAAAATGTCGAAATTTGCGATGAAAAGTGGGGATAAAAGTATTTACTTTTTTAAAATAGTATAGTAAAATAATTGTAAATTAGTTCTTGGACATCTTTAAAGGCAAGACATAATATTCAGGCGATTCTGCCAGAAAAATCAAATTAAACAAAACAATTAAATAATGA
>CALXMH010000042.1 GCA_944389425.1 uncultured Clostridia bacterium
AATTTAAAGATAAAAGATTTGCAGCTGGTTGCTCTCGTGATGTAATAAAAAAGGGTGCTGAACAATTAGGCTGGGAATTAGATCAATTGCTAACTGAAACATTAGAGGCTATGAAGAATTGTGAAGATGAAATAGAGGGTGAATTAAAGGAGATTTTGTAGGGATGAATAAAGATTATAAAATAAGTATAATTAATATTTTAAGTTTAATTATAATAATGTTTTTATTATATTCTTTTTCATTATATTTTGAAGAAAAAATAGTACTAAAAGTTGATTCATCTAATAAAGAAAAAATAGAAAAGTGTTTGGCTAATTATACAGAAAATGTAGACTTTATAGAAAAAGTAGCAGCTGGACATGGATGGAATTCAGGACATGTATATTTGTATAATTATTTTGGAGGTGTTGAAGAACTAATTGTATCAGATGGAGATAGTAAAATAGGAGAATTGGATAGTTATATACGTGAAAATGGATACAGCCTAGATGCTGTTGCAACTAGAAATATAATCATTCTGATTATTGGTTTATGTTGTTTAATTATCATTAAAATAAATATTAAAAATCAAAAACTACTGAAAAGAAATCAGTAGTTTTTTGATTTTTAATATTTATTATATTGTTGGATAATTATTAATAATATATTGTGCAAAAGCATCACAACATGCATTTTTTACAGCGCCATCTAGTGCTACACCTAAAATTGGTATCAAGATTGTATTTTCAAACACTCCTGACATTTTATTGAAAATTGCAGTAGACAAATTCGAGAAGTCTATATTTACATTTTCTAAATCCAATAAAAAATATGATATACGTTGCTCTGCGTTAGTAGAATAGTATTGATTTAAAATATCTGATAATGGATGAATTCCAGTTGAACTTTTTAACATTTTACCAATCTTAATTGCATCTGAATCTGAGCAAATATCTGCATATTGAAAACTTGAATTTGGTTCTCCAATTAAAGAATTTGCAATATCTAAACGATTACCACCGTTAGCATTATAATCGTTGGCTACTTGTTTCATTAATGAAGCCAAGTCTCCACCCCAACCAAACCAGAATCCGGGTATTAGTGTAGCAGATAGATATCCTTCAATAGTAGCTGCTAGATGTCCAATATCTATATTTCCAGAATATGAATCGTATAGTGTCTTAGAATTGCTATTGGCATATACTGCCAAATCGTTGTATAATGATAAATCATTATTTTTTACATAATCTATAAATTCAGTATTAATTTCAGCCAATGTAGCTACATACCATAAATCACTGCTATATTTAAAACTTCTTAAAAAATTTGTAATTCCTAAAATAAGATTTGTTACTGTGCATGATTCATTTTTACTATTTTTATATTCAAGATATAATGTTTCTAAATCTCTTATTTTTGAGATATAATTATAAATAGAATCATATAAAGTTTCAACAACTGGAAATTTTCCGGAATAAGCAACTTTATCTAAATCCATTGTTACAAAATTACTAATTGTAATATTTTTAATTTCATGAAATTGATCCAAATTCCAATTTGATGGCATCTTAAATCCCATATTTCCAGAATATCCGGTTGACATATCACTAACAAAACAAGTTTCAGCATATCCTGCATTCATTACTTGCGTACAAACATTTCGAGTCCCGTATACTCCTATTTTATAAGCTTTTGTCATATTTTCATAAAGAGATTTAAAATAGGGCATAATATAAGACGAAATTTCAGAATCAGTAGGGTCTGTATCAACAGCAAAATAAATAATAGTGTTAACTGGAATACCATGTTTCCTTGCTGCATTTACACTTACTTTCGCATCATGAATACCTCTTGAAGAAGTAAAATAAGATAAATCAGCTGCTGACTCTTGAAAAATAGGGAAAAATTTTAAACCATTATTTATAATGTTCTGTACTTCATTAGGTCTTAATTCTTTAAAATCACCACCTGTTAAATATCTCCCTACAATTTGAAAACCATTATTTTTTAAATATTTCATTCTACTTTCAGTAATTTCGAATCTTGTATCACAAGCTATGCAACTTCTATCAGGATTTCCTTTGCTTAATAATAAAGACATCCAAGTGTCTGTATCACATATACCTGTTTGATTAATACACATATCATTTTGAAATTGTTTTAGAGTATCTTCTAATGCAGAATCCCAACCTTCATAATTAACTGCAATATCATATCCGTTACAGCATAAAGAATATCTTACTAAATTAATTGCTTCTATTTCTTTTTCTTCACTAAGTGTATCACTATTTGGAACAATTGGTAAATTAGCTTTAGTACCTGAACCAAAGTTACCAGTAGCATCTTCAACTGAATATCCTTCTATTGATTGTAAAACTTTAATCATAGCTTGATTCATACTTCTACCATATAATCCATCACAAGGAATAAGACCAATGTAAGCCTCGTATTTATTATTTAATTTTTGCTGTATTTGCTGTATAAAAACATTTCCAGAAGAAAGCAATACAAATTGATCCATAGATAATAAAGCCTTCATTACATTAAGTGTTACAGTTGAAGTTTTATCAGCACAACCAGCACCAGTTTTTAGTTGCTTTATAGCTTTACCTGTACCACTATAAAAATGTTTAGTTATATTACTAGCACCAGTTGAATATCCTTTACACCAACAAGCTCCTTGAATAATTGCATATATATTGCTCTCTGTTTCATCATCAGGAGATTGCTGGATTACTCCATTAGGAAATCTAGCAATAAAATTTGCAGTAGTTGAAGGACCAAAGTTGCTAGATGTGGCTGTTATTCCCAGTTCTATTTGTAGAGCCCTTCGTAAAGCATAAATTGTATTCCAACCTGTATTACCGTTTTCTGTAACAGCAATATAGCCGGTTTTTCCATTATAAGTTTGGTTCAACCATTGTTGAGTTTTTAAGACCATTTGGTCTGCCATAAAATTACCTCACTTTCATTATATATATATATATATAAAATATATGCTAGATTTAAAAAAAGTGCTAATATTATTTATTAAATCGTTACTAAAAATAATAATATTTAGTAGATTTATGTAACTACATATGGTAAAATAAAAGAGGGCGATTTTTATGTTAAATATGATTATTGCTGATGATAATTTTTATTATGCTAAAATGCTGATGAATTATATTAATGAAAAAAACGATGATGTCAGAGTTTATGGCATTACATTAGATGGAAAAGAAACCATATATTTATTAAACAATGATGATAAAATAGATCTTTTTTTACTAGATTTAAATATGCCTGTATATACAGGGATAGAAGTGCTAAATCTTTTAAACGAAAATAAAAGAATAAAATATCAAAATTCATGTATTGTAATTTCTGGGGAAACAGATATGATTAAAGAAGTAATTGGAAATAATATTGTATATAGTATCATATACAAAGGATGTAATATGTCTAAAATATTAGAAAAAATAAATGAGTTAATAGAATATAAAAAAGAGATTAAAAAAGAAGAAACCATAAAAGAAAAAATTACTAAGGAGCTTAGATTTTTACATTTTAACGAATCTTATCTTGGAACTAAATATCTAAAAGAATCTATATATTTTATAATAACAGATTTGAATAAGAACTTTGAAAATCTAAAAAAAGAAGTTTATCCAATAATTGCTAAGTATAACCAAAAAACTATTCATAATATAAAGTGTAATATTAATAGTTCTATAAATTCTATGTATTATGATTGTGAAAGTAAAATTATTATGGAATATTTTAATTTTACAACAGATTATAAACCAACGACTAAAATGATTATAAATACAATAATAAATAAAATAGAGCAGGAATAATTTTATATTATTTAAATTAAAAATTATTCCTGCTTTATTTTAATTTACTCCAATTACTACTCTAAATGATATTGAGTCATAACATGTACATTCTGGACCACCATAGTGAAGATAATCATATTTTAGATAATATTTCTGCCCCCATGTTATTGGGAAAAATCCAGTTTTATAAGTGTCACCAGGTCTAACTACATCAACCCATTGTACAGCATTAAATGTCCAATTTGAATCATAAGAACGAGTTTCTAAACCAAAGTTTACACTTCCTTTACTAAATGCTAATCCTACCATAAATTTATCTCCATTAAATATTCTAGCTCTACCTGTAACAGTTCCAGATATAGTCATATCTTCATAATATACATTACCAGCTTTCAATGTATCAGGCATACCACGAGCATTATTGTTGCTGTCTAATTTTATTACATTTCCGTTAAATTGACTAGTATCTGTTACTCCCAATATTTCCATTGCTTCATCAAAAGTTAATTCTGATTGCATATTTGTAGTGTGATATGCAGCAAATACACTACCACTTGAAATAATATAAAATAGTAGGAATAAAAGGACTCCTAAAATTATTTTTAAATTTAATAATCTGCTCATTTTCATGAAATACCTCCTTTATCTAATATTTTATTTTTATACATGATGAACTACTTTCTTATTTGCAATTTTATTTAAACCTCCTTTCATTTGATGATATAATTTGACATAATAATTATTGTTAAATAAATTATATAACAATAATTGAATTTGATATCATAAAGATATAAAAAGATAGATATTATTCTATCCTTAGTACAATTACCTATCTTTTTATATCTAAAAAGAACACAAACTTTACAACCATACAAAATTATAGTATAATTTTAGACGAGTAATAAAATATAAAGGGGAGCCAAGTTATGAAGAAAAAAGTAATTTTTTCAGTAATATTTGTTCTAATAATTTTATC
>CALXMH010000043.1 GCA_944389425.1 uncultured Clostridia bacterium
GCACAAAAAGAATATGAATACTTAACAGGAGATGAAGCAACAAAAAGGTGGCAATTTCTAAGAGAAAAAGCAATACTAGATGAAAGAGCAGCATATATTAATGGAAAAACACGTGGAAAGGAAGAGGGGGAAATAGTTGGAGAAGCTCGTGGAAAAATAATTGGAGAAAAACGTGGAAAAATAATTGGAGAAAGAGAAGGAAGAATAAAAACAGCAATTGAAATGCTAAAAAACAATATAAGTAAGGATTTAATTGAAAAATGTACAGGACTTAATGCAAAAGAACTAGATGAGGTATTTGCTGAAAAAGTGTAAGTGACAAGACAAAAAGCAATATATTTTCGCAATATGTTGCTTTTTTGTGTGTTTTATAATATAATTTTAAAATAGTTTATAAATTGCGCTATTGCAATGGAAATGGAGAGTTTGATGAAAGCTATTGAGATTAGAAATAAATTTTTAGATTATTTTAAAAGTAAAGGACATAGTGTTATTCCTAGTAGTCCGGTTATTCCAGAGAATGACCCTTCTGTTTTGTTTACTACTGCGGGGATGCAACCTTTGGTTCCATATCTTCTTGGGGAAAAGCACCCTGCTGGAAATATGCTTACTGATTATCAAAAGTGTATTCGTACTGTTGATATTGATGAGGTTGGAGATAATCGTCATTTAACATATTTTGAGATGCTTGGTAATTGGTCTTTGGGAGCTTATTTTAAAGAGGAAGCTATTGGAATGAGTTATGAATTTTTAACTAAGGTTCTAAATATTCCAGCAGATAAAATTTCTGTTACTGTTTTTGCAGGAGATGAAGATGCTCCAAGAGATACAGAGGCTGAGGATGCTTGGATTAAAGCTGGTATTCCACAAGAGAGAATTTATCATTTTGGAAAAGATGATAACTGGTGGATTGCAGGAGATGAGGGACCTTGCGGACCTGATACTGAAATGTTTTATGATACTGGTAAACCTGCTTGTAGCGAGCATTGTAATCCTTCTTGTGATTGTGGCAAGTATGTTGAAATTTGGAATAATGTGTTTATGGAATATTACAGAGAAAAGGATGGTACTTACAGAAAGTTACAACAAAAAAATGTTGATACAGGACTTGGTTTAGAGAGAATGACTATGCTTCTTCAAGGTAAAGAAACTCCTTTTGATACCGAATTATTTGTACCAACAATGGAAAAGCTAAAAGAACTAGCAAAAGCAGATGACATAAATAGCAGAAGAATTGTATCAGATCATTTAAGAAGCAGTATGATGATTATTTGTGATGGCGGTATGCCAAGTAATACAGATAGAGGCTACATTTTAAGGAGACTTATTAGAAGATTAACAAGACATTTAAATAAATTACAAATTAGTATAGATAATTTTACAAATGTTATAGACATTACAATAGATAATTTAAAAGAAATGTATCCAGAACTTGAACAAAACAGAACCAACATTCACAAAGTAATTTCAGATGAGCAACATAAATTTATTAAGACACTAGAAAATGGAGAAAGAGAATTTGAAAAAGCAGTACTAAGAGCAAAACAAGCAGGTGAAGAAATAATCCCTGGAACAGTAGTGTTTAAACTTTATGAAACATATGGATTCCCACTTGAGATGACTGTTGAACTTGCAAAAGAGCAAGGTATAAAATTAGATGCATCTGAATTTGATAAATTATTTAAAGAGCATCAAGAAAAATCAAAAATGGGAAGTGAAAACAAGTTTAAAGGAGGACTTGCAGAGCAAAATGAAACAACAATAGCATATCACACAGCAACACATCTACTTCATAAGGCACTTCAAATTGTTTTAGGTGAACATGCTACACAAAAAGGATCAAATATAACAACAGAAAGACTAAGATTTGACTTTGCACATCCTCAAAAAGTAACAAAAGAGGAACTAGATAAGGTTGAAGAAATTGTTAATGAGCAAATTAAAAGAGATTTACCAGTAACATGCGAAGAAATGACATTAGAAGAGGCAAAAGCACGAGGTGCAATGGGATTGTTTGAAAATAAATATGGCGAAAAAGTTAAAGTATATACAATAGGAGATTTTAGTAAAGAAATTTGTGGAGGACCTCATGTTAAACATACAGGAGAACTTGGTAGATTTAAAATAAAGAAAGAAGAAGCAAGTTCAGCTGGTGTAAGAAGAATTAAGGCTGTTTTAATAAAAGAATAGGAGAGTGTATTAATATGGATTGTATATTTTGTAAAATAATTAATAAAGAAATTCCTTCAAATATAGTATATGAAGATGAAGAAATATTAGCTTTTAAAGATATAGCACCACAAGCACCAATACATATTGTGGTAATTCCTAAAAAACACATTGGAAAAATTACACAAATACAAAAAGAAGATGAAGCTTTAATTGGAAAAATTTATTCAGTAATAAACCAAATTGCAAAAGAACAAGGAATTGCAGAAGAAGGTTTTAGAGTAATAATTAATTGCGGAGAAAATGGAGGACAAGAAGTAAAACATATTCATTTTCATTTATTAGGTGGAACAAAGTTAAGTGGAAAAATTGTGTAATATTTGTATAACTAAGACAGAAACCATAAAAATATGTTATAATTTATATAAGTATATAATTTGAGAGGTTATTTATGGAGAAAAAATTTAATACTGTATTAACAGTTATTTTAGTAGTAGCGGTTATTGCAATAATAATTTTAGTTGGCTTTTGGGCATATGATTTTTATACAAAATATAAATTAGAGCAAGACGCATTAAAAGCAATTGCAGAGTTTGAAAATGCAATTGGCGAATTAAATAATAGTAATATGAGTAATGACATATTATCAAATACAGCAAATTCAATAGCTTCAGAACCACAAGAAGAACCACAAACAAATACTAATACATCAAGCGGTGGTAGTTCTGGACAAAAATATAAAAACTTTACAATATTAGGACAAATAGAAATACCAAAAACAAAAGTAAATTATCCAGTTCTAGCAGAGGTTTCTCCAAAAGCATTATCTGTATCAGTTGCACAATTATATGGACCAGGGCTAAATAAGCCAGGAAATACAATAATTATAGGTCACAATAATAGAAATGGACTATTCTTTTCAAATAATAAAAAATTAGCAATAGGAGATAAAATATATATAACAGATTTAAGTGGTAACAAATTAGAGTATACAATATACAATAAATACGAAACAACAGATACAGATACAGAATATATGACAAGAGAAACGAATGGAGCAACAGAGATATCATTATCAACATGTACAGATGATAATGCAAGAAGAATTATTATCTGGGCAAAAGCAAACTAAATCGACACACATTTTTTAAAAACTTTGAAAAAAATTGAAAGATATGATATAATAATATATATAGATGCGAAAGATGGAGGAGGGGTTAGATATGTTTGATAGTAAATATAGTGATATCTTAACCGTTATATTAGTAGTAGTAATAATTGCAATAATTGGTTTGCTGGGCTTTTGGGCATATGATGTTTATACAAGAAATAGTACAAATAAAGATGCTTTAAATGCAATAAATGAATTTGAAGATAATATACCAGATAAAGAAGAAAACACAACAAATAATAATACAACAAATAATATAATTGGAAATGTTGCAAAACCAACTGTTAATGGTATAGATACAGGAGCAATTTCAAATACGACAACAGGTGGAGGAACAGTACAAACTTATCAAGGATTTGTAATGTTAGGATATATAGAAATACCAAAAACAGGAATTAAATATCCAATATTAGCAGAAACAACTAAAAAATCAATAGAAGTTGCAGTTGCAATGTATTATGGACCAGGTCTAAATAAACCAGGTAACACAGTTATAGTAGGACATAATTACAGAAATGGAATGTTCTTCTCAGACAATGCTAAAATTTCAGTAGGAGATAAAATATATATAACAGACTTAGATGGTAATAGAGTAACATATATTGTATATAATACATATGAGACAACAGCAGAAGATGCAGAATATATGGAAAGAGATACAAATGGAGCAATGGAAATTACCCTTGCAACATGTACAGATGATGTTCAAGGAAGAATTGTTATCTGGGCAAGAGCAGAATAGAAAAATTCAAAAATTTAAAAAAACTATTGACAAAAGTATTAATGATAGGTTAAAATAAATAACGGACTATAAAGTGGTCCGTTATTTGGTGGATGTAGCGCAGTTGGTTAGAGCGCTAGTTTGTGGCACTAGAGGTCGTGGGTTCGAATCCCATCTTCCACCCCACGAATTTTATTAATACCACTTTATATAATTTAATATTAAATATTGGGGTGTAGCCAAGTGGTAAGGCACCAGACTTTGACTCTGGCATTTCGGCGGTTCGAATCCTCCCACCCCAGCCAGGATAAAATCAAAAAACAAAACTAGGAAAGCGTTTATTTTTAGAAGCTTTCCTAGTTTTGTTTTT
>CALXMH010000044.1 GCA_944389425.1 uncultured Clostridia bacterium
TCTTTTTGCTTGTTTTCTAATGTTATTTTTGCATTGTTTTCTGCCATTTCTACAAATCTTAATTTTTCACCTTTTTGAGGAGTTTTTAGTTCTACTTTTCTTCCTGCTTTTTTACTTATCCATTCTGCAACTACTTCTTCATCTTCTATTTTTTCTCTTAGCATTATTTTATTTGGGAAATTACTTTCTCTATTTATATAATACTGTTTTATAAAGCCCGATAGAATTTCTGCATTTTCTAAATCTCTAAGTTCATCGAAAAAGTAATGTTCTCTTCCAACCATTTTGCTATTTCTTACAAAAAATATTTCTATACATACAGCTAATTCATTTTTATATAAACCAATAACATCTATATCATTTTCAGAAATATTTGAAACTTTTTGTTTTTGTGATATTCTTTCTATTGCTATTTTTCTATCTCTTAGTTCTGCTGCCCTTTCATATTCTTGTTTGTCTGATGCTTCTTTAATTTGAATTTCTATATTTTTAATAATTTTATCTGTTTTACCTTCTAAAAGCATTATTATTTCATCAATTTGTTTTCTATATTCTTCCTTACTTATATATCCCATACATGGAGCTGGGCATCTTTTTATATGATAATTTAAACATGCTCTTTTGGTAGATTTAAAGTTTTTACATTGCCTAATTTTAAATCTTTCTCTTATAAATGATACCATTTCTTTAGCGCTACCTGGATTTGCATATGGTCCAAAATATTTTGCTCCATCGTTTATTTTTTTTCTTGTTGTGTATACCCCTGGATAATCTGATTTAATATCTATTTTTATATATGGATATGTTTTATCATCTTTTAAAAGCACATTAAATTTTGGTCTATTTTCTTTTATTAAATTACATTCAAGTATTAATGCTTCTGCTTCACTATCTGTTACTATATATTCAAAATGGTCGATTAGAGATACCATTTTTTTAATTCTTTCTGTTTTGTTGTTTTTCATAAAATATTGTCTTACTCTATTTTTTAAAACAACAGCTTTACCCACATATAAAATATTATCATCTTTGTCTCTCATTATATATACACCAGGTTTATCAGGCAATTTTTTTAATTCTTCTTTTATATTAAACATATTCTTATTCCTTCATTTTTTATTTATTATATTAATCTAAGTTTTAATTGTCAACATATAAAACGCGCTTCTAATGTATAGAAGCGCGATCTAAATTTTTACTTGTCGAAAATAGATATCGTTTTTACTATTCCATATTGACCAATTCGAAAAATTGTTTCAGCATCAATTATTCCTATCTTTTTGGTCTTAATGTTTCTACGAATTTTCAATGCGAATTCTTTTTTGGTTTCTTCTGCTCCGTGATTTACAATTACAGATAATGGTTTTTCGAATTTTTTAATTAAATTCAAAATTTCATCTGCCTTTGCATGAGAAGAAAATTCACTTGTAAATTCAACATCCGCTTTTTTAGTAAGAAGTAATCCTCCAAGCATTATTTCTTCCTCTTCAATGGTTTCTTTTAAGATTCTACCATATGTCCCTTCTGCACAGTATCCTGTAAAATGTATAAGCGCCTTTTTGTTTTCTAATACATTTGGAATATAAAACCGTGCGGGGCCATGTTTACCCATTCCAGAAGTTGTAACAATAATTTTGCATTTGTCATCGGTCAATAATCCGCTACGCATTTTCTCACTTGTTACACATAAGAAATTTTTAGGCAAGAATTCAAGCATTTCATGCTTGATATCGGAAAGTCCATTTTGATAAAGATCTGTATACTGCATTGCAAGTGTACCATCTAAATATATTGGAATACTTACTGGTAATTTGTGATTATCTTGCATGCTTTTTAGTGTGTATAACACTTCTTGGCTTCTTCCAAGAGCAAATGCAGGAACGATAATCTTTTTATTTGCACTTACCGCGGCACTTATAGCTTTTTCAAACTTTCCTTTTTCATCTTCATCTCCTGTACTGGTTCCACCATATGTAGATTCAGTAATAATATTAATTGGTTTTTGGAGTATTTCTTCTGGAATTTCATGCCCTTCTAAGAATATGTTCTTATTATTATAATCACCTGTAAATAATAAATGAATGTGATTATTCTCATAATCATAAATATCAACATATATCATTGCTGCACCTACCAAATGTCCATTTGGTAAAAATGTAACTTTGACATTTTCATGAATTTGATATTCTTTTAAATATTCTAGTGGACATGTTCTTTTTACGGTTTCTTCAATGTGCTTCTCGTCATATATGACAAGATTTTGTTGATGCCTCAATTTTGCATTTTTCTTTAAGACCTTAAGTCCATTAGTTAATGCATCTGGCAAAAGTCTACAAGTATCTTCTGTGGCGAAGATATATCCTGTATAACCCTCTTTTACCATCTTTGGAACCCTTCCAATATGATCCATATGAGCATGTGTAAGCAATACAAATGAAACATTTCTTGCATTAAAATTAAATTTTTGATTTAATTCCTCATATTTTCTTTCTTGGAAAATTCCACAGTCGATAACACCTTTAATCACATTTTTGTCACCAGGAAGTCTAATTACAAGTAAAAATAAACTACCTGTAACTTCTGAATGCTGAGCAATTACATCAACATAAAACCGACACCTTTCGCCCATAATGTCTCACTCCTCGTAAAAATTTATTTAAGTAAAACCTACTTTAATTTTAACATGCAATTACATTTATGTCAACAAATAACAAGTGTCATGTAATCAGCAGTTTTAGTAATATTAAAACAATACTTCCTGGGATTCCAAGTAATCCTACAAATATTGCAGTTATTATATTAAGTCCCAAATGGAATCCCCAAGTTGCACCAATTACATTTATTAATAAGATTAATATTCCTCCTAATAAGGAATTGATTATTAATTTCAGTATAATTTTTAGGGGAATAATGAATATTCTTCCTATTAGAAAAATTATTATTATTCCTGCTAAATATGCTATTAAAGTATTTGAATCCAAGTTAAATCACCTCACCACAATAAATATTATGTTTTAACTTGGACAAATATTCTATATAGCTTTGTTTTCATCAAAACGAATTTTCATTTCACTTATCATATCAATCTCTATTTTTTTACTTTTGGCTTTTTTTACTAAGTAATCCAATTTTGCTCTTGTTGCTTTTATTTGATACACATAATAATCAATTAATTCCCCATCTGCATATTCAAAATTTTTATTTGCTAAATTTAGTTGTGCTTTAGCATCTATTATTGATTTTATTAATTCAGCCTGAGTCTCTTTTTCTGTTTTTTCGATTATCTTTTTATCTTTTTTATAAACTTCTTCCATAAATTCTCCAATCTGTATAAATATACCATTATTATTATATGTTTGTATTTAGCTTTTTATTCTTGCTTTTTTTAACTATTTATAGTAGAATATATAGATAAATTAAGCAAAATTATAATTAAAACTATATAAATTAGGAGGAGTTTTATGTTAGATATTAAACTAATTAGAGAAGATGTTGACAGTGTTATTTCTAAGCTTGAAAGACGTGGTAAAGATTTTAGTGTTTTAAAAGAAATTAAAGCATTAGACGAAGAAAAAAGAGCTTTAACAGTAAAGGTGGACGAACTTAAAAATTTTAGAAATCAAAAATCAAAAGAAATTGGAAAAGTAAAATCACAAGGTGGAGATATTTCACCTATTATGGCAGAAGTTTCAAATATTGGAGATGAAATTACAGAGCTTGATGATAAAATAAAAGTATTAGATGATAAAATTTTTTCTACTCTTGCTGCTGTTCCAAATATTCCCCGTGATAGTATTAAAACTGGAAAAGATGAAACAGAAAATGAAGAACTTAGAAAATGGGGTACTCCAAGATCTTTTGATTTCGAGTATAAAGCTCACTGGGATTTAGCAACAGATTTAGATATTTTAGATTTTGACAGAGCAGCAAAAATAACTGGTAGTAGATTTGTTGTATATAAAGGAGCAGGTGCAAGACTTGAAAGAGCTCTTATTAACTTTATGCTTGATCTTCATACCCAAACCCAAGGCTATACAGAAGTATTTACTCCTGTTATGGTAAATTCTAAAACCATGTTTGGAACAGGTCAATTACCTAAATTTGAAGAAGATTTATTTAAAGTAAAAGATACAGATTATTATTTAATCCCAACTGCTGAAGTTCCAGTTACTAATTTATTTGCTAATGAAATAATTGATGGTTCAAAACTTCCAATATATTATACAGCATATACTCCTTGTTTTAGATCAGAAGCTGGTTCTGCTGGGCGTGATACTCGTGGAATTATTAGACAACATCAATTTAATAAAGTTGAAATGGTTAA
>CALXMH010000045.1 GCA_944389425.1 uncultured Clostridia bacterium
TCTAATGCTTTTTGTATAAATTCTTTTGTTACAATTTTCTTTTTTGCAAGTTTTGCCCATGTAGAGGCTTCTGCAACTATTTGACTCATTTCATTAAATTTAGTAGAAATCTTATTTTTATCGTCTGCCAGACTAGAAGAAAATTCAACTATTTTTGCCATAGCTTCATTGTCTAAATCTAGTATGTCTTCACGTTTACAAAATCCGCTTATAAATTCTGCAAGCATCATTATATTTTCTTGTGTTCTTGGTGCATCTTCTTCAAACTCTACTTTTATTTTAAATAATTTTCTAAAATCTTCATCAAGAGAAAGTAGGGTGTAGTAAACATTTGCATCTCCTACTAAAATTACTTTTACATCTAGTGGAATTGCTTCTGGTTTTAACGATACTAGCACCATAGATGTACGTTGGTCAACTGTATTTTCTATATTTAATTGTTTTACATTTAAAGCTTTTTTCAAACTTTCATAGCAAGCAGGGTTAGATATTAAATCTTTTGCTTGGAATATAATATAACCACCATTTGCTTGATGTAAAAGTCCTGGCTTTAGCATAGTAAAATCGGTTTTTAATGCACCAAATTGATTTTCATATTCTAATCTTCCAAAGATATTTTGGTAAGAATAATTAGAATCCATAATTACAGGTGCACCTTCAAGTTCGCTATTGTCTACAAACAAGTTTACTCTATAATTTAGCCATGGTTTAAATTGTTCTGGTTTTTGCATAGCTTGTGGTGTTTGCATTTGTTTTGGGTCTGGTTTGCCATCATTTATAAAGCAAGATATGTGTTTTAAAATATCTACTTTTATATTATCTAAATATTTATTTATTTTTTTGTTTCTTTTATAATTTGCCTTTATTGCATTAATATGAAGATTAATTGTAAGTAAAGCAACATTAGATTGCCATTCTTCAATTTTTCTATCTGCTTCTTTTTCTATTAATTTTATTTCACTAATTGCTGCGAAAATTTGCTCTTGAACAATATTAGATTTATCTTCAAATTCTTTTTTTATAGATTCATCTAATTTATCAAATTCTTCTTCGGCTATTGCTTTTCCGTTAAGTATAGGCATCATATAGATTCCGTTTTGAGCAGATTTTACTTGAAAGCCGTGTTTTATAGATTGTTCATTTAGTTTTTCTAAAAGAATAGTTCTTTTTTCTTCATACTCTTGTTTTATTAGTTTTTTCTCTTTTTCAAAATCTTCATTATCAAAAGTTCTTTTTAAATCTAATTTAATATCTTTTACAAAATCAGACATAGTTTTTTTAAATACTTTTCCTTGACCAGCAGGAAATGATACTGCTATTGGCTCATTAGGATTGTCGAAATTGTAAATATAGCACCAATCATGTGGAGCTTTTTTCTTTTTAGAAATTTTGGTTAAATAATTTCTAGTATATATTGTTTTACCAACCCCAGAAGGGCCTTCTACAAATATGTTGTAACCTTTTGCTTCAACTTGAACACCAAATTGTAGTGCTTTTATACCACGTTCTTGTCCATATACAACTTCATGTGTTCCTGTTAATTCTTCTGTTGTTTTAAATTTAAAAATTTTAGGATCACAAACTTCTTTTAAAAGTTTATAATCAAGTTCATTTGTTTTTTTCACTTTGGAAATTCCTCCTTAAATTTATTTATCTATATATAAAGAGTCATAATAATTGCATTATTATTTTCTCCATAATAGTTTTTTCTTTCACCAATTTTTTTGAAATTATACTTTGTGTATAATTCAATAGCAGAAATATTATTCTGGCTTACTTCTAATGTAAGTTCTTTTATATTATTTTCTTTTGTTATCTCAATTAATTTTTGTAGCATTGTTTCACCAATATGTTTTCTTCTATGCTTTTTAGAAACTACAATATCCATAAGGTGCATAGTGTCTATTGCTTTCCAAATTCCAGCAAAACCTAGTATTTTATTTTTGCATTTTGCAACTATAACATATGATAAAGGATTTTCTATTTCAGATTTTAGTGTGTTAGCATTCCAAAAATTATCAAACTCAGTTTCTAAAATAGGGGAAATAGTATCTAAGTCTTGCAGAGTCATTTTTTGTATTTGAATATTATTCATTTATTTTCTAGCATCCTTTCAGCTTGTGACTTTCTTAAATATAAAGGTAAAAGTTCATCTGGTGTTATTAGATATTGCATTTTTGCTTTATTATATGCACATATACCAAGGTTTGCAGAGGATAAAGAGTTATTCAAAGTAAAATGAGCTAAATTATTAAAATATTTTTCTAATTTAGCTTTATGCATAGTAGAACCATCTCCAACAAAAGATATACTTTCACTTGGAAGCATTTTTATTACATTATCAATATGGTCTGCAATATAATTATTTACTAAATTATGATTTTTATCAAATAAACCGCAATATACATTATCATTTCTTGCATCTATTAAGCTACATATGTATGTTGAATTTAAATTGGTTATATTATAAGAAAGTGCTTCAAGAGATGTTACCGGCATTATTTTTATATTTTTAACCTCAGCCATTGCTTTTACAGATGAAATACCAATTCTAATTCCTGTAAATGAACCAGGGCCTATATCACAAGCAATACATTCTATTTCATCAAGAGATAGAGATGTTTCAGATAATATCTGGTTTACAAGAGGCATTAAATTTTCTGAATGTGTTTTAGCATTGTTTAATCTTAATTCTTTTATTATAGTATTATTTTCTAAAATAGATACAGAACATATATTGCTAGATGTTGTAATACTAAGTATTTTCACTACCAAGAACCTCCTCAATTATAGGTAGCAACCTATTGCCGTGTATTTCAAAATTTAGTATTCTATTGTTTTCACAGTTTGGGTCTCTTTCAAAAACTACTTTTATGTAGTCATCTGGTAATACTTCTTCTATAATTTCGCCCCATTCAATTATGCATATTCCATTATGCAAATATTCTTCTCCACCAATTGAGTAAAATTCGTCTACATCTTGAAGTCTGTATACATCAAAGTGATATATATTTGTGCTTCCAGAATGATGCTCATTTACAATTGTAAAAGTAGGGCTTGAAATATCATTTTCTAGTCCAAAATTTTTCAAAATACCTTGCGTAAATCTTGTTTTCCCAGAACCTAAATTACCAGATAAAACAATTAAGTCTCCATTTTTTAATTTACTACCAATTTTACAAGCTAAATTAATAGTTTCATCTTCTGAGTGAGATACAAATTTTAACATAATTACACCTACTTCGACACAAAATAAATTTATATGCTAATTTTATCTTAGTATAAGCAATTTGTAAATAAAAAAACGCAAAAAAATGAAAAAAATGCATATTATTTGTAATGGAAAAAGAATTTGCTTTAATTACAGTGGGGATTTTTTAATATGTTAAGTTTAAGTGACAAATTTCCAGCGTTAAATGGTAGATAAAAGTGACAAATAATTGTATAATATTTTTAATAAAAGAGGCTCTTTAAAATATAATGAAAGGGATGAGTTATTTGAATTTTAGTGAAAAATTAATTAAATTAAGAAAAGAAAAAGGATTTTCACAAGAAGAACTAGGGAATAAATTAAATGTTGCAAGACAAACTGTGAGCAAGTGGGAATTAGGAGAAACTACACCAGAGATGGATAAGTTAATAAAAATGAGCGAAATATTTGATATTACGCTTGATGAACTTATTAAAGGTGAAAAAGAAGAGGAAACTATTAGTGGTGATAATTCTAATACTAATACTCAGAAGTTGGCTGGACTTGTAATAAAAATTTTGAAGGGATTAGGAGTATTTTTAATTGTATTACTTATTGTTAGTATATTATTGGCTATTATGGGTTCTGCTGCTTTTAATAGAGTTGGTGAGGATGGTAGTGGAGTTAATAGTACTGTGATTGAAGTTCAGGAAAATGAGGAAGTAGAATTTGAGGGGTAGTTTTGGGAAGATTTGTTTTTTGAAAAAAGTGTAGACAAATGAAGTAGTTTTGTATATAATGTTTGTGTGAGATATAACAAAAGAAGGAGTTGTATTAAAATGGCTGAAAGTGGCTTCGTTGTACACACACACACACACAGGTAGTTTGTTAGAGAAAATAAATAGGAGAAATATATAGATTGATGAGACATATGAACTTAGCTAGGTGGCTAGGTTTATGTGTCTTTTTGT
>CALXMH010000046.1 GCA_944389425.1 uncultured Clostridia bacterium
AAAAGTAACACATGGATTCAGAATTATCTTTATTCTTATGTTATGATCTAATATTAATTGGCAATTTATTTAATCTTTTAATTTTTTTAATTCTTCTATCTGACGTAAATAATGTAGTATTGTGCTCTTTGTATTTTAGTGCTGTAGCCAAAATTAATTTATCATGCAAATCAATAGTAACAGTATCAGAATAACAATCAAACAAATTTTCCAATACTTCATTATCGATGTCAATAACTGCAATTTTGTTATCTTCATTGCCGTTGTTTATTAAGTAATAATAAACATCATATTTAAATTTATTTATAAATTCTTCATTATTAAAATAATGATCAAAAATTTCAATTATGATTACACTCGGTATTATAATCTTTATATTATTGCTATTAAAAGCTTTATATAAAATTTCTAAAGAATTGTCATCAAGTGAAATATCTTTATCTGTAAATATATTTAAATATTTACAACAATAACTATAAAAAGAACAGGTATCTAATATATAAAATTCTTCCATATTTATATTTTATGCCCTATAAGGTTTATTAAATTATCTTCTAAATCATACAAATTATTCTTTGGTAAAAACATTTTTTCTATAAGATCGTTATCAATGTTTTGAAATGAAATTTTCATTAAATCTAAATTATCATTATTCAAGATTAGTGTAAGTTTAGCTTGAATATTTTTATCAGAAGAGGTAATCTGTTTATCCAACCACTTTGCTACTATATAATTAAATATAATCAACTGTTCATTTGAGGCATCTGCTTCTATTAACCAAGAAAATTTTGCAAATGGAGAATTTGAATATTTATCATAAAACTCGTTATGATTACTTAGATTGTAATGAGCCTCTAAAAAATCACACAAATCATTAAATTTTTCAGATGATACAATATACTTATTATTCATTTATATCATCCATTAAATTTATCTGTGCATTATTAAGAAAATTGTCATCTTTTACGTTGATAATTGAATTTTTTTGAAAGTATAAATCTACAAAATTTTTATCAATAATAGCCGTGTCTTCACTTTTTATTGCCGCTTCTAATATATGATGACAATTTTTCAGTATTTTAGAAACATTTCCATCTGAAACGGCGTGGATTTTATTAACAGATTCTTTATTAAAAGGAAATAAAATATCTTCACTACTGCTGTTTAACTCTTTTTTATATTCTTTTAAATATGCCGCTATTAACTTTTCTGTTGATGTTACATCTAATGGCTTAAATATAATCTGATGTCCTTCTGACTGAGATTTATCAGATGTTGCCAAAGAACATCTTTGTTCCATTCCCGAATCACCCCAAGCTTTTTCTATTAGTCTTGGAACACCTGCGTGTAAGACTAATAGAAAGTTATAAAAACCCTTTTTGGCATTTTCTGAGGAGCCATCAAATAAATATGTTCTTATGCTATTAACAAAATCTCTACGATCTCTTTCGCTTTGGAAATCAGGGATTCTTTCAAAATCATCTATAAAAATATATGCACCATTAAAATTAGCAGCTTCAAATAATAAAACCAAATCATTAAAGAAAAAGTCTATTTTATCGTTCTTCTTTAACATAGTAGCATAATATTCTTTCACTGCATCTACTGTCAAAGAAACTTCTGGGAAAAGCAAATTTTTGCGAGAGGCTATTATTGCATTGTAAAAATCATTCGATGTATTTTTGAGATAATTGTTTGTACATATTAAATCTTCAATTTTTGATAATTCTAATTGGTTATCATCATACCATTTTGAATTAGTAATTTGATCATAATATTCACTTTCATCTATATCATCCATTTTTTTTATTATTTCATCAAACAATGAAGGATAAAGTTCCATAATGGCTGTAAGATATATTGACACAATACAGTCTTTTAAAGTGTTTTTATTTATTATTTCTAATATTAATTTTTCGATTAATTTTTCAAATGATTTTGTTTTGCCACCGGTTTCGGGCTGTATATAAAGGCCAAAGCATTTATTTTCTTCATTCGAAATATCATGACAATAATCATTGTTTATGTTTGTTTTTAATAAATGCATCAGAAAGGCTGTTTTTCCATTGCCACGCCCCACATAGGATGTATCCATTAAAAAACCTAACCTACTTCTTGAGAAATCAGATTGTGGTTTTGACAAGAAATTTTCTTTTAATTGCTCATATTCTTCTTTCCTTATACTTTTTTCATATATTGTTCCATTCACACGCTTATCTGGTGATTGTAATGCCATAAATGGAGCTGCAGGAAAAGGGTTCTCCGTTAGATTAAATTTAATGTATTCTGAAACTCTTTCTGGAGTTACTTTTTTAGGTTTATTAATATATTTATTCATTTTCATTTCCTCTATAACTTAATGATATGATATTTCTATTTTTTCCATTAATAAATATTGGTTCTCTTTTTATGTATATAGCATTTGTTTCTTCTGGTAATTTGTCCGCTTCAAGAGAAATAGTGTAAGAAGTATTCCCATTTAAACTTTTATCATAAGCTTCACTCAAAAACTCGGAAAATTGTTCATAAGATATCTTTAAATTATAACAAACAATTTCTTTTATATTATGAAGGCTTAAAAAATTAATTCTATTTCTTTTTTTTAATTCTGAATATACATTCCATAATTCATTAAAAAATTCATTTTCAATAGTTTGCCATTGAACTTCACGTTTGTATAGAAATTTTTTATTATTATAATTTAAAACACACTTGTAATTGATTGAATTAGCTAATTTCTTTTGGGTAATAATTGATACTGGGTAAATAATCTGCCCCAAGAAATCTGGATAAAATGGAGTTGTATTTAATATTCCTAACTGTTTTGCCCTATAAATCCATATTTCAAAAGCTTGCCAACGACTATTAATTCCGTAAAACTCCAATAACCTATTTCTCCAGTATATTTGAGTTTTCCTTACTACAGCATTGTATTTTTTTAAATTAAATTTTTCTAGTAAATTATCAGACACATAATTTTTATTCATTAATTCAGAAATTAGTTCAGTAGTTTCATTAGTAACTATATATTTTTGATTAATATATTTCTTGAGATCATCTACAATTTTTTGTTCATACTTCTGAATGTATTTATAAACAACACCCATAGTTTCAAATTCACTTTTAGAAAAACCCAAATCATTCGGCGAATAATTAGGGAATATAATCAATCCACTCTTTTGAGGACTAATTTCGTAAAATTTACTTAATAAATAAGAAAAGGCATTATATTTTTTTTCCATCAACTGAAGCAATATTTCCTTATATTGATGTTTATTGCTTTTAAATGCTTCTAATAACTTATAGCCATCCTCTGTCAGCAAAATGGTTTTTGTAAGTTTATCTTCTTGCACTAAATTGAAATTTTTACATTCTAACAAAACTTGAGAAAAGGTATACTCATACTGATCTTTACTTTTTAATAAAGTTCCATCTTCAATATTTGAAGATATTTTTCGATATCTAGAAAGTCCTAAATAATGAGAGTTTTTTTGATAAATAAATTCTGTTTGAGCTTGAGATATTATAGAATATTTATATATTGCTTCTAACAGTAGAGCATAGTACTCTATAAAGTAAAATCTTTTTGCATATTGTAGAACCATGGAATTATCGCTCATGGCCTTAATGATAACATAAAAATTTTTATATTTCTATTGGAATTTAAACTTCGCAACAATTCGACAAACCTAACATGTTTATATTACAATATAAGTTGCAAAAGGAGGTTTGCAAGTGCCGACAAAAGAACATGAAAAAAAAAATTACTATGCTGCAAGTATTGTTTCAAAGAGGCTTTCTTCCAAATCTTCATTGAGATTGATAGTAAGCAATAATACTAATAACCAATCTTCATATTATTTTTCCATAAACAACCGACGTTATTTGGGTAACAAATATAAATTAA
>CALXMH010000047.1 GCA_944389425.1 uncultured Clostridia bacterium
TATTAATTTTTTCCTCTTGTTCCAATTGTTTTTCTACCTCCTATTGTAACTTAATTTGCCCCCCATATCAATACTTTTGCAAATACTCGTCCCACAGTATAAAAAATCTCCTCCTTCTATTGCTTTTTATAATCCAATTGATAATTTTGGCTGACTCGCCATTGATTCTTTCTGTCTTTTCTAAGTTGCACTTTGAAATTAATATGCTTTTATTTTACTATATAATTTTTCAAAAGTAAATACTTCAGTCCTCACTTTTCATCGCAAATTTCGACATTTTTCTTTTTTATAAAGTATAAAGTGTATATACTTTATTTTTATTTAAGAATTTTAGCAAGTTTTATTATACAATTTACTTAAACAAAAGGATAATAGAATTCACTATTGTGTGAAAATCCATTATCCTCTATTATCCTTTAATTCATAACCTCTAACATTAGCCTTGCTCTATGCATCGCTGACCGCGTCCAGTGTTATAAAAAAACTAGTACGAAAACCGTCTTAAATCATTCATCTTATTTTCATATGTACAGCTTCGATCTGCGACTGGTGCTTCATTTCCATTATTAGTACAATTACATCCACGAATTGCTCTAACATCTTCTATTGAATATTTTTCTTTTGTCCATTCCGAAATGTTACCAGCTAAATCATATATATTATTTGCTTTCCATGTCTCATTATACCCCGTATTCTGTAAAGTACCTTTACCTATTGCTGCATCTCCCTCCGAATTCATATAGTTTCCCCAACAGCTACTATCATTTTGTATATCTGCTAATATTAATATCACTATTATCGTTATTACTAATGCTATTAATGTTATTCCGTTTTTGCTTTCTTAATTTCTTTTCCTTCATTATCTTCAACCTCTTTCCTTTGTTATGGCCTTGTATTATCTATCTTACCATGTTATCTCCCAAAACCACTAACCCTATACGGATACTTTCTCAATTTAATGAATAATTTTATTTTGTAGAGGAGCCGAGAGAGGGAGTAGATTAAAATTTATGGAGCGACGAATGTAGCCGGAGTGGTCGTACAAACTCTTATTAACATTAAATGAGGGCGCGTTCTTTCGAGAGGCTCGTTTGATGTTCTATTAGAGTTTGTAGACCACGCAGACGTGCCGAGGAGCGCAACAAATTTTAATCCACTCCCTCTCTCGGTGGCTATAACTAAAACCACTCACTCAATCACACGCAACACAAAAAGGCACATAAACCTAGCCACCAAACTAAGTCCATATGCCTTATATAATCTATATATTTCTCCTATTTATTTTCTCTAACAAACTACCTGTGTGTGTGTGTGTGTACAGCCCCAAGGCTTATACATATTTTCATATTCATACCTCTTTTGTAAAAATTTTGGTGACCCGTGTCACATTGCTGTGTTTTCAATGCTTTCACGTAATTTTATACATATTTATTTTACTGCATTTTCTATGTTTTGTATAAAATATTTAATTTAAAATTTATACAAGATATTTTTAAAATCATTTGTATTGCATCACTTATTGCATCAGTTTTTTTGATTTCCTATAATTAAACATACAACTGCTATTATTATTGTTGTAATTATTGCTCCGATAATTCCGAATAGCCCAAGACATTACTATAAATCCTAATATAATACAGAGAACACGAAGTAGAATTATACCAATATTTTGGTTTTGCTCTTTAGAGTTTCTTTCTTTTAACAATCGCTTTTTTTCCAATTCGTATTCTTCTTCTGTTATAACTCCATTTTCTTTTAATTTATGTAATTTATCTAAATCTTCATACATACTCATATAGTTTTTTCACTTCCTTACTTAATCGTGATTTTATAACCGCCAAGAAGATTATAATCAGACATTCCAAGAGTTTCCAAAAAATCTTCGTCTGCGAAAATATAGTCCACATAATCGTTTCCATCGGTAAATAAAAAAATTGCAACATGTTCTCCATCAGTCAAAGTAGTCATTTCTCCAGTATCACCATCTAATATTAAAGCACGAAAATTAGCATCACTATTTTTAAACCATTTACCCTTTGCATCTTTTACGTCTTTACCTAATGCTTCAAAACTTGATTCTGATAAAGTTCCACTACCATATAACTGACTGTCTAGCACTGCAACCCTTAACTCATAATATTCAGGAGAAGGCATATAACCCCATTCAATATCTGCCATTACATTACCTTGATTATTGGCAACAATAAATATAATTACACCGATAATAATTATTGCAATAATTATTAACTTTATTAGAGTAATTCCCCTTTCTTTTTTCATTTGTTGTTCACCTCCTTTTTCTTTTGCAGTATTTTTATAATCATCATTTGACTTTTGTACATACAATATCATCACCAATATATAATTTGTCATCTTTAATACTGTATTCATTTTCAAATGTACCTTGACCATTATTATATGTTATAGAAATTTTATTGGATTTTATTTTATAAGTAAATTCTATTTTGTTGTTAAAAATATTTGTACTTCCAGTTCCATCTTCTTTAAATGTATAAGAAGTACCATATTGAAACTCCCAAGAACCAACTATTTTTGAATTATTTTTATTAGAAATATTCATAAATAGGAATATACATAAAAATATGATTATTATTACAAGTAAAAGTGAAATTAAAGATATGCCTTTTTGACTTTTCATTTGAATTTACACCTCCTTTTTATCTTTTGTAATATTTTGTCGAATTTTCTTTATAATATCATAAGTTTATATTTTTCACAATAAATTTTTTAATACTTGTATAGTTTCTTCTTGTTTTATTGGCTTTTTTAGACAACCATCAAAACCCAACTTTAGAGAATATTGTATAGGCTCTCTTGAAATAGTATGAATTATTATAGGTGTGTTAAAGTCTTTTATTTCTTTCAAGTCTTTTAATAGCTGTGAGCCTGTGCCACTACGATAAATATTATTAGTAAAAATAACATCATATTTTTCGCCATTTAGAATTCTATTTTTTACTCCATCTATTGTTTCTTCAATAGTTACTTCTATACCTAAACTTTCTAATACCATTTTTGTATTAGCATAAGAACAAGGAAAATAATCTCCGACTAATGCTTTTTTACCTTTAAATACATCTAATTGATAAATTAGACCATTTGGTGTATTATAAATTGTTTGTTCTTTTTCTTTCAATTTTATTGCTCCTTAACTTCGATATTCTTGAATATTATATCAAAACATAATAATAACTTCAAGATATTCGAGAAAAAATATTCGAGCATTTCGAGATTTTATGATAATTTACTTACTTTTTGAAATAATAAATCAAAAAGGTAGGGATTTATTATGATAGGTACAATATTAAAAAACATAAGAAAAATAAGAGGATTAACACAAAGCAATGTAGGGGATGAATTGCATTTAGCAGATAATACTATATCAAATTATGAAACAGAATATAGTAATCCTAATTTCGATACAATTAACAAATTTATAAATGTTTGTGATTTTGAAATTCAATTTGTAGATAAGGAAACTAAAAAAGTTTATACTATTGAGGAATTATCAAAAGAAATGGATTTTTAAATTAGATTTAAATATTATAAGAAATTTAAAAATAGAAGATAGCAAATAAATAAAATGCTATCTTCATTGTTTTGGTGTTTTATAAAATTACTTTTTTTTACGTTTTTCATAATAGTCTGTTGGTAGTCCTAGTTCTTTTAGTTCTTTTTTTGTGTATTCTTTCAAAATGTAGCCATCGAACAGATATGGTGAATTACTAAGATGATTACAATGTGCAATTCTATGTCCTGCACTTACAGCTCCGTGTCTATGAAAACAATT
>CALXMH010000048.1 GCA_944389425.1 uncultured Clostridia bacterium
GAATTTTTATTAAAGATTTTAAATAGTGAAGATTTTAAAAATGGAAATTTTGACACATCATTTATAAGTAAAAAATTGGGATATTAATTAGGAGTAAAAAATGATTGTAGATAAAATTAAAAAAAGAGAATTACCAACAAAAGAAGAAGCAGCAAATAAAAAAAGAGCAGATATTCCTATTGGAAAATGGGTAAAATGCAACAAATGTAAAGAAATATTATACAAGGAAGACTTGCATAACAATTATAGCATTTGCCCACATTGCGGAAATTATTTTAGATTATCAAGTAGAAGAAGATTAAACCAAATAGTAGACGAAGGTACATTCGAAGAATTTAAATTAGATGTAAAAACATCAAATCCACTTCATTTAGAAGACTATGAAAAAAAGCTTAAAACATTAAAAGAAAAAACAGGATTAGAAGAAGCAGTAGTTTGTGGAATAGGAAAAATAAGTGGAGAAAAAGCAGTAATATGTATAATGGATGCAAATTTTCTTATGGGAAGTATGGGATATGTAGTTGGAGAAAAAATAACATATTCAGTGGAAAAAGCAATAGAAGAAAAACTACCAATAATAATATTTTCAGTATCTGGTGGAGCTAGAATGCAAGAAGGAATTATATCTTTAATGCAAATGGCAAAAACATCTAGTGCAATAAAAAAATTAGATGAAGCAGGACTTTTATATATATCTGTTTTGACAGATCCAACATATGGCGGTGTTACTGCAAGTTTTGCAAGTCTTGCAGATATAATTTTAGCAGAACCAAATGCAATGATAGGTTTTGCAGGACCAAGAGTTATAAAAGATACTATAAGACAAGAACTACCAGAAGATTTTCAAACATCAGAATTTTTATTAGAACATGGATTTGTAGATAAAATAGTAAGTAGAAGAGATTTAAAATCTGTTTTAAATAAAATTTTAGTAATGCATAAAGGAGGAAATAAATAGATGGCTAAGAATAATGTTGAAGAAATGAGTGCATGGGATAGAGTTCTACTTGCTAGAAAGCCATCTAGACCAACAGCGCTAGAGTATATAGAAAATATTTTTGATGATTTTATAGAATTTAGTGGAGACAGAAATTTTAGGGATGATAAATCCATAGTTACAGGAATTGCAACAATAGATAAACAGGCATTTACAATAATTGCAGAACAAAAGGGAAGAGATACCAAAGAAAATATAGAAAGAAATTTTGGAATGCCAAATCCAGAAGCATATAGAAAATCATTAAGATTAATGAAACAGGCTGAAAAGTTTCATAGACCAATAATAACATTTATAGATACAAAAGGAGCATATCCAGGAATAGGAGCAGAAGAAAGAGGCCAGGGGGAAGCTATTGCTAAAAATCTAATGGAAATGTCTGCATTAAAAGTTCCTATACTTGTTTTTGTAATAGGAGAAGGCTCAAGTGGAGGAGCATTAGCAATTGGTGTTGGAGATAGAATAATTATGTTAGAAAATGCAATATATTCAATTTTATCACCAGAGGGATATGCAAGTATTTTGTGGAAAGATGGATCTAAGGCCAAAGAAGCAGCAGAAATTATGAGACTAACTTCTCATGATTTATACGAACTTAGAGTAATAGACGAAATACTAGAAGAGCCAAAAGGCGGTGCAGGAGAAGATTTGAAAAAAATGTCTTCTTCAATAAAACAGGAAATAAAAAAATTTGTTCAAGACTACAAAGATATAAATCCAGAAGAGTTAATACAAAAAAGATATGAAAAATTTAGAAATATGTAATTAATAGGAGGAATTAAAATGAATTTAGAAAACAAAACAGTAGTTATAATGGGAATTAGAAATAAATGGAGTATAGCTTGGGGAGCAGCAATGGAAGCTCATAAAAACGGGGCTAAAAATATAGTGTTTACATATAATCCAACAGATGGAGGAGAAAAATTGTTAGAATTAATTTCAGAGATACCAGGTTCAAAAGCATTTCCATGTGATGCGTCTAGCGATGAATCTATAAAAGAAGCTATGCAAAGTATAAAAAATGAATATGGAAAAGTAGATTGCATTTTACATAGTATAGCACATGCATTTACTAATGATTTAAGAGATGATTTTATATTTACATCTAGAGAAGGCTTTGCACATGCAAATGATATTAGCGCATATTCATTTGTGGCAGTAGCAAGAATTGCAGATGAATTAGAGCTATTAAATGAAAATGCGAGCCTTGTTTCTTTAACATATCATGGTTCTACAAAGGTTTTACCAGGATATAATGTTATGGGAGTTGCTAAGGCAGCATTAGAAACAAGTGTTAGATATTTAGCCTATAATCTAGGACAAAAAGGTATTAGAGTAAATGCGGTTTCTGCTGGACCTATTAAAACCTTATCTTCAAAAGGAATTAAGGATTTTGGTTCAATATTACATGTTGTAGAGGAAAAAGCTCCTCTTAAAAGAAATGTAAGTAAAGAAGAAGTAGGGGATGTTGTAGCTTTCTTGTTTAGTGATATGTCTTCTAGCATAACAGGACAAATTATTTATGCAGATTGTGGATATTCTATAATGGGAATTTAGATTTTTTGTTAACCATTTTTGGCTATTTACATATAATAATATATAACCATTCTCGCATAGGAGGTGGATATATATGGAGCCACAAATTAATATAACATGTTGTGAAAAACCAAGAAAAGATAATGGATGTTGTAGATGGTTAGTACTTGCAATATTAGTTACACTTTTTGCTTTCACACTAGGCTTAATAATAGGAGCAGCTTTATTTGGATTAATATTACTAGCTTTACCTGCAATTATTGTTTTGGCAATAGTATTATTTATTTTAATTCTTATTAAAATTATAATGATTTTATGTGAAAGAAGAAGATGTTAGTTTTAATGCTTTTAAGATGTACAGATTTATGATAAATTTGACAAAACGGCTAAAAGCGTTGTATAATAAAGTATACAATATTTTATTTTCTTCAAGGAGGTACATCATATGTGCGAAAAGAACGAAAAAATTTTACGGGTTTCTGATTTGAATGAAAAAGTTCAGTGGAAACTTTCTGGAACGCTTGAAGATGGTAGACATTATATACAGTGTTCTTTATTTACCATTAATCGAGAGGAACGTAAATTCTTAAAAGAAGAATTTTCCGCACAAGAAGTCAAAGTGAACAAAAACACGGTAAGGTTTATTTTCCCTGCACATGTTAAAATTGAATTTGACTTAAAGTAAGTATCTCAAAAGGAGCAGAATTTTCTGCTCCTTTGTTTTTTATGTTGCGTGGGGACGTTTCCCAATGGGGTAAAATACCCCACTGGGGACACATCTACATTTTGAAAAATCTAAGCTCCATGCAAATTTCCACAAATATATTGAATTAGCTCCAATTATAATATATAATATAAATATATGTTTAACACCTGTTTAGGTGCAAATACAAAGGAGT
>CALXMH010000049.1 GCA_944389425.1 uncultured Clostridia bacterium
ACTATTATCGTTATTACTAATGCTATTAGTGTTATTCCGCTTTTTGCTTCTTCTGTTTTCTAATATTTTTAGTTTTAATTTCTTTTCTCTCATTATCTTCATACATCCTTTCTTTTGTTTTCTACTTTTTCTATCTTATCACATTATCTCCAAAAACTACTAACCCTATACGGATACTTTATCAAATTAATGAATAATTAATAATGAATAATTTTAAGTAGTAGAGGAGCCCGAGAAGTTGATATATATTATTTTGAAGTCCGAGGAAGTTATACGTCGTACGCTCCCACCCTCGAAGCCATGTGAGGCGAAAAATAATATATATCAACTTCTCGGGCGGCTACCTTAAAAAGCTCCACACTTACTCACAAGCAAAACAAAAAGACACATAAACCTAGCCCACAAGCTAAGTCCATATGCCTCATAATCTATATATTTCTCCTATTTATTTTCTCTAACAAATCACCTGTGTGTGTGTGTGTGTACAACCATGCGACTTTCAGCCATTTTAATACAACTCCCTCTTTCGTTCTATCTCACACAAACATTATATACAAAACAATCCACTTTGTCTACACCTTTTTCAAAATATAGATGTGTCCCCAGTGGGGTAAAAGTCCCCATTAGGAAACGTCCCCATGCAAATTACTCTTGAATATCTATATTAAAAATGTTAAAATAAATTGAAATTATTATAAAAGGAGAAATAAAATTGGCATTCGATGGTATTGTTACAAAAACAATTGTAGAAGAATTAAATAAAAATATAATAGGCGGCAAAATTAATAAAGTTTTCGAACCTACAAAAAATGACATAATCTTAGGCATTTATTGCAATGGAAAAAACTATGCTCTAAACATTTGTATAAACCCAGAAAATTGCAGACTTCATTTAACTACATACTCAAAACCAAACCCACAAACCGCCCCCAACTTCTGTATGCTTCTAAGAAAGCACCTAATAGGAAGCAGAATAATCTCTATAAACAGCTTAGACCTAGAAAGAACAGTAGAAATCACCCTAGAAACATACAACGAATTAAACGACAAAATAAACAAAAAACTAATAATAGAAATTATGGGACATTTTAGTAATGTAATTTTGCTAAACGAAAACAATAACATAATAGACTGCTTAAAACACTTCGAAGCACCTCGTGAACTTATGCCTGCAAGGCCTTATGTAATGGCCAGCAATAACAAAACATCATTTATTACCACTAGCAAGGAAACATTTATAAACATGATAAAAAATGATGCACCACTTACAAAACAACTATCTGACCAATTTATAGGAATATCTATATCCTTTGTAAAAAATATATGTGAATACTTAGAAATAGATTTAAACAAATTTAATCAAAATGACTTGGAAAAAATATATAATACAATTTCAAACATTGTAAAAAGCTTAGACAATAATATATGCACACTATCTAAAAATGAAAAAGACTACTTTATAATCTCAACTAAAAATAAGCAAAACTTGCAAGTAAACTTTTTTATAGACGACTTCTACCACGAAAAAGAAGAAAAAGCAAATTTTACTAATCTTAGAAATAATGTATTAAAAATAGTACTTTCTGAGCTAAAAAAATACACTAAAAGATTAGAAAACATAAACTCAAAATTAGAAGAATGCAAAAATATGGATAAATATAAACTTTATGGAGAACTAATAACAGCTAACCTGTATAATTTAGGCAAAAACATATCATCTGCCGAAGTATTAAATTATTATACAGGTGAAACAATTACCATACCATTAGACGAAAAAATATCTCCAAGCAAAAATGCAGAAAAATACTTTAAAAAATACAACAAACTAAAAAATGCCTTAAAAATTGTAACAAAACAAAAAAAGGAAACAAAATTAGAACTTGAATATATAGAAAGCCTAATATACTCAATAGAAGATGCTCAAACCACTTCTATATTAGAAGAAATAAATTCAGAAACTCAAGAAAACTTTAATATACACATAAAAGCAGTACAATCTGACAGAATTAAAGAATCTAAAAATGTTCCTTTTCAGTATAATATTAATGGCTTTGTAGTATATGTTGGAAAAAACAATAAACAAAACGATGCTCTAACCAAAAGTGCTTTTGATACAGACATGTGGTTCCATACCCAAGGGATACATGGGAGCCATGTTATACTAAAAACAGAAGGAAAACCAATTGATGAAGACACAATTTATAAATGTGCAACACTTGCTGCACGAAGTAGTAGAGCCAAACATTCTTCTAATATTCCTGTTGATTATTGCTATGTAAAATATGTAAAAAAGCCTTCTGGTTCTAAGCCTGGAATGGTTGTTTATACAAATTATAAAACCATTTTTGTAAAATAATATAGCAAAAGAAAGTGCTACATGTAAAATTGTAGCACTTTCTTTTTTATAGCCCTGTTTTATATTCAAAATCTGTCATATGCTCAAACAATTCTTTTACTCTTTTTAGTGTAAGCATAGACATTTTAGGATGCGGACTTTTTTCATCTCTGTCTATTAATTCTTGCTTATAACAGTTTTTAGTTAATTTATATATCATATATCTTTTATTCATATATGTGTAATATATTTCTAAACCATCATCTAAGTCTTTCCAAAAATGGTTAAACGTATATTCTTGCATTATTTTCTCCTATTTTATCATTTCTTCAAATTGCTTTTCTGTAATTATTGTAACCCCTAATCTTTCTGCTTTTGTAAGCTTACTTCCAGCCTCTTCCCCAGCTAAAACATATGATGTCTTTTTAGAAACCGTACTAGAAACTTTGCCTGCATATCTTTCAATAATTTTTCCTGCTTCTTCTCTTGTGTAATTTTCTAATGTTCCTGTTAGTACAAAAACTTTTCCGTAAAATCTCTCATCAATTATTTCTTCTTGGTGTTCTACCATATTTACTCCTGCTGTCTTTAATTTTTCTATTAAGTCTCTTGTTTGTTCTTGCATAAAAAATTCAGAAACACTATCTGCTGTAATTTCTCCTACATCTTCTGTTAAGCTTAGGCTCTCAAAAGATGCATTCATTAATTTGTCCATAGTACCATATCTTTTTGCTAAAATTTTTGCAGATTTAGTTCCAACATGACGAATTCCCAAAGCATTAATCAATTTGTTAAGCTCATTATTTTTACTTTCTTGTATTGCGTCTATTAAATTTTGTGCAAATTTATCTCCATTCTTTTTTAAAGATGCAATATCCTGTTTTGTTAATGAATATATATCTGCAATATTA
>CALXMH010000050.1 GCA_944389425.1 uncultured Clostridia bacterium
TAATAAAATATAAAGGGGAGCCAAGTTATGAAGAAAAAAGTAATTTTTTCAGTAATATTTGTTCTAATAATTTTATCGATTATTGTAGCTATTATACTATTAAAAGAAAATAATAAAGTAGAATCAATTTCAAAATATAATAATCCTATTGTACCAGAAGGATTTCATAAGGTTGACACTGAAAATGCAAAATGGGAAATGGTTAATGGAGAAGTTGCTGATTGGAATAAAGGATTAGTTATAGAAGATGATTTAGGTAATCAGTTTGTTTGGGTACCAATGGATTTAGCAAATATACATTATGATGAAGAAAGTATAAAAGATAAAGATGTATATGATATTAATAATTTAGATAAAACAATTGAAGAAGAAAACCAGATATTAAAATATGGTGGATTTTATGTTGCAAGATATGAGGCAGGGGTACCAAATGAATTACAAGAGATATTGAGTAATATTGATGAAAACACAAATAATATTTTAGGGATTCCAGTAAGTAAAGCTGGAATTAGGCCATGGAATTATATAAGCTATTCAAATGCATTAAAAAATGCACAAAATATGTACAAAGATAGTACAAGTGTTAAAAGTGGATTACTTACACAAAGGCAAGTTCAAGCAATTGGATATTGGATAAGTCAAGCAGGATACGATGTTGAAAATGCAAAAGAATGGGGAAATTATTCAAATGTAAATTTTAGTTTTACAGGACTATATTCAGAAGACCATGGAAAAACATATCAATATGCAGAAAATAAAGATAAAAAAATATATAACATGATATTAGGAACCGGAATTACAGAAAGAAATATGGCCAATAATATATATGATTTTGTTGGAAATTTACAAGAGTATCTATATGCAAGAAATTGTGATGCTTTTGGTGGATATTATGACAATGTAAGTTTTTATTCATATGGTGCATTACTTTCATCACTTACCCCTAATAATCAAACTGGCTTTAGAGTAGTGTTATACATTGAATAAAACATTTTATTTACAATATAAATAAATGGTAATATATGAATCATGTATTACCATTTATTATATATTATTAATTTATTTTATTCTAAAATCACAGTTATAATAAGAAAATATAATAAGGGAATATGCAAAAAAATGTCGAAACTTGCGATGAAAAGAGGGACTTGAAGTATTTACTTTTGAAAATTTATGTAGTAAAATAAAAACATCTTAATTTCAAAAAAGGCAACTTAGAGACGGACAGAAAAATTCATTGGCATATCAGCCGAGATAATCAGTTTGGATTATAAGAAAAATAATAACAGGAGGTGATTTTTATACTGTGGGACGAGTATTTGTAAAAGTATTGATATGAAAGAAATTTTAATGTAAAATAGGAGGTATAAAAACAATTGGAACAAGAAGAAAAAATTAATAAACCAAAGAGCGATGTAATATTTAAAAATCTATTTTCAAAAGTTGGAAATGAAGATTTGCTAAAAGAATTTTTAGAAGAAATACTAGGGATAAAAATAAATAAAATAGAAATACAAAAAGAAGTAGAATTAAACAAAAGCCATACCAAAGAGAAAGTAGGAAGATTAGATTTAAGAGTAAAAATAAATGAAAATGCAATAGTAGTAATAGAAATGCAATTACAAGATAAGTGTAAAATGCGTAAAAGGGCGATGTATTATGCAAGCAAAATAATGGCAAGTAGTTTAGAAGTAGGACAAACATATGAGCAAATAAAAGATATGTATGTAATAAGTATACTAGACTATAACATGCTAGAAACAGAGGAATATAATACAGATACAGTAATAGTAGATAGTAAATACAGAAAATATATAGTAATAGATGGAATAAAATTCTACTTTATAGAGTTACCAAAGTTTAGAGAACAAGTAAAAGAACCGAAAACAAAATTAGAAGAATGGTTAACATTCATAGATTATGAGGATAGGGAGATGGTGAATATGGCAATAGCACAAAACAAATTAGTAGAAAAGGCACAAAAAGAATATGAATACTTAACAGGAGATGAAGCGACAAAGAGGTGGCAATTTTTAAGAGAAAAGGCAATATTAGATGAGAGAGCGGCATATATTAATGGAAAAACACGTGGGAAGGAAGAGGGCGAAATAGTTGGAGAAAAACGTGGAGAAAAGCAAGGCAGAATAAAAACAGCAATGGAAATGATAAAAGATAATGTTAATTTGGAAACTATAGTAAAATATACAAAACTTAGTAAAAAAGAAGTAGAAGAATTATTTTTGGAAAAAGTGTAGACAATTTTTTTCCTTTTGTATATAATGTTTGTGTTAGATATAACGAAAGAAGGAGAGAATTGCATGATAAAAATAGCTGAAAGTCGCATGGTTGTACACACACACACACACAGGTAGTTTGTTAGAGAAATTAAGTAGGAGAAATATATAGATGTATAAGGCATATGGACTTAGTTATTGTGATAACTAGGTTTATGTGTCTTTTTTGTGTTGTTTTTTAAGGTAGCCGCCCGAGAAGTTGATATATATTATTTTTCGCCTCACATGGCTTCGTGGGTAAATGCGTACGATGTATAACTTCCTCGGACTTCAAAATAATATATATCAACTTCTCGGGCTACCCTATAAAATTAAGGTGAGTATGTTTTTTTATTAAAAAAATTTGCAAATTAACTAGATGGGGTTAGTAGTTTTTGAATGAATGAAATATGTTAATATAAAAGTATGAAGATTGGAGTGATATACATATGAAAAGAAA